>NZ_LMUW01000170.1:85006-88302 GCF_009765735.1 Xenophilus sp. L33
CTGCCGGCGTTGCCGGTGGCGGCGCGGGCCTGGTCGAGCGCCGCGCCGGCGTCGCGCACGCAGGCTTCGCGCTGCGGCGCCGGCAGCTGGCCGCTGTTGCAGGCCGCCAGCTGCTTCTCGAATGCCTGCTGGGCCTGCTGCAGGTCGGCCGCGGTCTGCGCGCCGGCACCCGATGCGGCCGCCAGCAGGCCGGCGAGGGCGAGGACCTGGCGGGCGAGGAGAGGGATTCGGGTCATGGCGGCTTCCATCGGACGACGGCGCGTAGTCTATCCCGCGGCCCGTTCAGCGCGAGCGGGTGACGATGGCCTGCATGCGCCTCAGCTTGGGCGACACCACCGGCACGGTCAGCATGGTGCTGGCCACGGCCATCAGCAGGAGGGCGGTGAAGGCGGCCGAGGTGATGATCGCCTTGTCGAGCAGCACGTTGGCGAAGATGATCATGATCAGCGCCTTGGTCTGCAGCAGCCAGCCGATCATCGAGGCCTCGCCGGGTTGCCAGCCCAGCACGCGGCCGGCGATGCGCATGCCGAGCAGCTTGCCGCCGACCGAGGCGACCAGCAGCAGCGCCGCCGCGACGAACACCGCCGAGCCGCCGACCTGCCAGCTGGTGCGCAACCCGGTGCTCAGGAAGAACACCGGCATCACCACCAGCAGCACGTTGTGGCGCAGCCAGTCCATCTGCTTCTGGTCGAACCACTCCGCGTCCATCACCGCGCCGGCGATGAAGGCGCCGACCATGTAGTGCAGGCCCGACCAGTCGGCGCCCAGGCCGCAGGCGGCCAGCCAGATGAGGCCGGCGTACCAGCGGTCGGAAGCCGGGATGCGCCGCATCAGGCGGCGGAAGAGGGCGCTGGCGACCGCGAAGGCGAGCAGGAAGGCCGCCTGCTTGCCGACCCGCTGCCAGTCCATCAGGATCAGCGCCAGCACGCCCCAGATGGCGACGTCGTCCAGGCTGGCGTAGCGCAGCATGCGCTGCCCGAGCGGCTGCCGCAGGATCTCGAGCTTCTCCATGAACAGGATCAGGATCGGCAGCGCGGTCACCGCGCAGGACATGCCGATGCCGAGCAGGAACTGCCATTCGAGCGCCTGGGCGCCGATCCAGCCCGGCGTCGACAGCATCGCCCAGCCCGCCGCTGCGCCGAGCAGCAGCGGCACGCCGAGCGCCAGGCCGGCGGTGACGCCGCTCTCGCGCCGGTGCTCCCAGGCGCGCCGCAGGTCGAGCTCGATGCCGGCGATCCAGACGAACAGCATCACCGCCCACTGCGCGATCGCGTTGAGCGACAGGATCACGTTCGGGTTGAAGACGAACTTGTAGTAGTCGGGGAAGAGCGCTCCCAGCACACCCGGCCCGAGCAGGATGCCGGCAATGATCTGCACCACCACCAGCGGCGCGAAGTAGTCGGTGCGCGCTAACCGCCAGATCAGGTAGGGCGCAGTGAAGATGATCAGCATGGCGATCAGGAAGACCTCGGACGTGCTCATGAAGAAGGTGGTTGGCTGAGAGTGCGCGAATTCTGCCTGCGACATCGGAAAGCGCCCTGCATGTCGCGATACGATCGGCGCCGGTCGAAATTCATCCCACCACTTCGAAAACCAGGAGACCCAGAATGCATCGTCGCCACCTCGCCGCCCTGGCCATGCTGGCCGCCACGGCCGCCTTCGGCCTCGGCGCGCCGGCCCGGGCCGAGACCAATGACATCGTCATCGCCCACATCTACAGCAAGACCGGGCCGCTGGAAGCCTACGGCAAGCAGACGCAGACCGGTCTCCTGATGGGCCTGGACTACGCGACGCAGGGCACGATGATGGTCGACGGCCGAAAGCTGGTGGTGATCGAGAAGGACGACCAGGGCAAGCCCGACCTCGGCAAGTCGCTGCTGGCCGCCGCCTACGCGGACGACAAGGCGGCGATCGCCGTCGGCCCGACCTCCTCGGGCGTGGCGCTGGCGATGCTTCCGGTGGCCGAGGAATACAAGAAGATCCTGCTGGTCGAGCCGGCGGTCGCCGACTCGATCACCGGCGACAAGTGGAACAAGTACATCTTCCGCACCGGCCGCAACTCCAGCCAGGACGCGATCAGCAACGCGGTGGCGAGCGACAAGGAAGGCACCTCGATCGCGATCCTCGCGCAGGACTACGCCTTCGGCCGCGACGGCGTGGCGGCCTTCAAGTCGGCGCTCAAGAAGGCCAAGATCGTGCACGAGGAATACCTGCCGCCGGCCACCACCGACTACACCGCCGGCATCCAGCGGCTGGTCGATTCGCTCAAGGACAAGCCGGGCAAGAAGGTGATCGCGGTGGTCTGGGCCAGCCCGACGCCGCCCTTCAACGCGCTGGCCGACGCCGACCTCAAGAAGCGCTACGACATCGACGTCGGCACCGGCGGCAACATCCTGCCGGCGATGACCGCCTACAAGCGCTTCCCGGGCATGGAAGGCGCCACCTACTACTACTTCGGCATCCCGAAGAACCCGGTCAACGACGCGATGGTCTCGGCCCACTACAAGCAGTTCAAGCAGCCGCCGGACTTCTTCACCGCCGGCGGCTTCTCGGCCGGCATGGCGCTGGTGACCGCGCTCAAGAAGACCGGTGGCGACACGAACACCAACAAGCTGATCGCGGCGATGGAAGGCATGAGCTTCGACACGCCCAAGGGCAAGATGACCTTCCGCAAGGAAGACCACCAGGCGATGCAGTCGATGTATCACTTCCGGATCAAGGTCGACCCGGCCTTCGCCTGGGGCGTGCCGGAGCTGGTGCACGAGATCACGCCCGACGAGATGAACGTCCCGATCCTGAACAAGCGCTGAGCCGACCGATGCTGGAGACGCGCGGACTCACCATCCGCTTCGGCGGCCACGTGGCCGTCAACGACGTGAGCTGCGCCTTCGCCCCCGGCACGCTGACGGCCATCGTCGGCCCCAACGGCGCGGGCAAGACCACCTACTTCAACCTGATCTCCGGCCAGCTCAAGGCGAGCGCCGGCACGGTGTCGCTCGACGGCCGCCTGCTCTCGGGCCTGTCGCCGGCCGCGCGCACCCACGCGGGCCTCGGCCGCGCCTTCCAGCTCACCAACCTGTTCCCCCACCTGACGGTGCTGGAGAACGTGCGCCTGGCCGTGCAGGCCACGCGTGCGGGCGCGCACCGCCACGGCTTCAACCTCTGGAGCATTTGGAGCGACCACAAGGCCTTGATTGAGCGCGCCGACGAACTGCTGGTGCGCATCAACCTCAAGGCCAAGGAAGAGGCGGTCGTCTCCAGCCTGCCGCACGGCGACCAGCGCAAGCTGGAGGTGG
>NZ_LMUW01000170.1:88312-101541 GCF_009765735.1 Xenophilus sp. L33
TCTCGGCCGCGCCTTCCAGCTCACCAACCTGTTCCCGCACCTGACGGTGCTGGAGAACGTGCGCCTGGCCGTGCAGGCCACCCGCGCCGGGCCGCACCGCCACGGCTTCAACCTCTGGAGCATCTGGAGCGACCACAAGGCGCTCATCGAGCGGGCCGACGAACTGCTGCTGCGCATCAACCTGAAGGCCAAGGAGGAGGCGGTCGTCTCCAGCCTGCCGCACGGCGACCAGCGCAAGCTGGAGGTGGCGCTGCTCATGGCCCTGGAGCCCAAGGTCTTCATGTTCGACGAACCCACCGCCGGCATGAACGCGGCCGAGGCGCCGGTGATCCTGGACCTCATTCGCGAACTTAAGCAGGACAAGACCAAGACCATCCTGCTGGTCGAACACAAGATGGACGTGGTGCGCGAACTGGCCGACCGGATCATCGTGCTGCACAACGGCACGCTGGTCGCCGACGGCGAGCCGGCCGAGGTCATCGCCTCGCCGATCGTGCAGGAGGCCTACCTGGGCGTGGCCAAGGAGGCCGCATGACCGACCTGCTCACGCTCCAGGGCGTGCACACCCACATCGGCGCGTACCACATCCTGCACGGCGTCGACCTCGCGGTGCCCAAGGGGCGTCTCACCATGCTGCTCGGGCGCAACGGCGCGGGCAAGACCACCACCTTGCGCACCATCATGGGCCTCTGGCACGCCTCCCAGGGCCGGGTGCGCTTCGGCGAGCGCGACATCACCGCCGCGCGCACCCCGCAGATCGCCGAACTCGGCATCGCCTACGTGCCCGAGAACATGGGCATCTTCTCGGACCTCACGGTCAAGGAGAACATGCTCCTGGCCGCGCGCGGCGCCAAGACGATCGAGGCGATCGACGAGGCCCGGCTGCAGTGGATCTTCAAGCTCTTCCCGGCGGTGCAGAAGTTCTGGAACCACCCGGCCGGCAAGCTCTCGGGCGGCCAGAAGCAGATGCTGGCGGTCTCGCGCGCGATCGTCGAGCCGCGCGAACTGCTGATCGTCGACGAGCCCAGCAAGGGCCTGGCCCCGGCGATCATCAACAACATGATCGACGCCTTCGCCGAACTCAAGGCGCAAGGCGTGACCATCCTGCTGGTCGAGCAGAACATCCACTTCGCCCAGCGCCTGGGCGACAGCGTGGCGGTCATGGACAACGGCCGCGTGGTGCACAGCGGCTCCATGGCCGCGTTCTCCGAGGACGAGACGTTGCAGCAGTCGCTGCTGGGGCTGGCGCTGTGAAGGCCGACTTCGACTGGAAGCCCTTGCTGCTGGTGCCGGTGCTGGCGCTGCTCGCCTTGCCGCTCACCGGCTCCTTCTCCACCTGGCTCACGCTCACCGTGGCGGGTCTCGCGATGGGGCTGATCATCTTCATCATCGCCTCGGGCCTGACCCTCATCTTCGGGCTGATGGACGTGCTGAACTTCGGCCACGGCGTCTTCATCGCGCTGGGCGCCTTCGTCGCGAGCAGCGTGCTGGGCTTGATGGGCGACTGGACCGGCTCGCAGGAACTGTGGCGCAACCTGCTGGCGGTCTTCCCCGCGATGCTGGTGGCGATGGCCGTGGCCGGGGCGATCGGGCTGGCCTTCGAGCGCTTCATCGTGCGGCCGGTGTATGGCCAGCACCTCAAGCAGATCCTCATCACCATGGGCGGCATGATCATCGGCGAGGAACTGATCAAGGTCATCTGGGGCCCCGCGCAGGTGCCGCTGCCGCTGCCGGAGGCCCTGCGCGGCTCGGTCTTCATCGCCGACGCGGCGATCAGCAAGTACCGGCTCCTGGCGATGGCGGTGGGCATCGTGGTCTTCGCGCTCCTGGCCTGGACGCTCGGGCGCACCAAGATCGGGCTTCTGATCCGCGCGGGCGTGCAGGACCGCGAGATGGTCGAGTCGCTCGGCTACCGCATCGGGCAGCTCTTCATCGGCGTCTTCGTGGTCGGCAGCGCCCTGGCCGGCCTCGGCGGCGTCATGTGGGGCCTGTTCCAGCAGAACCTGGTGCCGCAGATGGGCGCGCAGGTGAACGTGCTGATCTTCATCGTGATCATCATCGGCGGGCTGGGCTCCACGGGAGGCGCACTCATCGGCGCCTTGCTGGTGGGGCTGATGAGCAACTACATCGGCTTCTTGCTGCCGATGCTCACGCAGTTCGCCAGCATCTTCCTGATGGTGGCGGTGCTGCTGTGGCGGCCGCAGGGCGTGTATCCGGTGGCCAAGCGCTGAAGACCTCCAATGTTCTCAAGACTGCTCTCCAACGACCGCCCGCGCAGCCGCATCCTGGCGGTGCTGCTCGTCGCGCTGGTGCTCGCGCTGGCCTTCGCGCCCTTCATCTTCCCCGGCGTCAAGGCGCTCAACGTGGCCGCCAAGATCCTGGTCTTCATCGTGCTGGTGGCCAGCTTCGACCTGCTGCTGGGCTACACCGGCATCGTCAGCTTCGCGCAGACCATGTTCTTCGGCATCGGTGCCTACGGCATCGCGATCGCGGCGACGCGGCTCGGTGCGGGCTGGGGTGCGCTGGCGCTGGGCCTGGGTGCCTCGCTGGTCGTCTCGCTGGTGCTGTCCTTCGCGATCGGCCTGTTCTCGCTGCGGGTGCGGGCGATCTTCTTCGCCATGATCACGCTGGCGGTGGCCTCGGCCTTCCAGACGCTGGCCTCGCAGCTGTCGGTCTTCACCGGCGGCGAGGACGGCCTCACCTTCAAGCTGCCGGAGCTGATCTCCCCGAGCTTCGAGTTCGCCGAGGACCCGTTCCTGGGCGTCTCGCTGGACGGGCGGCTCTTGTGCTACTACCTGCTCTTCGTGGCCGCGGTGCTGCTGGTGCTGGCCTTGCTGCGCATCGTCAATTCGCCCTTCGGGCGGGTGCTGCAGGCGATCCGGGAGAACGAGTTCAGGGCCGAGGCGATCGGCTACCGGGTGGTGGTGTACCGCACGACCGCGGCGGTGCTCTCGGCGCTCTTCGCGACGCTCGCGGGTGCGATGCTGGCGATCTGGCTGCGCTACAACGGCCCGGACACGTCGCTGAGCTTCGAGATCATGGTGGACGTGCTCCTGATCGTGGTGATCGGGGGCATGGGCACGATGTACGGCGCGGTGATCGGCTCGGCGATCTTCATCGTGGCGCAGAGCTACCTGCAGGACCTGCTCAAGCTGGCCAGCGATGCCGCGAGCGGGCTGCCCTGGCTGGCGGCGCTGCTGTCGCCGGATCGGTGGCTCCTGTGGCTGGGGGTGCTGTTCGTGCTGTCCGTCTACTACTTCCCCACAGGCATCGTCGGGCGATTGCGCGCCCGATGAAGCGCCGGCCGCCGCGCGCCGACAATGCGGCGGCCGCGACCGCGCGCCTCGAATCATTCCCTGGAGACCTTCCTCAATGACCATCTCGTTCTACGACTTCTCGGTGCCCGTCTTCACCCGTGGCCTCGGCCAGCTCGCGCACGTGCTCGACAAGGGCCTGGCGCATGCGCAGGCCACCGGCACCGATCCGGCCCAGCTCGTCAATGCGCGGCTGGCGCCCGACATGTTCACCCTGGCCGGCCAGGTGCAGAGCGCCAGCGATGCCAGCAAGTTCGCGGTCGCGCGGATCGCCGGCATCACCGGTCCGAGCTTTCCCGACACCGAGACCACCTTCGCCGAGCTGCAGGCCCGCGTGACCAAGACCATCGACTTCCTCAAGAGCGTCGAGCGCTCGCAGATCGACGGCGCCGAGGACCGCGAGGTCGTCATGAAGGTGCGCGGCAACGAACTGAAGTTCACCGCCCAGCGCTACCTGCTGCAGTTCGCGCTGCCGAACTTCTTCTTCCACGTCACGACGGCCTATGGCGTGCTGCGTCACAGCGGTGCGCCGATCGGCAAGATGGACTACCTCGGCGGCTTCTGAAGGCGCTCTCAATTCACAAGCGCCGCTTGTGAATTGACACCTCATTCTTGCTTCTCGCTTGGGCTCCGAGCGCCGAAGATCGGCCGGCGCGGTTCCCCTTCCGCGACGGAGACAAGAATTGAAAATCGGATCGCTGATTCGGGCCGGCCTGTACATCGGCCTGGCCTTCTGCGCCGCCGCCGGCGCGCAGGTCACCACCATCGTCGTGCCCTTCGCCACCGGCGGGCCGACCGACGCCTCGGCCCGCATCGTGGCCAGCGCGCTCGGCAAGGACACCGGCCAGACCTTCATCGTCGAGAACGTGCCGGGAGCGGGCTCCACCATCGGCGCGACGCGCGTCGCGCAGGCGAAGCCCGACGGCTTCACCCTGCTGTGGGGGTCGGGCAGTTCGCTGGCGATCGCGCCGCATCTCTACGCGAACGTCAAGTACGACCCGGCCAAGTCCTTCGCGCCGGTCGGCCTGGTCGTGGCGCAGCCCTTCGTGCTGGTGGTGCGGCAGGACGCGAAGATCCAGTCGGTCGCCGACCTGGTGGCGACGGCCAAGGCCTCGCCCGGCAAGCTGAACTTCTCGTCGACCGGGCAGGGCGCCTCGGGCCACCTGGTGGCCGAGTTGTTCAAGTCGGCGGCGCACGTGTCGGCCACCCACATTCCGTACAACGGCGGCGCGCCCGGCATGACCGCGCTGCTGGCGGGTGACGTCGACTTCCTGTTCGACACGCCGACCACCATCGTGCCGCTGGTCAAGGCCGGCAAGCTGCGGGCGCTGGCGGTCACCGGCAACCAGCGCTGGGTCGACCTGCCCGAAGTGAAGACGATGCAGGAGCAGGGCTATCCGAAGTTCGAGGCCAGCACCTGGTTCGGCCTGGTGGCGCCGGCCGGCACGCCGCCGCAGCGCATCGCCTTCCTGAGCCAGCACCTGCTGCACGTGCTGGACGATCCGGCGGTGACCAGCGCGCTGCGCGGCGCCGGCTTCAGCGTCGAGCCGACCACGCCGGAGCAGTTCGCGCGCCGCATCGCCGACGACTCGGCGCGCTGGGGCTCGGTGATCTCGGCCGCCGGCATCAAGCTCGACTGAGCGCGATGGACCCGTCGCAACTGTTCAAGGACGAGCCCGGCGAGTTCCTGGTCGGCCGCGACATCTACCGCGACCCGCAGGTCTTCGAGTGGGAGATGGCGCACATCTTCGAAGGCACCTGGAACCTGGTCGGGCTGGCGTCGCAGGTGCCGAAGCCGAACGACTTCTTCACCACCCACGTGGGCCGCGCGCCGGTGATCGTCACGCGCGATGCCGAGGGGCGCCTGCATTGCCTCTTGAACAGCTGCCGCCACAAGGGCGCGATGGTGTGCCATCGGCAGCAGGGCAGCGCGCGCAGCTTCGTCTGCCAATACCACGGCTGGGCCTACGACACGTCGGGGAAGAACATCCTGGTGAAGCTGCGCGACGAGGGCGCCTACAACGACCGCTTCGACGGCCACAGCCACGACCTGCAACCCGTGGCGCGCTTCGAGAGCTACCGCGGCGTGCTCTTCGCCAGCCTGCAGGCCGACGTGCCGCCGCTGGCCGACTACCTCGGCGACGTCCGCAAGATGATCGACCTGGTGGTCGACCAGAGCCCGCAGGGCGTGGAATGCATCCCGGGTCGCGGCGAATTCACCTTCGAGGGCAACTGGAAGCTGCAGATGGAGAACGGGGTCGATCCCTACCACTTCTCCTCGACCCATCCCTCGTACATCGAGGCGCTGCAGCGCCGGAGCGAGCAGGCCTCGGTCTACTCGGGCTTCAAGAGCCGCGCGCTGGAGCGCGGCACCTTCGCCTTCGCGCACGGCCACAACGCGATGTGGGGGCCGGCGCCGTCGGACAAGGCCACGCCCCTGGCCTTCGCGAAGGAAGAGCTGCAGGCGCGCCTCGGCGAAGTGAAGGCGCGCTGGATGACCTACGTGCGCAACACCACGATCTTTCCCAACGCGCAGTTCGCGGAGAACGCGTCGCTGCAGTTGCGCATCTGGCGGCCGCTGGCGCCTAACCGCACGCACATGCGGACCTTCTGCCTGGCGCCGATCGGCGAAGCGCCCGAGGCGCGGGCGCTTCGCATCCGCCAATACGAGGAATTCTTCAACCCGACCGGCCTCGCGACGCCCGACGACATCGGCAACTACGAGGACTGCCAGCGCGGCTTCGAGGCGCGGCCGATCGCCTGGCAGCAGGGCGCGGCGCGCGGCGAAAGCCTCCGCGCGCAAGGACTCGCGCATGCGTCGACCACGGAGCTGGACCTGCAGCCCGAATCGACCGTGGTCGGCTCCTTCAACCTCGGCGACGAGACCGTGATGCACGGCACCTACCGCTGCTGGCGCGAGCTGATCGAACGCGGCCTCAGCCGCCCGAGCGAGGCCGAATGACGAACGAGGAACGCAGGCGCCTGGCGTGCGAACTGGTCGCTCTCGAAGCGCAGCTGCTGGACGAGGCCGACTGGGACGCCTGGCTGGCGCTCTACGCAGAGGAGGCGCGCTTCTGGGTGCCGATGTGGCGCGACGAGAACACGCTCACCGAAGACCCGATGCGCGAGCTGTCCTTCATCTTCCTGGACGGCCGGCGCTTCCTGGCCGAGCGGGTGCACCGGCTGCGCTCGGGGCGTTCGATCGCCTCCAGCCCGGTGCCGCGGACCACGCACCTGGTGGCCGGATCGCTCGCCACGGCACTCGGCGACGAGACCATGCGGGTCAAGTCCGCATGGACCTGCCACGTGCATCCGCCGAAGGAAGCGAAGCTGGTGACCTACGCCGGCCGCTACGATCACACGCTCGGCTGGCGCGGCGACGGCTATCGCATCGTCGCGAAAAAAATCATCCTCACCAACGACCAGCTGGCGTCGAAGGTGGACTTCTTCTATCTCTGACAAGGAACGAGCAATGGCTCGACGAATCATCGTGGCCGGTGCCGGCCTCGGCGGCCTGACCGCCGCGCTGTGCCTCATGGACCGCGGCTTCGAGGTGGTGGTGCTGGAGCAGGCGGCGCAACTCGGCGCGGTCGGCGCCGGCATCCAGCTGAGCGCCAACGCGACCCGCGTGCTGTACGGCCTCGGGCTGGGTCCGGCGCTGGAAGAGGTGACCATCCGGCCCGGCGGCAAGTGCATCCGCCTGTGGAACACGGGCCAGGAGTGGCAGCTCTTCGACCTCGGCGCCGAATCGATCGAGCGCCACGGTGCGCCCTACATGATGCTGTACCGCCCCGACCTGCACCAGGTGCTGGTCGCGGGCCTGCAGCAGCGCAATCCCGCTGCCTTGCGGTTGGGCGCGAAGGTGGCCGACGTCTCGCAGACCGCGGATGCGGTGCAGGTCACGCTCGCGTCGGGCGAGGTGCTGCGGGCCGATGCGCTGATCGGCGCAGACGGCGTGCATTCGGTGGTGCGGGCGAAGGTGGTGGCGGAAGACAAGCCGCGCTTCTCGGGCTGCATCGCCTGGCGCGGCGTGATCCCGATCGAGACCCTGCCGAAGAGCATGCAGGGCACCGCCGGCGTGAACTGGGTCGGTCCCGGGCGGCATGTCATCCATTACCCGGTGCATGCCGGCCGCCTGGTCGGCTTCACCGGCATCGTCGAGAAAGAGGGCTGGTTCCGCGAATCGTGGACCGAGTCCGGCTCGGTGCAGGAATGCCACGCCGACTTCGAGGGCTGGCACGACGACATCCATGCACTGATCCGCCAGCTCACCGCGCCCTTGCGCTGGGCGATGATGATCCGCGACCCGCTGCCGAACTGGACCGTGGGCCGCGTGACCCTGCTGGGCGATGCGGCCCATCCGACCTTGCCCTTCCTGGCGCAGGGCGCGGCGATGGCGATCGAGGACGGCTGCGTCGTCGCCCGCGCGCTGCAGGCGTACGAAGACGACGTGCCGACCGCCCTGCGCGTCTACCAGGCGACGCGCCTGGAGCGCACCACGAAGATCGTCCAAGGCTCGGCCGCCAACACGAAGCGCTTCCACAACCCGGAGCTGGCGAACCCCGAAGGCGCCGCTGCCTACGTCGCGCGCGAATGGGAGGAGAGCAAGGTCCGCGAGCGCTACGAGTGGCTCTTCGCCTACCGGCCCGAAGAGGTGGCGCTGGCCGCTCCGCCAGCCTGAAGTCAGCCCGAAGTCAGACGACGCTCAACGCGAAGGCTGGCTCGCGCAGAGGCGGTTGACTTCCTCCACCATCGCCTCGACGAAGGGCGCCACCGCCGGCGACAGCTGATGCCCGGTCTTGGCGATCTGGTGGAAGGCCAGGTGGGTCGGCGGTCCGCTCAGCCGGGCGACGTCGAAGCTCTGCACCGGGCAGGCCGGCACCACCATCGCCGGCAGGATCGTCGCACCGAAGCCCTGGGCCACCAGCGCCAGGATGGTCTGCATCGAGTTGCACACCTGGCGCACCGGGCGCGCCACGCGCGCCTTCGCCAGGCATTCGTCGACCACCTGCTGCACCGGCGTGTCGGCCGCCAGCGCGATCAGCGGCAGCTCGGGCAGGGCGCTCCACGGCATCGAGCGAAGGCCCTCGCGGGCCGGCCGGGCGACGCGCTCGGGCAGGGTGCCGGCAGGCGCCACGCAGACCAGCGGGAAGCGGGTGAGCGAGGTCAGGTGGATGCCCGCGGCCCGCTTGAGGAAGATGCCGAAGCCGACGTCGGCCTCGCCGCGCTCGACCAGCACCTGGATCTCGCCGCGCGGCACGTCGCGGATGCGCACGTCGACCGACGGATCGATCGCGGCGAAGGCCTTGCACACCGAGGGCGCCAGCACCGATGCGAAGACCGGCGTCACCGCGATCGTGAGGATGCGCCGCGCCGCGAACACCGACAGCTTCACCGAGGCCTTGGCCGCCTCGAGCTGGCCGACCGCGGCATGCACCGCGGGCACCACCGCCGCGCCTTCGCGGGTCAGCGACACCGAGCGCGTGGTGCGGTCGAAGAGCCGGCATTCGAACTGGGTCTCGAGGTCGCGCATCATCGCGCTGAGGCCGGCCTGCGTGATGTGCAGCTGCTCGGCGGCACGCGTGAAGCTGCCCAGGCGCGCCACCAGCAGGAAGCCCTTCAATTGCCTGAGAGACACGTTCACGGCGGCAAGTCTAGCGTCGCCCGGCGTCCCGAAGACGAGTCCGTCTCTTACACCTGCGCATCGTGCGTTGCGTCATCAACGCAGGGCATGAATCCACCGATCTCCGACTACGCGATCATCGGCGACACCTCGTCGACCGCGCTGGTCTCTTCCGCGGGCTCTATCGACTGGCTGTGCTGGCCGCGCCACGACAGCCCGGCCGTGCTGACCCGCCTGCTGGACGATGCGGGCGGCGGCTTCTTCAGCTGCGACATGGACAACGCACGCAGCGCCGGCCGCGCCTACCTGGCGGACAGCAACATCCTGGAGACCCGCTTCGACACGCCGCGCGGCCGGGCGGCGCTGCGCGACCTCATGCCGCTGCACCCGCCGCGCGAGACCCTGGACGAAGGCCCGGACGGCGATGCGCAGGGTCGCGTGTTGCGCCTGCTGCGCTGCATCGACGGCGAGGTCGACGGCATGTTCCGCCTGCGACTGGTCGCCGACTACGGCCGCCGCGCCCTGGTGCTGCGCCACCTCGGCGAGGGCCGGGTCGAGCTGCGCGACGGCGACCGCATCTTCCTGCTCGAAGGCTCGCATGAGCTGGCGATCGAGGCCGGCATCGTGCGCATGCGCTTCACGCTGCGGCGCGGCGAGCAGGCGTTCGTCTGCCTGTCGGTGCGCGAAGCCGAGGCGGCGGAGCCGTCGGCCTATCACCTGCCGCGCGCGCTCGACGACCTGCGCCTCACGTCGGACTACTGGCGCGCCTGGACGACGCAGCTGCGGTACGAAGGCGACTACCGCGACGCGGTGGTTCGCAGCGCGCTGGTGCTCAAGCTGCTGACCTATGCGCCGACCGGCGCGATCGTTGCGGCAGCCACCACCAGCCTGCCGGAAGCCATCCCCGGCAATCGCAACTTCGACTACCGCTTCAGCTGGGTGCGCGATGCCAGCTTCACCGCCACCGCCTTCTGCACGCTCGGTGCGCATCGCGAGGCCGCGGAATACCTGCGCTTCCTGCGCCAGGTCGACCGCAGCGGCGGGCAGGAACTGCGCCTGGTCTACGGCATCGACGGCGAGATGCCGCCGGAACAGGCCCTGCCGAACCTGCCCGGTTGGCGCGGCGTCGGGCCGGTGCGCATCGGCAACGCGGCCGAGTCGCAGCGCCAGCACGACATCTACGGCGAATCCATGGCGGCGCTGCATGTCTACCTCGACACGGTGGACTTCGATCCGCCGCGGCCGGTCGCCGAAGGCCTGCACGCGCTGATTCGCGCGCTGGCCGAGCAGGCGATCCGCTGCCGCGACGTGCCCGAGCGCGGCATCTGGGAATCGCGGGCGCAGGAGGGCCAGCTGCTGCACACCAAGGGCATGCTCTGGATCGCCCTCGACCGCGCCGAACGCACCGGCCGCAGGCTCGGCGGCTTCGCGCCGGACGAACTCGCGCGCTGGCGCCGCGAGGCCGACAGCCTCCGAGAGGAATACGAACGGCGCGCCTGGAGCGAGGCGCGGGGCGCCTGGATGCAGGGCTACGAGTCGCGCGTGCTGGACGCCTCGGTGCTGCGCCTGCTGCTCTTCGACGCGCTCGACGTGGACGATCCGCGCACCGCGCGGACGATGGAAGCAATCGACCGGGAGCTGTGCAGCGGCGACCTGGTCTACCGCTATCGCGACCCGGACGACGGCTTCGACGGCCAAGAAGGCACCTTTACCGCCTGCGCCTTCTGGCGGGTCGGCGCGATGTCGCTGACGGGTCGCACGGGCGAGGCGAAGGCCCTCTTCGAGCGCCTCCTGGCGCGGGCCAACGACGTCGGCCTGATGGCCGAGGAGATCGATGCCGCGAGCGGCGAGCAGCGCGGCAACCTGCCGCAGGCCTTCGCCCACATGTGCGTGATCAACCACGCGGTGCGGCTGCAGAACAGCATCGCGCGCCAGTCGCCAGCACGCGCGCCTGCACGGGCGATGGTGCGATCGCGCTACTGAGCGGCCTGCGTGGGCCAGCCGGCCAGGTGCCGCTCGGCGATCCCGCTGAGCGCCGTGATCCAGGCCGGGCTGTCGTTCAGGCAGGGCAGGTAGTTGAACTGCTTGCCGCCGGCCTGCAGGAAGGCCGAGCGGCCTTCCATCGCGATCTCCTCCAGCGTCTCGAGGCAGTCGGCCGGGAAGCCCGGGCACATCACGTCGACGCTGCCCACGCCGGCCGCGGCCAGCTCGCGCAAGGTGGGCTCGGTGTAGGGCTGCAGCCACTTGGCGCGGCCGAAGCGCGACTGGAAGGTGACGCGGTGCTGCGCGGGCGTGAGGCCCAGGCGCTCGGCGAGCAGGCGCGCGGTGGCCAGGCACTGCGCCTGGTACGGGTCGCCGCGCTGGATGTTGCGCTCGGGGATGCCGTGGAAGCTCATCACCAGCTGCTCGGCGCGGCCGTTCTCCTTCCAGTGCCGCGTGACGCTCTGCGCGAGCGCATCGATGTAGAGCGGGTCGTCGTGGTAGTCGGCGACGAAGCGCAGCTCGGGCAGCCGCCGCACCTCGGCGCTCCAGGCGTTGACCGCGTCGATCACGCTGGCGGTGGTGGTGGCCGAATACTGCGGATAGGCCTGCAGCACCAGCACGCGGGTCGCGCCGGCGGCCTTCAGCTCGTCGAGGCGGGCGGCGATCGACGGCTGGCCGTAGCGCATCGCGTCGAGCACCGTCAGGCGATGGCCGCGCTCGCCGAGCCAGCCTTGCAGCAGCACCGCCTGCTTGCGGGTCCAGGTCTTGAGCGGCGAGCCTTCGGGCGTCCAGATGCTGGCGTACTTGGCGGCCGACTTGGCGGGCCGGGTGCGCAGGATGACGCCGTGCAGGATCGCCGACCAGACCAGCCGCGGAATCTCGACCACCCGCGGATCGCCGAGGAAGTCGGCCAGGTAGGGCCGCAGGGCGCCGGCGGTCGGCGCATCGGGCGAACCCAGGTTGCACCAGAGCACGGCCGTGCGTTCCCGGCCGTCTGCAGCGGCCGGTGGTTCTTCTCGAAAAGGCATGCGCTATTCTCGGTCATGGCTTCCGCGACCCCTGCTTCCCCGGCTTCTCAAGCGTCCCTGGTGCTCGACGTCAAGCGCATCGCCGGCATCTCGCTCGACCTCGACGACACCCTGTGGCCGATCTGGCCGACCATCGAGCGGGCCGAGAAGGTGTTGCACGAATGGCTGCTGCGCGAGGCGCCGAAGACCGCGCAGCTGCTGCTCACGCCCGGCGTGCTGCGCGAACTGCGCGAAGCCACCGCCAAGGAACGCTCCGACCTGGCCCACGACCTGAGCGCGCTGCGCCGCGAGTCGATCCGCGGCGCGTTGCGGCGGGCCGGCGAAGACCCGGCGCTGGCCGAGCCGGCTTTCGACGTCTTCTTCGCCGAGCGGCAGCGGGTGACGCTCTACGAAGACGCGCTGCCGGCGCTCAAGTGGCTGAGCGAGCGCTATCCGCTGGTGGCGATCTCCAATGGCAATGCCGACGTGCATCAGACGGGCGTCGGCCGCTGGTTCCGCACCGCCTTCAACGCCCGCGCCTTCGGCAGCGGCAAGCCGCACGCGCCGATCTTCCGCGCCGCCGCGGCCTCGGTCGGCCTCCTGCCCAAGGACATGCTGCACGTCGGCGACGATGCCAAGCTCGACGTGGTCGGCGCGCTCGACGCCGGCATGCAGGCGGCCTGGCTGGTGCGCGAGGACCGGCCCTGGGAGCATGGCGCGCGGCCGCAGCTGATCGTGCCGAACCTGCATGCGCTGTGCATGGCGCTGGACAACGCCGGCGACTGAAGCGGCTACAAGGCGGCAGCCGCCGCCAGCCCGTGCCGCACCGCGCCTTCGAGCGTGCTGGGGTAGGGCCCCTCGATGAAGTCGCCGCAGGCCAGGAGCCCATCGGCCAGCCGCATCGGCGGCCGCGCCAGGCCCGGCGTGCAGGCGAAGGTGGCGCGCCGTTCGACCACGCTCAGCACCGCCTGCAAGCGCTCCAGCCCGAGCTGCGAACGCGCCTGCGCGATCACCTGCCGCTCCAAGGTCGCGCGATCGCCTTCGCTGACGCTGACGACGAAGGCCAGCAGCCCGCGAGGGCCGCCGCAGCGGCCGCGGTCCAGCACGAACTGCGCGGGTGCGTCGGGGCCGCTGCGCAGGGCGAGCAGCGGCGCGGCCAGGCCGGTCTCTGCCTGGAGGTAGACGGTCGCGATCGACCTGTGGCGCAGCGCGCCGGCCGCCGCGGCCCAGGCCGGCGCGGCCTCCGCAGCCAGCCGCGCGGCCTCCCACGGCGGGCAGGCCAGCACGACCCGGTCGAAGCGG
>NZ_LMUW01000171.1 GCF_009765735.1 Xenophilus sp. L33
TCGTACTCGATGCGCTCTCGGCCGCAGGCGGCGCGACGTTCGTCACCACACCCGACGGCGCTTCGGCGCGGCCGGCCGGCGCGCGCTGCAGCCACCAGATCGTGCCGCCCACCAGCAGCGCGAGCAGCAGCAGCCCGAGCGTGATCCGGCGCAGCGGGTTGGGCGGCGACAGCGGCGGCAGCAGGTCGTCGGTGCGGGAGTGGCTGCGCTGCCGGCGGCGCGGCGTCGCCGGCAGGGAAAAGTCGGGATCGGAGAGCGGCGCGGTCTTGGCGGCCGGAACGCGGCGCGACGGCGGTGCCGGGTCGATGTCCGAGGGGCGGCCCATCAGCGGCATGAGCGGACTGTCTTCGCCCACGTCGGCCGGATCGCCGGATTCCGCCGATTCCGCCTCGAAGGGCATTCGCAAGGTCGCGGCCCAGTCTTCGCCGCCGACCGGCGCGAGCGGCGTGCGCGAAGCCGCAACCAGCGCCAGCCGCCTTCCGCAACCGCGGCAGAACTTGGCGTCGCTGCGGTTGTCGGTGCGGCAATCGGCGCAGACCTGGGACATGACGCTCAGGTCACCGCGACCCGCTTGAGCTTGTTGACCATCCGCCGTGCGATCACCGAACCGAAGCCCAGCACCAGCTCCAGCGCCAGGTTGGGTTGCCGGTTCGACAGTTCGGCGAAGCGGATCGGCGTCAGGCGCCAGACCCGGGCGGCGCCGGTGGCGACCACGTTGGCCGAACGCGGCGCGCGCGAGAAGAAGGAACCTTCGCCGACCACCGAACCGGGATTCAGGATGGCCAGTTGCATCTGCCCCGATTCACCGATCAGGTGAACGCTCAATGCGCCGCTTTCGATGAAGAACACCGTCCGGTCGGTCGCGCCCTGGTCGATCAGCACCTGTCCCGCCGGCAGGTCGTAGGGCTGCAGGTAGGCCGCGACCATCTCCCATTGCTGGGGCGAGAGCGCCGGGGTGAAGGCGTCATAGCTGGTGTTCTGAGCGATGGCGCGGCAAAGGGGCTGAATGCTGGAGGACATCGTGGGGACCTTGCTGAGCGGTCGCCAGTATCAACGAAAGGTCAATTTTGGGGTGACAGATGTCACGGAAAGCAACACTTTGCAGGCTACTTGCCGATGCAAAAGCGGGAAAAGATCACGCCGAGCAGATCGTCGGCGCCGAATTCGCCGGTGATCTCGTTCAGGAAGTTCTGGGCCAACCGCAGCTCTTCGGCCAGCAGGTCGAGCGATTGCGAATGCGCCGCCAGGTGCGCCTCGGCCAGGCCGACGTGCTCCTCGACCTGCTTCAACGCCTGCACGTGACGGGCCCGCGCCAGGTAGACGCCTTCCGGCACCGCCTGCCAGCCGGCCACCTCCAGCAAGCGCATGCGCAAGGCCTCGATGCCGGCGCCGCTGCGGGCCGACAGGGCGATGCCATGAGCCGGTGCCGTCACCGTGGCGGCGTCCAGCTTGCTCCAGACGTCGACCAGCGGCACGCCCGGCGGCAGCCGCTCGGCCAGCGTCCGGGCCAGCCGGGCATCGGCTTGCAGGTAGTCGGGCTGAGCGCTACGGGTCAGGTCGTGCAGGAACAGCAGGGCATCGGCGCCTTCGATCTGGTCCCAGGCGCGGGCGATGCCGATGCGCTCGACCTCGTCGTCGCTGTCGCGCAGGCCCGCGGTGTCGACCACGTGCAGCGGCACGCCCTGGATCTGGATCGTCTGCGACACCACGTCGCGGGTGGTGCCGGCGATCGCGCTGACGATCGCCAGCTCGGCGCCGGCCAGCGCGTTCAGCAGCGAACTCTTGCCGGCGTTGGGCTGCCCGGCGATCACCACCTTGATGCCTTCGCGCAGCAGCGCGCCCTGTCGCGCGCGTCGTTGCACCGCCGCCAGCTGCGCGCGCAGCGCGACCAGCTGGCCGGCCGCGTCGGAGGCCTCGAGGAAGTCGATCTCCTCGTCCGGGAAGTCGAGGGTCGCCTCGACCAGCATGCGCAGCCGCACCAATGCCTCGAGCAACCCGTGGATCTCCTGCGAGAAGGCGCCCGAGAGCGAGCGGCTGGCGCTGCGCGCCGCGGCCTCGGTGCTGGCGTCGATCAGGTCGGCGATCGCCTCGGCCTGCGCCAGGTCGATCTTGCCGTTGAGGAAGGCGCGCTGGCTGAACTCGCCCGGCTCGGCGACGCGCAGGCCGGCCAGTCGTGGCTTGCCGCCGACCGGATCGATCTCGGCCGCGGCCTGCAGGCAGCGCGCCAGCAAGAGCTGCAGCACCACCATGCCGCCGTGCGCCTGCAGCTCGAAGACGTCCTCGCCGGTGAAGGAATGCGGTGACGGGAAGTAGAGCGCCAGGCCGCGATCGATGACGCTGCCGTCGGCATCGCGGAAGGGCAGGTAGGTCGCCTCGCGCGGCATCAGCGCCCGGCCGCAGAGCGCATGGACCAACGGCGCGAGTTGCGGCCCCGAGACGCGCACGATGCCGACCGCCCCGCGGCCGGAAGCGGTGGCGATGGCGACGATCGGATCGGAGGCGCGCGCGAGCATGGGGCGGATTCTTCCAGCAAAAGCAAAAGGGCCGCTCGCGCGGCCCTTCGGCGTTTTCAGGGTGCCAGGCCTTACTTGGCCGGCGGCAGCGTCGGCTTCTTCTTGCCGAACTTGCTCGGATTGCCGAGCACGCCGAGCCGCTTGTTGATGAACCATTGCTGCAGGATCGACAGCGAGTTGTTGGTGATCCAGTAGAGCACCAGGCCGGCCGGGAAGAAGATGAACATCACGCTGAACGCCAGCGGCATGATCCACATCAGGCGGGCCTGCATCGGGTCCGGCGGCGTCGGGTTGAGCCAGGTCTGCAGCAGCGAGGTGGCGGTCATGATGACCGGCAGGATGAACCACGGATCGGGTGCCGACAGGTCGTGGATCCACAGGATCCAGGGCGCGTGACGCATCTCGACCGACGACAGCAGCACCCAGTAGAGCGCGATGAACACCGGGATCTGGATCACGATCGGGAAGCAGCCACCCATCGGGTTGACCTTCTCCTCGCGGTAGATGCGCATCATCTCCTGCTGCATCTCCTGCGGCTTGTCCTTGAGCCGCTCGCGCATCTCGACGATCTTCGGGTTGATCGCCTTCATCTTCGCCATGCTGGCGTAGGCCTTGGCGTTGAGATAGTAGAAGGCCGCCTTCAGCAGCACCACCAGCGCGACGATCGACCAGCCCCAGTTGCCCAGGATGCCGTGCAGCTGGTTCAGCAGCCAGTAGAGCGGCTTGGAGATGATCGCGAAGATGCCGTAGTCCTTGACCAGCTCGAGGCCGGGCGCCAGGGCTTCCAGCTTCTTCTCTTCCTCGGGGCCCGCGAACAGGCTGCTGTCGACCGTCTGCGCGGCGCCCGGCGCGATCGCCGGCAGCTTCAGCACCATGGCGACCGAGAACAGGTTGCTGCCCAGGTCGGCGACCCGGAACTCGCGCTTGATGTCCTCGCTGCCGGGCTGGTTCAGCAGCCAGGCCGAGACGAAGTAGTGCTGGACCATGGCGATCCAGCCGTCGGCGGCCGGTGCCGGCACCTCGACCTTGCCCTTGGCGATGTCGGCGAAGGTGATCTTCTGGAACTTCTTCTGGCTGCTCCAGATGGCCGGGCCGGTGAAGGTGTTGGTGCCGAACATGGTGCTCGAGGGCACCGTGCCGTGGCGCACGAACTGCAGGTAGAGCTGCGCGTCCTGCGGCTTGTCGCTGACGTTGACGATCTGGTGCTTGACGTGGATGGAGTAGTCGCCGCGCGTGAAGACATAGGTCTTGACGTACTTCAGGCCGCCGACCGGCTGCGACTCGAAGGCCACCTCGAGCGTGTTCTGGCCGTCGGCCAGTTCGCGCGGGCCGTCGCGGGCGGTCATCAGGCTCAGGTGGTTCGGGAAGCGGTCGCCGCTGTCGACCGGATTGAGCAGGCCGGTCTGCGCCACGTAGCGCGTGGCCGGCGAGCCGTTTTCCATCAGGTTGACCGGGCGCACCACGTTCTCGGCCACCGGCAGGCCGAACAGGCGGCGGAAGGTCTCGATCAGGCCGCCGTTGTTGGTCTGGTCGAGGTACTTGAGCAGCTGCAGCTCGGACAGCGTGCCGCCCTCGCCGTCCAGCGTCGCCTTGAAGACGTCGGTGGTGATCGTGACCTGCTGGCCGATGGCCGTCGCCGCGCCCTGCGCCGGCAGGGCCGCGCTCGAGGCGCTGCCCGCGGCCGACGGTACGCCGTTCGATGCCGCGGCGGGCGCGACGGGCGAACCGGGCACACCGCCGGCGGCGCCGGCGGCCGGCGCATTCGCCGGTGCCACCGCCTTGGCGGTGAAGGGCAGGAAGGTCGGCTTGTTGCCGTTGTGGACCTGCCATTGGTCCCACAAGAGCACCAGCGAGAAGCCAAAGATCACCCACAGGATGGTGCGGCGTATGTCGTTCATGAAGATGACTTCTTGTCGTCGGGGGAAAGGAAGGAGAACAGGCCCGCGGCCGTTGCCGGCCGGGCGGGAGGCACCGGATCGTGGCCGCCGTCGCACCACGGCTGGCAGCGCGCGATGCGGTGCAGGGTGAGATAGGTGCCGCGCGCGGCGCCGTGCGCTTCGAGCGCGCCGATCGCGTAGGCCGAGCAGGTCGGCTCGAAACGGCACGACTGGCCGAGCCAGGGGCTCAGCAGCAGGCGATAGCCCTTGACCAGGCCGATGAGTGCGCGGCGCATCATGCGCGCGCCGTCGCGGCCCGGGCCAGCAGTTGCTGGAGTTCGGCGCGGACGGCGGCCTTGAGGAGCGCTGAAGACGCGCTCACGAACTGCTTGCGATCGAAGCCCGCGCGCAGGCGCACGACGTGCGCCGCGGTCGGCAGCGAGTCGGTGGCGGCGGCGCTCACGATGTAGATCTGGCGTTTGATCGCATTGCGGGTCACCGCGCGGCGGGCCCAGCGTTTGGGAACCATGGCCCCGACCCAGGCGACCTGGCGGTCGAACAGGGGTTCTCCGGGGCTGCCGTCGGCCGACGTGACGGGCACGTCGAGCGCCCGGCGATGCAAGGCGAAATGGGCAGTGCGTGCCACGGTGGCACCGGCGAGGACGGCCTGGAACTGTGCCCGGGTCTTCAGGCGCTGCATGGCGGCCGGCTCCGGGGCGCGGTCGGACAGCGAAGGCACCGGCGCAACGACTTGCAACGGTGCCGCCGGCTGCCTCAGACGGCCAGGCGCTTGCGGCCCTTGGCGCGGCGGGCGTTGATGACGGCGCGGCCGCCGCGGGTCTTCATGCGGACCAGGAAGCCGTGGGTGCGGGCGCGGCGGACTTTGGAAGCTTGGTAAGTGCGTTTCATGATGGTTTTCCTCGATGCACCGGACGGGTCCGATGGCTGAAGCTGCGATGGTTGCTTTTAAAGCCGAACCCCGAGAGTGACCGAGCCACCGACCCAACGACAAGAAAGGGCGCCGACAAAGGATTTCAGGGAAACCCGCGATTATCGCAAAGTTTTGGCCGAGCGACAATCCGAGCCGCTTCCAGAGGCACTTCGGCGACCGCCGCGGTCATGTGGATAAGGTTTTGACAAGTTAGAATCCGGGGCGCATCGCGGGTGCGCCTATCCACAACACCAAGACCAAAGAGATGGCTGAGGGACACACCACTTTTCAAAGCGCCCATGCCCACTGAGAGCATTGGCGACAGCCTCTGGCAAGCCTGCGTCGACCAGCTGGCCCAGGAACTGTCCGAACAGCAATTCAACACCTGGATCAAGCCGCTGACCGCCAAGGTCACCGACGATCTTTCGCGCGTCACCGTCTTCGTCGCCAACCGCTTCAAGCTCGACTGGATCCGCGCCCAGTACGCCGGCAAGATCGCCTCGATGGCCGAGAAGCTCTATGGCCAGCCGGTCATCATCGAGTTAGCGCTCGCTCCGCGGGAAATCGTTGCCAGGCCGACGTCCATGGCCATCGTTTCCGAGACCGACGTGCCGCGCGACCTGGTCGCGCCGGGCGAGGACCTGGCGGCCGCCGCCTTCAAGAACCGGCTCAATTCCGGCCTCACCTTCGACACGCTGGTCGAGGGCACGGCCAACCGCATGGCGCGCGCCGCGGCGATGCACGTGGCCGGCATGCCGGGCCACCTCTACAACCCGCTTTTCATCTACGGCGGCGTCGGCCTGGGCAAGACGCACCTGATGCACGCGGTGGGCAACCGGCTCCTGGCCGACCGGCCGGATTCCAAAGTTCTCTACATCCACGCCGAGCAGTTCGTGTCGGATGTGGTCAAGGCCTACCAGCGCAAGACCTTCGACGAGTTCAAGGAGCGCTACCACTCGCTCGACCTGCTGCTGATCGACGACGTCCAGTTCTTCGCCAACAAGGACCGCACGCAGGAAGAGTTCTTCAACGCCTTCGAGGCGCTGCTGGCCAAGAAGTCGCACATCGTGATGACCAGCGACACCTATCCGAAGGGCCTGGCGGACATCCACGAGCGGCTGGTGTCGCGCTTCGACTCGGGCCTCACGGTGGCGATCGAGCCGCCCGAGCTCGAGATGCGCGTGGCCATCCTGATCAACAAGGCGCGCGCCGAGAGCGCCGAGATGCCGGAAGAGGTCGCCTTCTTCGTGGCCAAGAACGTGCGCTCCAACGTGCGCGAGCTCGAAGGGGCGCTGCGCAAGATCCTCGCCTATTCGCGCTTCAACCAGAAGGAGATCTCGATCGCCCTGGCGCGCGAGGCGCTGCGCGACCTGCTGTCGATCCAGAACCGGCAGATCTCGGTCGAGAACATCCAGAAGACGGTGGCCGACTACTACAAGATCAAGGTCGCCGACATGTATTCGAAGAAGCGGCCGGCCTCGATCGCCCGGCCGCGCCAGATCGCGATGTACCTGGCCAAGGAACTCACCCAGAAGAGCCTGCCCGAGATCGGCGAGCTGTTCGGCGGCCGCGACCACACGACGGTGCTGCATGCGGTGCGCAAGATCTCCGGCGAGCGCCAGCAGCTGACCGAGCTCAACCAGCAGCTGCACGTGCTGGAACAGACCCTGAAGGGTTGAGCGATGAACGCCTTACATCCGATGCGCCGGCGCTGTCAAAGCACAAGTGTGTGGACAGCTTTTGCGCAACTCGGCACTTGTCCACAGGTCCGGCTGCGATGCCGAAGTTGTCCGCCTCGCCGCGACAGCGCGGAAGCAGGGCTGCACACAGCCAGCGACATGTCCCAAGTGCCTGTCGCGAAAGCGGAAAATGCAGCTGTCCACAGCGAGGCGCCGCCCTTATCTACTACGACTAATTTGAATTGAAGAAATAAGGAAGAGTAAGACAATGATCGTTCTCAAGGCACCACAAGACAAAGTCCTGGCCGCGCTGCAGTCGGTGTCGGGCATCGTGGAACGTCGGCACACCCTGCCGATCCTGGCCAACGTGCTCATCCGCAAGACCGCCGGCCAGTTGCAGCTGACGACCAGCGACCTCGAGATCCAGATCCGCACCCATGCCGAGTTGGGCGGCGACGACGGCAACTTCACCACCACCATCGGCGCGCGCAAGCTGATCGACATCCTGCGCACGATGCCGGCCGACCAGGTGGTGAGCCTGGAGTCGAGCGCCAGCAAGCTGGTGCTCAAGGGCGGCAAGAGCCGCTTCACCCTGCAGTCGCTGCCGGCCGAGGACTTCCCGCTGGTGCAGGAAGCCGCCAACTTCGGCCCGGTCTTCAGCGTGCCGCAGAAGACGCTCAAGGACCTGCTCGGCCAGGTCTCGTTCGCGATGGCGGTGCACGACATCCGCTACTACCTGAACGGCATCCTGTTCGTCGCCGAAGGCAAGCAGCTGAGCCTGGTCGCGACCGACGGCCACCGGCTGGCCTTCGCCTCGGCCACGCTCGACGTCGAGGTGCCGCGCCAGGAAGTGATCCTGCCGCGCAAGACCGTGATCGAGATGCAGCGACTGTTGTCCGACGCCGAAGGCGCGATCGAGATGCAGTTCGCCAACAACCAGGCCAAGTTCAGCTTCGGCGGCATGGAGTTCGTCACCAAGCTGGTCGAGGGCAAGTTCCCCGACTACAACCGCGTCATTCCGAAGAACCACAAGAACACGGTCACGCTCGGCCGCGCGCCGCTCCTGGCCAGCCTGCAGCGCACCGCGATCCTGACCTCCGAGAAGTTCAAGGGCGTGCGGCTGAACATCGAGCCCGGTACCCTGCGCATCGCGTCGAACAACGCCGAGCAGGAAGAGGCCCAGGACGAGCTGGACATCGACTACGGCGGCGACGCGATCGAGATCGGCTTCAACGTCACCTACCTGATCGACGCGCTGGCCAACATGGGCCAGGACATGGTCAAGCTGGACCTGGCCGATTCCAACAGTTCCGTGCTGATGACGATCCCCGAGAACGCCTCGTTCAAGTACGTCGTGATGCCGATGCGGATCTGAAGGATCCGACACGACGAGCGCAGCCGGTCCCCGAGAGCGAGAGAGAAAGAAGATCCTGATGAGTGAAGAAAACAAGCTGGAAGCCCCGCACACCGAACCGGTCTACACGCCGGAGATAGACAGTGCGATCCCGATCGAGGTGACGCCCGCCGACACTTCCTATGGCGAAGGCTCCATCACGATCCTCGAAGGGCTCGAGGCGGTCCGCAAGCGCCCCGGCATGTACATCGGCGACACCTCCGACGGCACCGGCCTGCATCACCTGGTGTTCGAAGTGGTCGACAACTCGATCGACGAGGCGCTGGCCGGCTACTGCGACGACATCGTGGTCACGATCCACACCGACAACTCGGTCTCGGTCACCGACAACGGCCGCGGCATCCCGACCGGCGTGAAGATGGACGACAAGCACGAGCCCAAGCGCTCGGCCTCGGAGATCGCGCTGACCGAGCTGCATGCCGGCGGCAAGTTCAACCAGAACAGCTACAAGGTCTCGGGCGGCCTGCACGGCGTCGGCGTGAGCTGCGTCAACGCGCTCTCGAAGATGCTGCGCCTGACGGTGCGGCGCGACGGCAAGGTCCACACGCTGGAGTTCAGCCAGGGCTTCGTGCAGAACCGCATCGTCGAGGTGGTGAACGGCGTCGAGGTCTCGCCGATGAAGATCACGGGCGAGACCGAGAAGCGCGGCACCGAGGTGCACTTCCTGCCCGACACCGAGATCTTCAAGGAAAACGCCGACTTCCATTACGAGATCCTGAGCAAGCGGCTGCGCGAGCTGAGCTTCCTCAACAACGGCGTGCGCATCCGGCTGATCGACGAGCGCAGCGGCAAGTCGGACGACTTCTCGGGCGCCGGCGGCGTGCGCGGCTTCGTCGAGTTCATCAACAAGGGCAAGACGGTGCTGCACCCGAACGTCTTCTACGCCATGGGCGAGAAGCCGGCCGAGACGTATGGCGGCATTCCCGGCACGCAGATCGGCATCGAGGTCGCGATGCAATGGAACAGCGGCTACAACGAGCAGGTGCTGTGCTTCACCAACAACATCCCGCAGCGTGACGGCGGCACCCATCTGACCGGCCTGCGCGCCGCGATGACCCGGGTCATCAACAAGTACATCGAGGAGAACGAGCTGGCCAAGAAGGCCAAGGTCGAGGTCACCGGCGACGACATGCGCGAAGGCCTGTGCTGCGTGCTGAGCGTGAAGGTGCCGGAGCCGAAGTTCTCCAGCCAGACCAAGGACAAGCTGGTGTCGAGCGAAGTGCGCGCGCCGGTGGAAGACATCGTCGGCCGCCTGCTGTCGGACTACCTGCAGGAGCGCCCGGCCGACGCCAAGATCATCACCGGCAAGATCATCGAGGCCGCCCGCGCCCGCGAGGCGGCGCGCAAGGCGCGCGAGATGACGCGGCGCAAGGGCGTCCTCGACGGCATGGGCCTGCCGGGCAAATTGGCCGACTGCCAGGAGAAGGACCCGGCGCTGTGCGAGGTCTACCTGGTGGAGGGCGACTCCGCCGGCGGCTCGGCCAAGCAGGGCCGCGACCGGAAGTTCCAGGCCATCCTGCCCCTGCGCGGCAAGATCCTGAACGTCGAGAAGGCGCGCTACGAGAAGCTGCTGACCAGCAACGAAATCCTGACGATGATCACCGCGCTCGGCACCGGCATCGGCCGCGCCGGCGCCAGCACCTCGGGCGGCGGCGCCGACGACTTCAACGTCGCCAAGTTGCGCTACCACCGCATCATCATCATGACCGACGCCGACGTCGACGGTGCCCACATCCGCACGCTGCTCCTGACCTTCTTCTACCGGCAGATGCCGGAGCTGGTCGAGCGCGGCCACATCTACATCGCCCAGCCGCCGCTCTACAAGGTCAAGGTCGGCAAGGAAGAGCAATACCTGAAGGACGGCCCGGCGCTCGATGCCTTCCTGCTCAAGGTGGCGCTGCAGAACGCCAGCGTGGGCACCGGCGGCGCGAGCCCGACCGTGCTGACCGGCGACACCCTGGCCGAGCTGGCGCGCAAGCACCAGCTGGCCGAGGCGGTCATCGCGCGACTCGGCGTCTTCCTCGATGCGGCCGCGCTGCGGGCGATCGCCGACGGCGTCTCGCTCGACCTCGACACCACGCCGAGCGCCGAAGCCTCGGCGGTGGCGCTGCAGAACAAGCTGCGCGAGCTCAACACCACCGGCGCGCCGGCCGACGTGGCCAGCGAATTCGACGCCCGCAGCGACAAGCCGCTGCTGCGCATCAGCCGCCGCCACCACGGCAACATCAAGAGCAGCGTGCTGACGCAGGACTTCGTCCATGGCGCCGACTACGCCGCGCTCGCCGAAGCCGCCAAGACCTTCCGCGACCTGCTGGGCGAGGGCGCGGTGGTGCGTCGCGGCGAGGGCGAGCGGGCCAAGGAAGAGAAGGTCGCCGACTTCCGCGAGGCGATGCGCTGGCTGATCGGCCAGGCCGAGAACGCGACCGCGCGCCAGCGCTACAAGGGCCTGGGCGAGATGAACCCCGAACAGTTGTGGGAAACCACGATGGACCCGGCCGTGCGGCGCCTGCTGCGGGTGCAGATCGACGACGCGATCGAGGCCGACCGGGTGTTCACCATGCTGATGGGCGACGAGGTCGAGCCGCGGCGCGAGTTCATCGAACAAAACGCGCTGCGCGCGGCAAATATCGACGTTTGAAGGCCCGGCGAACGCGCTCTGCGCGTTTTCGCTATGCCTAGCCCGAGTCTTGCTAAGGAAAATCGTGGCCTCACCCAGGCCCTATTTTCGTGCGAGGACAAGACAGCGATGAACCCGATCCGGTATTGCAGGCCCCTGGCGGCGGCGATCATCTTCGGCCTGGCGGCCGCGGCGCAGGCGGCGGGCAATCCGCCGATCCAGTTGGCGCAGGGCATCGAGACCATGGCCGGCGGACGGACGCCGCAGGAAGCCGCCTTCATGCGGATGGTCGCGCCGCGCTGGGCGGCGACGCTCGAGTTCGAAGTCAGCCACGGTCGTGCCGACCAGGTGCCGGGCGCGATCCAGGTGGTGGTGCGCGACCGCGAAAGCGGGCGTGCGGTCATGCAGACGAGCACCGCCCAGCCCCTGCTGCTGGCCCGTCTCGATCCCGGCGACTATGAGGTCGAGGCCACGATGGCCGGCCTGACGCTGCAGGAGCCGCTGGTGGTCTTCGGCGGCGAGGCCGCCAAGGCCGTCTTCGTCTGGCCGTCGAACATCGACTTCGCCGCCGCGCTGGCACCGCCCGGTGGCGAGCAGCAGGCCTCGGCCCGCATCGGCGATTGATCGATCAGGTTCGCCTAAGACTCGTTGTCGATAGTGCTGCCGTATGAACGCCAATCTGAGCAAAGGACAAGCGATGAGCACACACCGTTCCTGGCGGCCGCTGGCCGGCCTGGCTTTGAGCGCTTCGGCCCTCCTGGGCGCCGCCGCGGCGCATGCGGTCTACAACCCGCCGATCGAGATGTCGAACGGCGTCGAATACATGAGCGGCGGCGCCAGCGGCGACGAGGCGGCGCTGATGCAGACCATCGAGCCGCGCTGGCCGGCAAGCTTCGAGTTCGCGATCAAGAACGGCAAGACCTCGATGGTCGCGACCTCGGTGGTGGTGAGCATCCGTGACGCGTCGGGCAAGGTGGTGCTGAACAAGGTCACCACCGGCGGCCCGATCCTGGTGGCGCGGCTCGACCCCGGCCACTACGAGGTCGAGGCGACGCTGGGCGGCCAGGTGCTGACCCAGCAGGTCGACATCCAGGCCGGGCATTCGAGCCACACGGTCTTCCTCTGGCCCTCGGGCACGGACGTCAGCGCGCATTCCTGAGCTTCGGCGCCAGGCGCCGCAGGCGCTATCGAGGGTGGTCGACATCCTGGCACGCACCTTGAATAGAGTGTGGTCCGCTCGCACATGATGTGCCCGGGCCCCGCCCGAAATCCAAGGCCCCGATGCCGCTCCGACCCGTGATCCTCCTGACCTCGCTGCTGCACGTCTACATCGGACTGCGGCTGCTGCCTGCGCTGGCCGCCTTCCCGGGCGCATGGCCGGTGCTGCTGGCCCTTTTGCTGGTCTCGGCGGCGACGATGCCGCTGCCCTTCGTCGGCATGCGCTCCGAGCGGCGCCAGTTCGGCGACGCCTGGAAATGGATCGGCCTGCTCAGCATGGGCTGGTTCTCGTCCATGTTCGTGCTCACGCTGGTGCGCGACGTCGGGCTGCTGATCGGCTGGGGCGTGTCGGCGGCGGCGAATCTTCGGGTCGACGGGCCATGGTGGCGCAGCTGGAGTGCGGTCGCGGTGCCGGTGCTGGCCAGTGCGACCTCGCTCATCGGCTTCTTCAATGCGCGGCGCACCGCCGGCGTGGTGCGCATCGACGTGCCGATCCATGACCTGCCGGCCGGCCTGGACGGCTTCACGATCGCGCAGTTGAGCGACATCCACGTCGGGCCGACGATCAAGCGCGGCTACATCCAGCGCATCGTCGATGCGGTCAACGTGCTGGGGGCGGACATGGTGGCGATCACCGGCGACCTGGTCGACGGCACCGTGACCGAGCTGCGCGACCACATCGCACCGCTGGCCGGCCTGCGGGCGACGCACGGCACCTTCGTGGTGACGGGCAACCACGAGTATTACTCCGGCGCGCATGCTTGGATCGCCGAGCTGCGGCGGCTCGGCCTTCGGGTGCTGCTGAACGAGCACGTGGTGCTGCAGGCGCGCAGCGTGAAGGGCGCGCAGACCGATGAAGAAGTGAACGACAGCGCCTTGCTGGTGGCCGGCGTGACCGACTTCACCGGCGGCCATTTCGATGCCGCGCACGCGAGCGATCCGCAAGGCGCGTTGCGCGGCGCCTCGCCGCTGGTGCGCACCCGCGTGCTGCTGGCGCACCAGCCGCGCAGCGCGCCGGCGGCTGCCGACGCGGGCTACCACCTGCAGCTGTCGGGCCACACGCATGGCGGCCAGTTCTTTCCGTGGAACCTGTTCGTGCCGCTGCAGCAGCCCTTCACCGCGGGCCTGCACAAGCTGCGCGAGATGTGGGTCTACACCAGCCGCGGCACCGGCTACTGGGGGCCGCCGAAGCGCTTCGGTGCGCCTTCGGAAATCACCTTGCTGCGACTGGTGGCCGCTGCGGCGGCCTGAAGGTCACGGCAATACCTTCGCGCAGCAGCGCTTCGGGTTCGCCTTCGCAGCGGCCGTGCGTCTCAGGCCGATTCGATCTTCGCCAGCCGGCGCGCGTTCGAGGTCGCCTTGGCGTGGATCGGCTTCAGGCCGCGCTGCACGATGCGGGCGCTGGCACTCGACAGCTGGCTCAGGGCCTCGGCCGAGCGGGTGCTGGCACTGTTGAAGGCCTCGGCATGGCTCAGGGCCTGCGTCGGCGTGGTGCTGGTGGCCAGCGAGAAGAGCGCGACGCCGCTGCCGAGCCAATGCTTGACCGCCCGATTGACCAGCGCGAATTGCGTGGTGTGCAACTGGTTGGCCATGGCGACGCTCGACTCGCTCACCGCCGCCAGCTTTTCGTGGCTCATCAGCTGGAATTCCGCCAGGTCGACCTCGTTCGGCGTGAGGCCGGCACGGGCCATGCGTTCGGTGCGGATCTGGATGACCGAGCCCGAGGACAAGAGCATCTCCTGGGTCTTGAGGGCCACGTCGATCCACAGCATCAGCGGATTGAAGAAGCGAGGCGAGGAGAGTTGGCGGGTCATCGGGAATTCCGTGGGGATGTGGCTTCACTATAGGGCTTCGGCGCCACATTTGCTGCAGTGCAACATCAACACATCGTCGATTGGGGAAGAAGTCCTACTCCGAGTCAGCAAACATATGGCCAAGATTGTTACATTGACCTTCGCTCCGCTTCCGGAAGCCGTTTCACCTTCGCCTTTCACCCGCATGTCACACCCCTCCCGCAGACTCCAGGCCGCGCTGTTCGCCGCCTTTTTCTCCGTGTCATTGACTGCCGCCGCGCAGTCGACCTTCGAGACCCAGGATCGAACCAAAGGCGTCTACATCGACCTCGGGCGCGCGCCGCACGGCGCCGACAGCAGCAACTCGCTGACCGCCGGCCTGGTAGTGCCCTACGCGCTGACCGAAGGCATGAAGAGCGGGCCGCTCTCCTTCTACGCCGACTACTTCGCCGCGGTCTGGAACGCGCCGCGCCCCACCGACGTGGGCGGCTATCACAACTATTACCAGATCGGCGCGATCGCGATGTGGCGCTGGCGCTTCGCCGGCGGCGCGTCGCCCTGGTTCGCGGAGGCGGGCATCGGCGTGACCACGATGAACGACCTCTACGAGACGCCGGTCAAGGAATTCAGCACGCGCTTCCAGTTCACCGAGCCGGCCGGCGTCGGCTACACCTTCGGCGACCATGGCCAGCAGGAAGTCTCGCTGCGGCTGCAGCATTTCTCCAACGGCCACGTCAAGACGCCGAACCCGGGCGAGAACTGGGTTCGGGTGCGCTACCTCTATCGCTTCTGAAGCTGCAGGGCGCTCGGGCGGTCGGCCGGTCGAAGCGCTCAGTGACTGGGCGCGCTCGAGGTCTGCGCGCTGCGCACCGCCGCATGGCCGCGCGGCGCCGCGCCGAAGACCTGTTCGTAGCAGGCGAGCCATTGATCGTCGGTGGCATCGCCAGCCGGTCGATGAGGCTGCGGCACGCCCGGTCCGAATTCCAGCAGGTCCTCCTGCCAGCGCACGCTGCGTCCCGGCGTGAGGATCGCCCAGCGCAGCTGCGCCAGGCGCCGCGCGAAGTAGGGCGCGACCGCCTCGACCACGTGATGGTCGGGCTCGAACCAGGCCAGCTGCAACGTGTCGCCCGGGCCGTCCTGGCCTCCTTCCGCGACCGGCTTGAAGTGCAGCAGGGTCTTCATCTTCTGGATGTCGCGCCGCACCGCCTGCGCCATGTGCAGCACGCGCAGCCGATCGTCGTCGAGCGGGTTCTGCGCCAGGTCGGGCTCGTGCATCAGCCGCCACAGGAGGCGGTAGAGCAGGCCGAAGCGCTGCGGCGCGTTGTGCAGGATGACCGTCTCGCACAGGGTGATGACCGAGCGCGGCAGCAGCAGGTGCGTCGCGCCCTGGCCGGAGCTGCGGCGCGGCGGCCGAAGGCCGGTCTTGGCGCGCAGCTCGCCGGCGCTCTGCGGACCTGTGTGCCATTCGATCGCGTCGGGCGCGACCAGCGCACCGAGCAACGCGCGGGCCTCCTTGCGAAAGCCGATCGAATCGGTTTCGCCGGCCAACGTGACGGTGTGCTGCAACATGGGAACCAAGTTATGTCGCCGCTTCGGGCGACCCTGTAGGCGCGCAGGCGGAAAACGGCGAGGCCTGCGCTGTCGCGCCGTGCGCAGGCGCCTGCGTGCAGACCTCTAGCTGTTGAGTTGCAATAGGTTCTTCCCGCCAAGTCTGGAAGCGGGAGG
>NZ_LMUW01000172.1 GCF_009765735.1 Xenophilus sp. L33
CGCGGGAGCCGGCGCTTCTTCCGGCTTGTAGTCCGCCGGCGCCTGCACAGGAGTCGCGGCAGGCGCCGAAGCCACCGCGGCCGGCGTGTCGCTGCTGCGCTGGTGCAGCAGCACGCCGCCCATGGCGACGACCGCCACGCCCAGCGCGGCGATGGTGGCCCACATGGCCTTGAGCGAACGGCCGGGGCTGCTGGTTGATGGCAGGTCGGTGGATGGCGAATTCATTGGCACTTCCTCTTCTTGGTCGGGTCGCGGCGAGTTTCCACCGAAGAGCGGTGACCGCGAAAGACTGGCGGGGCGAGTTTCCCTTGTAGGCCGGCGTCCATAGCCGCCCGTTCGCGGCCTTCTCCGACACCCCGGCGGCCGCTCTTCTGGCACGCTCAACGGGTTTTGCTTCCCGGCCCGACCCTCATACCAACAACGATCCCAGCCATGAACACGCCCACCGCGATCGACCCGGAGGACTTCCAGAAGCTCCTCGGCCGCAACCTCAAGATGCCGCTGGTCGGGGGCGTGATCGGCGCGGTGGTCTTCGTGGCGCTGATCGCCTATCTGCTTTCGGTGATCGGCTGGGTCGAGCACACCGACCGCGTGACCCGCAGCGCCAGCGAACTGCAGCGCCACAGCATCGACATGGAAACCGGCATGCGCGGCTTCCTTTTGACCGGCGACGACACCTTCCTGCAGCCCTACGACAGCGCGCTGCCGAAGATGAAGCCCGACCTGGCGGCCCTGCGCGAGCTGGTCTCGGACAACAACGCCCAGGTGCAGCGGCTGGACCGCATCGCCGCCCTGCAGGACGCCTTCGAGCAGTCGGCGCGCGACGCGATCATCCAGCGCCGCAACGGCGACGACGGCCGGCAGACCGTCCGCCTCGGCCGTGCCAAGCGGCTGATGGACGACATCCGCAGCGAGTTCGACAGCTTCATCGAGACCGAGCAGACCCTGCGCTTCCAGCGCAACAACGACGCCCACACGACCGCGATCTCGATCGTCGTGCTGTTCGTGCTGCTCACGCTCGTTTCCACCGGCCTGCTGGCCTTCTTCGGCCGGCGCCAGCTGCTCAAGCTGTCGGGCGGCTACGACGCGGTGCTGGCCGAGCAGTCGCGCCATGCCCAGACCCTGCAGCGCCAGGCGTGGCTGCGCAGCGCGCAGACCGAGCTGGCGGGCGAGCTCGTCGGCGAGCTGAGCGCGCAGGAGATGGGCCGCAAGGTGCTGGCCTTCTTCGGCCGCCACGTCGGCAGCCTGGTCGGCGCCTTCTACGTGCGCGAACGCCATGGCGCGCTGCGGCGGGTCGCCAGCTACGGCTTCTCGGGCGAGGCCGAGGCCACGGTGCAGGTCTTCGATGCCGAGCGCAGCCTGGTCGGCCAGGCCGCGGCGGAGAGGCGCCGGCTGCTGGTCGAGCCGCTCGCCGCCGGCTATCTCAAGGTCAACTCGGGCCTGGGCGAGATGGCGCCGGCGGCCGCGCTGCTGATGCCGGTGGTCAACGAAGGCATCGTCAACGGCGTGGTCGAGCTGGGCCTCATGCATCCGCCCGCGGCCGAAGGCGAGCAGCTGCTCGACCTGGTGGCCGGCAACGTCGGCAGCGCGATCGCCGCGGTGCGCTACCGCGAGCAGCTGCAGGACGCCCTGGCCGAGACCCAGCAGCTCAACGAGGAGCTGCAGGTGCAGCAGGAGGAGCTGCGCACCGCCAACGAGGAACTGGAGGAGCAGTCGCGCGCGCTCCGGGCCTCGCAGGCCACGCTGGAGAACCAGCAGGCCGAGCTGGAGCAGACCAACAGCCAGCTGTCGGAGCGCACCGAGGCGCTCGACCAGCGCAACAACGCGCTGCGCCGGGCCCAGCGCGACTTGGAAGACCGGGCCGACGAACTGCAGCGCGCCAGCCGCTACAAGTCCGAGTTCCTGGCCAACATGTCGCACGAGCTGCGCACGCCGCTCAACAGCGCGCTCATCCTTTCGAAGCTCCTGGGCGACAACCCGCGCGGCAACCTCGACGCCGAGCAGGTGAAGTTCGCCGAGTCGATCCACGCGGCCGGCAACGACCTGCTGGTGCTGATCAACGACATCCTCGACATCGCCAAGGTCGAGGCGGGGAAGCTGGAGGTGGTCGCCGAAGAGGTCTCGCTGTCGCGGCTGGCCAGCGGGCTGGAGCGCATGTTCACGCCGCTGGCCACGCAGAAGCAGCTGACCTTCCGGCTCGACCTGCGGCCCGATGCGCCGGCGATGCTGGTCACCGACAGCCAGCGGGTCGAGCAGATCCTGAAGAACCTGTTGTCCAACGCGCTCAAGTTCACCGACCACGGCGAGGTCGCGCTGACGATCGGCGGCGCGCCCGACGGCGGCGCGCTGTTTGCGGTGTCCGACTCGGGCATCGGCATCGCGGCCGACCAGCAGGAGCTGATCTTCGAGGCCTTCCGCCAGGCCGACGGCACCACCAGCCGGCGCTACGGCGGCACCGGGCTGGGCCTGTCGATCTCGCGCGACCTGAGCCACCTGCTCGGCGGCAGCCTCGGCGTGCAGAGCGAGCCGGGCGCGGGCAGCACCTTCACGCTCGCGCTGCCGGCCCGCGCGCCGCAGGCGACCGGCGCGGCCGCGCCCGCGAACGCGCGCCC
>NZ_LMUW01000173.1 GCF_009765735.1 Xenophilus sp. L33
CTGCTGGCGCTGCCCGGCCCGGACACGCTGCGCTACGCCGACGCGCGCCATGGCCAGCGCCGCACCGTGCGGCTGCTGCGGGTCGGCGACGAGGCGCGGCTCGAAGGCTTCCTGCTGGCCGGCGACACCCGGGCCGAGGCCTGGATCAAGACCCTGCTGCAGGACCAGCTGCCGGCCCAGGCCTTCGGCCGCCAGCTGCTGCGTCCCGGAGCGACCGCACCCGTCGAGGTGGCGTCGCGCGGCAAGATCGTCTGCAGCTGTTTCGGGGTGACCGAGACCGCGATCAACGGCCGCCTGGCGCAATGCACCGGCGACGACGGCGAACGCCTGGCCGAGCTGCAGGGCGCCCTGCAATGCGGCACCAACTGCGGTTCCTGCCTGCCGGAGCTCAAGCGCATGGTGCGCGACCTCGCGCCGCCCGTGCCGGCCCACTGACACACGACAAGGCAACCATGACGACGACACAAATCAAGGCGGTGGAAATCTGGACTCCCGATGCGGAGGGCCAGCTGCTCGAGCTGAAGGACGGCCTCTACGGCGGCGCCAAGGCCTTCGAGACCCTGAGCCGAGGCATGTGCTTCGGCCGCGGCGAAGGCCTGCCGGGGCGGGTCTGGGAGCTCGGCCGGCCGGTGCTGATGAAAGACCTGCAGGCCGGCTACTTCCGCCGCGCCGCCGCCGCGCGCAAGGCCGGGCTGGCCGCGGCGGTGGCGCTGCCGGTGTTCGCCGGCGAGGCGCTGAAGGCGGTGCTGGTGCTCTTCTGCGGCGATGCCGAGGAGGAGAGCGGGGCGATCGAGCTCTGGCGCAACGATCCGCGCGTCACCACCGACATGACGCTGGTCGACGGCTACTACGGCGCCGCCGAGGCGCTGGCCGAGGCCTCGAGCGACACCTACATCCCGCGCGGCGCGGGCCTGCCGGGCCTGGCCTGGCAGCGTCAGGCCAGCGTGTTCATGGAGGACCTGGGCGACGGTTCGCGCTTCGTGCGGCACGAGGCCGCGCTGGCCGCGGGCGTGCGGCGCGGCCTCGCGATTCCCTGTCCCCTGCCGACCCGCCAGAACTTCGCGGTCGCCTTCCTGTCGACGACCGAGCGTCCGGTGGCCAGCCGCATCGAGAGCTGGGTGCCGGCCGGCGACGGTCTGCAGCGCGGCTTCGGCTTCTGCGAAGCCGAAGGTGCATTGCCCGCGGGCGGCACGGTCGACAGCGCCGACGGCGCCGACCCGGCGCTGCTCGCCGCCCTGCGTGGCGGCGCGCCGCAGCTTCGG
>NZ_LMUW01000020.1 GCF_009765735.1 Xenophilus sp. L33
TAACTCCAGTTTCCCAGACCTGTCCGGGTGAACAACCTATTGAAACATCACAACTAGCGCGGCCGGCGCGGTCAGTGACCTGCGGCGGCCTCCAGCGCGGCCATCGCGTCCGCCGGCAGCGTCAGCCCGGCCACCGCCAGGTTCTCGCGCAGGTGCGCCACCGACGAGGTGCCCGGGATCAGCAGGATGTTCGGCGAGCGCCGCAGCAGCCAGGCCAGCGCCACCTGCATCGGCGTGGCATCGAGCTTCGTCGCGACCTCCGACAGCACCGCCGACTGCAGCGGCGAGAAACCCCCGAGCGGGAAGAAGGGCACGTACGCGATGCCGTCGCGCGCCAGTTCGTCGATCAGCGCGTCGTCGTGGCGGTGCATCACGTTGTACTGGTTCTGCACGCAGGCGATCGGGCAGATGCGGCGCGCCTCGGCGACCTGCTTGCGGGTCGCGTTGCTGATGCCGACATGCCGCACCAGCCCCTTCTGCTGCAGGCCGGCCAGGACCGTGAGCGGCGCCTCGATCGGCCCTTCGGCCGGGCCGTGGGTGTCGAACATCAGCCGCAGGTTGACCACGTCGAGCACGTCGCGGCCGAGGTTGCGAAGGTTGTCGTGCACCGCCTGGGTCAGGTCCTCGGCCGAGAAGGCCGGCAGCCAGGCGCCGTCCGGGCCGCGCCGGGCGCCGATCTTGGTGACCAGCACAAGGTCCTTCGGATAGGGATGCAGCGCCTCCTTGATCAGCTGGTTGGTCACGTGCGGGCCGTAGAAATCGCTGGTGTCGATGTGGTCGACGCCGCTCTCGATTGCCGCGCGCAGCACCGCGAGTGCGGCGGTGCGGTCCTTCGGCGGCCCGAAGACGCCGGGGCCGGCGAGCTGCATGGCGCCGTAGCCGAGGCGCTTCACCTGGCGGTCGCCGAGTGTGTATGTGCCGGACTTGTCGATGATGGACATGGTTTCTTTTCTTTCTTGATCGGTGAAATGCAGTCTAGGCAGCCCTGCGGTGCGTGATAAGTGGGCACAATGCGCACGGTCTGTGCGGAATTCAGAACAATGAATGTCGATCTCGGCGATCTCCATGCCTTTGTCGCGGTCGCGCGCGCCAAGGGCTTTCGTGACGCGGCGCGGGCCGGCAGCGCCAGCGCCTCCGCGCTGAGCGAGGCGGTGCGGCGGCTGGAGGGGCAGCTGGGCGTTCGCCTGCTGAACCGCACCACCCGCAGCGTGATGCCGACCGAAGCCGGCGCCAGGCTGCTGGCGCGGCTCGGTCCGGCGCTCGGCGAGGTCGAATCGGCGCTCGACGTGGTCAACAGCTTTCGCGACCGACCGGCGGGCACCCTGAGGCTCAACGTGCCGATCAGCGCGGCGCGGCTGGTGCTGCCGGCGATCGTGCCGGCCTTCCTCGCCGCCTACCCGGAGATCGTCCTGGACATCACCGCCGAGGACGGCTTTGTCGACGTGCTGGCCGCCGGCTGCGACGCCGGCATCCGCTACGACGAGCGCCTGGAGCAGGACATGATCGCGGTGCCGATCGGCCCGCGCACCCAGCGCTTCGCCACCGCCGCCGCGCCGTCGTACCTGGCGCGGCACGGCCGCCCGACCCATCCGCGCGAGCTGCTCGGCCACAACTGCCTGCGCAGCCGCTTCAGCAGCGGCGCCATGCCGGCCTGGGAATTCGAGCGCGACGGCGAGAAGCTGCGACTCGATCCGACCGGCACGCTGGTGGTCAGCGCGGGCGAGGCGTCGGACCTGGCGATCGAGGCCGCCGTCGCCGGCGCCGGCGTCATCTTCCTGTTCGAGGACTGGCTGCGGCCGCGGCTGGAGTGCGGCGCGCTCGAACCGATCCTCGAGGACTGGTGGCCGCGCTTTTCCGGCCCCTTCCTGTACTACCCGGGACGGCGCCTGCTGCCGGCGCCGCTGCGCGCCTTCGTCGACTTCGTCAACGCGATGGCTTGAGCTTCGGCTCGGCGACGGTGCCGCCGGTGCCGAAGTCGCTGAAGCGGATGTCCGGCGCGCTGGTGTTGTGCCGCGAGGGCAGCAGCCGGCCGAAGCGGACGTCGGCCGCGTCCAGCGTGGTGACCGAGGGCAGCGGCGCGCTCTGCGGCGCGTCGCCCGGCGCACCGCGCCAGCTCACCGCGCTCATGTCGGCGTTGTCGAGCGCCACGTACATCGAGCGCAGCACCGCGAACGGCCGATCGCCGCCGGTCGGCGGATGCAGCCGCACGTCGAGCGCGGTGCGCTGCCGGCTGATCTCGGCCACCTTCACCTCGGCCGAGCCGCCGTCGGCGAAGCGCAGCCGCAGCGCGAGCGGATTCAGCCGCACCGTGATCGACGCGATGTCGACCACCGGCCGAGCGCCCGGCTGCACCGGACCCATCAGGAAGGAGGAGCCGTAGACGCCGTCGCCGAAGCGCGGCATCGGCAGCGGCTTGATGCGCCAGTAGCCGTCGGCCGGGTACATGACCAGCGCCTCGAGCGGCTTGCCGTCGGGCTGCATCGCGAAGATCTGCAGCAGGTGGAAGTCGTCGCCGGAGCGCGCACCGAACCGCACCGGCACCCGGTTCGGCCGCCAGAAGGTCGGCAGCGTGATGCCGACGATGCGCCACTGGCGGTCCTGGTGCAGCACCACGCTGCGCGGCTCGAACTTGAAGGCCGGATCGGTCGGATGGGCGCCGCCGTCGAAGTTGCAGGCCGAGAAGTCGGGCGCGCTGCGGTCGCCCTGGATGCTGTCGAGGTAGGGCGGCTGCAGCGCCTCGACCCGGAAGCGGGTGAGGCCGCGCGCGGTCAGGGTGAGCGAGACGTTGTCTTCCTCGGCGCAAGCGGTCGGCCGGGTCAGGTTGTCCACGCGCACCGTCAGCGGCGCGGCGCCGGCGGCAGCCACGACCAGGCCGGCGGCGACCGCCAGCATCCAGCGCGAAATCGAAGTCATGCAGGCACCCATGGAAGGAGGTTCAACCGCGCCGGGCGACGAGGTCGGTGAAGAGCCGGTGCTCGCAGGCCGGGTCGGAGCATTTCTCGCAGCCCCAGGCCCAGGCGCGGTCGCCGTCGCCCTCGCGCGGCGCGGCCCGGTCGGCGGCGTCGGCGCGGGCGTGGATCGCGGTCCAGGCGTTGGCGAGCCGCTCGCCGGTGTCCTGGCCGTGGATCACCGCGAAAGGCGTCGCCGAGGCGATCAGCGCGCCGCGCAGGTCGGCATCGATGCGCTCGCGCCGCGCGGCTGCGCCGGCATCGATCGCGGGATCGGTCGTGGGTTCGTTCGTGGGTTCGGGCGCCAGGAGGAGGGCGACCAGGCGGCCGCGTCGGGCCGCCAGTTCGTCGTCGGCCGACGCGGCATCGTCGATGGCCAGCACCGGCGTCGACAGCCCCCGCTGCGAGAAGCGATTGCGCAACGCATCGGCCAGAGCCGTCTTGCCGCCGCCGGGCGCGCCCAGCAGCGCAATCGCGCAGCCGGCGGGAAGCTCGGGCGTCATGCCGGCCGCATTCAGTGCGTGATCTGCACGAAGACTTCGTTGGGCTTGACCATGCCCAGCTCCTGCCGGGCACGTTCCTCGACCATCTCCATGCCGTCCTTCAGGTCGCTCACCTCGGAGGCCAGACGCTCGTTGGCGATGACCGCCTTGGCGTTGGATTCCTTGCTTTCCGCCAGCTTCTGCTTGAGCTGCTGCACGTCGCGGATGCTGCCGCGCCCGGTCCAGAGCTGCCACTGGAGGATTGCCAGCAGCAGGACCAGGACGAACGGGACGATGAAGCGTGAGCGCATGCTGCGGGAAGATTCTCCGGAGGATCGAACGGCCGGCCAACCAACTATTTAACGAATGTTGTAGAAGGCGGCGCGACCGGGATAGCTGGCGATGTCGCCGAGGTCTTCCTCGATGCGCAGCAGCTGGTTGTACTTGGCGATGCGGTCCGAGCGCGACAGCGAGCCGGTCTTGATCTGGCCGGCGTTGGTGCCGACCGCGATGTCGGCGATGGTGCTGTCCTCGGTCTCGCCCGAACGGTGGCTGATCACGGCGGTGTAGCCCGCACGCTTGGCCATCTCGATGGCGGCGAAGGTCTCGGTCAGGGTGCCGATCTGGTTGATCTTGATCAGGATCGAGTTGGCGATGCCCTTGTCGATGCCCTCTTGCAGGATCTTGGTGTTGGTGACGAAGAGGTCGTCGCCGACCAGCTGGATGCGCTTGCCCAGGCGTTCGGTCAGGTGCTTCCAGCCGTCCCAGTCGCCTTCGTGCATGCCGTCCTCGATGCTGATGATCGGGTACTTGTCGACCCAGGTCGCCAGCATGTCGGTCCAGCTCTCGGCGCTCAGCGTGAGGTTCTCGCCCGACAGCACGTACTTGCCGTCCTTGTAGAACTCGCTGGCGGCGCAGTCCAGGCCGAGCGCGATCTGCTCGCCGGCGGTGTAGCCGGCCTTGTCGATCGCCTCGAGGATCAGCAGGATCGCCGCTTCGTGGTTCTCGACGCTGGGCGCGAAGCCGCCCTCGTCGCCGACCGCCGTGCTGATGCCGCGGTCGCCGAGGATCTTCTTCAACGCATGGAACACCTCGGCGCCGTAGCGCACCGCTTCGCGGAAGCTCTTGGCGCCAACCGGGATGATCATGAACTCCTGCAGGTCCAGGCTGTTGTTGGCATGCGCGCCGCCGTTGATGACGTTCATCATCGGCACCGGCAGCTGCATGCCGCCCATGCCGCCGAAGTAGCGGTACAGCGGCAGGCCGGATTCCTCGGCCGCGGCGCGGGCCACCGCCATCGACACGGCGAGCGTGGCGTTGGCGCCCAGGCGGGCCTTGTTCTCGGTGCCGTCGAGGTCGTTCAGCGTGCGGTCCAGGAAGGCCTGCTCGCTGGCGTCGAGGCCGAGCACCGATTCGGAGATCTCGGTGTTGATGTTGTCGACCGCCTTCAGCACGCCCTTGCCGAGGTAGCGGCTCTTGTCGCCGTCGCGCAGCTCGATGGCCTCGCGCGAACCGGTCGATGCGCCCGAAGGCACCGCGGCGCGGCCCATGGTGCCCGATTCGAGCAGGACGTCGCATTCGACGGTCGGGTTGCCGCGGCTGTCGAGAATCTCGCGCCCGACGATGTCAACGATTGCACTCATCTCTTTCCTTCCTCAATTGGTAAATCAAAGACCTTCGACGACGATCATCCGCATCACCGCGGCACCTTGCCGGGAGGCGCGTGCCTTGGCGTATTCGGGGGAGGCGTCGAACTTTTTGGCGGCTTCCAGGCTCGGGAACTTGAGCACCACGATGCGCTGCGGATGCCAGTCGCCCTCGAGCGTCTCGACCGGGCCGCCGCGCACGCAGACCTCGGCGCCGTGCGCCTTCATGGCGGCCGAGGACAGCAGCTTGTAGTCCTCGTACTGCTCGGGATTGCTCACTTCGACGTGGGCGATGATGTAGGCGCTCATTGCTGAAAAACATCCTCCAGGAACGCGTTCTTCTTGGTGGCCTCGTCGAGCGCCACCAGCGTCTCGAGCAGGGCCTTCATGTGCTTGAGCGGCACCGCGTTCGGGCCGTCGCTCAGGGCCTTGGCCGGATCCGGATGGGTTTCCATGAAGAGGCCGGCCACGCCGACCGCCACCGCGGCGCGCGACAGCACCGGCACCATCTCGCGCTGGCCGCCCGAGGTCGTGCCCTGGCCGCCCGGCAGCTGCACCGAATGGGTGGCGTCGAAGACCACCGGCGCCTCTGTCTCGCGCATGATCGCCAGCGAACGCATGTCCGACACCAGGTTGTTGTAGCCGAAGCTGGCGCCGCGTTCGCAGGCCATGAAGCTGTCTTCGGGCAGGCCCTTCTCGCGGGCGGCCGCTCGCGCCTTGTCGATCACGTTCTTCATGTCGTGCGGCGCGAGGAACTGGCCCTTCTTGATGTTGACCGGCTTGCCGGACTGTGCCGCGGCATGGATGAAGTCGGTCTGGCGGCAGAGGAAGGCGGGCGTCTGCAGCACGTCGACCACCTGGGCCGCGATGCGGATGTCGTCTTCCGTGTGGACGTCGGTGAGCACCGGCAGGCCCAGCTCGCGCTTGACCTTGGCGAGGATCTCGAGGCCCTTCTCGCGGCCCGGGCCGCGAAAGCTCGTGCCCGAGGAGCGGTTGGCCTTGTCGAAGCTGCTCTTGAAGATGAAGGGCACGCCGAGCGAGGCGGTGATTTCCTTGAGCGTGCCGGCGGTGTCCATCTGCAGCTGCTCGGACTCGATCACGCAAGGTCCGGCGATCAGGAAGAACCGCTTGTCCAAGCCGACGTCGAATCCGCACAGCTTCATGCGACCACCTTCAACGCGGTCTTCTCCGCCCCCTGGTGCTCCAGCGCCGCCTTGATGAAGGCGTTGAACAGCGGATGGCCGCTCCACGGCGTCGACTTGAATTCGGGGTGGAACTGCACGCCCATGAACCACGGATGCACCGACTGCGGCAGCTCGACGATCTCGGTCAGGTGCTCGCGCTGGGTCAGCGCCGAGATGACCAGGCCGGCGTTGCGCAGTTCGTCGAGGTAGTTGACATTGGCTTCGTAGCGATGGCGATGGCGTTCGGTGACCACGTCGCCGTAGATGCTGTGCGCCAGCGTGCCGGGCGTGACGTCGGAGCTTTGCGCGCCCAGGCGCATGGTGCCGCCGAGGTCGGACTTCTCGTCGCGGGTCTTGACGGTGCCGTCGCTGTCCTTCCACTCGGTGATCAGGGCGATGACCGGGGTCGGGGTGTCGGGGTCGAACTCGGTGCTGTTGGCGTTCTTGAGGCCGGCCACGTTGCGCGCGTATTCGATGGTCGCGACCTGCATGCCCAGGCAGATGCCGAGGTAGGGCACCTTGGTCTCGCGGGCGAAGCGCGCCGCCGTGACCTTGCCCTCGACGCCGCGCTGGCCGAAGCCGCCGGGCACCAGGATGGCGTCGTACTTGGCCAGGCGGGCGACGTCTTCGCGGGTGATGGTCTCGGAGTCGACGTAGTCGATCTTCACGCGTGCATGGTTCTTCATGCCGGCGTGGCGCAGCGCCTCGTTGAGCGACTTGTAGCTGTCGGACAGGTCGACGTACTTGCCGACCATGGCGATGTTCACTTCCTTTTGCGGATGCTCGACCTCGTAGACCAGGTCGTCCCAGCGCTTGAGCTTGGCCGGCGGCGTGTTCACGCGCAGCTTGTCGCAGATGAGGCCGTCCAGCCCCTGCTCGTGCAGCATGCGCGGCACCTTGTAGATGGTGTCGACGTCCCACATGGAGATGACGCCCCACTCGGGCACGTTCGAGAAGAGCGAGATCTTGGCGCGCTCGTCGTCCGGGATTGGCCGGTCGGCGCGGCAGATCAGCGCGTCGGCCTGGATGCCGATGGCGCGCAGTTCCTTGGCGGTGTGCTGGGTCGGCTTGGTCTTGAGTTCGCCGGCTGCGGCGATCCACGGCACGTAGCTCAGGTGCACGAAGGCCGAGTTGTTCGGGCCCATGCGCAGGCTCATCTGCCGCACCGCCTCGAGGAAGGGCAGCGACTCGATGTCGCCGACCGTGCCGCCGATCTCGACGATCGCGATGTCGACCTCGTGCGAGGTGCCGATGCCGGCGCCGCGCTTGACGTATTCCTGGATCTCGTTGGTGATGTGCGGGATCACCTGCACCGTCTTGCCGAGGTAGTCGCCGCGCCGTTCCTTCTCGAGCACGGTCTTGTAGATCTGGCCGGTGGTGAAGTTGTTGGCGCGCCGCATGCGCGTGTTGATGAAGCGCTCGTAGTGGCCGAGGTCGAGGTCGGTCTCGGCGCCGTCGTCGGTGACGAAGACCTCGCCATGCTGGAAGGGAGACATCGTGCCGGGGTCGACATTGATGTACGGATCGAGCTTGATGAGGGTGACCTTGAGGCCGCGCGATTCGAGGATCGCGGCGAGTGAGGCGGAGGCGATTCCCTTGCCGAGGGAAGACACCACACCACCGGTGACGAAGACGAATTTGGTCATGCCAGTTCCGGACATTGAAGGTCCGGGCAGTGGGAAATGATGATTATAGGCGCCCGACCCTGGTGCCCGAGTCGCAATTAAACTCCGCGGATGGACCAAGAACTCGCCGGCAAGCACATCCTTCTCGGACTCACCGGCGGCATCGCCTGCTACAAGTCGGCCGAGCTGTGCCGGCTGCTGGTGAAGGCCGGCGCGACGGTGCAGGTGGTCATGACCGAGGCGGCGGCGCAGTTCATCACGCCGGTGACGATGCAGGCGCTGTCGGGCCGGCCGGTCTTCGGCTCGCAATGGGATGCGCGCGAGCCCAACAACATGCCGCACATCAACCTCAGCCGCGAGGCCGACGCGATCCTGCTGGCGCCGGCCAGCGCCGACTTCATCGCCCGCCTGGTGCAGGGCCGCTCGGATGAACTGCTGAGCCTTCTTTGCCTGGCGCGGCCGACCGAGCGGGTGCCGCTCCTGATCGCGCCGGCCATGAACCGCGAGATGTGGATCCACCCGGCGACCCAGCGCAACCTGCGCCTGGTCGATGCCGACGGCGCCCGCGTGCTGGGCGTCGGCAACGGCTGGCAGGCCTGCGGCGAGACCGGCGACGGCCGCATGCTCGAGCCGCAGCAACTGCTCGAAGAAGTCATCGCCGAATTCCAGCCCAAGGTGCTGGCCGGCCGCCACCTGGTGGTCACCGCCGGCCCGACCTTCGAGGCGCTCGACCCGATCCGCGGCATCACCAACCATTCGTCCGGCAAGATGGGTTTCGCGATCGCCCGGGCGGCGCGCGACGCCGGCGCCGAGGTCACGTTGGTGGCCGGCCCGGTGCACCTGCCGACCCCGCGCGGCGTGCAGCGCATCGACGTGCTGTCGGCGCGCGAGATGCTCGACGCCACGGTGCGTGCGGTCGAAGGCGCATCTGTCTTCGTGGCCACCGCCGCGGTCGCCGACTGGCGGCCGGCCAGCGCCAGCGACCACAAGATCAAGAAGGACGGCAGCGGCCAGCCGCCGGTGCTGCACTTCGTCGAGAACACCGACATCCTGTTGACTGTCGCCCAAAGTCCGCGCGCGAAGTCCGGCCAGCTCTTCTGCGTCGGCTTCGCCGCCGAGAGCGAGAACCTGGTCGAACACGCCAAGGCCAAGCGCGAGCGCAAGGGCATTCCGCTCCTGGTCGGCAACATCGGGCCGCTGACCTTCGGCCTCGACCACAACAGTCTGCTGCTGGTGGACGCCGACGGCGTGCGCGAGCTGCCGCGGGCCCCCAAGCTGACGCTGGCGCGCGAGCTGGTCGCCGAGATCGCGGCGCGGCTGCCGGCTGCCGGCGTCCTTTGAATCCACTCTTCGAAACGAAAGCCATTCCTTGAAAGTCGACGTCCGCATCCTCGATCCGCGCATGCAGGATCAACTGCCCGCCTACGCCACGCCCGGCAGCGCCGGCCTCGACCTGCGGGCCTGCCTCGATGCGCCGGTCACGCTGGAGCCCAACGCCTGGCAACTGGTCGGCACCGGCATCGCGATCCACCTGGCCGACCCGGGCTTCGCGGCACTGATCCTGCCGCGCTCGGGGCTCGGCCACAAGCACGGCATCGTGCTGGGCAACCTGGTCGGCCTGATCGACAGCGACTACCAGGGCGAACTGAAGATCAGCGCCTGGAACCGCAGCGACACGCCCTTCGTGCTGCAGCCGATGGAGCGCCTCGCGCAGCTGGTGATCGTGCCGGTGGTGCAGGCGCAGTTTCAGGTGGTGGCCGAATTCCCTCCAAGCGAGCGCGGCGAGGGCGGCTACGGATCGACCGGCAAGCAATGAGGCGGCGCTCCTGTTGCCGACAGGTAAAGTCCGGAACCGCTGACAGCGTTTGGGCCACCAATCGGTTTCAATTTGTTTTCACGTCGGCGCCGTGGCCACTGCCGCGTTAAGAGAGTCACAGGGCACGCCCCGTGTTTTTGAGGAATCCTGAATCATGAAAATTTCGATCCGACTTGTTTCCGTCGCAGCCTCGATGCTGGCGTTGGCCAGCCTGACCGCCTGCGTGCAGCCCCAGCCGGTCTACCAGACCGGCGTCTCGCAATACCAGCCGCCGCCGCCGCCGCGGCAAGGCCCATACGTGGAATACGGCCGCATCGCCAACATCGAGGTGATCCAGAGCCAATCGTCCGGCGCGGCGCCGACCGGCGTCGGTGCCGTGGCCGGTGGCGTGCTGGGCGGCGTGCTCGGCCACCAGGTCGGCAACGGCCGCGGCAACACCGCAGCGACCATCGCCGGTGCGGTCGGCGGTGCGCTGGTCGGCAACGCGGTCGAGTCGAACAACAACGCGCCGCGCCAATACCAGAGCTTCCGGGTCTCGGTGCAGACCGACAACGGCGCCTTCCGCGCCTTCGACGTGCCTTCGCCGGGCGACCTGCGCATCGGCGACCGCGTGCGCATCGACAACGGCCAGATCTCGCGCTTCTGAGCGGCTCGCGCGACTCGAAAAAAAGCCGGGCAATGCCCGGCTTTTTGCTGCACGCGACCTTTTCGGCTCAGTGCAGCAGGTTGTTGCCCGGCGCGGTGGTCGGCACCTTGAAAAAGCCGGTGCCGGCGGTGCCGCGGCCGATCTCGTCCTCGGTGGCCTCGCGCACCGACTTGACGGTCATGTCCAGCCGGATCGCGATGCCCGCCAGCGGATGGTTGCCGTCCAGCACCAGGTGCTCCGGGTAGACCTCGCTGACCGTGTAGATGACGTCCCTGGGCATCTCGGGATGGGTGCCGGCGGGCAGCGCCGCGCCGTCGAAGGTCATGCCTTCCTCAGTGCCTTCGGGGAAGAGCGAGCGCGGCTCGAGGAACAGCAGCTGGTCGTTGAAGTCGCCGAAGGCCTGCTCCGGTTCGAGCTGCAGTTGGACGCGCGCGCCGGGCTCATGGCCGAGCAGCGACTGTTCGATGGCCTCGAACAGGTCGTCGCCGCCGACCAGAAACTCGACCGGATCGTCGAGCACGTCGAGCACCTCGCCGAGGGTGTCTTTCAAGGTCCAGGTCAGCCCGACCACGCATTGTTCAGTGATTTCCATTGCAGAATTCTCCCATGGAGATCGATCAACCCTTGCCCTTGCTCGGCGGCCTGAGCGCCAGCCAGTTCATGCGCCGTCACTGGCAGAAGAAGCCGCTGCTGGTGCGCCAGGCCGTGCCCGCGATGGTGCCACCGATCGGTCGCCGCGAGTTGTTCGAGCTGGCATCGCGGGACGAGGTTGAGTCCCGGCTCATCCGGCACGGCCCGAAGGGCTGGAGCCTGAAGCAGGGCCCGTTCGCCCGCCTGCCGTCGCCGCGCCAGCCCGCCTGGACCTTGCTGGTGCAGGGCGTCGACCTGCACCACCAGCCGACGCACGAGCTGCTCGGCCAGTTCCGCTTCGTGCCCGACGCGCGGCTCGACGACCTGATGATCAGCTACGCCAGCGACGGCGGCGGCGTCGGCCCGCACTTCGACAGCTACGACGTCTTCCTGCTGCAGGCGCAAGGCCGGCGCCGCTGGTCGATCGGCCGCCAGCGCGACCTGCGGCTGCAGCCCGGCGTGCCGCTGAAGATCCTGTCGCACTTCGAGCCGGAAGAGACCTTCGAGCTGGAGGCCGGCGACATGCTCTACCTGCCGCCGCGCTACGCCCACGACGGCGTCGCGATCGGCGACGACTGCATGACCTGCTCGATCGGCCTGCGCTCGCCCGCCGCCACCGCGCTCGGCGCCGACCTGCTGGCGCGCATCGCCGAGGCGGAGGCCGATGCGCTGCACGACGCGGTCGGCGCCGCGGTGCACTACCGCGATCCGACGCAGCCCGCGCCGTCGTCGCCGGCGGCCATGCCGGAGGCCCTGCAGGCCTTCGCCCGCGATGCGGTCTGGGCGGCGCTGCGCGGCGCCGACATCATCGAGCGGGCGCTCGGCGAATCGATGACCGAGCCGAAGCCGACTGTCTGGTTCGATCCGGGCGAAGCGCCGGCGCGCTTCAACGAGGTGGCGCTCGACCGCCGCACGCGCATGCTCTACGACGCGCGGCATCTCTACATCAACGGCGAGAGCTTCCGCGCCTCGGGGCGCGATGCCCGGCTCATGCAGCGTCTGGCCGACCAGCGCTCGCTCGGGCCGGCCGACCTGGCGCGAGCCAGCGACGATGCGCTGGCGCTGCTCGGCGACTGGTGCGAAGCGGGGTGGATCCATGTCGACTGACGATTCGAAGACGCAATTGCCGGAAGGCGCGTTCGAGGGCCGCCTCGCCTTCCAGGAGAACATACAGGCGGCGCTCGCGGCGGCGGCCGAGCGTCACTGGCGCGAGATCGTGCTGTGCGACCCGGACTTCGCCGACTGGCCGCTGGGTGAGCGCGCGAACGTCGATGCGCTGCAGGCCTGGGCCGCTGCGGGCCGCAGCCTGGTGCTGCTGGCGCAGCGCTTCGACGTCTTCCAGCGCGACCACGCGCGCTTCGTGAACTGGCGCCGCATGTGGAGCCACATCGTCGATGCCCGCGCCTGCCTGGGGCCGGGGCTGCCGCAGGTGCCGAGCGGCATCTGGACGCCCGACTGGGCGCTGGTGCGGATCGATGTCGAGCATGGACGCGGCGCCTGCACCCTCCTGCCCGATCGGCGCCGGGCGATGCGCGAGCGCATCGACGAATGCCTGCGCCACTCGAAGGCGGCCTTCCCGGTCACCACGCTGGGCTTGTAGGCCCGGACCGCGATTCGCGCCTGCTAGAGGTCGAGCCAGGGCGAGCCGTCGGCCGCGGTGGCGGTGAGCATCTCGTCCTCGTGGCCCCCGAGGGCCTCGGCCATCAGCCGGCGAACGATCGCCGGCCGGTTGTTCTGCTCGCTCAGGTGCGCCGCGACGACGTGGCGCAAGCCGTCGTGCAACACCGCGCGGGCGATCGCCGCGGCCGCCTCGTTCGACAGGTGACCGTAGTTGCCGCCCACCCGGTGCTTCAGGAACGGCGGGTAGGCGCTGCCGGCCAGCAGGTCGGTGTCGTGGTTGAACTCCAGCAGCAGCGCCTGCAGGCCGGCCAGCCGGGCCAGCACGTGCGGCGTGGCATGGCCGAGGTCGGTGAGGATGCCGAGGCTGCGCGCGCCGTCGGTGCAGCGCAGCTGCAGCGGCTCGCGGGCGTCGTGCGGCACGGTGAAGGGCTGCACCGTCAGCGCGCCGACCCCGATGTCGAGGCCGTCGCGGGCCAGGTTGAGCAGGCCCTCGAAGTCGTGGCCGCCGGTGGCCAGCCAGGTGCCTTCGCTCATCCAGACCGGGATGCGCTCGCGGCGCGACAGCGCGTGGGCGCAGCCGATGTGGTCGCCGTGCTCGTGGGTGACGAAGATGGCGTCGATGTCGCCGGCCACGAGGCCGGCGCGTTCCAGGCGGGCATCCAGCTGGCGCAGCGCGAAGCCGCAATCGACCAGCAGGCGCGAGCGCCGGCCGCCAACGGTCGCCTCGACCAGGGTGGCGTTGCCGGTGCTGCCGCTGCCCAGGCTGCGGAAGCGGAGCATCGGCCGCCTATTTCAGGTCGTCGGCGATGACCTGGACGATGCGCTGCGCGTTGGGCGAGGTGTCGGGCGCGCCGGTCTCGTTCATCACGACCACCGTGCTGGATTCGCCCTGGCTCTTGATCACGATGCGGTACTTGAGCGGCTGCTGCGTCTTGCTGCTGCTGAACATCTTGGTGAAGAGGTTCGGCTCCGACTTGTTCGCGTTCGGCGGCACGTAGCGCACGAAGTAGGTGCCGGCGCTGCGGTCGCGGTCCTCGACGGTGAAGCCGGTGCGGTCGAGCGAGAGGCCGACGCGGCGCCAGGCGCGGTCGAAGTTCTCGTTGATCTGCAGGGCCGGCTGGCCGTTGATGGTGGCGACCTTGGCGGTCTGCGGCGCCGGGCCGGTGGCGGCAAGCACCTTCGACTGCTGCTCCGAAACGCCCAGCTTGACCATCAGGCGGCGCAGGAATTCGGCTTCGAGGTCGGGATCCGGCGGACGCGGCTGCCACATGGTCTGGTCCTTGACCGCGTTGGCGTAGACCTCCTGCATGCCGCGGTGGCTGATGAAGATCTCGGTGCTGCCGTCCGGACCGCGCTCCAGGCGGGTGCGGAAGCGGTCGAGCTCGCCGGTGGAATAGGCCGAGTCGACCAGCTTGCCCAGCGTGCCGCGGATGATGTCCTGCGGCAGCTTGGCGCGGTTCTCGGCCCAGTCGGTTTCCATGATGCCGAGGTTGCGCTGGTCGGTGGTCAGCAGGAAACCGTTCTCCTGCCAGAAGTCCTTGACCGGGTCCCAGAGCTTGTCGGGCGGGCGCTTGACGACCAGCCAGCGCTGCGAGCCGTCGCGCTGCATGCTGACGTCGCCGACGTCGCTGACCGCGGTCGGCAGGCCGGGCGCGTTGGCCAGGCCGGCCGTGTACGAATTGGCGCTCACCGCACCGCCGGGAATCGCGTAGCGGTTTTCCTTCGACAGCTGGGTCAGGTCGGGCGGCACCTCCAGCGTGGGGGCCTTGCCGGCGCTCTTGTAGTCGATCTTGTCGCTGTCGAGGACCGAGCAGGCCGCCAGGCTGCCGACCAGCGCCAGCAGTGCACATCGCGAAATGGTGTTCAACGTCGTCTTCCTTGGAATATGAAGGCTCAATGAGCGGGCCCGGAGCGCCCGGAATCTCAGAGCATCAGAGCGGGGCCGGGCCAAATGGTTGCCGGCGTCCTGGGACGCTCCGGTAAAGAAATGTCAATCCTTGAGGAGGCCACTCGCACGGAGCGCGGCTTCGACCAGGGGCTGGCTGGCCGGCGCCAGGTCGGTCAGGGGCAGCCGCATGGCACCGCCGCACAGGCCGAGCCGCGCCATCGCCCACTTGACAGGGATCGGGTTCGGCTCGGTGAACAGGTGGCGATGCAGCGGCATCAGCTCGAACTGGATCTGCATCGCGCGCTTGGCGTCGCCGGCGATGGCGGCCACGCACAGCTCGTGCATGCGGCGCGGCGCCACGTTGGCGGTCACGCTGATGTTGCCCTGGCCGCCGCACAGCATGAGCGCGACCGCGGTCGGGTCGTCGCCGGAATACACGGCGAAGCCCTCGGGCAGGTCGCGGATGAGCCACTGGGCGCGCTCGATGTTGCCGGTCGCTTCCTTGATGCCGATGATGCCGGGCACCTGGGCCAGCCGCAGCACGGTGTCGTGGGCCATGTCGGCGACGGTGCGGCCGGGCACGTTGTAGAGCACCACCGGCAGGTCGCCGACCGCCTCGGCGATGGCCATGAAATGCTGGTACTGGCCTTCTTGCGTCGGCTTGTTGTAGTAGGGCACGACCTGCAGCTGGCTGTCGGCGCCGACGCCCTTGGCGAAGCGGGCCAGCTCGATCGCTTCCTTGGTGGAATTGGCGCCGCAGCCGGCCATGACCGGCACCCGGCCGCGCGCCTGTTCGACCGAGACGCGGATGATCTCGCAGTGCTCCTCGACGTCGACCGTCGGCGATTCGCCGGTGGTGCCGACCACGCCGAGGCAGTCGGTGCCTTCGGCGATGTGCCAGTCGATGAGCCGTCGCAGCGCCGGGTAGTCGACGCTGCCGTCGTCATGCATCGGCGTGACGAGTGCGACGATGCTGCCTGTCAGTTGCTCCAAGGGTGTCTCTCTCGGGGTTGGGCGAAAAGCCGACATTCTACTAATTCGCGTCGGCGCCCCCGGACGGCGGCCCTGGCGCGTGAAGGGGCGGCGCGCCGGCCGCCGACCAGCCGGGGCGGACCGCGGCGATCCGCTGCACGAAGCGGTCCGGCCGCGCCAGGAAGCCGTCCTCGTAGGCGACCACCCGCAGCCCCGCGGCGGCGGCGAGCAGTTCGCCCGGCTGCAGCAGGAAATCCGGCCGGGACGGCTTGCCGACCGTCTCGTTGCCGGCGGCGAAGGTCTCGTAGAGCAGCACGCCGCCGGGTGCGACCGCCGCCACGATGTCGGCCATCCGCGGTCGCCAGAGGTAGTTGGTGACGACCACCGCGCCGAAGGCCTCGCCGGCGAAGGGCCAGGGGCCGTTCTCGATGTCGGCCAGCCGGACCTCGCCGAAGGCCGAGGCGGCCCGCACGGCCTCGGGGTCGCGGTCGACGCCGGTCACCGGGTGGCTGCGTTCCCGGAACCAGCGCATGTGCCGGCCGCTGCCGCAGGCGACGTCCAGCACGATCGCGCCGGGCGCCGGCAGGTGCGAGAAGCGGGTGATCCAGGGCGAGGGGAAGGGCGAGCTCATGGCGGGCAATGTAGCGCCGATGCATGACGCCGGGTGTCGGGCGGCGATGGGGCCAAGGCCTAGAATCCGCCGCCATGGCAAGCAAGGAACCAGGCAGTTACGGCGAATCTTCGATCCGCGTCCTCAAGGGCCTCGAGCCCGTCAAGCAGCGGCCGGGCATGTACACCCGCACCGACAACCCGCTGCACGTCATCCAGGAAGTCATCGACAACGCGGCCGACGAGGCGCTCGCGGGCCACGGCAAGAAGATCAAGGTGGTGCTCCACGCCGACGGCTCGGTCAGCGTCGAGGACGACGGCCGCGGCATCCCGTTCGGGCTGCATCCGGAAGAGAAGGCGCCGGTGGTCGAGCTGGTCTATACCCGGCTGCACGCCGGCGGCAAGTTCGACAAGGGCTCGGGCGGCGCCTACAGCTTCTCGGGCGGCCTGCACGGCGTCGGCGTCTCGGTGACCAACGCGCTGTCGACCCGGCTCGAGGTGACGACCTACCGCGAAGGCTCGGTCGCGCAGCTCGCGTTCTCGGCCGGCGACGTGATCGAGGCGCTCAAGGTGCGGCCGCAGGAGAGCGCCGCCGCATCGAACGGCGACGGGCCGCGCGACCGCAAGCAAGGCACCACGGTGCGGGCCTGGCCGGACCCGAAATATTTCGAGTCGGCCCAGCTGCCGATCAACGAATTGACGCACCTGCTGCGCAGCAAGGCGGTGCTGATGCCCGGCGTCACGGTGACGCTGGTGGTCGAGAAGACCAAGGACGTGCAGACCTGGCTCTATAAGGGCGGCCTGCGCGACTACCTCATGCAGACCCTCAACGGCGAGCCGGTGATCCCGCTCTTCGAGGGCGCCGGCCATGCCGACAAGAACGCCGACAACTTCGCCGAGGGCGAGGGCGCCGAATGGTGCGTGGCCTTCACCGAAGACGGCCAGCCGGTGCGCGAGAGCTACGTCAACCTGATCCCGACCAGCGCCGGCGGCACCCACGAGAGCGGCCTGCGCGACGGCCTCTTCACCGCGGTGAAGGGCTTCATCGAGCTGCATTCGCTGCTGCCCAAGGGCGTCAAGCTGCTGCCGGAGGACGTCTTCGCGCGGGCTTCCTACGTGCTGTCGGCCAAGGTGCTCGACCCGCAGTTCCAGGGCCAGATCAAGGAACGGCTGAATTCACGCGACGCGGTGCGGCTGGTGTCCAGCTTCGTGCGGCCGGCGCTGGAGCTGTGGCTCAACCAGCACGTCGACTACGGCCGCAAGCTCGCCGAGCTGGCGATCAAGGCGGCGCAGACGCGGCAGAAGGCCGGCCAGAAGGTCGAGAAGCGCAAGGGCTCCGGCGTGGCGGTGCTGCCGGGCAAGCTGACCGACTGCGAGAGCAAGGACACGGCCCACAACGAGGTCTTCCTGGTCGAGGGCGACTCGGCCGGCGGCAGCGCCAAGATGGGCCGCGACAAGGAAAGCCAGGCGATCCTGCCGCTGCGCGGCAAGGTGCTCAACACCTGGGAGGTGGAACGCGACCGGCTCTTCGCCAACACCGAGATCCACGACATTTCGGTGGCGGTCGGCATCGATCCGCACGGGCCGAACGACACGCCCGACATGAGCGGCCTGCGCTACGGCAAGGTCTGCATCCTGAGCGATGCCGACGTCGACGGCTCGCACATCCAGGTGCTGCTGCTGACGCTGTTCTTCCGCCATTTCCCGAAGCTGATCGAGGCCGGCCACGTCTACGTGGCCAAGCCGCCGCTGTTCCGGGTCGATGCGCCGGCGCGCGGCAAGAAGCCGGCTTCGAAGGTCTATGCGCTGGACGAGGGCGAGCTGGTCGCGATCCTCGACAAGCTGCGCAAGGACGGCGTGCGCGAAGGCGCCTGGAGCATCAGCCGCTTCAAGGGCCTGGGCGAGATGAACGCCGAGCAGCTGTGGGAGACCACGCTCAACCCCGACACCCGGCGCCTGCTGCAGGTGCGCCTCGGCCGCTTCGACAACCTCGGCACCGAGGGCGAGATCACCAAGCTGATGGGCAAGGGCGAGGCGGCGGCGCGGCGCGAGCTGATGGAGCTGCGTGCGGACGATGTCGAAATCGACGTTTGAGCATTCGCCGGCGCGCCGGTGATGGATGCCGATGCGGACGAAGGCCTGCCTGTCGAGCCTGCTCGTGGCGCTGGCGCTGGCGCTGCCCGCGTTCGCGCGGGCGGCCGACATCTACGGCTACGTCGACGCCAACGGCTCCGCGCATTTCGCCTCCGAGAAGATCGACGAGCGCTACCGCCTCTTCTTTCGCAACGGGCAGAGCTTCGACACCGCCAACGGCGTCGCCACGATGCTGCGCGGGCGCAAGGGCGGCCCGGTGCCGCAGGCCTCGCAGACGCTGCTGGCGCTGTTCGAGGCCTCGCCCAGCTACAAGCCGGCCAAGGCGGCGCTGCGCGACGCGGCGCACCGCGAGGACATCGACTACGAACTGCTGCAGGCGCTGGTGGCGACCGAATCGGGCTTCGATGCGCAGGCGGTGTCGCCCAAGGGCGCGCTCGGGCTGATGCAGGTGCTGCCGACCACCGCGCAGCGCTACGGCGTGGCGGCGGACAAGCGCGGGACGATCGAGACGAAACTGTTCGATCCGCGCATCAACATCGCAACCGGCACGCGCTACCTGCGCGACCTGATCGCGATGTTCCCGGGCCGCATCGAGCTGGCGCTGGCCGCCTACAACGCCGGCGAGGGCGCGGTGCAGCGCGCCGGCAACCGGATTCCGGACTACCGCGAAACCCAGGACTACGTGGCCACCGTGCTGCAGCTCTACGCGTATCTCAAGCCCAGCGTGGTCGCCGGCGGCGGCCGCGGCAAGCCGGGGCCGCGCATCCACATGGAAATGGTGGTGCCGCAGGGCATCGACACCGGACGTGGCAACATGCCGCCGGTGGATACCGGCGTGCCCTCGATTCCGCCCTTCCAGCCGAACGCCGTGCCGCCGGCATCGGCCGCGCCGCCCTGAGCACCGCCGGCCGCTGAACGCACAGACACCGGCCGGGCGCAGAGGCTGCGCGGCGGTCGACCTCATTCATTTCATCTCTTCATTTCCATGGACACCCAACCTTCGCTCGACCTGCAGCCCCCCGACGACGACGGCGCGCTGACCCTGGCCGACTACGCGCAGACCGCTTACCTCGAATACGCGCTCAGCGTGGTCAAGGGTCGCGCGCTGCCGGACGTCAGCGACGGCCAGAAGCCGGTGCAGCGGCGCATCCTCTATTCGATGTCGCGCATGGGGCTCGGCTTCGGCGGCGCCAACGGCACCGTCGGCGCCAAGCCCGTGAAGAGCGCGCGCGTGGTCGGCGACGTGCTCGGCCGCTTCCATCCCCACAGCGACCAGGCCGCCTACGACGCGCTGGTGCGCATGGCGCAGGACTTCTCGCAGCGCTATCCGCTGGTCGACGGCCAGGGCAACTTCGGCAGCCGCGACGGCGACGGCGCGGCGGCGATGCGCTACACCGAAGCGCGGCTGGCCCGCATCACGAGCCTGCTGCTCGACGAGATCGACGAAGGCACGGTCGACTTCATTCCCAACTACGACGGCTCGACCGAGGAGCCGCGCCTCCTGCCCGCGCGGCTGCCCTTCACCTTGCTCAATGGCGCCAGCGGCATCGCGGTGGGCCTGGCGACCGAGATCCCGAGCCACAACCTGCGCGAGATCGCCGATGCCTGCGTGGCGCTGATCAAGGCCAACGGCAAGCTCGACGACGAGCAACTGCTGGCGCTGGTGCCCGGGCCGGACTATCCGGGCGGCGCGCAGATCATCAGCCCGGCGGCCGACATCGCGGAGGCCTATCGCACCGGCCGCGGCTCGCTCAAGGTGAGGGCACGCTGGAAGATCGAGGACCTGGCGCGCGGCCAGTGGCAGCTGGTGGTCAACGAGCTGCCGCCGGGCGTCAGCTCGCAGAAGGTGCTGGAGGAAATCGAGGAGCTCACCAACCCGAAGATCCGCGCCGGCAAGAAGGCGCTCAGCGCCGAGCAGACGCAGCTCAAGGCCTCGGTGCTGTCGATGCTGGACGTGGTGCGCGACGAGTCGAGCAAGGACGCCGCGGTGCGGCTGGTCTTCGAGCCCAAGACCTCGCGCATCAGCCAGGACGAGTTCAGCACGATGCTGCTGTCGCAGACCTCCCTGGAGAGCTCGTCGTCGATCAACCTGACGATGGTCGGCATCGACGGCAAGCCGACCCAGAAGTCGCTCAGGCAGATGCTCAACGAGTGGATCGCGTTTCGCGAGATCACGGTCGAGAAGCGCTCGCGGCATCGCCTGGGCAAGGTGCAGGACCGCATCCACATCCTCGAAGGGCGGCAGCTGGTGCTGCTCAACATCGACGAGGTGATCGCGATCATCCGCGCGGCCGAGGATCCGAAGGCGGCGCTGATCGCGCGCTTCGACCTGAGCGAGCGGCAGGCCGAGGACATCCTGGAGATCCGGCTGCGGCAGCTGGCCCGGCTGGAGGCGATCAAGATCGAGCAGGAGCTGAAGAACCTGCGCGAGGAACAGAAGAAGCTCGAGGACATCCTGGGCAGCCCGGCGGCGCTCCGCCGCCTGCTGGTCAAGGAGATCGAGGCCGATGCCAAGACCTTCGAGGACCCGCGCCGCACGCTGATCCAGGCCGAGAAGCGGGCGGTCGCCGAAGTGCGGGTGGTCGACGAGCCGGTCACCGTGATCGTGTCGCAGAAGGGCTGGGTCCGCACGCAGAAGGGCTGGGCCAGCGAGCGCGCCCCCGGCGCGGCCGCGCCGGAATACAGCTTCAAGTCGGGCGATGCGCTCTACCAGGCCTTCGAATGCCGGTCGGTCGACGTGCTGCTGGTCTTCGGCAGCGCCAAGGACAAGGGCGTGCGGGTCTACAGCGTGCCCGTGGCCTCGTTGCCGGGTGGCCGCGGCGACGGCCAGCCGGTGACCACGCTGATCGACCTCGACAGCGGCACCCACGTGACCCACTACTTCGCCGGGCCGCCGGCGGCGACGCTGCTCCTGGCCAGCAGCGGCGGCTACGGCTTCATCGCCGCGGTCGAGCACATGGTCTCGCGCCAGCGCGGCGGCAAGGCCTTCGTCGACGTCGGCGAGGGCGAGCAGCTGTGCCGGCCGTCGCTGGTGGGCTGGGCCGGCGGCGCCGAGCCGCTGCCGATGGCCACGCACGTGGCCTGCGCATCGACCGGCGGCCGCATCCTGACCTTCGAGATCGGCGAACTGAAGACGCTGCCCAAGGGCGGCCGCGGGCTGACGCTGATCGACCTCGAGGCCAAGGACACGCTGGCAGGGGCCGCCGCCTACACCCGCAGCGTGCGCATCGAAGGCATCGGCCGCGGCGGCAAGGAGCGCGAGGAGACGCTGGAGATCCGCACGCTCAACAATGCACGCGGCGCGCGGGCGCGCAAGGGCAAGGCAGCCGACCTCGGCTTCAAGCCGGGCAGCGTCACCCGCGTGCTCTAAGACGGAGACCGCGCATGGAAGTCGGGATCATCGGTATCGTCGTGGCGGTCTTGAGCGGTCTCGGCAGCTTCCTGCTGACCCGCTGGCTGTCCAGGCGCAGCCGCCACAAGCAGATGATGAAGATGCGCGCCGCGGCCGAGGCCTCTCAGAGCAGGCAGGTGCGGCGCGCCCGGGAACGGCAACGAAAGGACCCGCCATGAACTTCGGAATCCTTGTGTTCGACGACGTCGAGGAGCTCGACTTCGTCGGCCCATGGGAAATGCTCACCATGTGGCAGAAGACCGCGAGCGGCAGCGCCAACTGCCTGATCGTGGCCGAGAAGAAGCAGCCGGTGCGCTGCGCCAAGGGCCTGTCGATCAACCCGCACGTGGGCTTCGACGACTGCCCGCCGCTGGACGTGCTGCTTGTGCCGGGCGGGCAGGGCACGCGGCGCGAGGTGTCGAACCCCGTGCTGGTCGACTGGGTGGCGAAGCAGGCTGCCGGCTGCCAGGCGGTGCTGTCGGTCTGCACCGGCGCCTTCGTGCTGCATGCGGCGGGGCTGCTGGGCGGCAAGAAGGCGACGACGCATTGGGGCAGTCTCGACCGCCTGCGGGCACTCGGCGACGTCGAGGTGGTCGAGGAGCGCTTCGTGCGCGACGGCAAGGTCTGGAGCTCCGCGGGCGTGTCGGCCGGCATCGACCTGATGCTGGCCTTCATCGCCGACCTGGCGGGCGAGGACGCGGCCGGCAAGGCGCAGTTCTTCTCGGAGTATTTCCCGTCGGCGGCGCGCTACGGCAACTACGAGGCGCATGACGAGGCGCCGGCGTACCTGCGCCAGCGGTAGCGCTTCACGGGAAGCGCGACCAGGTCCTTACCAACGAAGCGCGAAAGGAATGCGGATGAACAAGCGATCTGTCTACGAGCCGGACCAGGCCGGACTTCATTTCCCGAGCCCGCCGGTCTTCGCCACGCCGGCGGAGGAGCGCCTGCATCGCAAGCAGAGACTGGCGGCGGCCTGCCGCGTCTTCGCCCGCTATCGCTACGAATACGGTTTCGCGGGCCACATCACCGTGCGGGATCCCGAGCATCCCCATCTCTACTGGACGAATCCGTTCGCGATGGACTTCGGCAGGGTCCGGGTGTCGGACCTGCTGCTGGTCGATCGCACCGGCATCGTCCGCGAAGGCACCTGGGCGGTGAACCGCGCCGGATTCGTCCTGCACGCGGCCATCCACGAAGCCAACCCGCACGTGCTCGCCTCCTGCCATGCGCACACGACGAACGGCATGGCCTGGGCCGCCCTGGGCCGCAAGCTCGATCCGATCACGCAGACCGCCGCCAGCTTCTATAGCGATCACGCGCTGATCAGCGAGCAGGCCGGCGCCGTGGTGGTCGAGCGCGACGCCGGGCACGAGGTGGCCGCGGTGTTCGGCGAGAACAAGATCGTGATCCATCAGAACCACGGCTTGTTCTCGGCGGGCCGCGAGAGCGTCGACGAAGCCGCCTGGTGGTTCATCGCGGCGGAGCGCGCCTGCGAGATCCAGCTGAAGGCCGAGGCGACCGGGCATCCGCTGAAGCTCATCAGCCCGGAGGCCGCCGAGCATTCGTCCCGGCACCTGGGCACGCCCTTCTCCGCGTGGCTGCATTTCCAGCCGATCTACGACGCCATCTGCCGCAGCGACCCCGATCTCTTCGACTGAAGAGGCGCAAGCGCCGGCGTGCCTCGCGTTCGCGAGCGTCCGAGCCCGCGGCATCAACCCGGCGCGCCCGCCAGCAACTGCGCCAGCATCCGGCGCGCATTCAAGGGCAGCGTCTCGCCGGGCCGCACGCAGGCCAGCAAGTGCCGCTCGGCCCACGGCTCGGCCAGCGCGATGCGCACCAGCCGCATCGATTTCGCGAAGCGCTCGGCCGCGGCGCGCGGCACGATGCCGATCCCGATGCCTTGCTCGACCATGCGGGCGATCGCCTCGAAGCCGCCGACCCGCACCCGCACGCGCAGGCGCTGGCCGAGCCGCTGCGCCTGCAGCGCGATGTGGGCCTGCAGCGGATTGGCCGCGGCGAGGCCGACGAATTCGAAGCCGGCCAACTCGGCCAGCGTGAGACGCCGCCGCCGCGCCAGCGCATGGCCGCGCGGCACCACCACGACCAGCTCGTCGCGCCGGAAGACGGCGCATTGCAGGCCGTCGACCGCCACCGCGTCCGAGACGATGCCGATGTCGCAGTGGCCGGCCCGCAGCGCGTCGACGATGTCGTCGCTGGGGCGCTCCTCGAGGTCGACCGACACCTTCGGGTGAGCGGCCAGGAATTCGCCGAGCGCCTCGGGCAGGTGCTCGGTCATGGCGGAGGTATTGCACAGCAGGCGCACGTGGCCTTGCAGGCCGGCGCCGTAGTCGCCCAGGTCGCCGCGCAGGTGCTCCATCTGCTGCAGCACCAGCCGGGCGTGGTGCAGCAGGGTGCGGCCGGCCTCGGTCGGCCGCACGCCGAGCCGCTCGCGCAGGAGCAGCGGCGAGCCGAGCGCGTCTTCCATGCCGAGCACCCGCTGGCTGGCCGAGGCCAGCGTGATGTGGCTGCGCTCGGCGCCGCCGGTGATGGTGCCGGCCTCGACGATGTGCACGAAGAGCCGCAGGTCGGTGAGGTCGAATCGCATCGCGGGAAGTTAGCACGGCCAGCCTCAGGCTGGGACTGAGGCTCGCTGCGCCAATGCCCGATGGGCGGACGGCGCGCGCGGCGGCAGACTGGCGCCATGAGTCCTTCCGAACTGTTCTCGAGCCACGGCGCGTTGCTGGGGCTGCTGGTGGCCGCGGTGTTCGTGCTCGCCGGGCTGGTCAAGGGCGTCATCGGGCTGGGGCTGCCGACCCTGTCGATGGCGCTGCTGGCGCTGTGGATGCCGCCGGTCGAGGCGGCGGCGCTGCTGATCGTGCCTTCGCTGGTGACCAACCTCTGGCAGCTGCAGCCGCTGGCGGGCCTCGGCGCGATGACGCGCAGGCTCGGCGGCATGCAGCTCGGCATCGTGGCGGGCACGCTGCTCGGTGCGTGGTGCTTCGGCGCCGCCACCAGCGAAGGCGCCGCGACCTGGCTCGGCGTGGCGCTGGTGCTGTACGCGGGCTGGGGCCTGCGCGGGCGGCCGCTGCAGCTGCCACAGCCGGGGCCGCGCTGGGCCGGGCCGCTGGTCGGCGTGGCGACCGGCGGGGTCACCGCGCTGACCGGCGTCTTCGTGCTGCCGGCAGTGGTCTACCTGCAGGCGCTGGGGCTGTCGCGCGACGGCCTGATCCAGGCGATGGGGCTGTCGTTCACCACCTCGACGATCGCACTGGGCATCGCGCTGGCGGGGCAGCAGGGCCTGTCGACGCCCTTGCTCGGCACCTCGGTCGCGATGCTGCTGCCGGCGCTGGCCGGCATGGCGCTCGGGCAATGGCTGCGCCAGCGCATGTCGGTGCGGGTCTTCCGGCGCTGCTTCTTCGTCGGGCTGGGCCTGCTGGGCGCCTACATGGCGTGGCGAGGCATAGGCCATATGCACCATTGATGCGCATCGGCGGGCATGAAATATTGCCCGTCGAAAGGCGAGACACGTGGATGGATGAGACCCTGCAGAAACTGGTCGCCGAGCGTCGGCGCGCACTCCATGGCGACAGCGACGACGCGAGCGGCAGGCGGCCCTGGGGCCTGGCACTCTCCGGCGGCGGCATCCGCAGCGCGACCTTCTGCCTCGGGCTGCTCAAGGCGCTGGCGGGCCATCGGCAACTGCTCAAGTTCGACCTGGTCTCGACCGTCTCCGGAGGCGGCTACGTGGGCGCCGCGCTGGGCCGGCTGTGCACGCAGGCCGAGAGCGCCGACGAGGTCCGCGCGATCGAGGCCGCGATCGCCGACGTCGACCGGGCCCGCTTCGGCTGGTGGCTGCGCGGCAACGGCCGCTACCTGATCCCGGGCGGTCCGCGCGACATGCTGTTCGCCGGTGCCCTCTACCTGCGCAACCTGTTCGCCACGCACATCGAATTGGCGATCGCCGCCAGCCTGATCGGCATGGTGCTGGCGGCGACCAACCTGCTGCTGTGGGACGCGGTGTTCCGCGCGGTCGACCTCAACAGCATCCCGCCCGACACGGTCAGCACCGTGACCGAGCTGACCGGCGTGCAGTCGCTGCGCAACCTGGTCGAATGGGCCACCCGATGGCCGACGCTCTGGTTCACGCTGGTCGGGCCCTTCCTGGCGTCGGTGATGCTGGCCTCGGCCTACTGGGTGGTGCGGGACCGGCGCTCGGATGTGTCGCTCTGGCTGCAGATGGGGATGTGGCTCGCACTCGGCGCCGGCGCCTGCTGGGTCGGGCCGATGCTGCTGGAGCGCTTCAGCGGACCGGCCTGGCTGGTGCCGGCCTTCCTGGTCTTCGCGGCTTGCTGGGTGGTCGCGCTCGGCTGGGTGCTGGTGCGAAGCCGCAGCCGCACGCCGGCCGAGCTGCGCAACGAACTGACCGACCAGCTCGCCGCGGTGATCCGCAGCGCGCTGCTCATCGTGGCGCTCGGCCTGCTCGATCGCAGCGCCTGGTGGCTGGCCGCTGAGCAGCGCCAGCTGCGGGTGTCGGTCGGTGCGGTGCTGCTGGTGTCGGCGGCGGTGCTGCGGGCGGTGCTGCCGCTGGTGATGTCGCAGCGGCGCGAGCTGCCCGGCATCGGCAAGACGCTGCTGCAGACGATGGCCAACCTGCTCGGCCTGGTGCTGGCCTTCTGCCTGGCGGCCTGGTGGGTGTCGGTGGTGTACGCGCTGGTGCTGCTGCCGGTCTTCACGCCGGCTGGCCTGGACTTCCTGCGCGGCTGGGCCTGGCTCGGCACGATAGCGGTGATCATCGGCACCTATGCGCTGGTGACGGGGCGCAACTTCGCCTTCATCAACGTCTCGTCGCTGCACATGTTCTACAAGGCGCGCATCGTGCGCGGCTACCTGGGCGCGGCCAACGCGACGCGGCTGGGCGCGGCGCCGACCGACCGGGTGACCGGCCTGGACCTGCCGCAGGTGCCGGTGGGCGAGGTACATCCGAAGGACGACGTCGCCCAGCTGCGCTATGCGCCGCATGCGCACGGCGGGCCGGTGCATCTCGCCAACGTCTGCATCAACCAGACCCACGACACGCGCGAGCGTCTCTTCAACCGCGACCGCAAGAGCCTGCCGCTGACCATCGGCCCGCGCGGCTGGATGCAGGCCGGCGGCGCGCCGTGGGCGCAGGCGAGGGGCGAGGGCGCCCTGAGCCTGGGCGCCTGGACCGCGATCTCCGGCGCCGCCTTCGCGCCGGGCCTCGGGCGCATGACCCGGCGCGGCATCTCGGCGCTGTCGGTGTTCGCGGGGCTGCGGCTGGGCTACTGGTGGAACAGCGCCGAGGCCGGCATCGTCCAGCGCGGCGCGGTGGTTCAGGCGAACCCGCTCCTGATGAAGACCCGCTTCCTGCTGCTGGAGTGCTTCGGCGCCTTTCCGGGCAGCAGCTCGGCCAACTGGTACCTGAGCGACGGCGGCCACTTCGAGAACACTGGTGCCTATGCGTTGGTGCGGCAGGAGGCCGAGCTGATCGTGATCGCCGATTGCGGCGCCGATCCGGACTACCGCTTCTGCGACCTGGAGATCCTGATCCGGCGCGCCCGTATCGACCTGCATGCCGAGATCACCTTCATGAAGCCGCGTCCGGGCGCGACCTGGGCGCACCTCGAATCCTTCGGCTCGCTCGACGACCTGGCCTCGCCGAGCAGCCAGGCCTGCCTGGCGCTCGCCGAGGTGGTGTATGCCAGCGGCGCGACCGGGCAGATCGTGCTGGTGAAGCCGAACGTCTCGGCCTCGCTGCCGGTCGACCTGGTGAACTTCAAGGCGGCGCATCCGCTCTTTCCGCAGCAGCCGACCACCGACCAGTTCTTCGACGAGGCGCAGTGGGAGAGCTACTTCCGCCTCGGCGCCGAGATCGGCCGCCGGCTGGAGGACGAGATGCTGGCGCACGTGGCGCAAGGCGCGCCCGGCCTCTTCGTGCGCGACGACGGCCGGCCGAGTGCGAGCGCCCATCCGGCCAGCGCGACGCTCACCGTCAGCACCGGCGACAAGGACGACGCCACCGCGGCCGCGGTCGGCTCGATGAGCCGGCTGCAGGCGCGGGTGCTGAAGTTCGGCGCGGTGACCGCCTCGATCGGCATCGGCACCGCGGCCACCTTCGGCGTCGCCGCCTGGCAGGGCATCGACAGCTGGCGCAGCCAGGCGGCCGCAACGCAGGCCTCGGAAGACAGCTCCTTCAAGGAACTGAGCGAACGCTGGGCCCACCTGAAGGCCGGCACCGACACCAGCGACGCGCCGGCTCTGCTAGCGGCCGAGCTGCTGCGCACCGGCGACCTCCTGTGCCGCAAGGGCAGCGACAACTTCATGACCCGCTTCCGGCTCTCGGTGACGATCGTCGACGACGCCAAGGAGGCCTGCAGCGACCAGGCGGCCGCCGACCGCAGCCCGGCCTGCGTCCGGCTGCTCGACCCGGGCAACGGCATCGACTGCCTGCAGCCTGCACCGGCGGTGCCCTGCGCGCCGCGCTACTGGGCGCGCGACTACAGCGAGCAGACCGGCTCGAAGGAGAACTGCAGCGGCACCTTGCCGACGCCCTGGCCGCTGGTTGTGTGGCTCAACGACTTCGTGATGACGCGGGTCGACGCGCACCGGATCGCGGTGGCGCAGCGTGCGAACGATGCGGTGGCCGCCGGTGCGGGCGCGAGCCTCGCGGCACCGGCGCCGCCGCCAGCGCGCGTCTGCGAGGACGCGGTGGTCTACATCGTCATCTACGGCACGACGCTGCGCGACAAGGCGCGCGCCTGGCGCGGGCCGTGGCGCCGGCTGGGCGCCTCGGTGCCGCCGATCGAGGACGTGCTCGCCACCGCGCGGCTGGCGGGCCGCTCGCCGCCGATCGGCCATGCCGAGCCGACCGTGGTGATCCGCTCGGACGCCTCGCGCGCCTGCGCGCAGGCCATGATCCAGGTCGCGCCGTCGCCGACCGGCCAGCCGTGGACCCTCGAGCAGCTGCCCCGCACCGTCGGCGCCGAGCCCGGCGCCATCGAGGTCTGGCTGCCGCGCAGCAAGGACACGAGCGCGGATTGACGAGGCCCGCGAGCCTGTTGGGGTAATTGCCGGGGTGTTTTCTGAAACCGGTTTCAGTATCATCGCGGCCGATGTCTTTTCCGACCCGCTCCACGGCCCTTTCACCCGCCTGACCCCGTGCACTACCAATTCCAGTTCGATGCCGTCTTCGAGGCCTGGCCACTGCTGCTGAAGGGCGCCTGGATCACGGTGCAGCTGTCGCTGGTCGCCACCGTGCTGGGGCTGGTGGTCGCGATCTTCTGCGCCTGGGGCAAGACCTCGGGACCGGGCTGGCTGCGCTTCATCGTCAACGCCTACATCGAGGTGATCCGCAACACGCCTTTCCTGGTGCAGCTGTTCTTCTTCTTCTTCGCGCTGCCGGCGATCGGGCTGCGCTGGTCGCCCTACACCGCGGCGCTCACCGCGATGGTGGTGAACCTCGGCGCCTACGCGGCCGAGATCGTGCGGGCCGGCATCGAGGCGATCCCGAAGGGGCAGATCGAGGCGGGCCGGGCGCTCAACCTGAAGCCGTGGGAGATCTTCCGCTTCGTCGTCATCAAGCCGGCGCTCAAGGCGATCTACCCCGCGCTCACCAGCCAGTTCATCCTCCTGATGCTGAGCTCGGCGGTGGTGTCGGTGATCTCGGCGGACGACCTCACCTCGGTGGCCGCCAACCTGCAGTCGCAGACCTTCCGCAGTTTCGAGATCTACATCGTGGTGGCCTGCATCTACCTCCTGCTGTCGCTGGCGTTCTCGGCCCTCTTCAGGCTGATCTACCAGCGCATGCTCGACTATCCGGACCGGCGCTGAACACCATGCGCACCTTCGGCTTTCCGGAATTCATGTTCATCCTCGAGGCGGCGCGCTGGACGCTGGCGCTGTCGGCGATCGCCTTCGTCGGCGGCGCGATCCTCGGGCTGGTGATCGCCCTGGCGCGCACCTCGGAGAACGGCCCGGCGCGCGCGCTTTCGATCGGCTTCATCAAGCTGTTCCAGGGCACGCCGCTGCTGCTGCAGCTCTTCCTCATCTTCTTCGGCGCGCCGGTGTTCGGCATCGACATCAATCCGTGGGTGGCCGCGGGCATCGCGCTGGTGCTCAACAGCGCCGCCTTCCTGGGCGAGATCTGGCGCGGCTGCATCGAGGCGGTGCCGCGCGGCCAGACCGAGGCCGCGATGGCGCTCAACCTCGGCTGGGGTGCGCGCATGCGCGACGTGGTGCTGCCGCAGGCCTTCAAGATCGCGCTGGCGCCGACCGTCGGCTACCTGGTGCAGATCGTCAAGGGCACCTCGCTGGCCGCGATCATCGGCTTCACCGAGGTCACGCGCGCCGGGCAGATCATCAACAACGCCACCTTCCAGCCGCTGGAGGTGTTCGCCACCGTGGCCGCCATCTACTTCGTCATCTGCTGGCCGCTGTCGCTGCTGGCCGCGCGCATGGAGCGCCAGCGGGCCCGCGCCCTGGCGCGATGACGCGCAACCCCTTTCAACCCGAGGAGACCTTCACATGAAAACGACCACCCGCCGCGCCGCGATCGCTGTCCTTGCCATCGGCGCCCTCTGCGCCACCCAGGCCTTCGCCCAGAGCGTCGCCGACATCAAGAAGAAGGGCGAGATCACCATCGGCATGCTGGTCGACTTCCCGCCCTACGGCACCACCAACGCGCAGAACGAACCCGACGGCTACGACGCCGACGTGGCCAGGCTGCTGGCCAAGGACTGGGGCGTGAAGGCCAACATCGTGCCGGTCACCGGCCCGAACCGCATTCCCTTCCTGCTCACCAACAAGGTCGACCTGCTGGTGGCCTCGCTGGCGATCACGCCGGAGCGGTCCAAGCAGGTCCAGTTCTCGCAGCCCTATGCGGCCGCGACCATCGTGCTCTACGGCAAGACCGGCACGCCGATCAAGAGCGCCGCCGACCTGAAGGGCCTCAAGGTCGGCGTGGCGCGCGCCAGCACGCAGGACGTGGCGGTCACCAAGGCCGCGCCCGAAGGCACCGAGATCCGCCGCTTCGACGACGACGCCTCGGCCATGCAGGCGCTGATGTCGGGCCAGGTGGACGCGATCGGCTGCTCGGTCACGGTGGCCGCGCAGATCGCCAAGCGGGTGCCGCCGAAGACCTTCGAGGACAAGTTCACCCTGGTCCAGCAGAACATGGGCATCGCGATGCGGCCGGGCCAGGACGAGCTGACCAAGGCGGTCAACGACTTCGTCGCGAAGAACACCGCCAATGGCGAGTTGAACAAGCTCTACCAGAAGTGGCTGCAGTCCGACCTGCCCAAGATGAACTGAGGCCCCGATGAGCGACGCCATGCCCCACGAGGCCGAGCCGATCATCCGCCTGGAGGCGGTGAACAAGTGGTTCGGCAGCTTCCAGGTGCTGAACGACATCGACCTCGCGGTGCGCGCGGGCGAGCGGATCGTGATCTGCGGGCCCTCGGGCTCGGGCAAGTCCACGCTGATCCGCTGCATCAACCGGCTGGAGACGGTGCAGAAGGGCCGCATCGTGGTCGACGGCATCGAGCTCACCGCGGGCGGCAGGAACGTCGACGCGGTGCGGGCCGAGGTCGGCATGGTGTTCCAGCAGTTCAACCTGTTCCCGCACCTGACCATCCTGCAGAACTGCACCCTGGCGCCGATGCGCTCGCGTCGAATGAGCCGCGCCGAGGCCGAGGAGGTGGCGATGAAATACCTCGCCCGGGTGCGCATTCCCGAACAGGCCCACAAGTATCCGAGCCAGCTGTCGGGCGGCCAGCAGCAGCGGGTCGCGATCGCGCGGGCGCTGTGCATGTCGCCCAAGATCATGCTGTTCGACGAGCCGACTTCCGCGCTCGACCCCGAGATGGTCAAGGAAGTGCTCGACACCATGATCGGCCTGGCCGACGACGGCATGACCATGCTGTGCGTGACCCACGAGATGGGCTTCGCGCGCAGCGTTGCCGACCGCGTGATCTTCATGGCCGACGGCCGCATCCTCGAGGAGGCGCCGCCGGCCGAATTCTTCGGCCAGCCGAAGCACGAGAAGACCCGCCAGTTCCTCGGCCAGATCCTGAGTTCCCATACGGCGCACTGAAGCGCCGCCATCATTCACTGCATGTCCTCGATCGTCGTCTCCCTTTCTTCCTTCGGTGCCGCCGAAGTCGGCCGCCATGGCCAGGTCTGGTGTGCCCGGCTCGCACTGGCCGCCGGCGCCGACAGCGTGGAGGTGCGCGGCGAACTGCTGCGCGATTCCGCCAGCGAACTGCCGGCGCTGGCCGGCATGGCCTCGGTCTATTCGAGCCCGGAAGGCCTCTGGGCCGAAGGCGGCTGGCTGGACAGCGCCGCGCTCGGTCGCGGGCTCGCAGCGGCACAGGCGCTCGGCGCCAAACGGCTGAAGATGGCCATCGGCGACTTCCGCGCCTCGTCGCACGGCTCGCTCTGGGGCCTGAAGGTGCAGCTGTCGGAGACCCGCATCGAACTGCTGATCGAGAACGACCAGACCGTGAGCGCAGGCAGCCTGCCGGCGCTCGTGACCTTCTTCGACGCCGCCGAGCGCGCCGGCGTCACGCTCGGCATGACCTTCGACATGGGCAACTGGCACTGGCTCGGCGAATGCCCGCGCGAGGCCGCGGCCGCCTTGTCGCGGCGGGTGCGCTACGTGCACTGCAAGGGCGTGCAGCGGCTGCCCGCCAAGTGGGTCGCGGTGCCGCTGGCGGATTCCGTCGCGCCCTGGCGCGCGGTGCTGCGGGCGCTGCCGGCGGACCTGCCGCGTGCCATCGAATACCCGCTGGTCGGCGACGACCTGCTCGCGGTCACGCGCGACGCGGTGGCGCAGTTGCGGGCCTTGCCATGAGCGATGTACCGGCCGCATTCGACGTCGCGCTGTTCGGCGAGGCGATGCTGCTGCTGGTGGCCGACCGGCCCGGGCCGATCGAAGACGCCACCTCGTTCCACAAGCGCACCGCCGGCGCCGAGACCAACGTGGCGATCGGGCTGGCGCGGCTCGGCCTGAAGGTCGGCTGGGCCAGCCGGCTCGGCACCGACTCGATGGGCCGCGCGCTGCTGGCCACCATGCGCGCCGAAGGCATCGACTGCTCGCACGTGATCTGCGACGCCGGCCAGCGCACCGGCTTCCAGTTCAAGGGCCGCGTGCTCGACGGCAGCGACCCGCCGGTGGAATACCACCGCAAGGGCTCGGCCGCCAGCCACATGGGCCCGGCCGACATCGACGAGGCGTGGTTGCGCTCGGCGCGCCATCTGCATGCCACCGGCGTCTTCGCGGCGATCTCGGCGACCAGCCTGCAGGCGGCCATCCGCACGATGGACCTCATGCGCGGGGCGGGCCGCACGATCTCCTTCGACCCGAACCTGCGGCCGACCTTGTGGTCCTCGCCGGACGTCATGCGCGACACGCTCAACGACCTGGCGGCGCGCGCCGACTGGGTGCTGCCGGGCATGGAGGAAGGGCTCTTCCTCACCGGCCATTCGACGCCCGAAGGCGTCGCCCGCTTCTACCGCGAGCGCGGCGCCAGGCTGGTGGTCGTCAAGCTCGGTGCCGAGGGCGCCTACTTCGACAGCGACAGTGCGGGCACCGGCCGCATCGAAGGCTTCCCGGTGGCCGAGGTGATCGACACGGTCGGCGCCGGCGACGGCTTCGCGGCCGGCCTGGTGAGCGCCCTGCTCGAAGGCCGCAGCGTGCCCGACGCAGTTCGGCGCGGCGCCTGGATCGGTGCCCGCGCGGTGCAGGTGCTGGGCGATACCGAAGGCCTGCCGACGCGGGCCCAACTCGAGGAGGCCGGACTGTGACCGACACCCGCAAGAACGTGCTCGTGTTCCGCGAGCTGCCCGACGACCAGCTGGCGCGCCTGCGCGCGGCGCACGAGGTGACCGTCGCCAATCCGAAGCTGCCGGAGCAGCTCGCTGCCTTCGATGCCGCGCTGCCACTGGCGCAAGGGCTGATCGGTTCCAGCTACCCGATCGACGATGCGCTGCTGGCGCGGGCGCCGCAGCTGGAGGTGGTGTCCAGCGTCTCGGTCGGCGTCGACAACTACGCGCTGTCGGCGCTGCATGCGCGCGGCATCCTGCTGTGCCACACGCCCGGCGTGCTGGACGAGACGGTGGCCGACACCGTCTTCGCGCTGCTGCTGGCGACCGCACGGCGGCTGGTCGAACTGTCGACGCTGGTGCGCGACGGCGGCTGGACGAAGAACATCGAGGACGACCGCTTCGGCGTCGACGTCCACGGCAAGACGCTGGGCCTGCTCGGCTTCGGCCGCATCGGCCAGGCGATCGCGCGCCGCGCCGCGCTCGGCTTCGGCATGCCGGTGCTCTATCACGCGCGCCATGCGGTCGACTTGTCGAGCCATGCGCCCGAGCTGCAGGGCAAGGCCGTGCACACGCCGCTCGACGACCTGCTCGGCCGCGCCGACTTCGTGGTCGCGATGCTGCCGCTGTCGGACAGCACGCGAGGGCTGGTCGATGCGAAGCTGTTCGCCGCGATGAAGCCGGGCGCGATCTTCGTCAACGGCGGCCGCGGCGCCACGGTGCGCGAAGACGACCTGCTGGCCGCGCTCGACGGCGGCCGGCTGCGCGCCGCCGGCCTCGACGTCTTCGCCCGCGAGCCGCTGCCGATGGACTCGCCCTTGCGCACGCACGCGCGCGTGACGCCGCTGCCGCACATCGGCTCGGCCACGCACGAGACCCGCCACGCGATGGCCGAGCTGGCCACCACCAACCTGCTGCAGGCGCTGGCCGGTCAGCGGCCGACGGCGGTCTACGACACCGCCTGGGCCTGAAGGCGCGTCGATGCAGCGCAGCGGCCGGGCCACCATCGCCGACGTGGCCGAGGCCGCCGGCGTGTCGAAGGCGACGGTCTCGCGCTTCCTCAACCATCGCGAGCGATTGCTGAGCCCGGACATCGCGTCCCGGGTCGAGGCCGCGGTGGCGCAACTCGACTACACGCCGAACCCGATGGCGCGCGCGCTGAGCCACGGCCGCTCGCGGCTGATCGGGCTGATCGTGGCCGACATCGCCAACCCCTATTCGGTGGCCGTGCTGCGCGGCGCCGAGGAAGCCTGCCAGGCCGCCGGCTACCTGGTGATGCTGTTCAACCTCGGCAACGACGCCGGCCGCGAGCGCGAGGCGATCGATGCGTTGGCCGGCTACCAGGTCGACGGCTTCATCCTCAACACGCTCGGCCGCGGCACCGCGCTGGCCGATGCCGAGGCCCTGCACGGCAAGCCGGCGGTGCTGGTCGACCGCCGCCACGCCGGCATGCACACCGACTTCGTCGCGCTCGACAACCTGGCGGCGATGCGCGCGGCCTGCGGCCACCTGGTCGAAGGCGGCCATCGCGAGCTGCTCTACATCACGGAGCCGACCCGGGGCGTGAGTTCGCGGCGCGAGCGCACCGCGGCCTTCGGCGCCTGCCTGAAGGCGGTGGACGTGACCGGCGAGGTCTTCGAGAGTGCGCTCGGCGACAGCGATGCACTCGACGCCGCCTTGCTCGCGCTGCGCCGGCGCGCGCGGCGCGGCCGGCGCGCGGCGGTGCTGGCGGGCAACGCCGTGGTCACCCTGCGGGTGGCTGCGGCGATGCAGCGCCTGGGCCTTCGCTTCGGCGAGGACCTCGGCTTCGTCGGCTTCGACGATCCCGAATGGGCACCGCTGATCGGCCCGGGATTGAGCACGATCGCGCAGCCGACCGATGCGATCGGCCGCACCGCCGCCACCTGCCTGATCGAGCGGCTGCGCGGCCTGGAAGGGCCGCCGCGGCAGTTGCTGCTGCCGGGTGCGTTGCAGGTGCGCGGTTCGTCGCTCGGCGGTTGATCGGGCTTTTCACGACATCCGACGAGCCTACCAGGACGAAACCTTTCGTCGTAGGCGAATCGCGCGTGTCGTTTCGGCACGCTGAATTGCCTTTGGAATGTGGCAGGCGGTCTGTAACATGTTGAAACTTCTACGGCCCGCGAGCGCTCCATGCCCTATTTCGTCCGCCTTCAGCGATCTTCTCGCCGCCTCGCCGTCATGGCTTCGTTGCTCGCCGGCATGGCGGGGGCGCAGGCCGACGTCACCGTGCTGGTGAATCCCGGCGACCAGGGCGAGCAGTCGCGCAGCGTCGTGATGGCGAACTGGAAATCGGCGGTCGAGCAGGGCTTGCGCAAGCAACACGTCTCGGATTTCTCGACCAGCCCGATCTCGCCCTTCGACATGACGGCCGACCTGAGCGCGGTGCGCGCACGTGTGCCCGACGTGGTGGTCGGCCCGTCGCACCTGATCGGCTCGGCGGTGCGCTACGGCTACACGCCGGTGGTGATGGTCGAGCAGCCTTCGCGCGCGGTGCTGGTGACCACGACCGCCAGCAACATCGGCTCCTTCGAGCAGGCGGCCGGCAAGCGCCTCGGCCTGCCGGAGCAGGACAGCCTGGTCACCTATCTGATCCGCGGCGAGGCCACCGCCGCCAACACCACGCTCAAGCGCCACTTCGCATCGGTCTACGAGACCCGCTTCCAGGACGCGCTGCTGATCTGCCTGCAACTGCGGCGCTGCGACGTGGTCGCGGTGGAACGCGTGGTCTTCGAACGCTGGCAGGCGGCCGGCAATCCGGTGAAGGTGATCATGGAATCGCGCGAGGCGCCCGGCATGAGCGTCGCGGTCAAGGACGACCTGAAGCTCAACATCGACGGCCTGCGCGCATCGATCGGCGAGGCGATGCCCAATGCGGTCGGCGCGAAGCCGGTGGCAGCGGCGCGCGACAGCTTCACCTACGTGTCCACGCTCGGCTACTTCACGCCGCGCGCGCTCGCAGGGGCCAAGGTGGTCGATGCGAAGACGGTCGCGGCGCTGCTGCAGGCCAGGCAGGGCCGCTACATCGACACCCGCAACGACCTCGAATTCAACGAGGGCCACGTGCCCGGCGCGACGCTGGTGCCCTATGTCGAGAAGTCGAGCAAGGACCCCGACTTCGACGCCGCCGTCGACCAGTTCGCGGTCGCGCGGCTCGGGCCCGACAAGAACGCCTTGCTGGTCTTCGGCTGCAACGGCCCCGAATGCTGGAAGAGCCACAAGGCCAGCATCGCGGCGATGAAGGCCGGCTACACCAACGTCGACTGGTTCCGCGGCGGCGTGCCCGAATGGCGCGCGGCCGGCTTGCCGATCGAGACGGGCGGCGCGGTGGCAGCCAACCCCTGAGCCCGTGCCGCAGCCCTTTCCTTCACTCTCGCCCTCGATCGAATGACACCTCAACTCGCAGTCAATTCCGTGCGCCGCGCCATGCTGGGCGCGTCGGCCTCCGCCGCCGCGCTGGTCGGCCTCGGCAGCTGGAAGTCCGCCTTCGCGCAGGACGCGCGGCCCTTGCCCGGCTATGCCGCGTGGAAGGACGCCGGCTCGATGATCGTGCACAGCCCCAACACGATCGAGCTGCGTCGCGGCGCGATGGGCGACGGCGCGATCACGCCGGCGCGGCAGCTCTACGTGCGCAACAACCTCACGCCGCCGAGTGCCGACATCCTGAAGGACAGCGACGCCTGGACCGTACAGGTCGACGGCGTGCGCCGGCCGCGCGCCTTCACGCTGGCCGAGCTGCGGGGCATGTCGACCGAGACCGTGACCATGGTCCTGCAGTGCAGCGGCAACGGCCGAGGCATGTTCCCCTCCAAGCCGGCCGGCACGCCGTGGCAGGTCGGCGCGGCGGGCTGCGTGATGTGGACCGGCGTGCCGCTGCGCGAGCTGGTGCGTGCGCTCGGCGGTGCGGATGCCGAGGCGAAGTTCCTCACCGGCACCGGCGGCGAAGTGATTCCCGCGGGCATCGACCCCAGGACGCGGGTCGAGCGCAGCGTGCCGATCGCCGCCCTGTCCGACGCGTTGCTGGCCTGGGAGCTGAACGGCCAGCCGATCCCGCTGGCGCACGGCGGCCCGGTACGCCTGGTGGTGCCTGGCTTTACCGGTGTGAACAGCGTGAAGTACGTCAAGCGCATCGCGTTGACGGCGGACGAATCGGATTCGTCGATCCAGCAGACCGACTACCGCATGAGCGCGCCGGATGCGAAGGCGATGAATCCGGCGGACCCTTCGGTGTGGCAGATGCCGCCGAAGTCGTGGATCAATTCGCCGCTGCCCGAAGGCGGCGGCTTGCGCGCCGGCGCGGTGACGATCAAGGGCGTCGCCTTCGGCGGAACCAACGCGGTGCGGCAGGTCGAGGTGTCGACCGACGGCGGCGCCAGCTGGAAGGTGGCCACGCTGGTCGGCCCCGACCTGGGCCGCTTCGCCTGGCGCGAGTTCGCGGCGACCGTCGACCTGGCCGCGGGCAGCCACCAGCTGGCCAGCCGGGTGACCGACGTCAAGGGCCGCACGCAGCCCGAAGCGCGTGTCGAGAACAAGGCGGGCTACCTCAACACCAGTTGGCGCGACCACGCGGTGACTGTGACGGTCGCATGAGCCTCAGGGCCGCGGCATTGCTCGCCTGCGCCTTGTCTTGCGCGGCCGGGTGTGCGGCAGAGGAGCCTGCGATCGCGCAGGGACGTGAGCTGTTCGTCCATGGCGTCGCGCCGCTTCCGGCCTGCGCGCTGTGCCACACGCTGAAGGACGCCGGTGCCAGCGGCCAGATCGGGCCCAACCTCGACGACCTCAGGCCCGACGCGGGCCGGGTGGCGCAGGTGATCCGCAGCGGCATGGGACCGATGCCGGCCTTCACCGCGCTCACCGACGAACAGGTGACGACGCTGGCGCGCTACGTGTCGACGGTCACGCAGGCCAAGCCTTGAGCGCCGGCGTTCAGATCACGCCGTCGGCCGCCAGCGCGCGGATCGCCGCGCTCGAATAGCCCAGCAGCTCGCCGAGGATCGCCTCGTTGTCCTCCCCGTACATCGGCGCGCCGCGGTCCGGCAGGCCGCCCATGTGCGCCGGCGTGCGCGACAGGCGAAAGGGCATCTCGGCGACCGGCCAGGTGCCGATGCGCGGTGCGCTCACCTCGGTGAGCCACTGCTGCTGGCGCAGTTGCGGGTCGTGGTCGCAGCGGTCCTCGGCGGTCTGGCAGACGCCGGCCGCGACGCCGGCGGCCTGCAGCAGCGCCATGCAGGCGTAGGCCTCCTGCGTGGCGGTCCACGCCTGCACCAGCGGATCGAGTTCGTCCTGGTGGCGGATACGGGCGGAGAGCGTCGCGAATCGCGGGTCGCTGCCGAGCGCGGTGAGGCCGCTGGCGCGCAGGAAGCCGGCCCAGTCGTCCTCGCCGAAGCAGGCGATCGCGATCCAGCGGTCGGTGCCCCGGCAGCGGTAGGCGCCGTGCGGCGCGGCCGGCACGTAGGGCGAGCGGTTGCCGGTGCGGTGCCAGGCGCGACGCTGGAGCGCCCACTCGAGGCCGTTGACGCCGCACAGCATGAGGCCGCTCTCGCATTGCGAGGCATCGATCCACTGGCCTTCGCCGGTGCGGTGGCGATGGTGCAGGCCGGCCAGGATGGCCTGGGCGAAGCTGTAGGCGCCGATCCAGTCGAGGTACGAATAGCCCCAGCCGGCCGGCGGCGCCGGCTCGGGCAGGCCCGACATCTCCGAGAGGCCGGTGAAGGCCGCGGCGATCGGCCCGACGGTGCGCATGCGGCCGTAGGCGCCGTGCGCGCCCATGCCCGATTGCTGCACGTAGACGATATCGGGCTTGATCGCCTTCATGTCCGCGTAGCCCAGGCCCCAGCAGTCCATCACGCCCGGCGAGAAGCCTTCGGCGACCACGTCGCTGACGGCCACCAGCCGGCGCGCGATCTCGAGCCCGCGCGGGTCGCGGATGTTGAGCGACAGGCCGCGCTTGCCGGCGTTCTTGTGGTTGAAGTGGCCGCCCATCTCGGGGCCGGGCAAGCCTGCGAGCGGGCCGGTCGCGGCGGCGCGCGCTGCCCGCCCGCCAGCCGGTGCATTGGCGCCGATGCGGGCGTCGGCATTGGCTTTCCATTCGACCTTCAGGCAGTCGGCGCCGAGCGCGGTCGCCATGCGGGTGCCGCCGGCGGAGGCCAGGAACCAGGAGAAGTCGAGGATGCGCACACCCTGCAGCGCGAAGGGGAGGCCTCGGGCGGACAGGGCCGGGCGCGCGGTGGGTGTCGGGTCGCGCGGTTGGGCGGCGAGCTTCTCCGATGCCGTCCATGCCGCCAGCACCTCGTCGGTGTGCTCACCGAGCCGCGGCGCGCGCCGCTCGGCCCGCCAGCGCGTGCCGCTCGCCAGCCACTTGCCCGACGGATAGGGCAGGGCGCGGCCCAGTTCCGGATGCTCGATCCAGGCATGGCTGCCGCGCGCCTGCCAGTGCGGGTCGTCGAGGTTCTCGTGAGGCTTGCGCAAGGGCGCCCACATCAGGCCTTCGTCCTGCGCGGCCTTCCACGGCAGGTCGTCGAACAGGAAGCGGCGCACGTAGCGCTGCACCACCTCGAAGACGTGGGCCTTGCGCTCGTTGAAGGGCACGGCGCCCGGCACGTCGCGGGTCTTCGGGTCGCGGCCCGGGTCGGGCTCCTGCAGGTCGTGGGCCATGCCGCGCTCGCGCAGGAAGTGCAGCACCCGGCTCTCGTCGGCGGCGGTGACCATCCAGCCGAGGTTCCAGCGGCCGTCCTTGGTTTGCGCCAGCGGCGTGGCCGAATTCAGCACCTCGGCCGAATGGCGGCAGGTCTGGCGATGCTGGGCGGCGGCGCGCATCACCCAGTTCATCAGGTCCATCTCGGTCGAGGTCGCGACCGCGGTGTGCACCGCGCAGGACACGTCCTGGCCCTGGCCGGTCGTGTCGCGCGAGACCAGCGCGGCGAGGATGCCGACCAGCGCCTGCTCGCTGGCGATGTGGCTGGCGTGGAAGGCCTGCGGCGCGATCGGCGGCAGGTCGTAGCGGCCGTCCGGATCGGGGTCGTAGCCGCAGTTCATCATCACGCCGCCGAGCGCCAGGTGGACGATGTCGCTGGAATTCAGGTCGCGCCACGGGCCGTCGTCGCCGAAGGGCGTAATGCGCGCGGTGATCAGCGCCGGGAAGCGCTCGCCGAGCGCCTGCAGGCCGAGGCCGGTGGCGCGTTCGAGCGCGTCGATGCGCCCGGCGAGCAGCACGTCCGTGTGTGCCAGCAAGCGCAGCAGCGCGGCGCGGTCTTCGTCGCGTTCCAGGTCGAGCACCACCGATCGCTTGTCGCGGTTGTAGTTCCAGAAGTAGAGCGAGGCTTCGGGGTCCGGCGTGTCGTCGGCGAAGGGCCCGATGCCGCGCGAGGCGCCGCCGCCGGGCGGCTCGATCTTCACCACGTCGGCGCCCATGCCGGCCAGCAGGAGGCCGCAGTGGTCGGCCATCGCGTCGGCCAGTTCCAGGACCCGCAGGCCCTGCAGCAGGCCGGAGGTCGCATCGTCTTCGTGTTCGTTCATCGCTCGAATCGTTCAATAGTAGAATGGATGGACCAATTAGACTAACATTTGCCGACATTGGTGCCGGCACACGCTGGAAGGAGAGACCGAACGATGCGCCCGCTGCCCCGCCTGCTCGTGCTGCTGTGGACGATCGTCGCCGCAGCGCTGGCACCGGCCGCCGCTTCGGCGGAGGACGCCGGAGGCTATCCGACGCGGCCGGTCACCATCATCGTCCCGTTCACCGCCGGCGGTGCCACCGACCTGTCGGCGCGGCTGGTGGCGCAACTGCTCGGCAAGCAGCTGGGACAGGCCTTCGTGGTCGACAACCGCGCCGGCGCCAGCGGCATGATCGGCATGGGTGCGGTCGCGCGTGCCGCGCCCGACGGCTACACCCTCGGCTGGGGCGGCAACAGCCCGATGTCGGTGTCACCGCACCTGGTGAAGAAGCCGCCGTACGACCCGCTCACCGCCTTCGCGCCGATCAGCCTGGCGGCCATCTCGTCGTGGATCCTGGTGACGCGGCCGCAGCTGCCGGTCGCCAACATGGCCCAGCTGATCGCGCTGGCCAAGGCCCAGCCGGGCAAGCTGACCTTCGCGTCGTCGGGCATCGGCACCGCGCCGCACCTGATGGGCGAGCTGCTCAAGTCTTCCGCCGGCATCGACATGCTGCACGTGCCCTTCAAGGGCGAGATCGACGGCTTTAACGCGCTCATGGCCGAGCAGGTCGACATGATGATGGGCTCGACCCCGTCGGCCACGCCGCTGGTCAAGGCCGGGCGCCTGAAGGGCCTGGCGGTGACGACGCCGACGCGCGACCCGGTGGTGCCCGAGGTGCCGACCATGGCCGAGGCCGGCGTGCCCGACCTCACCTTCGAGATCTTCTTCGGGCTGGTGGCGCCGGCCGGCACGCCCGCGCCGATCGTCGCGAAGCTGTCGGCGGCGATGCAGAAGGCGGTGGCCGATCCGGCCTACCGCGACATGATGGAAAAGACCGGCATCCACGCCACCGGCAGCTCGCCGGCCGAATTCCAGGCGCTGCTCAAGCGCCACAACGAACGCTGGACGTCGATCATCCAGCGCAACAACCTCACTTCGGAATAGCCCGTGAACAGTTCCGCGACCACCGACGGCCCCGCCATCCACGCCGACACCTACGCATTGCGCGACCTGAGCTTCCCGAAGGTGCTGGCCCGCCAGGCGAAGGCGCAGCCCGACAAGGTCTTCCTCACCGAGATCGCCAGCGGCCGCCGCTTCACCTTCGCCGAGATCGACCGCTGGTCGAACCGCGTGGCCGATGCGCTGGCCGCCGAAGGCGTCGGCCGCGGCAGCCACACCGGCTTGTTCATGGAGAACTCGGCCGAGCACCTGGCGGTCTTCTTCGGCATCGGCAAGCTCGGCGCGGTCTCGGTGCCGGTCAACACCGCGGCCCGGGGCGAGCTTCTGCGCTACTACCTCCGGCAGTCGGACTGCGAATCGGTGGTGGTCGACGAGGCGCTGCTGGAGCGCCTCGCCGAGGTGCTGCCCGAGCTGCCGCTGGTGAAGCGGGTGCTGGTGGTGCACGGGAAGGGCAGCAAGGCGGCCGTCGCGCCGCCGCACGTCGACCTGCTCGCGCGGGTCGCGGCCGCCAGCGACGGGCCGCGCGGCGACGAGGTCAGGTGCTCCGACCTGCTGATGCTGGCCTACACCTCGGGCACCACCGGGCCGTCCAAAGGCAGCATGCTGTCGCACGCGGCCGCGCTCACCTACGGCACCAGCGCGGCCGAGGCGCAGGGCTATCGCGCCAGCGACGTCTTCTACGTCTGCCTGCCGCTGTTCCACAACAACGCCTTGCTGGCCGCGACCGGCGCGGCGCTGGTCTGCGGCGCCTCGGTGGTGCTGTCGCGGCGCTTTTCGGTGTCACGCTTCTGGGACGAGATCCGCCAGTCGCGCTCCACCATCACCAACTTCCTCGGCGCGATGTCCAGCTTCCTGTGGAGCAGCCCGCCGTCGCCGCAGGACGCCGACAACGACCTCAGGCTGGTCAGCATGGCGCCGACGCCCAGGTACGCGGCCGAGTTCGAGCAGCGCTTCGGCCTCAAGGCGATGAACAACTACGGCCTGTCGGACTTCGGCATGGTCACCTCCTTCACCGAGCACGAGCCGCGCGACAAGCTGGGCTCGATCGGCAAGCCGCGCCGCGGCTTCCACGTTCGCATCGTCGACGACGACGACTTCGAGCTGCCGGCCGGCGAGGTCGGCGAGATGGTGCTGCAGAGCGACGACCCGTGGCGCGCCACCACCGGCTACTACAAGATGCCGGAGGCGACCTTGGCGGCCAACCGCAACCAGTGGTTCCACACCGGCGACCGCGGCATGCGCGACGCCGACGGCTACCTGTGGTTCGTCGACCGCAAGAAGGACTGCATCCGGCGCCGCGGCGAGAACATCTCGGCCTTCGAGGTCGAGCAGATCATCGCCACCCACCCGGAAGTCGCCAACGCGGCGGTGTTCCCGGTGGCCACCGCCACCAACGACGAGGAGGTCGGCGCCATCGTGGTGCGCCGCCCCGGCACCACCTTCAGCGAAGCCGAGCTGGTCGAGCACTGCCAGCGCAACATGGCCTATTTCATGGTGCCGCGCTACATCCGGTTCGTCGACGCGCTGCCGACCACGGTGAACCAGAAGGTCGAGAAGTTCCGGCTGCGCCAGGCGCTGGAAGCCGACCTGTCGCAAGCCTGGGACCGCGAGGCGGCCGGCGTGGTGCTCAAGCGCTGACGGCACTGCCGCGCGCCCTAGGGATTGCCCTCATTGGAGGGGCCTTGGATTGCGACAATGGTTGGGCCAATGATATATTTCGAGGATGCTTGACGCCATCCTGTCCCAGACCGTCAACGGTCTCGTTCTGGGCTTCCTCTTCATCCTGATCTCGATCGGGTTGTCGATCGTCTTCGGCCTGCTGGGCATCGTCAACGTGGCGCACGGCGCCTTCTTCGCGCTCGGCGCCTACTTCGCGCTGACCCTGCAGCGCGAGTTCGGCTGGCCGGCGGTGGTGCTGGCGCCGATCGGGGTGGGCATCGTCGGCATGGTGGTGGAGCGGCTCTTGGTGCGCCGGCTCTACGGCAAGGACCCGCTGATGACGCTGGTGCTGACCTTCGCGCTGTCGCTGTTCATCGAGGCGATCATCCGCACCACCTGGGGCTCGGGCGCGCAGCCGCTGACGCCTCCCGAGGCCTTCTCCGGCTTCGTCGAATACGGCCCGATCCTCACCACCACCTACCGGCTGGCGGTGCTCGGGCTGACGCTGCTGATCCTGGCCGCGCTCTGGGCCTTCCTGTCCTTCACGCCCTACGGCCGCATCCTGCGTGCGGGCAGCCGCGACCCGCAGATGGTCGGCATGCTCGGCATCAACCTGCCGCTGGTGCTGACCGGTGCCTTCGGCGTCGGCTGCATGCTGGCCGGCGCGGCCGGCGTGCTGGCCGCGCCGCTCTGGTCGGTCACGCCGGGCATGTCGGCGCAGGCGATCATGCCGGCCTTCGTGATCGTCACCATCGGCGGGCTCGGCTCCTATGGCGGCGCGGTGGTGGCCGGCCTGCTGGTCGGCCTGGTGACCGCGATGACCACCCAGTTCCTGCCCGACGCCGCCGGCATCGCGATGTACCTGCTGATGGTGGTCATCCTGCTGGTGCGCCCGCGCGGCCTCTTCGGCGAACACTGGGAACACTTCTGATGAAGGCGCTGTTCAAGCATCCGGTCGCGCAGGTCGGCGCGGTGCTGGTGCTCCTGAGCCTGCTCACGCTGGTGACGAACCTGCCGCTCGGCCGGGTGACCCAGATCGCGATCTACGTGCTGTATGCCGGCGGCATCGCGCTGCTGGTGGGCTACCTCGGGCTGGTGCCCTTCGGCGGCTCGGTGTTCTTCGGGCTGGCGAGCTACGCGGCGGCGATCTCGATGCTGCGCTGGTTCGGCGGCCTCAACGAGTTCGTCGGCCTGGCTTTCTCGCTGGTCTTCACAACCGTGGTGGCGCTGCCGGTCGGCGCGCTGATCCTGCGGCGCAAGGGTCTCTACTTCTCGCTGCTGAGCCTGGCCTGCACCCAGATCTGCTTCGAGATCGCCTACAAGTGGACCGACGTCACCGGTGGCGAGAACGGCCTGCAGCGCGTGCCGCGGCCGGTGCTCGATTCGGCGCTGAGCTTCCACGTCTTCGTGATCGTGATGGTCCTGGTCGGTTTGGCGCTGATGTGGCGGCTGGTGCATTCGCCGCTCGGCCGCGTGTTCCAGGCCATCCGCGACAACGAGCAGCGCGCCTCCAGCCTGGGCTACGACGTCTACCGGGTGAAGCTCGCGGGCTTCACCATCTCGGCCGCGGTGACCGGCCTGGCGGGCGGCTTGCTGGCGCTCTTCATGCGCGGCGTCTATGCCAATCCGCTCAGCTGGGAGCATGCGGCCGATCCGCTCCTGATGACCGTGCTGGGCGGCATGCACCACTTCATCGGCGCGATGTGGGGCGCCATCCTCTACATCGTGCTGGAGGACCAGCTGGGCGCGCTGCTCAACAACTGGTGGCTGGTCTTCGCGCCGATCCTGATGCTGGTCACGCTGGCCGCGCCCGAAGGCATCCACGGCCTCATCCGCCGGCTCTGGGGCGGCAAGGGCTGGACGCTGGTGCGCAGCGGCATTCCCGCGCGGCCGGACCGGATCGTGCCCTATGCGCCGGCAGCCGACGCCGCCTTCGACTCGACTGAGCCGGTGCTGACGGTGCGCGGGCTGACCAAGGCCTTCGGCCCGCTGAAGGTCGCCTCCGGCTACGACTTCGACGTCTATCCCGGCAGCCTGCACAGCTTCATCGGGCCCAACGGCGCCGGCAAGACCACCTTCTTCAACATGCTGAGCGGCGTGCTGCTGCCGGACGCCGGCGAGGTGCGCTTCCTCGGCCAGGACATCACGCGGCTGCCGATGTTCAGGCGCATCCGGCTCGGCCTGGCGCGCTCCTTCCAGATCGTCAGCGTCTTCACCCACCTCACCACCTTCGAGAACGTGCGGGTCGCGGTGCAGGCCACGCAGCCGGATTCGCTCGGCGTGTGGCGCGACGCCCAGTCGCTGCCCGCGTGCAATGCGCGCACCTGGTCGATCCTGGCGGCGGTCGGCCTCGCCGACAAGGCCGGCGAGCTGTGCAGCGCGCTGTCGCACGGCGAGCGCCGGCTGCTGGAGATCGGCATCACGCTGGCGACGCAGGCGCGTCTGCTGCTGCTCGACGAGCCGCTCGCCGGCCTCGGCGAAGCCGACCGCGAGCGGGTCGCCGCGCTGATCAGCGCACTGGCGCGCACCCACGCGGTGGTGCTGATCGAGCACGACATCGACCGCGTGCTGGCGCTGTCGGACCGCATCACGGTGCTGCACCAGGGCCACCTGATCGCCGACGGCAAGCCGGCCGACGTGGCGGCCAATCCGGAAGTCGTGCGCGCCTACCTCGGCACGCCGCCCGAGACCGCACCGGTGGCCGCGGCGCGCGGTGCCGCCGTGGCGCGTCCGAAGCCGCTGCTCGACGCCCGCGGCCTGGCGGCCGGCTACGGCGGCGGCCGCATCCTCGATGGCGTCGACCTGCAGGTCGGCGAGGGCGAGGCGGTGGCGCTGCTCGGGCGCAACGGCGTCGGCAAGACCACCCTGCTGCGTGCGCTGAGCGGCGAACTGCCGGTCGACGAAGGCAGCGTGGTCTGGAACGGCCAGCCGATCCAGGGCCTGCGGCCCTTCGAGATCAACCGCCTCGGCATCGGCGTGGTGCCCGAAGGCCGGCGCCTGTTCCCGAATCTCACGGTGATCGACAACCTGCTGATCGCGCAGCGCAAGGGCGGCATGTCGATCGACGAGGTGTTCGAGCTGTTCCCGCGGCTGGCGGTGATCCGCAAGTCGCGCGCCGAGAACATCTCCGGCGGCGAGCGGCAGATGGTGGCGATCGCGCGGGCGCTGGTGGCGCCGGCGAAGCTGATCCTGCTCGACGAACCCTTCGAGGGCCTGGCGCCGTCGGTGGTGAACGAGGTCATGGCCGCGATCGTCAAGCTGCGCGGCCGGGTGGCGATGGTGCTGGTGGAGCACCACGCCGAGCAGGTGCTGTCGATCGTGGACCACGCGGTGGTGCTGGTCAACGGCCGCGTCGCCTACGAAGGCGAGGCCGGCGAACTGGCGGCCGACACCGCGCTGCAGTCGCGCCTGCTCGGCCTGCTCGATCCGCAGCAGGGCGACGAAGCGGCCAGCGCCCGGCCGACGGCCTCGGCCGTGGCCTGAGCGGCAACGAATCACGACAACGACAACGAGAACGAGAGACGAGATGACCGACCTTCCCGAGCCGGTGCTCGATCGCCGACGATTACTGATCCAGATGAGTGCGGGCGCCGCGGCGCTCGGCCTGCCCTTCCTGAGCGCGCCGGCGCTGGCGCAGGCCGCCGGCGGCAGCGGGCCGGTGAAGATCGGCACCATCCTGCCGAGGCAGGGCCCGTTCGCGCAGCAGGGCGAGGCGACCACGCTCGGCGTCAAGGTGGCGCTCGACCAGGCGCACAACCAGGTGCTCGGCCGGCCGATCCAGCTGGTCGCCTACGACGAGCCGAACCCGCTCGGCGCCCAGCAGAACATGCAGAAGCTGATCGACGAGGACCACGTGGTCGCGGTCATCGGCGGCAGCAACAGTGCCACCGGCCTGGCGATCGCCGCGGTCGCCGCGACCGCCAAGACGCCGACCCTCATCAGCGCCGCGCTGGCCCGCGAGATCACCGGCAAGAACTGCAACCGCTACGTGTTCCGCAACAACGCGCCGCCGCCGGTGTACGCCAAGCTGCTGGCGCGACAGCTGCTGCCGATCGGCAAGCGCTGGTACTTCCTGGTGGGTGCCTACGCCTACGGCCAGGAGGCCTACCAGATGCTCAAGGGCGAACTGGTCGCCGCCGGCGGCGAAGACCTCGGCATGGACGCCGCCGCGGTCGGCACCACCGACTTCAGCTCGATCATCCTGAAGATCCGCCAGGCCAAGCCCGACGTGGTGGTGCTCGGCATCTCGGGCACCGACCTGGCCGCCTTCCTGAAGCAATACAACGAGTTCGGCCTGCGCGGCAAGATCCCGCTCGCCAGCCTGACCGTGGCCGACGAGGAGCTGTGGGCGCAGACCGGCGCCTCCGGGATCATGGGCAAGTACTGGCACTTCAACAACCCGGCCAACAGCCCGCAGGAAAAGGAATTCAACGACGCGGTGATGAAGGCCACCGGTCATCCGGCCTCGGCGAGCTGCGCGCAGGGCTGGGTCTGCATGCGCATGCTGCTGGCGGCGATCGAGCAGGAGAAGTCGACCGAGCCGGCGGCCATCGTGCACGGCCTGGAGACGGTGCGTCCGCCGGGCGTGCCGGGCTACTTCCGCGACTGGGACCACCAGTTCATCACGCGTCTGGTGGTGGCGCAGGTGCGCGACACCGTCACCGACAAGTACGACCCCGTGCGCATCCTCAACGCCGGCATGACACCCGCCGACTTCGAGACGCTCTACGGGAACAAGCAGGAAATCGGTTGCACCATGGGAGGCCTATGAACCAGCACAAGAACACCGGCGTCGATCGCCGCCAATTGCTCAAGCTCGCGGCGGCGGGCGCGGCCACCTTGCCGCTCTTCCACATCCGCACCGCGGCCGCCGAGGAGACGGTGAAGATCGGCATGGTGATCGCCAAGCAGGGCCCGTTCGCGGGGCAGGGCGGCGACCTCGCCAAGGGCGCGCAGCTGGCCTTCGAGCAGGCCGGCTCCAAGGTCGCGGGCCGGCCGGGTGAGATCATCTGGCTCGACGAGGCGAACCCGCAGGGCGCGGTGCAGAGCATCAACAAGCTGATCGAGGAGAACAAGGTGATCGGCGTGCTGGGCGGCACCTCGAGCGCGACCTCGCTGGCCATGGGCTACGAAGCCTTGCGGGCCAAGGTGCCCTTCATCTCGGTGAACGGCGCGGCCCGCGAGATCACCGGCAAGGAGTGCAACCCGTTCATGTTCCGTTCGCCGGCCGCGGTACCGGTGTATGCCCAGGCGATGGCGCCGCAGATGCTCGCCATCGGCAAGAAGTGGTACTTCATCGCCGGTGCCTTCGCCTTCGGCGAGGACGTCATCACCACCTTCAGCGATGTGTTGAAGCAGAACGGCGGCGAGGTGGTCGGCGTCGACCGCGCACCGGTCAATACCACCGACTACAGCTCCTTCGTGCTGAAGGCGCGGGCCGCCAAGCCCGACGTGGTGATCAGCGGTGCGGCCAATGTCGAGCCGCTGCTCAAGCAGTTCAAGGAGCTGGGGCTGACCGGCAACATCGCGATCGCCGGGCCCGCGGTGAGCGACACCGACCTGTGGAGCGCCAGCCCCGACGCGCTGGCCGGCATCTTCGGCAAGACCTGGTACTACAACGACCCGAACAATCCGCCCGAGGACAAGGCCTTCGTCAAGAACTTCGTCGCCAAGGAAGGCAAGCCGCCCTCGGACCGCATCTACTTCGGCTGGATCAGCATGAAGCTGCTGCTGGCCGCGGCCGATCGCGCCAAGAGCACCGAGCCGCTGAAGGTCGCGCAGTCGCTGGTCGAGGTGAGCCTGCCCGACGGCAACACCACCGCGCAGTACCGCAAGGGCGACCACCAGTTGCTGCGCCGGCTGGTGGTGGCCACCGCGCGCAAGCCGAACCCGGCCGACAAGTGGGACATCCTGGACATCAAGTCGTCGACCGTGGCGGACCAGGCGGCGCTCGAGAAGATGTACGGCGACCCGGTGGCGCAGGGCTGCAAGATGGCCCCCATCGCCTGAGGACGGCGGCGCCGCGCCTCACGCGCGGCGCGTTCGAGGCCTATTCGATCTCGGCGATCAGCTCGATCTCGACGCAGGCACCCATCGGGATCTGCGCCACGCCGAAGGCGCTGCGCGCATGCGCGCCCTTCTCGGGGCCGAAGACCTCGGCGAACAGCTCGCTGGCGCCGTTGGTCACCACGTGCTGCTCGGTGAAGGTCGGCACCGAATTCACCAGGCTCATCAGCTTGACGATGCGCTTGACCTTGTTCAGGTCGCCGACCGCCGCGTGCAGCGTTCCGAGCAGGTCGACCGCGATCGCGCGGGCCGCCTGCTTGCCTTCGTCGGTGGCGATGGCCGCGCCGAGCTGGCCGACCCAGGGCTTGCCGTCCTTGCGGGCGATGTGGCCCGACACGAAGACAAGCTGGCCGGTGCGCACGAAGGGCACGTAGGCGGCCGCGGGCGTGGAGACCGGCGGCAGCGTGATGCCGAGGGAAGAGAGCTTGTCGTAGACGCTCATGATCGATCCTTGTCTTTGGTTTAAGAGGGCTGGAAGCCGCCCTGGGTCTGGGATTGGGTTTGCGTTTGCGTTTGCGTTTGCGTTTGCGTCTGCGCTTGGGATTGCGCCTGCGCCGCCGCCCGCGCCGCTTCCTCGCGCAGTTCCTCCAGCGGCCGCACCGTCACGTTGACGGTCAGCGTGTGGCGCGCGCCGCCGTGCAGCACGCCGCGCATCGGCGAGACGTCGGAATAGTCGCGGCCGATCGCCAGCGTGACGTAGTCGTCGCCCGGCTGGCGGCCGTTGGTCGGATCGAAGTCGGCCCAGGCACCCGGGCCGCGCGTACCGGGCAGGTACACCGAGACCCAGGCGTGCGAAGCATCGGCGCCGATCAGCCGCGGCTGGCCCGGTGGCGGCTGCGTCAGCAGGTAGCCGCTGACGTAGCGCGCCGGCAGCCCCATGGTGCGCAGGCAGGCGATCATGATGTGCGCGAAGTCCTGGCAGACGCCCTTGCGCTGCGCCAGCGCCTCGATCGCCGGGGTACTGATCTCGGTGCTGTCGGTGTCGTAGACGAAGTCGCGGTACATGCGCAGCGTGAGGTCCATCGCGACGTCGAAGGTCGAGCGGCCCGGCACGAAGCTCGGCCGCGCATAGGCCGCGAAGTCGTCGTGCCGCGGCACGTAGCGCGACGGGAAGACGAAGTCCGACGCCGCGTCGTAGCCGACGCCCTTGACGTAGCGAAAGCGCTCGCGCACCTCTTCCCACGGCAGCATGCGGTCCACCGCCGGCGACAGCGCAGGCTGGCTGGTGTCGACCACGCTCTCGGCGGTCACCACCAGTTCGTCGTGCGTGGTGTCGAGCGCGAAGAAGGCGCGCAGGTTGCCGTAGACGTCGGTCGATTCCACATGCTGCGCCGGCGTCGGGCTGAAGCTCATCGTGTGGCTCACCAGCCGCTGCGAGGCGGTGTCCATCGGCTTCAGGTGCGCCAGGTGCTGCGCCGTCTCGACCGGCGGGGTGTAGTCGTAGCGTGTGGCGTGGGTGACGTGGAGCAGCATGGGGCGAAGCTTAACTGTTGCGCGATTGTCGGCCCTGGACGCCCTCTCGTTGTGTTCCGTTTTGCAGCCGGCCTTGCACCGGGTGCTCGGCGTCCGACCTGGTTGATCAAGGAAGACGGGCGCTATTCGATTTCAGATTTTTCTCACGATCGCGGCTTCGAAGCCCCGCTTACTCTGCCAATTCGAATAGTCAAAGGGAGCAGAGGAATGAGTTGGGATCTGGACGAGACAATTGCCACATTGAGAATGAATTCCCGTGTCGGCAGCAGCGGAAGGTGCGCGAAGTTCGTCAGAATTGCGCTGGAGAGCGGCGGCATTTCACTGATGAGGACAGAGCACGCCAAAGACTACGGAAGGTCCTTGGAATCGGCGGGTTTCCGAGTCGTCAACCGGCATTCGTGCATCGCTCCGCGACGTGGCGATATCGCCGTCATTCAACCTCTTCTCGACGAAATTCACGGGCATATGGCCATGTACGATGGCGAAATCTGGATCTCCGATTTCAAGCAGCGCAGCATGTATCCCGGTCCTGAATACCGCAGGCAACAGCCGGACTTCGCGATCTACAGGAAACGGGACTGACCCGTGAAGTCCGCCGCCAGAAATATCGTCGTGTGTCTTGCGCTGCTTGCTTCAGTGTTCCCTGCATTTGCTGGCACACCGCTGCCCGAGGAAGCGGCGACATTGAAGTTCTACCGTTGGTACATGAAAGAGCTGGTCGCCGGAAAGGCACCTTTGCTCGACGACGCAAGGACACTGGACACCTTCATCTCCAAAGGCTTGCATCGTCAATTGACCGGCCTGATGAAGGCCGGGAGATATGAAAGCGACTACTTCACCGGCGCACAGGATTTCTCGGATGCGTGGGCGCAAAACATCGCGGTGCAGCGAACCGATCGCCTGGGAGACGAGGCCACCGTGGTGGTCGACATGGTCGACGTCGATTTCGGGGTCAAGCTGGCCGTGCTGCTGAAGCACGAAGGCAGCGGTTGGAAGATCTTCAAGGTCGTCAACATCAAGCAGCGGAGCCCGGACGGGCATGCAGCGAACTGAGCGAAGCGGCGGTGCCTCGGCCGTTCAAACCCCGACCGACCGCACCGATTCCGAAGTCAGCGTGAAGTAGCGCGTGCCGATCGCGTCCGACACGTGATAGGCGGCCGCCTCGCAGGCGCTGAAGAGGTCGACCAGCGCCGAGTAGCGGCCGTCGGGCCCTGGATCGCACAGGCCTTCGAGCGTCCAGCTGTCCGGGTCGGGCAGCTCGTAGGAAAGGGCGGTCAGCTTGTTCGGCGCGCTGCCGGCCAGGCGGGCGATGCGCTTGCGCAGGGTCAGCGCGACCCAGGCCAGCGAGCGCGGGTTGTCGCCGTCCAGCACCAGGAGGTCGACCAGCGTGGCGACGTCGCGGCGTTGCTGGTAGCGCGCGTGGAAGGTGATGGTGCTGTCGAACAGCGCGACCATCGCCTCGAAGCCGTTGACCTCGTGCACCGAGCCGGTCTGGAAGCCGGCCGCCAGCGCGCTCGACAGGAAGCCGAGCCGCTCGATGTGCCGGCCGATCGACAGCAGCCGCCAGGCGTCGTCGCGGGTCATGCGGTCGGTCTGGGCGCCGGTGATCGCGGCCAGCGCGGTGCTGGCTGATTCGAGCAGTCGCAACGCGGCGCCGGTGCCGTAGCCGCCTTCGGATTTCTCGCCGGCCTGCTCGGCGCTGCGGCGCAGGAAGTCGTTCTCGGCGCGCACGATCTGGTTCCAGTGGTCCTGCGACAGCCGCTCGCGCACCGCCGCCGCCGACTGCCGGATGCAGCGCAGGCTCCAGCCGACGCTGCCGCCGCGGTCGACGTCGCCCAGCTCGGCGATCAGCGCGCGCTCGAAGACCCGGCGCGACTTCGGCAGGCTCGGCACTTCGCTCGGCACCAGCGCATTGCGCAGCGCCAGCTGGTGCAGCCAGACCAGCAGCGCGCGCGCCGACAGGTCCTCGCCGCCCAGCAGGTCGATCGTGAGGCGCGCCAGGCGCACCGCGTTCTCGGCGCGCTCGGTGTGGCGGCCGAGCCAGAACATGTTCTCCGCCGCGCGGCTGGTGACCGGCGCGCGGTGCCGCGCCAGCGAAGCGGGCGTGGCGTGCGGCTGCAGCAGGGTGGTGCGGTCGACCTCGCCGGCGGTGCGCACCCAGACGTCGGCGCTGCTGCCGCCGCGCTGCATCGACGCGATCTGCGCGTCCGGCCCCGCCAGCCGCGCGAGCCCGCCGGGCAGCACGCGCCAGGAGCGCGGCCCGTCGACCACCGCGAAGACCCGCAGCATCACCGAGCGCTGGGCGATGTGGCCGCGCCCGAGGTCCTGCGTCCATGTCGGCATCTGCGAGAGCGGCAGGTAGCTCTGCACCGTGTGCTCGTCGCCCTGGCGCACGATCCGGCCGGCCCATTCGTCCAGCTCGCGGCGGCCCATCCGCCGGCCGAGCACCGCGTCGAAGCTGATGTGCGAATCCATGTCGGGGTAGGTCGACTTGATCGCCGATTCGCTCAGCTGCGGCAGCACGGTTTCCATCGCGGCGCGCTCGCCGCACCAGTAGGTCGGCAGCGCCGGCAGCTGCAGCTTCTCGCCGATCAGGTGCCGCGCCAGCGCCGGCAGGAAGCCCAGCAGCGCCGGCGATTCGAGGAAGGCCGAGCCCGGCATGTTGGCCACCAGCACGTTGCCGGCGCGGATCGCCTGCAGCAGCCCGGGCACGCCGAGGGTCGAGTCGGGCCGCAGCTCGAGCGGGTCGAGGAACTGGTCGTCCAGCCGCTTCACCAGGCCGTGCACCGGGCGCAGGCCCTGCAGCGTCTTGAGGTAGAGCCGCTGGTCGCGCACCGTGAGGTCGTTGCCCTCGACCAGCGTGATGCCGAGGTAGCGTGCCAGGTAGGCATGCTCGAAGTAGGTCTCGTTGTACGGCCCCGGCGTGAGCAGCGCGATGTGCGGCGGCTGGCCGGCGGGGCACAGGCGCTGGAGGCCGTCCATCATGGCGCTGTAGGTGGCCGCCAGCCGCTGCACGTGCAGGTGCTCGAAGGCCTGCGGGAACTGGCGCGAGATCGCCAGCCGGTTCTCCAGCAGGTAGCCCAGGCCCGAGGGCGCCTGGGTGCGCTGCGAGACCACCCACCAGTTGCCGTCGGGCCCGCGCGCCAGGTCGAAGGCGGCGATGTGCAGCCAGGTGTCGCCGGTCGGCTTCACGCCGTGCATCGAGCGCAGGTAGCCCGGATGGCCCTGCACCAGCGCCGGCGGCAGCAGACCCTGCGCCAGCAGCTGCTGCGGACCGTACACGTCGGCCATCACGCGGTCGAGCACCTTCACGCGCTGCTGCACGCCGGCCTCGATCTGCGCCCAGCTCTGGGGCGAGACGATCAGCGGGAACAGGTCGAGCGACCAGGGCCGCTGCGGGCCGTCGGCATCGGCGTAGACGTTGTAGGTCACGCCGTTGTCGCGGATCTGCCGCTCGAGGCTGACCGCGCGCCGCGGCAGGTCGTCGAAGCCGCCCGCGCCCAGGTGTTCGAAGAAGCCGTCCCAGGATGGTGCGAGCGCTGCCCGTTCGCGGGGCATGGCGTCGCCGCTGGCACCGGTCTCGGCCGGCGGCGCGAGCGGCGGAGCGGAAGACGCCTCATAAAGGGGCGTGGGGTGGGCCGGCGCCGTGCTGGGGCGCGGCGAGCCGGGCCGGGTCACCGTGCCGCGCAGCTCGTCGAAGTGGCCCGGTGCTGCCGGCGGCGCCAGGGCGCCGGCCAGTGCGGCAGGCGCGTCGAGCGCCTGGCCGGCGAAGAGGGATTCGTTCAAAGGGTCCACGGTGCCTGGATTGTCACATCACGGTCACAGTGCGGGCACCGCGTGGCGTGGAAAAGTGCTCGCGGGTCCCATTGAAACGACACCCCTCAGCGTCGCAGGTCGAGCGTGAACGGAAACTCGCGGCTGCCCGCCAGCTCGATGGTCGCCGGCGGCGTGTTCATCAGCCCCGGCGTGTGGCCCATGCGCGAGAAGCGCGAATGGCGGCGGCTCTCGGCCTCGTAGGCGTTGACCGGGAAGGTCTCGTAGTTGCGGCCGCCCGGATGGGCGACGAAATACTGGCAGCCGCCGAGCGAGCGCTTCATCCAGGTGTCGACGATGTCGAAGGTCAGCGGCGCGTGGGCGCCGATGCTCGGATGCAGCGCCGAAGGCGGGTTCCAGGCCTTGTAGCGCACCCCGGCGACGAATTCGCCGACCGTGCCGGTGGGCTGCAGCGGCAGCACCTGGCCGTTGACCGTGATCACGTGGCGGCTCTCGTTCATGCCGGTCACGCGCACCTCGATGCGCTCCAGCGAGGAGTCGACATAGCGCACCGTGCCGCCGGCCGAGCCTTCCTCGCCCATCACGTGCCAGGGTTCCAGCGCGTTGCGCAGCGACAGCTCGACGCTCATCGCCTGCACCTGGCCGACCAGCGGGAAGCGGAACTCGAAATGCGGCGCGAACCAATTCGGGTCGAAGGCGAAGCCGGCCTGGCGCATCTCGCTGATGACGTCGTCGAAGTCCATCTTGACGAAGGTCGGCAGCAGGAAGCGGTCGTGCAGCTCGGTGCCCCAGCGGGTGGCCGGCGCCTTGTAGGGCTCGTCCCAGAAGCGGGCGATGAAGGCGCGCAGCAGCAGCTGCTGCACGATGCTCATGCGCGCGTGCGGCGGCATCTCGAAGGCGCGCAGCTCGAGCAGGCCGAGGCGGCCGGTGCTGGAGTCGGGCGAGTACATCTTGTCGATGCAGAACTCGCTGCGGTGCGTGTTGCCGGTGACGTCGACCAGGATGTTGCGCAGGGTGCGGTCGACCAGCCACGCCGGCATGTTCTGGCCGTAGATCTCGCGGTTGCGGGCGATTTCCTTGAGCGCGATCTCCAGTTCGTAGACCTGGTCGTTGCGCGCCTCGTCCACGCGCGGCGCCTGGCTGGTCGGGCCGATGAACATGCCCGAGAACAGGTAGCTGAGCGACGGATGGTTGTGCCAGTAGAGCAGCAGGCTGGCCAGCAGTTCGGGCCGGCGCAGGAAGGGGCTGTCGGCGGTCACGGCGCCGCCCATCACGAAGTGGTTGCCGCCGCCGGTGCCGGTGTGGCGGCCGTCGGTCATGAACTTCTCGGCCGACAGGCGGGTCTCGAAGGCCGCGTTGTAGAGGAACTCGGTCAGGCCGACCAGTTCGCGCCAGCTGTGCGCCGGATGGATGTTGACCTCGATCACGCCCGGGTCGGGCGTGACCTGCAGCAGCTTCAGGCGCGGATCGCGCGGCGGCGGATAGCCTTCCATCACGATCTTCACGCCGAGCTGCTCGCAGGTGGCCTCGATCGCGGCGACCAGGTCGAGGTAGTCCTCCAGGCGCGCCAGCGGCGGCATGAAGACGTACATCACGCCGGACGCGGCGCCCAGCTTCTCGGCGGCCGGGCCGTTGGCGCGGCGCGGGTCGCGCACCTCGACGCACAGCGCGCTGCGGGTGATCCAGTGGGCCGATTCGCCGCGGCGCGGCTGGCGCGGCGTGGTCGGATCGAGCAGGCGGCTGGCATCGGCCGTGCCGTCGCCGATGCCACCGATCCCACCCGTCCCGGCGCCCGGCGTCTGCAGGCGCACTGCCGCCGGCACGCCTTCGGGCGCGGCGAAGTCGTAGGGCACGCCCGCGCGGTCCGATTGCGCACCGGCCTCGATCGGTCCGGTGGTGTAGCGGGCGCGGAAGTCGGCCGAGCTCGGCAGGGCGGGGCGCGCCGTGCTCGGGTCGCGCTCGACCAGGTAGGGATAGTCGCCCTTGCTGGTCCACGGTTGCGAGTCGAGCGGCAGCCGATAGCCCATCGGCGAATCGCCGGGGATCAGGTAGAGCCGGTCGTCGCGCAGGAACCAGGGGCCGGTCTTCCAGCCCGGGCCCGCCAACGCCGGCGCATCGTTGTTCGCATTGCCGGCCTCGATGGGCAGCACGTAGCCGATCACCGCGTCGAGCTTCTGCGTGAAGACGCGGCGCAGGCGGACGCGTTCCATCTCGTCGTCGAGCTTCGAGTCGAAGGGGTCGACGTTGACCGGCAGCCGGCGCTCGCGCCAGAGGTAGTAGTAGACGTCCTCGTAGCCCGGCTGGATGAAGCGCTCGGTGAGGCCGAGGCGGTGCGCCAGCACGGTGGTGAAGCGGCGCGCGTCCTCGCTGGTGTAGTGCGTCGGCGAGCGCTCGTCGGTGAACAGCTCCGGGTTGTGCCAGAGCGGCTGGCCGTCGGCGCGCCAGTAGATCGACAGCGCCCAGCGCGGGAGCTGCTCGCCCGGATACCACTTGCCCTGGCCGAAGTGCAGGAAGCCGCCCTGGCCGTATTCGGCGCGCAGCTTGTGCACCAGCTCGGTCGCGTAGCCGCGCTTGGTGGGGCCGAGCGCGTCGGTGTTCCATTCGGCCGCGTCGCGGTCGCTGGTGGCCACGTAGGTCGGCTCGCCGCCCATCGTGAGGCGCACGTCGCCGGCCTTCAGCCGGGTGTCGACCGCGTCGCCGAGTGCCACGATCGCGGCCCACTGCTCGTCGGTGTAGGGCTTGGTGACGCGCGGCGATTCGTAGATGCGCGTGACCTTCATCTCGTGGCCGAACTCGACCTCGGCGTCGTCGACCACGCCTTCGATCGGTGCCGCGCCCGACGGCGTCGGCGTGCAGGCCAGCGGGATGTGGCCTTCGCCGGCCAGGAGGCCCGAGGTGGCGTCCAGGCCGATCCAGCCGGCGCCCGGCAGGTAGACCTCGCACCAGGCGTGCAGGTCGGTGAAGTCGACCTCGGTGCCGCTCGGGCCGTCGAGCGCCTTCACGTCCGGCGCGAGCTGGATCAGGTAGCCCGAGACGAAGCGCGCCGCCAGGCCGCAGTGGCGCAGCAGCTGCACCAGCAGCCAGCCGGAGTCGCGGCAGGAGCCGGACTTGTTGGTGAGCGTCTGTTCCGGCGTCTGAACGCCGGGTTCCATGCGGATCAGGTAGTTGACGTCGCCCTGCACCTTCTGGTTGATGCCGACCAGGAAATCGATGGTGCGCTGCGTCTTGCGGTCGATGGTCTCGAGGTAGGCCGCCAGCAAGGGCGTCGCTTCCTCGAGAACGAGGTAGGGCGCCAGTTCCTCGGCCTGCTCGGTCGTGTACTTGAACGGGAAGTTCTCGGCCTGCGGCTCGAGGAAGAAGTCGAAGGGGTTGTAGACCGCCATCTCGACCACGAGGTCGACCGTGACCTTGAATTCGCGCGTCTTTTCCGGAAACACCAGACGTGCCTGGTAGTTCGCGAACGGATCCTGCTGCCAGTTGACGAAATGCTGTGCCGGTTCGACCTGCAGCGAGTACGAGATGACATTGCTGCGGCAGTGCGGTGCGGGGCGCAGTCGCACCACCTGTGGACCGAGTTGCACCGGACGGTCGTACTTGTAGTGGGTGACGTGGTGGAGGGCGGCGTGGATGGACATTGGTGATCGGTGCGTCGAAGGAGCCTCGGGGTGAGACGCATACTAGCCGACAGAACAAAGCAATTTGCGCGCCAAAAAAGTTTTGGGCGCACGGGAGTGAATTGCAGGATGGGACAAGGATTTCTTCGCCCGCGCGAGGCAGGCGATGCCCGCGGGCTCGGCCTTTTCGCGGCGCTGGCCGGCTCGGTGGCGGGCGCGGCCTTGCAACTGCGGCAGCCCGCGCTGTGGCACTGGCTGGCCTATGCCGCGCTGCTTTTCGCGGCGTTGGCGGGCTGGGGCTCGCTGCGATCGCTTCGTGGCTGGCGTTCGCTGGCATGGCGCGCGCCGCTGATCTGGCTGTCGCTGGCGATGACGCTCGGCGCCGCGGCCGGTTTCGCGACTGCCGGCTGGCGCGCCGCGGTCTACGCGGCGAGCGCACTGCCGCCCGATGTGGAAGGCCGCGACCTCGACCTGGTCGGCGAGGTCGTGAGCCTGCCGCAGCCGATGCCCGGCGCGGTGCGCTTCGGCTTCGAGGTCGAGTCGGCCGTCTGGGGCGAAGCGGCCATCGCGCCCGATCGCTTGCCGCCGCGTGTACCGGAACGGCTGGCGCTCGGCTGGTACGGCAGCGGCGGCGCGCCCTGGTCCGCGGCCGGCGATGCGCTCGAAGCGCCCGGGCCGGTGCATGTCGGCCAGCGCTGGCGGCTGCGGGTGCGGCTGCGGGCGCCGCACGGCAGCCTCAATCCGCATGGCTACGACCACGAGCTGCGACTCTGGGAGCAGGGCGAGCAGGCCAGCGGCACGGTGCGCAGCGGCCGCGACGATCCCCGGCCCGAACTGCTCGGCCGCGATTGGCGCGCGCCGGTCGAGCGGCTGCGTGAATCGGTGCGCGATGCAGTGTTCGAGCGGGTCGCCGACCGCAGCCAGGCCGGCGTCATCGCCGCGCTGGTCACCGGCGACCAGAACGCGATCGCACGCCGCGACTGGGACGACTTCCGCGACACCGGCGTGGCGCACCTGGTGTCGATCTCCGGCCTGCACATCACCATGTTCGCGTGGCTCGCCCGAGGCGTCGTCGGCGCCCTGTGGCGGCGCAGCGCGCGCCTCTGCCTGCGGGTGCCGGCGCCCCATGCGGCGTTGGTCGGCGGCGTGCTGCTGGCGACGCTGTATGCGCTCTTCAGCGGCTGGGGCGTGCCTTCGCAGCGAACCATCCTGATGCTGTGCACGGTCGCGGCGTTGCGCTTGAGCGGCCGACGCTGGCCGTGGCCCTTCACCTGGCTGCTGGCCTGCGCGGCGGTGGTCGCGGTCGATCCGTGGGCGCTGATGCAGGCCGGCTTCTGGCTCAGCTTCGTGGCCGTCGGCGTGCTGTTCGCCGCCGATGCGGGCGTCGCACCGGCCGCGGCACCAGCGGGCTTGCTGCCGCGGCTCTGGCGCCTGCTGCGCGAGCAATGGACCGTGACCCTGGCGCTGACGCCGCTGACCCTGCTTCTCTTCCAGCAGGTCTCGCTGGTCGGCCTCGTGGCCAACGCGCTGGCGATCCCCTGGGTCACGCTGGTGGTGACGCCGCTGGCGATGGCCGGCGCGCTCTGCCCGATCGTCTGGCAGGCCGCGGCGCTGTCGGTGCAGGCGTTGACGGGTGTGCTGCATGCGCTCGCCGGCTGGCCCTGGGCCACCGTGTCGACGGCCGCGCCGCCGCTCTGGACGGCGGTCGCCGGCGTCGCCGGTGGCGCGCTGCTCACCATGCGGCTGCCCGCCGCGATGCGGACCTTGGGCCTGCCGCTGCTGCTGCCGGCGCTGCTCTGGCAGCCGCCGCGCCCGGCCTTCGGCGAATTCGAATTGCTGGCGGCCGACATCGGGCAGGGCAACGCGGTGCTGGTGCGCACCGCGCGCCACGGCCTTCTCTACGACGCAGGGCCGCGCTACGGCGGCGACAGCGACGCCGGCCAGCGCATCCTGGTGCCGCTGCTGCGCGCCCTCGGCCAGCGGCTCGACCGGGTGGTGCTGAGCCACCGCGACAGCGACCACACCGGCGGCGCGCCGGCGCTGCTGGTCAGCCAGCCGCAAGCCACGCTGCTGAGCTCGATCGAGGCCGGCCATCCGCTGCAGGCGCTGCGAGCGGCGACCCGCTGCGAAGCCGGCCAGCGCTGGCGGTGGGACGGCGTCGACTTCGAGATCCTGCATCCGGTCGAGACCGACTACATCAGCTTCGCCGACAAGCCCAATGCCGTGTCCTGCGTGCTGCGCATCGGCAACGGCCGCGCCACCGCCATCCTGGCCGGCGACATCGAGCGATTGCAGGAGGCGGCGCTGGTCGCCCGCAGCGCCGAGGGGCAGCGCGACCTGGCGGCCGACCTGCTGCTGGTGCCCCATCACGGCAGCAAGACCTCGTCCAGCCCGCGCCTGCTCGACGCGGTGCGGCCGCGCATCGCGCTGGTCCAGGCCGGCTACCGCAACCGCTTCGGCCATCCGGCCCGCGAGGTGGTGGATCGCTACGCCGAGCGCGGCATCCGCCTGGCCGACTCGGCCCATTGCGGGGCGGCCGGCTGGTCGAGCCGGGCACCGGACCGGCTGCGCTGCGAACGCGACGAGGCGCGGCGCTACTGGCATCACGTGCCGCCCTGAGCGCCTTCGTCACGGCCCCGCGGTTCCATGGGCGAATCACCGAAGCGCCGCTGCGCCAGGCGCGTGCGGACGCACCCGGACGACAGATTCCGCCGGAGTTTGGCCTTGAACTTGCTAAGCTATGACGAAGGAGATTGGTCGTCCCATGCACAAATTCGATGAGATGTACGAGCAGCTGCCCTATGGCGGCGCTCCGGTTCGCAGCCACTACCAGCGTTACGACCAATGGCTCGACAAGCAGCCGGGCGAAGTCATGCGCTCCCGGCGCGAAGAGGCGGAAATGATCTTCCGCCGGGTCGGGATTACGTTCGCGGTCTACGGCGCCAAGGACGAGGACGGCTCGGGCACCGAGCGCCTGATCCCGTTCGACCTGCTGCCGCGGATCATCCCGGCGCACGAATGGTCGTCGATGGAAAAGGGCCTGGTGCAGCGCGTCACCGCGCTCAACCGCTTCATCCACGACGTCTACCACGACCAGGAGATCATCAAGGCCGGCATCATCCCCGCCGAGCAGATCCTGAACAATGCGCAATACCGCCCCGAGATGATGGGGGTCAAGGTCCCGAACGACATCTATTCGCATATCTCGGGCGTCGACATCGTCCGGGCGCCCGACGCCGATGGCAACGGCGAGTATTACGTCCTCGAAGACAACCTGCGCGTGCCCAGCGGCGTCAGCTACATGCTGGAGAACCGCAAGATGATGATGCGGCTCTTCCCGGAACTGTTCAGCCAGAACCGGATCGCGCCGGTCGCCCATTACCCCGACCTGCTGCTCGAGACGCTGCGCGCCTCGGCCCCGCCGGCCACCGCCGAGCCCACGGTCGTGGTGCTCACGCCAGGCATGTACAACAGCGCCTACTTCGAGCACGCCTTCCTCGCTCAGCAGATGGGCGTCGAGCTGGTCGAAGGGCAGGACCTGTTCGTCAAGGACGACTTCGTCTACATGCGCACCACCCGCGGGCCGAAGCGGGTCGACGTGATCTACCGCCGCGTCGACGACGACTTCCTCGACCCGGAAGTGTTCCGCCCGACCTCCACGCTCGGCTGCGCCGGCCTGATGCGCGCCTACCGCGAAGGCAACGTCGTGATCTGCAACGCGGTCGGCACCGGCGTGGCCGACGACAAGTCGATCTACCCCTACGTGCCGAAGATGGTCGAGTTCTACCTCGGCGAGAAGCCGATCCTGAAGAACGTGCCGACCTACATGTGCCGCAACAAGGAAGACCTCGACTACACCATCGCCAACATGAAGGACCTGGTGGTCAAGGAAGTGCACGGCGCCGGCGGCTACGGCATGCTCATCGGCCCGGCCGCGACGCAGGCCGAGATCGAGGACTTCAAGAAGGCGGTGCTGGCCAAGCCCGACGGCTACATCGCGCAGCCGACGCTGAGTCTCTCGACCTCGCCGACCTTCGTCGACGCCGGCATCGCGCCGCGCCACATCGATCTGCGGCCCTTCGTGCTGTCGGCCAAGGAGGTGCAGATGGTGCCGGGCGGCTTGACCCGCGTGGCGCTCAAGGAAGGCTCGCTGGTCGTCAATTCGTCGCAAGGCGGCGGCACCAAGGACACCTGGGTGCTGGAGGCCGAGCGCAGCGGCAAGCCGCGCGCTGCCCAGACGCAATCGCAAACGCAAACCCAGACGTCCTGAGCGAGAGAGGTTCATTCCTATGCTGTCACGCACCGCCGATCACCTCTACTGGATGTCGCGCTACACCGAGCGGGCCGAGAACACCGCCCGCATGCTGGACGTCAACTACCAGACATCGCTCTTGCCGCAGTCGGCCGAGGTCGCCAAGTACGGCTGGCAGGGCGTGCTGTCGATCAGCGAATTGCTGCCGCTCTACAACGAGAAGCACGACAACTTCAAGCCGACCGAAGTGATGGAGTTCATGGTCCGCGACGAGTCGAATCCGTCGTCGATCCTGTCGTGCCTGCGGGCCGCGCGAGAGAACGCGCGGGCGGTGCGCGGCGCGCTCACCACCGAAGCCTGGGAAACGCAGAACACGACCTGGCTTGAGGTCAACCGCATGCTGCGCTCGGGCGACTTCGAGCGCGACCCGGCGCAGTTCTTCGAATGGGTCAAGTTCCGCTCGCACCTGTCGCGCGGCGTCACGCTCGGCACGATGCTCAAGGACGAGGCCTTCTACTTCTCGCGCCTGGGCACCTTCCTCGAACGCGCGGACAACACGGCGCGGCTGATCGACGTCAAGTTCCATGCGCTCAACAGCGAGTTCTTCGGCACCGCGACCGAGGAAGACCTGGAATACGACTTCTATCACTGGAGCGCGATCCTGCGCAGCGTCTCGGCCTTCGAGGTCTACCGCAAGGTCTACCGCGACGTCATCAAGCCCGAGCGCGTGGCCGAGTTACTGATCCTGCGCCCCGACATGCCGCGCTCGCTGCACGCCAGCCTGAACGAGGTCGTGATCAACCTCGAGATGGTCAAGAACGAGCAGAGCGCCGAAACGCAGCGCCGCGCCGGCAAGCTCGCGGCCGACCTGCACTACTCGACGGTCGACGAGATCCTCGCGACCGGCCTGCATGCCTACCTGACGCAGTTCCTCGACCGGGTGAACGAACTCGGCTGGCGCATCAGCCAGGACTTCCTGGTGCCGACGCACTGACGCACTGACATCGCGCTTCCGCGAATTCCCGAGCGCCGGCGCGTTTTCCCGCCGGCCGCGCGGACCATTCCCATAGACGCTCGTTGACGGCATTCCTAGAGTGGGATGCACCAGCCTTGATTCGAGGCTCGGTCATCACTCAGGGAGAAGGAAAGCCATGCCAGCAGCATCATCAGTCTTTGTGAATCTTGCGTCCTCCGCGGAGCGCCGTTCGCCGCCCGGCGTCGACACCCGCAATCCCGGCGCCCAGGTCATCGACTTCGTCGCCCGGGAACTCGAACGCGCGGCGCAGACGCCGGCGCACGAGGTGGGCGTCAACCCGATCAGCGCCCATGCGGTGATCGCGATGACCGGTCGCAGCCGCCGCACCTGGCGCCGCCGCATCGACGAGGGCCTGGTCCGCGAACTGTCTTCCGACGCCCGCGGCCGCGCCCGCGTCGCGCTGGAAGACGTGCTCCCGGCGATCGAATGCACCTTCGACGCCGAAGACCTCGCACTGCTGCTGCTGGCCGATGCCGGCGACCTCGAGGCACAGGCCGACTGCGGCGAGCTGTTCCTGGCGCTGCGCATGCGCGAAGCCGCGCGCTACTGGCTCGAACTGGCGGCCGCGCAGGGGCATCCCAATGCGATGCAATGCCTGGCGCGCTTCCACCTGTCGAACGAGCCCACGCCGAAGGACGAGGAGATCGCCATGCGCTGGCTGACCGATGCGGCCGCCAAGGGCCACGTCATCGCGCAGGCGCAGATGCAGTCCCTGCGCGACGAATCCTTCTCTCCGTTCGCGCCGCTGCAGTGAGGTCACCGATGAAAGCCATGCATCGAAAGACCCAGCGGGGCTTCACCTTGGTCGAGTTGATGATCGTCGTGGCGATCGTCGGCATCCTGGCGGCGGTGGCGATTCCGCAGTATTCGAACTATTCGTCGCGGAGTCGGGCTGCTGCGGCTGTCGTGGAGATGCTGCCGTTCAGGACGGCGTTCGCGGTGTGCATGTCGGAGCAAGGCAACAAGGTGGCGAACTGCTCTACGTTGGGGAGCAATGGGATCCCGAGCAACGCCACTCGCACACAGAACATCGTGGCGGACGTGAAGATCGTGGAGGCGGGCAACACGATCGAGATCACGACTCAAACCGGCGCGACCGATTCCAAGGGCTTGCCTTTGGAATACAAGCTCAAGCCCGTCCCTTCGGACAATGACGCTGCAACCATGACCTTCGAGCAAACCGGTTCGATCTGCGATGAAAATCGCGGGCTCAAGCCAGGTCAAGGCGATTGCCCGGATCCGGCAAAGACCGCGGGTTGAGCGGAATCACCGCTTCAGCAAAGCCGCCTCCGGGCGGCTTTTTCACGCCTCAAGCCAAGGTCGCCCGCCGCACCGCCAACTCCCACCGCCCCATCGCCTCGTCCGCCTTCTCCCGGCTCCACGTCGGCAGGAAGCGCCGCTCGACCCGCCACTGCTGCGACAACTCGGCCACGCCGCCGTAGACGCCGCAGGAAAGGCCAGCCAGGTACGCAGCGCCGAGCGCCGTGGTCTCGATCACCTCCGGCCGTACCACCGGGATGCCCAGCAGGTCCGCCTGGAACTGCATCAAGAGGTCGTTGACGCTGGCGCCGCCGTCGACCCGCAACTCGGCCACCGGTGCGCCGCCGGCGGCGACCGCGTCGCGGCTCATCGCCTGCAGCAGTGCGGCGCTCTGGTAGGCGATGCTTTCCAGTGCGGCGCGCGCGATGTGGGCCACCGTGGTGCCGCGCGTCAGGCCGCTGATGTTGCCGCGGGCCTCGGCGTTCCAGTAGGGCGCGCCGAGGCCGGTGAAGGCCGGCACCATCATCACGCCGCCGGCGTCCGGCACGCTCTCGGCCAACGCCTGCACATGCGCGCTGCCGGGAATGGCCTTGAGGCCGTCGCGCAGCCACTGCACCACCGCGCCGCCGACGAAGACGCTGCCCTCCATCGCGAACTGCGCCCGGTCGCCGGTCTGGGCCGCGCTGGTCACGAGCAAGCCGTTGTGCGAGGGACGGAAGTCGCCGCCGGTGTGCATCAGAAGGAAGCAGCCGGTGCCGTAGGTGTTCTTGGCCATGCCGGCCTCGAAGCAGGCCTGGCCGAAGAGGGCGCTCTGCTGGTCGCCGGCGACGCCGCCGATCGGCAGGCTGCCGCCGAGCAGGTTTGCGTCGGTGTCCGCGAAATGCGCGCTCGACGGCTTGACCTCGGGCATCAGCGAAGCCGGCACGTCGAGCGCCTCGAGCAGCGCCTCGTCCCAGCGATTGCGGTGGATGTCGAAGAGCATCGTGCGCGACGCATTGCTGACGTCGGTCACGTGCACCTTGCCGCCGGTCAGTTGCCAGATGAGCCAGCTGTCGACGGTGCCGAAGGCCAGCTCGCCGCGCTCGGCCTGCGCACGTGCATCCGGCACGTTGTCCAGCAGCCAGCGCAGCTTGGTGGCAGAGAAGTAGGCGTCGATCACCAGGCCGGTGGTGTCGCGGATCGTGTCGGCCATGCCTTCGTCGCGCAGGCGCGCGCACAGCGGCTCGGCGCGCCGGTCCTGCCAGACGATCGCGTGGTGGATCGGCCGGCCGGTGCGCCGGTTCCAGACCAGCGTGGTCTCGCGCTGGTTGGTGATGCCGATCGCGTGGATGTCCGCGACGCCCAGCTTCGCCTGGGCCAGCACCTCGCGTGCGGTCGCCAACTGGCCCTGCCAGATCTCCATCGGGTCGTGCTCGACCCAGCCGGGCTGCGGGTAGTGCTGTGTCAGCTCGCGCTGCGCCATGGCGACGATGCGCCCGGCGCGGTCGAACACGATGCTGCGTGAACTGGAAGTGCCCTGGTCGAGGGCCAGCAGGTAGGAAGCGGTCATGGGATTCGAAGAAGGTTCAGGCGATCTCGCACTGCACCTGGGCCGCCTCGAGCAACTCGGGGAAGGGCGCGGGCGGCTCGGCGTCGGTGAACAGGCGGTCGATCTGCGACAGCCGCGCCAGCTCGATCATGGCCGGCCGGTTGAACTTGCTGGCGTCGGCGGCCAGCCAGACCTCGCGGCCCTGCGCGATGATGGTCTGGGCGACCTTCACCTCGCGCAGGTCGAAGTCGCGCAGGGTGCCGTCGCTCTCGATGCTCGACACGCCGATCAGCGCGATGTCGACCTTGAACTGGCGGATGAACTCGACCGTCGCCTCCCCGACGATCGCCCTGTCGCGCAGCCGCACCGGGCCGCCGGCGACGATCACCTCGCAGGCCGGGTTGTCGCTGAGGATGGTGGCGACGTTGAGGTTGTTCGTGATCACGCGCAGGCCGGTGTGCTGCAGCAGCGCCTTGGCGATCGCCTCGGTGGTGGTGCCGATGTTCAGGATCAGCGAGCAGTCGTTCGGCACGCGCGCGGCCACCGCCCGGGCGATGCGCGCCTTGCCCTCTGCATGCAGCGTCTCGCGCTGGCGGTAGGCGATGTTCTCGATGGTCGAACTGGCGATGCGCACGCCGCCGTGGAAGCGGGTGAGGAGCCCCTCGTCGGCCAGTCGCTGGATGTCGCGGCGCACCGTCTGCAGGGTGACGCCGAGCATCTCGGCCAGTTGTTCGACCGTCACCGAGCCGCGCGAGCGGACGGTGTCGAGGAGGGTGAGTTGGCGCGGATTCGAGTTCACTTTGTGCGGGAGTGGGCGAAAGCCGACTTTAAAACGAAACGAAACGAATAAAATATAGGGTTAAATACTAGAAGAATCGCGCCATTAGGAACCAGAATGAAAATATTCGAGCGCGATTTTCGAATTTCGCGAATCACAGAGATTTTCGATCGGATCCAACTTCCGTGAGTTTTCCGGCATCTTCCCAAGGCGGCCCGGCCGCCGATCGCAACGGCCCCGGCGGCGACCCGAGCGGCCGCCCCGGCGACGACCGCTGCGACGTCCTGATTGTCGGCGGCGGCATCAACGGCTGCGGCATCGCGCGCGACCTGGCCGGGCGCGGCTGGAAGGTCGTGCTGTGCGAGAAGGACGACCTCGCCGCCCACACCTCGTCGTCGTCCACCAAGCTGATCCACGGCGGCCTGCGCTACCTGGAGCACTACGAATTCTCCCTGGTGCGCAAGGCGCTGCAGGAGCGCGAGGTGCTGCTCAAAAGCGCGCCGCACATCATGTGGCCGCTGCGCTTCGTGATGCCGCACGACCCGTCGATGCGGCCGGCCTGGATGGTGCGCCTCGGCCTCTTCATGTACGACCACCTGGCCCGGCGCGAGGTGCTGCGCGGCTCGCGCACGGTCGATTTGCGCCGGCATCCGGCCGGCGCGCCGCTCAAGCCCGCGTTCCGGCGCGGCTTCGTCTATTCGGACGGCTGGGTCGACGACGCCCGGTTGGTGGTGCTGAACGCGATCGATGCCCGTGCGCGCGGCGCCGAGGTGCTCACGCGCACCGCTTGCGTCGATGCGCGCCGCGGCGCCGACGGCTGGACGGCTACCCTCGAAGGGCCCGCGGGCCGGCGCCAACTGCGCGCCCGGGCGATCGTGAACGCGGCCGGACCCTGGGCCGAGGCCTTCCTGCGCGGCGTGGCGCGTCCGGCCGACGGCGAGGCGCTGGCAACGCGCCAACTGCGGCTGGTCAAGGGCAGCCACATCGTGGTGCCGCGGGTCTTCGCGCACGACCATGCGTACATCTTCCAGAACCCGGACAAGCGGATCATCTTCGCGATCCCTTACGAGGACGACTTCACGCTGATCGGCACCACCGACATCGAGCTGCCCGGCGACCAGCCGGGCGCGGCGCGCATCGACGCCGAAGAGATCGACTACCTGTGCACCCAGGCCAGCCGCTACTTCGCGCGGCCGGTGCTGCCGGCCGACGTGGTCTGGAGCTACTCCGGCGTGCGGCCGCTGCTGGACGACGACTCCGGCGATCCGTCGTCGGTCACCCGCGACTACCTGCTCGAATCGAACACCGCGGCGGCGCCGCTGCTGTCGGTCTGGGGCGGCAAGATCACCACCTTCCGCAAGCTCGGAGAGGACGCGGCCGATGAAGTCGGGCGCATGCTCGGCGACGAGCGCGCGCCCTGGACCGACGGCGCCTTCATGGCCGGCGGCGACCTCTCGGACTGGATCGGCGCGACCACCGCGCGCGCGCGGCCGGACGACGACTTTGCGCGCTTCGTCGCCGCCGTCCGGCAGCGGCATCCCTGGCTCGACGCCGCGCTGGCGCACCGACTGGCGCGGGCGTACGGCGCCCGCATCGCCGAGGTGCTGGGCGATGCGCGCTCGATGGCCGAGCTCGGCCCCGCGGTCGCGCCCGGCCTGCACGAGCGCGAGCTGACCTACCTGCGCGACCAGGAATGGGCCTGCAGCGGCGACGACGTGCTGTGGCGCCGCTCCAAGCTGGGCCTGCATTTCAGCGCGGCCGAGCGGGCCCGGGTGGACGCGTGGATGCGTACGCACACCGGCAGCGGCATGCCGGCCTGAACCCCGCTACTGCGCCATCGCCAGCCGCACCTCGCGCCCCAGCTCGATCACCGACATCGCGTAGTAGCTGCTCCAGTTGTAGCGCGTGATCACGTAGAAGTTCTTCGTGCCGGCGACGTAGGTTGGCGCATCGCCCCCGTTCTGCAGTTCGATCAGCGCCAGCAGGCCCGGATGCGCGAGGCCTTCGCCGTCGAGCGCCGCGCCGGCGGCGGTGAAGGTCTCGACGTTGAAGGTGGGCACGATGTCCGGTGCCAGCAGCATTTCCTTTTGCAGCCGCTGCGGGTCCAGCCGCACCGGGAATATGCTCGCCATGCCGGGTGTCCAGCCGAAGGCCTTGAAGTAGTTGGCCACCGAGCCGATCACGTCGGCCGGATCGTTGACCAGATCGATGCGGCCGTCGCCGTCGAAGTCGACCGCGAAGCTGCCGATGCTGCTCGGCATGAACTGCGGCATGCCCATCGCGCCGGCGTAGCTGCCCAGCGGCAGCAGCGGGCTTTCGCCGCTGCGGTTCTGCAGCACCAGGAAGCTTTCGAGCTCGGCCCGGAAGAAGGCCTGCCGCTCCGCCGCGCGCGGATGCGCCTCCGGAAAATCGAAGGCCAGCGTGGACAGCGCGTCGATCACCCGGAAGCTGCCCATGTTGCGGCCGTAGATCGTTTCGACGCCGATGATGCCGACGATGATTTCCGCCGGCACGCCGAAGCTCGCCTCGGCCCGCGCCAGCGTGTCGGCGTTGTCGCGCCAGAAGCGCACGCCGGCGGCGATGCGCACCGGCTCGACGAAGCGGCCGCGGTAGGCGCGCCAGTTCTTGGTGGCGCCGGGCGCGGCCGGCACCATGAGGCGCGGCACGTTCGGCAGCAGCCGGGCGCTGCCGATGCTGGCGCGCACCCAGGCCGGGTCCAGGCCGTCGCGCGCGGCGACCTCGTCGGCGAACTGCATCGCGTCCTCGCGGCCGGCGTAGCTCGGGCCGGCGCGGCTGGCATCGGGGCGCTTGGCGGCCACGGGCCTGGCGCCCTTGTCGTGCTTGAGGTTCTTCGGTGCCGGCGTGGTGGCCCGCGCGGGCGTCGAGGCGAGCAGGGCGAGGGCCAGGGTGGCGACGGCGGCGGGAAGCAGGAGACGGAGAAGACGGCGCATCGCCCGGATTGTCACAGGGCCTTCAGCGCGGCCAGCCGAGCCGCCGGAATTCGGCGCGCAAGGTCGAGAGCGCCTCGGCCGGGTCGCGCGCGTAGCGCTGGGCTTCCAACCGGAGCAGCCAGTCGTGCGCCGGCTGCGCCGCGGCGCCGAAGCGCGCGGCGAGGCGCGAGGCCATCAGCCGCGGCGAGGCGGTCTCGGGCAGCGCGATGCCGGCGCGCTCCAGCCGGTCGCGGGCGCGGCCGAGCAGCCGCAGCCACGGATCGCGCCGGCTGCGCTCCCAGAGCGTCCAGCCGGCACCGGCCAGGCTCACCACCGCCAGCAGCCCGAACAGCACCGTCGCCAGGTCCTGCAGGCTGGGCGCGTCGAAGCCGAGGGTCTTGAGCAGGTCCAGCTGGCGGCGCTGCGTGTAGTTGAGCACCCGCTGGTTCCAGGCGTTGTTGACCGCGTCCCACGCCGCGTGCAGTTGCTGCAGGTCGTAGGACAGCGACGGGTTCATCGAGCCGATCGCGCCGGCGATCAGGCCCGGCTCGGGCGCCAGCCGGCGCAGCTGGCCGACCCGGTCGGGCGCCACCGAGCCGGTCGGGTCGACCCGCACCCAGCCGATGCCTTCTTCCCAGACTTCGGCCCAGGCGTGGGCGTCGCTGTGGCGCAGCACCCAGTAGTTGTCGACGCTGTTCATCTCGCCGCCCTGGTAGCCGGTGACGATGCGCGCCGGGATGTCGAGCGCCCGCATCAGCACCACGAAGGCCGAGGCGATGTGCTCGCAGAAACCGGCCTTGCGGTCGAACCAGAATTCGTCCGCGGTGTCGTCGCCGTAGAGGCCGGGCTCCAGCGTGTAGACGTAGCCGCCGGTGCGCAGCCGCTGCAGCACCGCCTGCACCAGCTGGGGCGTGCCGGCGCCGGCCAGTTGCGGATCGGCGTGCATCTGGGCGGCCAGCGCGACGGTGCGCGGGTTCGAGCCGGGCGGCAGCGCCAGGTCGGGTTGCAGCGCGCCGATCCGCCGCGTCGGGCCGCTCTGGAACTGGATGTAGCTGACCGCCCGGTAGCGCACCAGGTCGCCGACCGGCCGATTGGCGAACCATTGCAGGTCGGCGCTGCCGAAGATCTCGTAGCCGGGCAGTTCGGGCTTGGTCGGCGCGACGTCGAGCGTCAGCAGGGCCGGGCGGTTGGAGGGCTCCAGCGTGACCTCGTAGCCGATGCCCTTGCCCTGCACCCGCAGGTTCTGCGGCATGAAGCCGCGCGCGAAGGCCGGCGTCGCGGTCCATTCGCGGCCGTCGAACTGGGTCAGCACAGGACCGCGGAAGTAGAGCGCGGCGCGCGGCGGCACCTTGCCGTCGTCGAACTGGATGCGCGCGGCGATGCCGTCGTCCTGCGCCAGCTCGGCGATGGTGCCGACCTTCATGCTGTTCGACAGGCCGGTGCGCCCGGTGGGCGTGTCGTTCGGCGTGCCCCAGAGCGGCGCCATGCGCGGGAACAGCATGAACAGCACCAGCATGATCGGTGCGCCGAAGAGCGCCATCCAGCCGGCGGTGCGGGCCGCCTGCATCAGCGGCGGCTTGCCCACCGGCATGTGGGCGTTGACCAGCGCGGTCAGGAGGCCGAGCAGCGCCAGCAGCATCGCGAACGCGGTCGGCAGCGACTGCGAATAGAAGAAGTTCGTGAGCATCGTGAAGAAGCCCAGGAAGAAGATGACGAAGGCGTCGCGCCGCGCGCGCAGCTCCAGCGTCTTGAGCGCCAGCAGGATCACCAGCAGGGTGACGCCGGCATCGCGGCCGAGGAGCGTGCGGTGGGTCGAGAAGGTCGCGACCAGCGTCAGCGCCAGCAGCGAGATGCGCCACCACTTGCCCGGCAGCGGCCGCGCCTGCAGCGCCAGCGTGCCGCGCCACAGCAGCACGATCGCGGTCAGCGTGCTGCACCACCACGGCAGGTTGGCGACCTGCGGCAGCACGATCAATGCGATGACCGCCAGCAGGAAGAGGGTGTCGCGGGCGTCGCGCGGCAGCGCCAGGAGCCGGGCTGGGAGCTTCATCGCGCGGCCGCCTTCAGCACAGCGCCAGGCCTTCGAGGCAGCGGCGCCGGTGCGCCTCGCCTTGCGAGGGCGTGACGACCAGCCCGTCGACCCGGAGGCCGTAGTCGACGCCCAGGCGGTCCGCCATCAGCACCCAGGCGCACAGGCGCGACAGCCGCGGCTCCTGGGCCGCCAGGCCGGCGGCGCGAGCGTCCAGCCAGAGTTCCTGGCGCTGGGCCTGCTGGGCATCGCGGCTGACCAGCTCGCCGGAGCCGATCGCCTGCGCCTGCGCCGCCTTCTTCCAGACCACGAGCTTGAGCGGATCGCCACGCCGGTAGGCCCGCACACCGTCGTATTCGCCGGCCAGCTGGCTGCGGGTCGTGGGTGCGAAGCCCTGGCCTTCCAGCGGCTGGGCCGCCGGCAGCGGGGGCGGATTCAATTCCGGCGCCGGATAGACCAGCATCCGGGAAGCCGGCCGCCAGACCGTCCAGACCCGGAAGGTGCCGAGCGGGAAGCGGGTCTCGGCGGTCAGGGTCGGCACCGGATGCAGCCCGCGCCGCTCCGGCTTGAACGCCACCTCGACCGTCGCGCTGCCCTGCGCCGGCACGTCGCTCCAGGACCACTGGCCGCTGCGATGCACCGCCAGGCCGATGCCGTAGCGGGTGCTGCGCCGGTCGTTCTGCAGCACCACGCGAAAGACCGCTGCGGCGCCGGCGTATTGGGGCTCCGGAACCATCAGGCGCAGCGCCAGGCCGCGCAGGGTGCCGTGGCACACGTGCATGCCGACCGCCACGCTGCCGGCCAGCAGGAAGGTCAGCAGGTAGCCGAGGTTGAGCTGGTAGTTGATGGAGGCCACCAGCAGCAGCAGGAGGGTCGCCGCCAGCATCCAGCCGGCCCGGCTCGGCACGATGTAGACATTGCGCTGGGTCAGCTCGAGCGTGTCCGAGGGCTTGCGGCGCGAGAGGAACCAGCCGTCGATGCGCGTGCGCAGGCTGGCCAGCGGATGGACGATCCACGCCATCCGCGGGCGCGCCGGCGCCGCCGCGTCGATCACGGCAGCGGCACCGCCGCGGTCATCGCCCGCACCTGCTCGACCGCGCCGCGCCCGGCATCGCCGACCGGCGTCAGGCGGTGCGCGATGGTCTGCGGCAGCACTGCCTCGATGTCGTCCGGCGCCACGTAGTCGCGGTTGTCCAGCAGCGCCTCGGCCTTGGCCGCGCGCAGCACCGCGATGCCGGCCCGCGGCGACAGCCCTTGCAGGAACCAGCGGCCCGAACGGGTCGCGGCCATCAGGTCCTGCAGGTAGTTGAGCAGCGGCTCGGACGCGTGCACCTGCTGCACCCGCTGCTGCAGCGCGTGCAGCTCGCCCGGCGTCAGCAGCGCCGGCAGGCTGGCCAGCAGCTCGCGGCGGTCGGCGCCGGCCAGCAGCTCGCGCTCGGCCGCGCGGTCGGGATAGCCGAGCGAGATGCGCATCAGGAAGCGGTCGAGCTGCGACTCTGGCAGCGCGAAGGTGCCCAGCTGGTCGTGCGGGTTCTGGGTCGCAATGACGAAGAAGGGCGAGGGCAGCGGGCGGGTCTCGCCCTCGACCGTGACCTGCTTTTCTTCCATCGCCTCGAGCAGCGCGCTCTGGGTCTTGGGGCTGGCCCGGTTGATCTCGTCGGCCAGCAGCACCTGCGCGAAGATCGGCCCCGGATGGAAGACGAAGGCCTGCTGCCCGCGGTCGTAGATCGCGACGCCCGACAGGTCGCCCGGCATCAGGTCGGCGGTGAACTGAACCCGCGAGAACTGCAGCCCGAAGGTGTGCGACAGGGCGTGCGCCAGGGTGGTCTTGCCGACCCCCGGAACGTCCTCGATCAGCAGGTGCCCGCCCGCCAGCAGGCACGCCACGCAGTCGCGGACCTGCGCCTCTTTGCCCACGATCACCGTGTTAAGCTGACCGAGCAAACTGGCGAGCTTGGCGGCGACGTCCATTTTTGTATCCATATGCAAACAATACCGTAAGCCCGTCGGCACCGGCCGGCAAGGGTCACGGTGCGAGTCGATCCCATGGGTAAAACCGGCTATTTCACACATCGCGACTGCTGGAAGCACGACATGGGGTCGTACCACCCGGAGTGCCCCGCGCGGCTCGACGCGATCGAAGACCGGCTGCTCGTCACCGGCGTCGGCGACGCGCTGGAGCGCATCGACGTGCCGCTCGCCACCTTGCCGCAGATCACCCGCGCCCACTCGGCGGCCCATCTGGAGCACCTCGAGGCCCTGAGCCAGCGCCTGGTCGACGACGTGGCCGCCGGCGGCCCCGACCACGCGCAGATCGACCCCGACACCTCGCTCAACCGCTTCACCCTCCTGGCCGCGCGCCGCGCCGCCGGTGCCGCGATCGCCGCCACCGACGCGGTCATGGCGGGGCAGATCGACAACGCCTTCTGCGCGGTGCGTCCGCCCGGCCACCACGCCTGCCGCGAGCAGGCGATGGGCTTCTGCTTCCTCAACAACATTGCGATCGCGGCGCGCCACGCGATCGAGGTGCACGGCCTGGAGCGGGTCGCGGTCTGCGACTTCGACGTCCACCACGGCAACGGCACCGAGGACATCCTGAGCAACGACCCGCGGGTGTTGATGGTCGGCATCTTCCAGCACCCGTTCTATCCGTTCAGCGGCACCGAGCATCCGGCCGCCAACATGCTGAACCTGCCGGTGCCGGCCTATACCAAGGGCATGGACGTGCGCGAGCTGATCGAGGCCTGCTGGATGCCGCGGCTGGAGGAATTCAAGCCGCAGATGGTCTTCATCAGCGCCGGCTTCGACGCCCACCGCGACGACGACCTCGGCCAGTTGCGCCTCAACGACCAGGACTTCGCCTGGATCACCGGCCGCCTCGTCGACGTCGCCCGCCGCCATGCCGGCGGGCGCATCGTCTCGATGCTCGAGGGCGGCTACAACCTCGACGCCCTGGCGCAGAGCGTCGAGGCGCACGTGCGGGTGCTGGCCGACCTCTGATGGCGTTGGACTTCAGCGACCTGTCGGCCCGCATCGCCGCGATCGAGCCGCGCGCGGTGACGATCGAGGCCGCGGTGGTGGTGCTGTGCGTCGCCGTCGCCTGGGCCGTCTGTCGCTGGTTCGGCCGCGACCAGCCGAAGGATTCGATCTGGTTCGGCCGCAACATCCTCGACGGTCTCTTGTTCCCGCTGCTCGCGCTGCTGCTGATCGACCTGTCGGGCCGGACCCTCGCGGGCTACCAGACGCTGCTCCTGCTGCCGATGGCGGTGTCGGTGTTCATCTCGCTGGTGGCGATCCGCTTCTTCGCGCGCGTGCTGCAGGTGGTGTTCCCGAATTCGGCGCTGGCGCGGCTGGTCGAGCGAACCATCTCCTGGGTGGCCTGGATCGGCGCCATCCTGTGGATCGTCGGCCTGTTGCCGCCGGTGCTGGCCGAGCTGGACGAGATCACGCTGGCCTTCGGTCGCGAGCGGGTCAGCCTGCGCACCATCCTCGGCGGCGTGGTGTCGGCCGCGGCGGTGCTGGTGATCGCGCTGTGGGTGTCGGCCACCATCGAGCGGCGCATCCTGAGCGAGGCGGTCACCGACCTGTCGATGCGCAAGGTGGCCTCGAACGCGGTGCGCTCGGTGCTGCTGCTGGTCGGCCTGCTGTTCGCGCTGTCGGCGGTCGGGGTCGACCTCACGGCGCTGTCGGTGCTGGGCGGCGCGCTCGGCGTCGGCCTCGGCTTCGGGCTGCAGAAATTGGCCGCCAACTACGTGAGCGGCTTCGTGATCCTGCTGGAGCGGGCGATCCGCATCGGCGACAACGTCAAGGTCGACAACTTCGAAGGCAAGGTCACCGACATCAAGGTGCGCTACACGCTGGTGCGCGCCGCCAACGGCCGCGAGGCGATCGTGCCGAACGAGTCGCTCATCACCGGCCGGGTCGAGAACCTGACGCAGGCCGATCGCAAGTTCAACGTGCAGACCAGCATCGGCGTCGGCTACGACAGCGACGTGGACCGGGTGCAGTCGATTCTCTGCGCGGCCGCGGCGGCGCAGCCGCGCGTGCTGGAAGATCCCGCGCCGGTCGCCTTCCTGCTGGAATTCGGGCCGTCGGCGCTGCTTTTCACGCTCAATTTCTGGATCACCGATCCGGACAAGGGCCGCGACAACCTGCGCTCGACGATCAACCTCGAGATCCTCAAGAAGCTGCGCGAAGCCGGCATCAGCATCCCCTATCCGCAGAGCGTGCTGCATGTCGAATCGCTGCCCGCCATTGCCTCGACCGATGCCGCTCGCCTATAATTCACAAAAAAGCACGATCGTTCGTTTTTGTGTTCGTTCCAGTCGGTGCCGCCTTGCGCGCTGCCGTCCCCTGATCGAAATGAACAGTCGGCGCCGTGAGCGGCGCCTAAAATCATCGGCTGCCTTGCAGCCCCAATTTCACATTTCAACGGAGTCAAAACCATGAAGATCCTGGTCCCCGTCAAGCGGGTGGTCGACTACAACGTCAAGGTGCGCGTCAAGAGCGACGGCACCGGCGTCGATATCGCGAACGTGAAGATGAGCATGAACCCCTTCGACGAGATCGCGATCGAAGAAGCGGTCCGCCTGAAGGAAAAGGGCGTCGCCACCGAGGTGATCGCCGTCTCCTGCGGCGACGCCAAGTGCCAGGAAACGCTGCGCACCGCCATGGCCATCGGCGCCGACCGCGCGATCCTGGTGGAGACCACCGAAGAACTGCAGCCGCTGGCCGTCGCCAAGCTGCTCAAGGCACTGGTCGACAAGGAACAGCCCGGCCTCGTCATCCTCGGCAAGCAGGCGATCGACGACGACGCCAACCAGACCGGACAGATGCTCGCCGCGCTGGCCAACCTGCCGCAAGCCACCTTCGCCTCGAAGGTCGAAGTGGCCGGCGACAAGGTCAACGTCACGCGCGAGGTCGACGGCGGCCTCGAGACCCTCTCGCTCACGCTGCCCGCGGTGGTCACCACCGACCTGCGCCTGAACGAGCCGCGCTACGTCACCTTGCCCAACATCATGAAGGCCAAGAAGAAGCAGCTCGACACGGTCAAGCCCGAAGACCTCGGCGTCGACGTCAAGCCGCGCCTGAAGACGCTCAAGGTGAGCGAGCCGCCGAAACGCGGCGCCGGTGTCAAGGTGGCCGACGTGGCCGCACTGGTCGAGAAGCTGAAGAACGAAGCGAAGGTGATCTGATCATGAGCGTCCTTGTCATTGCCGAACACGACCACGCCACGCTGAAGCCGGCGACCCTCAATACCGTCACGGCCGGCATCGCCTGCGCCAGCGGCGACGTCCACGTGCTGGTGGCCGGTGCCAACGCCGCCGAGGCCGCCAAGGCCGCCGCGCAGGTCGCGGGCGTGGCCAAGGTGATCGTCGCCGACAGCCCCTCGCTGGCCGAGAACCTGGCCGAGAACGTCGCCGCGCAGGTGCTCGCGATCGCCAAGAACTACAGCCACATCCTGTTCCCCTCGACCGCCAACGGCAAGAACGTCGCGCCGCGCGTGGCCGCCCTGCTCGACGTCGCGCAGATCAGCGACATCACCAAGGTCGACAGCCCCGACACCTTCGAGCGCCCGATCTACGCCGGCAACGCGATCGCCATCGTGCAGAGCGCGGACCCGATCAAGGTCGTGACCGTGCGCACCACCGGCTTCGACCCGGCCGCTGCCACCGGCGGCAGCGCCGCGATCGAGAACGTCGACGGCGTCGCCGACAGCGGCAAGTCGAGCTTCGTCGGCCGCGAGGTCACCAAGAGCGAACGGCCCGAACTGACGGCCGCCAAGATCATCGTCTCCGGTGGCCGCGCGCTCGGCAGCGCCGAGAAGTTCCAGGAAGTCATGGCGCCCCTGGCCGACAAGCTGAACGCCGGCCTCGGCGCCAGCCGCGCCGCGGTCGACGCCGGCTACGCGCCGAACGACTGGCAAGTGGGGCAGACCGGCAAGATCGTGGCGCCGCAGCTCTACATCGCCGCCGGCATCTCGGGCGCGATCCAGCATCTGGCCGGCATGAAGGACTCCAAGGTGATCGTCGCGATCAACAAGGACGAAGAAGCGCCGATCTTCTCGGTCGCCGACTACGGCCTGGTGGCCGACCTGTTCGTGGCCGTGCCGGAACTGGTCAAGGCACTCTGACCCACGCCGGCCAATGAGACAAAGGGCATCGTTCGCGGTGCCCTTTTTTGCATCGATTCGCATTCGGCCGCTGAAGGCCCTGAGGAGACAGTCATGAGCTACATCGCTCCGCTGAAGGACATGCTGTTCGACATCGAGCACCTCGCGAACATCGCGCAGGTGTCGCAGATGCCGGGCCTGGAGGAAGCCGGCCTGGAGACCGCGCAGGCGGTGCTCGAGGAATGCGCGCGCTTCAACCAGGACGTGATCGCGCCGCTGAACGTGGCGGGCGACCGCAACCCGTCGTCCTTCAAGGACGGCGTCGTGACCACCACGCCGGGCTTCAAGGAGGCCTTCGCGCAATACGTGGCCGGCGGCTGGCAGGGCCTGCAGCATCCGGCGGACTTCGGCGGCCAGGGCCTGCCGAAGACCATCGGCGCGGCCTGCGGCGAGATGCTCAACTCGGCCAACATGAGCTTCGCGCTGTGCCCGCTCCTGACCGATGGTGCGACCGAAGCGCTGCTCACCGCCGGCTCCGACGAGCTGAAGGCGGTCTACCTCGAGAAGCTGGTGAGCGGCCAATGGACCGGCACCATGAACCTCACCGAGCCGCAGGCCGGCAGCGACCTGGCGATGGTGCGCAGCCGCGCCGAACCGCAGGCCGACGGTACCTACAAGGTCTTCGGCACCAAGATCTTCATCACCTACGGCGAGCACGACATGGCGGAGAACATCGTCCATCTCGTGCTGGCGCGCGTCACGGGCGCGCCCGAGGGCGTGAAGGGCATCAGCCTGTTCGTGGTGCCCAAGTTCATGGTGAACAAGGACGGCTCGCTCGGCGCGCGCAACGACGTGCATTGCGTGAGCATCGAGCACAAGCTGGGCATCAAGGCCTCGCCGACGGCCGTCCTGCAATACGGCGACCATGGCGGCGCCATCGGTTATCTCGTCGGCCAGGAGAACCGCGGCCTCGAGTACATGTTCATCATGATGAACTCGGCCCGCTACGCGGTCGGCATGCAGGGCATCGCGGTGGCCGAGCGCGCCTACCAGCAGGCGGTGGCCTACGCCAAGGACCGGGTGCAGAGCCGCCCGGTCGACGGCTCGATCAACGCCAGCGCGCCGATCATCCATCACCCCGACGTCAAGCGCATGCTGATGACGATGCGCGCCTACGTCGAAGGCTGCCGCGCGATGGCCACCGTGGCCGCCGCCGCCTACGACGCCGCGCATCACCATCCGGACGCCGATGCGCGCAAGCAGAACCAGGCCTTCTACGAATACCTGGTGCCGCTGGTCAAGGGCTACAGCACCGAGATGAGCCTGGAAGTGGCATCGCTCGGCGTGCAGGTGCATGGCGGCATGGGCTTCATCGAGGAGACCGGCGCGGCGCAGTATTACCGCGACGCCAAGATCCTCACCATCTATGAAGGCACGACCGCGATCCAGGCCAACGACCTGGTGGGCCGCAAGACCGCGCGCGACGGCGGTCAGACCGCGAAGGCGATCGCGGCGCAGGTCGAGAAGACAGAGGCCGAACTGGCCCAGCGCGACAGCGCCGACGCGCAGGCGGTGGCGAAGAAGCTCAAGGCCGCGCGCGAGGCCTTCGTCGACGTGGTCGGCTTCGTCGCGGGCCAGACCAAGGCGGCGCCGAACGCGGTGTTCGCGGGCAGCGTGCCCTACCTCATGCTGGCGGGCAACCTGGTGGCCGGCTGGCAGCTGGGCCGCTCGCTGCTGGTGGCCGAGGACCTCGCCAAGGCCGGCACCGACGTCGCCTTCATGAAGGCCAAGATCGCGACCGCGCGCTTCTACGCCGAGCACATCCTGAACAAGGCGCCGGGCATCCGCGACAGCATCGTGGATGGCGCCGAAAGCGTCACCGCGCTGGCGCTCGAATCCTTCTGATCATCCTTTCGCTTTCGGAGACCCCATGTCCAAGCTGCCGCCCGTCCTCGCCAACCTGCCCCTGCCCATCATCGGCTCGCCGCTGTTCATCATCAGCAATCCCAAGCTGGTGATCGCGCAGTGCAAGGCCGGCGTGGTGGGCGCGATGCCGGCGCTCAACGCGCGTCCGGCCGCGCAGCTGGAAGACTGGTTGATCGAGATCACGGAAGAACTCGCGGCCTGGAACCGCGACCATCCCGAGAAGCCGGCCGCGCCTTTCGCCATCAACCAGATCGTGCACAAGAGCAACGACCGGCTCGAGCACGACATGGAGATGGTCGTGAAATACAAGGTGCCGATCGTGATCACCTCGCTGGGCGCGCGCACCGACGTCAACGACGCGGTGCACAGCTACGGCGGCGTGACGCTGCACGACATCATCAACAACACCTTCGCGAAGAAGGCGATCGAGAAGGGTGCCGACGGCATCATCGCGGTGGCGGCCGGCGCCGGCGGCCATGCCGGCGTGAAGAGCCCGTTCGCGCTGGTGCAGGAGATCCGCGAATGGTTCGACGGCCCGCTGGCGCTGTCGGGCTCGATCGCCAACGGCAACGCGGTGCTGGCGGCGCAGGCCATGGGCGCCGACTTCGCCTACATCGGCACCGCCTTCATCGCCACCGAGGAAGCGCGCGCCAGCGACGCCTACAAGCAGGCGATCGTCGCCGGCACTTCCGACGACATCGTCTATTCGAACCTCTTCACCGGGGTGCACGGCAACTACCTGGCGCCCAGCATCGTGGCCGCCGGCATGGACCCGGCCAACCTGCCCGAAGGCGACCTGAAGACGATGAACTTCGCCACCGGCGAAGGCAGCAAGGCCAAGGCCTGGAAGGACATCTGGGGCTCGGGCCAGGGCATCGGCGCGGTCACCGAGGTGGCCTCGGCCGAGGCCTTCATCGAGAAGCTCAAGCGCGAATACTTCGAGGCGCGCCGCCGCCTCGCGCTCTGAACCCGTCCCCACGCCGATGCCCAGCCCGAAGCCATCGACAGCGGCCCGCATGCCGCTGCTCGATGCGGTCAAGGGCGTCGCCTGCCTGCTGATCGTCGGGCACCACCTGTCGCGCTACGGCCCGCTGCCGGCGGGCGCTTCGTCGCTGGCGCCGGCCGTGTTCGACTGGCTGTCGCAGAACGGCCGGCTGGCGGTGCAGGTGTTCCTGGTGCTGGCGGGCTTCCTCGCCGCCGCGAGCTTGGCGCCGGACGGCGTGCCCGGCCGGAGCGGCGCCTGGTCGCGCGTGTTCCAGCGCTACGGCAGGCTGGTGATGCCCTACCTGGTGGCGCTGAGCGTCAGCGTGCTGGTCGCGGCGCTGGTGCGGCCGCTCCTGCACGACGACGACGCGGTGCCCGGCGTGCCCGGCATGGCGCAATTGCTGGCGCACGGCCTCCTGCTGCAGGACCTGCTCGGCTACGAGGCGCTGTCCACCGGCGTCTGGTACGTGGCGATCGACTTCCAGCTCTTCGTGCTGGCGCTGGCGGTGATCGGCCTGGCCGGCTGGCTGCAGGGCCGCTGGGCGATGCGCCGCGAGCGTGCCGCGTGGCTGCTGGCGGCGCTGGTGCTGGGGCTGGTGATCGCGTCGCTGGACATCTTCAACCGACGATCGGAACTGGACGTCACCGCGATCTACTTCTTCGGTTCCTACGGGTTGGGCATGCTGGTCTTCTGGATCGGTCGCGCCAGCAGCCGCAGCGGCTGGCGCTTCGCGGTGCTGGTGCTGCTGCTGGTCGGCGGCGCGGCGCTGGCGCTGGACTGGCGCAGCCGCATCGCGATCGCGCTGGTGACCGCGCTGGCGGTGGCGGTGCTGCAGCACCTGAATGCCCTCGACCCGACAGCGTGGCCGGCGGCCGCCGCGCCGCTGGTGCGGCTCGGGCGCATCTCCTATTCGCTGTTCCTGATCCACTTCCCGATCCTGCTGCTGGTGAGCGCGGGTGTCAGCGGCTTCCTGCCGGCGACGCCGTGGATCGACATGCTGGGGCTCGTGGCGACCTTGCTCCTGTCGATCGGCGCGGCGGTGCTGCTGTACCGATGGGTGGAGTGCCGCCGGGTCACCTGGCGGGCGCTGCTGGCGTTGTTCGCGCTGCTGCTGGCCTGCGGCGCGGCGGCCGCGGCGTAGCCGCATCGCCCTTCAGCGCTGCACCGCCGCGGCCTGCGGCGCCCGGCCGAGCGCCTCGGCGAAATGCGCCTCGAACTTGCGCGCCACCTGTTCCCAGTCGTGGCGCTTGGCGGTCGCCTGCGCGGCGATCGACATCTCGGCGCAACGCGCAGGGTCCAGCCCGGCCAGCTCGCGCAGCACCGCGGCATCCTTCGCGCCGCGATCGAAGTCGAGGAAGAAACCGTTGACCCCGCGCTGCACGAAGCCGTTGATCGGCTCCATGTCGCGGCAGACCACGATCTTGCCGGCGGCCATCGCTTCCAGGATGCCGACGCCGAAGCCCTCGTATTCGCTGCCGGTGATGAAGACGCTGCGCTGGCGCAGTTCCTCCAGCAGCGCGGCGTCCTCGATGTAGGCGTGCAGGCGCACCGAGTCGCCGAGGCCGAGCGCCTCGATCTGCGCCTTGAAGCTGTCGCCCAGATGGTCGAAGTCGGGCCCGGCGATCAAGAGGTCGACCGCGATGCCCTGGTCGCGGGCCAGCGCGACGGCGTCGATCACCGCGTCGATGCGCTTGTTGCGCGACCAGCGGCCCCAGTAGATCCAGCGGGTCGGGTCGGGCGTGCCGGTGTTGCGCCCGGGCTGGAACTTGGCGAAGGCGATGCCGTTCTCGCAGGTCTCGACCCGGTCGGAGAAGCCGCTGAAGTAGAGCCGGTCGGATTCGCTCACTGCCAGGACCTTGGCGTAGTGGCGCAGGAGCGGCCGCATCAGGAGGTGCTCGTGGAACCACTTGAAGGCGCGCAGCTTGCGCGTGTGCCGGAAGCCTCCGTGCGTGCTCAGCACCGCGGGCAGGCGGCGCGCCTGCAGCAGCACGTTGCCGGTCAGCATCATGAGTTGCGGGTCGTGCACGTGCAGCAGGTCGTAGCCGGCGGCCAGCGCGCCCAGGCCGGGCACATGGCCGACCAGCCGGTTGCCGGTGACCGGCAGCCGGTAGAGGTCGATGCCGTCGACCCGGGTCTTCGATGCTTCGGCGTGCTGCGGCGAGATGTGGGCCACGTCGACCGTGATGCCATGGCCGGCGAGCTGGACCGCCAGCTCCCGCACCACCGACTCGATGCCACCGACTTCGGGGAAGTAAGTCGGTGTCATGGAAAGAATCTTCAATTTGCGCCTCCCTCGGCGACAAGCCGTGGCGTCGTAGCTTAGCGGCAGCGCAGGCCGATGTTGAGTTGTCACGGTGTTGCCGGAAGATGGCGGCCGCCCTGGACCGGCTTGCCTGGACAAAGGGTTTGCCCTTATGATTGCGCAAGTTTCAGTAAATACTGAAATTACGGAACATTCAAGTGCGTTCACCGCTTTCAACCCTCGACGACGCCGGCCGCTCGCGCGCTGCCCGGGCAGGGAGCCTGGTCCAGGGCCTGGCGCCGTTGCTGTGGCTGCCTCAGGCCGCCTTGCTGGGCTGGGCGGTGCAGGGCATCGGGCAGGGCGCGGGCCGGGACGCGGTGGGGTGGCCGGCCGTCGGCATCGTGCTGTGCGGTGCGCTCCGGTCGCTGCTGGAGGCCTGGGGCGTGCGCCGGGTGTACGCCGCGGCGCGGGCCCGGCTGTCGGGCCTGCGCGCCCGGGCCGTCGCCGCGCTGGCCGCGCGCTCGCCGCTCGACAGCGACCGGCCCGCCTCGGGCCTCGCGGCCAGCGCGATCGCCGAGCAGGCCGAGGCGGTGATCCCTTACCTCGTGCGCTACGACCCGGCACGCTGGCGCGCGACGGTGCTGCCTTGCGTGATCCTGCTCGCGGTGGTGCCGTTGTCCTGGGCGGCGGCGCTGATCCTGCTGGTGTCGGCGCCGCTGATCCCGCTCTTCATGGCGATCGTCGGCTGGCGCGCCAAGGCCGCGAGCGAAGCGCAGATGGTCGAGATGGGCGGCATGAACGGCTTCCTGCTCGACCGGCTGCGCGGCCTGCGGACCTTGCGGGCGCTGGGCGCGGTCGACGCCACTGCCGCGCGGCTGCGCGCATCGGCCGAATCGCTGAACGCACGCACGATGGCGGTGCTGCGCATCGCCTTCCTGTCGTCCGCGGTGCTGGAGTTGTTCTCGGCGCTCGGTGTGGCGATGGTCGCCGCCTATGTCGGCTTCCACCTGCTCGGGACCTTCGGCTTCGGCAGCTGGGGCCGGCCGCTGGGCCTGGGCGAGGGCCTGTTCATCCTGCTGCTGGCGCCGGCCTTCTCCGAGCCGCTGCGCGAGCTGTCGGCGGTGTGGCACGACCGGGCGGCGGGCGAGGCGGCGCTGGCTTCGCTGGAGCGTCTGGCCGGGGAGGGCGTCGCCTTGCCGGGAGCGTCGGCCGATGCGACGCCGATGCCCTCGCTGACGCTGGCCGGACCGCCCTCGGTGCGGGTGCAGGGCCTGGGCTTCGTGCACGCCGGCGAACGCGTCCCGGTCTTCGAGGCCCTCGACCTGCGGGTGGCGGCCGGCGAGCACGTGGCCATCATGGGACCGAGCGGCACCGGCAAGACCGCACTGCTGAGCCTGATCGCCGGCCTGGTGCCGCTGCAGCAGGGCGAGATCGTGATCGGTGGCACCGCGCTCTCGGAGCGCAGTGCCGCGGCCCTGCGCAACCGCGTCGGCTGGATCGGGCAGAAGCCGCATTTCTTCGCCGCGACGGTGCGGGACAACGTGTCGCTCGGCCGGCCCGAGGCCGATGCGGCGCAGGTGGCCGCGGCCCTGCAGTCTGCCGCGCTCGGCGACGTGGCGCAGGCCGGCCCGGCCACGGTGCTCGGTGAAGGCGGCGGCGGCCTTTCGGGCGGCGAGGCCGTGCGGCTGGCACTGGCTCGGATGACGGTGCATGCCGGCGCCGACCTGCTGCTGGTCGACGAGCCGACCGCCCGGCTCGACAGCGAGACTGCCGGGCGCGTGGCCGATGCCTTGATCCGCCTGGCGCGCGGCCGCACGCTGATCGCGGCCACGCACGACCCGGTGCTGGCCGCGCGCATGGACCGGGTGATCCGGCTGGACGGTGCGCAGGACGGCGGTCAGGACGACTGGCTAGAAGAGGCCGCCGCATGACGACCGAGCGCCACGACCTCCGACCGGTGCTGCGCGCCTTGCTCGGCGCCCGGCCGGCCCGGCTCGCGCTCGGTGCCGCGCTGGCGGCGCTCACCGTGCTGATGGGCATGGCGCTGCTCGGCCTGTCGGGCTGGTTCATCACGGCCACCGCGCTGGCCGGCCTGCAGGCCGGCGCGGCGATCGGCTTCGACGTCTTCATGCCGTCGGCGGCGATCCGGCTGCTGGCACTCGGCCGCACCGCGTCGCGCTACGGCGAGCGGCTGGTGACGCACGACGCCACCTTCGATGCGTTGGCGGGCCTGCGCGAGCGCCTCTTCCGCGGTTGGGCGCGGCCGGATGCGGCGCGCCAGCTCACCGCGCGGCCGTCGCGCCTGCTGTTCCGCCTGACCGCCGACATCGACGCGCTCGAGGCTTTCTACCTGCGCCTCCTGGTGCCGGCCCTGGCGGCCCTGGGCGCGGCGCTGTTGGCCGGCGCGGTGCTCGGCGCGATGGCCGGCTGGCTCGGCGCCTTGCTGGCTTCGTGGCTGCTCTGCGCCGGCTGGGGCATCGCGTTGGCGG
>NZ_LMUW01000175.1 GCF_009765735.1 Xenophilus sp. L33
GGTCGTCGAAGTCGCGCCCCGTCTTCGGGTCGCGCGCGCTGCCGGTGCCGGGTTTCTCGGTGGCGAACAGCACCCGGTCGGGACCCACCACCTTGAAGAGGAGCTCCAGCGCGTCCTTGTCGTAGGTGGTGGTGTCGAAATGCAGGCGCTTCAGCTTGTCGTCGAAATACTCGCCGCCCGCGCGCACGCTCCAAGCCCGGAAGCGACCCATGTGGTACGGAATGGCGCCGCCGCCGTGCGGGAAGATCAGCTTCAACTTCGGAAAGTCCTCGAACACCCGCGAGTTCATCAGCGAAATGATGCCGATGCTTTCCTCGTTGATGAACTTGAGCGTGTAGCTCTCGCGCGGCTGGCAGCTGCCGGCCGAATG
>NZ_LMUW01000176.1:0-73720 GCF_009765735.1 Xenophilus sp. L33
CCGGCGGCTTCGGCGGCGGGGCCTCCGCCCGCGCGCAATACCTGCCGGCACCCGATGCGGGCTACAGCGTGATGAGCCCCGGCAACACCGGCGACGGGCTCGCGCTGGCCGCCGGCGCCGGCGCGGTCGTCGACCACCAGGACCAGCGCAGCGGCGCCTTCTGGATGCCCACTTCGATCCTGAAGGCCGCGGGCAAGCCGCCGGTGCTGTTCCCGCACATCATCCTGGACCGGGCCAAGCCCGGGGTGATCGCGGTGAACGCGCTCGGCCAGCGCTTCACCAACGAGGGCGATTCGTACCACGACTTCGTGAGCGCCATGCTGCGCGACGCCGAAGCCGACGCCCGGCTCGCGGGCCGGCCGGCGTGGCTGGTGAGCGACGCGCGCTCGCTGCGCAAGTACGGCCTGGGCCTGGTGCATCCGCGGGCGCTCACGCTGGCGCCCTTCAAGCGCGGCGGCTACCTGCTCGAGGCCGCCACGCTCGACGGATTGGCCCAGCAGATGGGCGTGCCGGCGGACGCCCTGTCGGCCAGCGTGGCCCGCTTCAACGCCCTGTGCGCGACCGGCGAAGACACCGACTTCGGCAAGGGAACGACCGCCCTGAACCGGCAGAACGGCGACCCGCTGCAGCAGCCCAACCCCTGCATGGCCGCGCTCGAGCAGGGGCCGTTCCATGCCGTCGCGGTGTGGCCCGCGACGCTCGCCACCGCCACCGGCGTGCGCACCGACGAGAACGCGGCGGCGCTCGACGCCGACGGCCGGCGCATCGAAGGCCTCTACGCGATCGGCAACGACATGTCGTCGATCATGCGCGGCAGCTACCCGGGGCCGGGCACCACCATCGGCCCGGCCATGGTCTTCGGCTACCGCTGCGCGATGCACGCGGCCGGGAAGGCACGACCATGACCGCCAAGCGCATCGTCCTCAACCAGAAGCTGGCCGCGTCCAGCGACGAGGCCTTCCTCGCGCACTGGGAGCGGGTGCACGCGCCCCTGGTCGTGGCGGCGCCCGACTACGGGGCGCAGGTGCTGCGCTACGTGCAGAACCATCCGCTCGGCGTCCCGCCCGGGCTGCCGGCCTTCGGGCATGTCAGCCTCAGCCAGTTCTGGTCGGCGCCGCCGCGGCCGGACCTGCAGCCGCTCGCGCAGACGCCCTACTTCAAGCAGTTCATCGATCCCGACATCGACCGGTTCCTCGATCGCGAACGCTCCGTGAGCGTGCTCGTCGACGAAGACGTCCTGCTGGCCGGAAACGGGCCGGTCAGCGTCTTCGTGCAGGTGCGGCGCACGGGCGCGCGCAGCGTGCCGGCCTTCCGTGCCGACTGGCTGCAGGAGGCCGCTCGTCTTCGCAGCGCCGCGCCCCTGCGCGACCTGCTGCGCGCGCAGGTCGTCAACTGGGTGCTGCCGGAGTCGCTGCGGCACTACTCGGGCGCGCCGGTGGCCGAGGCGGAACGCTTCGATGCCATCGAGGAACTTCGCTTCGACAACGAGGACGACGCGAGACGCGCGCTCGACGCCGCCGTGTTCCATGCGCCGGCAGAGGTGCCTTCGCCCGCCGGCGAGCGCGTCGGCTTTCTATTCGCCCGGGACCACGTGGTCCACCCCCGACAGGAGACTTGAATGTTGCTCGAGAACCGACTCGGCCTCGTCACCGGCGCAGGCCGCGGACTCGGCGCCGCCATCGCATTGGCCATCGCACGCGCCGGCGGCCGCGTCATCGTCACGGACGTCGCGCCCGACCTGGTCGAAGCCTCGGTGGCGGCGATCCGCGCCGAAGGCCACGAGGCCTGGGGCCACGTCCTCGACGTGTCGGACGCGCAAGCCTGCCTCGCGCTCGCGGAGACCGTACGGCGTGAACAAGGCGCCATCTCGATGCTCGTGAACAACGCCGGCGTCGGTGGCGAAGCGCCGCTCGACGATCCCCGCGTCCTCGACATCTGGAACCGCCAGCTCGCGGTCAACCTGTCGGGCCCGTTCTTCGTCACGCGCGCCTTTGTCGGCGCGCTGCGCGAGACCCGCGGCGCGGTGGTCAACCTGGCGTCGATGGCATCCTTCCACGCGGTGACCCTGGGCCATGCCTACATGGCCAGCAAGGCCGGCGTGAAGCTGCTGACCCAGTCGCTCGCCAAGGAACTGGCCAGCGACGGCATCCGGGTCAACGCGGTGGCTCCCGGCGTCATCAACACCGACATGACCGCGCGGCGCCGCCAGGACGCGAGCTGGATGGAACCGGTGCTGTCGCGCATCCCGATGAAGCGCACCGGCGACCCCGACGAAGTCGCCGACCCGGTGGTCTTCCTGCTGTCGCCGATGGCGCGCTACGTGACGGGGGCGACCCTGCCGATCGACGGCGGCTTCCTCGCCATCTGAACCCAGGAACACAGGCACATGGAAACGATCAAGACCCACCCCGGCTTCACCGGACTCGAAGGCCGGCGCGTGCTGGTGACCGGCGCGGCCTCGGGCATGGGCCGCGCCGTCGCGATGCAACTGCATCAGGCCGGCGCGCGTCTGGCCCTCTTCGACCGCAACGCGGATCTGCTGAAGGCGGTCGCCGAGCCCATCGGCGCGCGCTCTTGGGTCGTCGACCTGACCGATGCGGGACAGCTCCAGGCGGCGGTCGACGAAGCCGCAGCGGCCCTCGGCGGGCTCGACGGACTGGTCAACTCGGCCGGCATCACCGGCAGCGGCCGGCTGGAGGATGTCGACCACGACACCTGGGCACGGACCATCGCGATCAACCTCACCAGCGTCTTCATGATGTGCAAGGCGGCCCTGCCGCACATGGCCGCCACCGACGCGGGCGCGATCGTGAACATCGCCTCCGTCGCGGCGCTCGGGCCGGTCACCAGCAGCACGGCCTATGCCGCTTCCAAGGGCGGCGTGGTCGCCTTCTCGAAGACGCTGGCGGCCGAGGTCGCGCCGCGCATCCGCGTCAACGTGGTGTGCCCGGGCGCGGTCGACACGCCCATGATGGACGACAGCTACTTCGTCTCCCGCAAGGAGCTGATCGGCAACCGCTACGCTCTCAAGCGCATCGGCACGGCCGACGAACTGGCCAACGCGATCGTCTTCCTGCTGTCGTCCTCGTCCTCGTTCATGACCGGCACGACCCTGGTGGTCGACGGCGGCGCCATGTACCACTGACACCACTGACACCTTCACCCCCACCAGAAAGCGTTCCATGAATCCCATCGGCTGCACCACCGCGATGTTCCGCGGCGACCTGGCAGAGAAGCTGCAGGCCATCCGGCAGGCGGGCTTCAGCCACATCGAGTTCCTGTCCCGCGATCTCTTCGAGAGCCTGCGCGGGCCGGAATACGCGCTGTCGCTGCTGCAGGACAGCGGGCTGGAGATCTCCTGCTTCCAGCTGGTGCGCGACTACGAAGGCGCCCCGCGCAGCGAGATGGCCAGCCGCATGGGCGTCATCCGCCAGCTCTTCGACCAGATGGACTTCGTCGGCGCCGACCTGCTCATCCTGTGCGCCAACACGGCGGACAACGCGATCGAGGACGCCGACACCCTGGGCGAGGACCTGCTGCGCCTGGCCGAATTCGCGGCATCGCGCGGCAAGCGCATCGCCTACGAGGCGCTCGGCTGGGCGCGCTGGATGAGCGACTACCGCGACGCCTGGCAGCTCATCCGCCGCGTGAACCATCCCGCGCTTGGCGTGATGCTGGACTCGTCCCATATCGGGAGCCTCGGGTTGCCCTTCGACGGCATCGCCGACATCGACCCGGCCAAGATCTTCCTGGCGGAAGTGGCCGACCTGCCCCTGACCCGGCTCGACAACGCGGAGCTCAGCCGCTTCTACCGGCTGCTGCCGGGCGAAGGCATGCTGCAGCTGGACCGCTTCGTCGGTGAACTCGACAAGCTGGGCTATGCCGGCGTGTATTCGCTGGAGGTGTTCAACGACCACTACCGGAACCTGGATCCGGGGCCGATGGCCAAGCGGGCGCATGCGTCGATGCAGCGGCTCCTGAATCGGACGGACTCCTAGCCACAGTCGCTTCGCAGGCGCTCGATCTCTCGCAACCAGGCCACGGCACGCTGCGCACGCGCCGTGTCGCCCGCTTCGACCCAGAGCGCCCGCACCTCGGGCGACGCAGCCGAAGCCGCATCCAGCAGCATCGCCTTGCGAGCCAACATCAGGCTGCGAAAGATGTGTTCGCCGGTGCGCTCGATCCTCTTCAGGTGAATCTCCAGGTCGAGCAATGCTTCGGCGTGGCGATCGAGCCGCATCAGCACGTCGGCCTTGAGGCAGGCGAACCAGCATTGCCAGTTCTCGAAGCCGGTCTTCTGCCACAGCGCGATGCCCGCCTCCATGTCTTCGAGGCCCTCGGCGGGATGCCCGTCGCGCGCGGTCGCCCAGCCACGCACGACGCGCGCGAAGCCGACGAATTCGAGGAATCCCATGGGCTCGGCGAACGCGAGGCATTCCTGGGCGAATCGACGGGCGACATCGGGCTGGTCCCTGAGCAAGGCGATGGTGAACCTGGCCACCATCGAGAAGCCGAGCGTGTGCGGTTCGTTCAATCGGCCAGCCAGTTCATGGGCCTGCCGTGCATGCATCTCGGCCGTTTCTTCGTCGCCCGCGATCAGGGTCGCCAGCGCCAGGTAGAAGCGGCCGAACACGCCGAAGTTCATGAGGTAGATCGAATAGAGCGCAGCGTCGCGTTGCGGATCGTGGCGCGCGACCGATCGCTCGAGGTGCGCCTTCGCCGCGACCGGCTCCCCGAGACTCAGCCGGACCATGCCGGCCATGGTGTTGGCGGCCATCTCCGCCTCGGCGTCATCGGCCCTGGCGTCCGCGACCTGGAGCAGTTCGGTCGCGAGGCCCAGCGCGATCGAGAGTTCGGCGCGGCCCCAGTGGTACAGACACAGCCCGTAGGTGATCGGGAACTGCCGGGGTGAGCCCGGCAGGTCGTGACACAGGAAATACGCGTGGCGCTGGACATCGCGAAACGCCTGGCTGCCCGGTCCCTTCAACACCATCGTCGTGGGTCCCAGCATCGAGAGAAGCGCCAGTTCGCACTCCTTGCGCGCCACGCCGGGTGCGGCGCCGGCCAGGATCGCCACGCCGGCCGACAGGTGCGCGGCCGCCTCGCGCGGTGCGCCCCGGCTCAGCGCCTGGGCGCCCGCGCGAAGAAAGCAATGGCCGGCATCCAGATGGCGATGCGCCTTGGACAGATGATGGGCCGCCAGTTCGGGCTCGCGCTCGATCGCTTCGGGCAGGTCGCGAAAGAGGGTCTGTGCGACCCGGCCGTGGAGCTCGCTCTTCTCCTTCTGGGTGATCGACTCGTAAGCCGCTTCCTCGATCAGCGCGTGCTTGAACAGGAAGCGCTCGCCGGTCTGGTCCTGCGCAAGGATGAGGCCGGCGCCCAGCATCGCATCCAGTGCCGCATCGAAGGCCTCCGGCTCCAGGTCGGCGACGGCTCGAAGGACGTTCCGGCTGAACCCGTGGCCGATCACCGATGCCACCTGCGCCAGCCACTTGCCCTGGCCGAGGCCGTCGAGCCGCTCGGTCAACAGGTCCCGCAGCGTGTCCGGAATCTCGTGCCCGATGTCGGCGTGCAGCGAACGCGCATCGGTGGCGTCCATCACCATCCGGGTCATCTCCTCGACGTAGAGCGGGACGCCGTCGCTGCGCGCGATGATGTGCTCGACGGACGAACGTGGAAGCGGCATCCCGCTCACGAGGTGCGCCGCCATGTGCATCGCCATGGTTCGCGACGCCTCTTCCGACAACCGCGGCAGGAAGAGCACCTTCGGCACGCCCGGCAAGGCGGCGCCGGGTGCCGACCGACTGGTCATCAGGACCAGCACCGGCGTTCGGACTTCCGCCTGGCCCAGGATCCGGACGACCAGTTCGAGCGACGTGGGGTCCATCCACTGCATGTCCTCGACGATCAGCAGGAGCGGCAGCGGCTCGCGCCTCGACCGCGGTGCCGAAGCAGGTCCGAGGCCGAGGAAGTAGCGACCGAGGGCATCCAGCGTCAGCTGCAGGCGGGCGGCGGGCGGCAAGTCGGGCGGTGCCTGGCTGTCGTCGCTCGCGATCCCCATCAATGCGGCGATGAGGCCGAGGTCGATATCGTCGTGCAGGCCGGCGATCGCGAGCTGGGCCCTGAGCTTCTCGAGCCGCAACGCCGGCGCGTCCGCGCGCGCGAGCCCCGCGCTGTCCGACAGGTGCTGCACGATCGGTTGAAGTGCGCTGTTGGCATGAAACGGCGAACACTGAAGGCGCAACGCGATGTGCGAAGTGCCGGCCACCCGTCGATCGACCTCCGAGGCGAGTCGGGACTTGCCCAGCCCCGGCTCCGCGACGATGAGCGCGCCCACCACGGCGTGCTCCGACACGGCCCGCCGCCAGCATTCCATGAGCTCGTCCAGTTCGCCCTAGCGTCCGATCAACGGGAACTGCGTGTCGTGGCCGCGCCAGGCGGAGCGGCTGCCGATGCCCACGCAGTCGACCACGGCGCTGAGCCGGATGGGCTCGCCGAAGCCCTTGAGCGCCACATGGCCCAGGTCCCGGTAGGCGAACTGCGCGCCGGCAATCCGGCGGGTGCTGGGCGAGACCAGGACCTGCCCGGGTGCGGCATGCGTCTGGATGCGGGCCGCCAGGTTCGGTACGCCGCCCGCGATGGTGAGCGCATCGCGCGCGCCGATCGCCACCAGGCCGGTGGCGATGCCGACGCGGACCTGCACCGGGACGACGATGCCCGCGCTGTCCTGCAGGCTCGGGCACTGCGCGATGATCGCCAGCCCCGCATGGACGGCCCGCACCGCATCGTCCTCGCCGGCCCACGGGTAGCCGAAATAGACGTCGACGCCATCGCCGACGACCCGGGCCACGTGCCCGCCGAAGCGCGCGGCGATGCGCCGCACGAGCTCGCTGAACGCCGACAGCACTTCGAGCAGGTCCTCGGGCTCCAGCTGTTGCGCGAGTTCCGTCGAGCCGATCAGGTCGCAGAAGAGCACCGTCATCTGGCGGCGCGTGACGCGAAAGCGCCGGGGCGGCGCCGCTGCCGCTTCGGACGCAAATCCCTGCGCAGGTGCGAGGCCTGCGCCGCAATCGCCGCAAAACCGACGCGCTCGTTCGTTTTCGGCCCGGCAAGCCGGGCACACGCGGATCGCCGGTGCGTCGGGGTTGCCGACCGTTGCATCGACCTTCTCAGCCTTCGCCTCCGTTTGCGCATCGGCACCGGGCCGACCGTCGGCGCGCGCACCTGGCCTTCCCGTCATGCTGGCTCCTGAAGAAAAACTACGGCAACTGCGTCACCCGGCCATTCTTCGCGAGGGCGGTTCGAAGGGGCCGATGCGCGGGCGATCGATCGCCGAGCGTTCGGCGAAATGGCCGGGGAAGGCGCGGGTCACGGATCCGGTGGTAACAGTCGATCGTTTGTGTCCGGGACGACGGATGCGTACGGAGATGCGAACAAGAAAGCCACTGTTGCAGGAATTTGTCCGCGACATGCGCGCATCTGGGGCTCGATAGCGATTCGATCGCCGTTGATACGGCAATGACGGCCGACGCCGGGACATTCATGGAACCTCCCTGGATTGCTCTGCCCTCGATCTTCGCCGCGCGCGACACGGCCGGCCAACCACCCATTGGAGGACCTGACTTCGAACGGTCACACGGATCGAGAACACTCCGCCCTGCCGAACGAGACCTAGCCTTTAGTTCTACTTTTGCGCACGAGAATTGCTTGGATGCAACAAACGGTCAGTTGGATCTCAGGTTCAGGGCACTCGGACCCAGTTTTTGTGACTTTGTCGGCAGTTTTTTCGCCAGGAGGCACCAAAAGTAAGCACAACGAGTTACCTGGAGAAACATAAAGTGCAGAATAGTTCATTCGTAGTAATACGAACGACCACATCGACGCACCGTGCAAGGCACCTCGCCAGCGTTCGATGCCCCCGCTTCATCCCTCCGTCCTCCCACTGATGAAATCGCCACGCCACCTGCTCCTGCACGTCACCCTGCTCCTTGCCGCTGCCGTCGGGGGATGCACGAGCCTGGAGCCCGGCATGCGCCTGGAGAACGTCCCGGCCACGCCCACCGGCCAGGTGTCGCAGCAGGAACCGGACATCCGGGTCATCACCCCGACCCTGATCGCCGAGCAGGACGCCGACTGGGAGCGGCAGACCCGCCAGAACATCAGTGGTCTGAGCGGTACGACCGCGCCCTATGTCATCGGCAACGGCGACCTGCTGTCGATCCTGGTCTGGAACTACCCCGAACTCAACATCGCCGCCGCGGGCGCCCAGGCGCTTTCCAGCTCCGGCGTCCCGGTGGTCGGCGCGCAGACGCCATCGGCCTATGCGGTCGACCAGGACGGCCGCATCCAGTTTCCGTACGTGGGCGCCGTCAAGGTCGCGGGGCTGACCGAGATGCAGGCACGCGACATGCTGGCCAACAAGCTCATCAAGTCGATCAAGAAGCCCGACATCACCCTGCGCGTGCTCGACTTCCGCAGCAAGAAGGTCTACATCGACGGCGAGGTGAAGTCGCCGGGCAACGTACCCATCGAGGACGTACCGATGACGCTGCTGCAGGCGCTGACCAGCGCCGGCGGCGCGCTCCCGACGGCCGACATGAGCGCCATCGTCATCAGCCGGGGCGGCGACTCGCATCCTGTCAATGTCCCCGCGCTGGTGCGCCAGGGCATCAATCCCTCGGACATCCTGCTGTCTCCGGGCGACGTGGTGCGGGTGAAGAGCCGTGACGAAAACAAGATCTTCGTGCTGGGCGAGGTTCTGACGCCGCGTGCGCTGCCGATGGTGAACGGTCGCCTGACACTCACCGAGGCGCTGGGCGAGGCCGGCGGCCTGAACCAGCTCAGCGCCGCGGGCCGCCAGGTCTACGTGGTCCGCAACGCCAACGACAAGCAGCCGCTGGTCTTCAACCTCGATGCCCGTTCGCCGGTGGCCATGGCGCTTGCCGACGGATTCGCGCTGCATCCGCGCGACGTCGTCTTCGTCGACGCGGCCGGGCTGGCCCGCTTCAACCGCGTGCTGACGCTGATCCTGCCCAACGCGGTGAGCGCGACCGGCTCCTACTACAACATCAACAACACGTCGACGCGCTGAGATCGCCTGATGAACACACAGACATCCATCTCCACCGCGAAAGCGCGCGCGGGCGCCCGGGCACCAGACGACTACCTGGACCTCGCCGGGCTGATCGCGCTGCTGCGCAAGCACCTGTGGACGATCCTCGCGGTCGCCGTTCCCGTCTTCGTCATCGGCGCCGCCTATGCGGTGTTCGCGCCGCCGGTCTACCAGGCCAACCTGCTGATCAAGGTCGACGTCGGCGATCCGACCCAACGCAGCGCCATCCCGGCCAACCTGTCGGGCATCTTCGACCTCAAGACAGCGGCATCGGCCGAGCTCGAGATGCTGCGCTCGCGGTCGGTCGTGACGCGAGCGGTCGAGAACGCGCACCTGTACATCGAGGCCAAGCCCAAGTACGTGCCGCTGGTCGGCGAATGGTTCGCCCGCCGCAGCAAGGGCCTGTCGACGCCTCTGCCGGGACTTGATGGCTACGCCTGGGGCGCCGAGGCCATCGACGTGGCGCATTTCGACGTGCCGGAGGCCTTCGAGAAGAAGACCTTCACGCTCACGCTCGACACACCGACCACCTACACGCTGCGCTACGACGACCTGATCCACGTCAGCGGACCCATCGGCACCGACGTGGTGCTGTCGTTGCCCGACGGCGAGTTCAAGATCCGGGTCGACAGCATCCGCGCACGACCCGGCACGCAATTCGTGCTGCGTCGCTATTCGATGGAGGACGCGGTCGAGAAGCTGCAAAAGAGCCTGGCCATCGCCGAACTCGGCAAGCAGTCCGGCCTCATCTCGGTCAGCCTCGACGATTCGAATCCGGCCCTGGCCGCCCGCATCCTCAACGAGATCGGACAGCAATACATCGCCCAGAACGTCAAGTTGAAGACCGAGGAAGCCGAGAAGTCGCTCGCCTTCCTGGACACCCAGCTGCCGGAACTCAAGACGGCGATCGAGACGGCGGAGTCGCGATTCAACGCCTTTCGCAACTCGCGCGGCACCACCGACCTGAGCGAGGAAGTCAAGGCGGTCCTGCAGCAGTCGGTCCAGACGCAGACCCGCCTGGCCGAACTGCGCCAGCGCGAAGCGGAACTCAAGACGCGCTACCAGGACGAGAACCCGCTGGTCCAGGCGGTCACGCAGCAGATCAAGTCGGCTTCGGCGGACATCGGCAGCGTCGACGAGAAGATCCGCCGCATTCCGGGCACCGAGCAGGACCTCGTGCGCCTGACCCGCGACGTGCGCGTGAACACCGACCTCTATGCGTCCCTGCTGAACACGGCGCAGCAACTTCGGCTGGTCAAGGCCAGCACCATCGGCAGCGCGCGGTTGATCGACCCGGCGGTCCAGCCGTCAACCCCGGTCGGCCCGAAGCGCCCGCTCATCCTTGCCGGCGCGGCGGCGGCCGGCCTGGCCCTCGGCATCGTGTTCGCCGTGCTGCGCAGCGCGGTCACCCGGGCCATCGATTCGCCCGACGAGCTCGAGCGGGTGCAGCGCATTCCGGTGGCGGCGGTCATCCCGCACAGCAAGATCCAGTCGAACCTGCAGAGCGCGATCCTCGGGCGCGGCATGCGGGTCAACCTGCTGTCCGACGAGGCCTCCGAAGACGGCGCGGTCGAGAGCCTGCGCACCTTCCGGACCTCGCTCCAGTTCGCCCGCGGCCAGGCCCGCAACAACATCATCGCGATCACCGGCCCGACCGCTTCGATCGGCAAGTCCTTCATCGCCGCCAACTTGGCCGCCCTGCTCGCCTCCTCGGGCAAGCGCGTGCTGCTGATCGACGCCGACCTGCGCGACGGCTATCTGCACCGCTACCTCGGCCTCGATCGCGGACCGGGGCTGTCCGAACTGCTTTCGGCGCAGTCACAACTGCCGGATGCGGCCCATCTCAACGTGCAGAAGAACCTGGACTTCATCCCGACCGGCGAGATCCGCACCCGCCCCGCCGACTCGCTCGCCAACGGCGTCCTGGGCGACATGCTGGGCAAGATCGCGCCGACCTACGACTTCGTGATCGTCGACACCGCGCCGGTGCTGGCGGGTGCCGATGCGCTGATCGTCTCGGGGCACGCGGGGATGGTGTTCTGCGTGGCTCGCCGCGGTACCAGCAAGTTGGAGGAGTTGGCGGAAACCATCAATCGATTCGACCAGAGCGGCATCCGCGTCAACGGCCTCATCTTCAACGACGCGCAGCCGAGCGACCTGGCCTATGGCTACGGGTACGCACATCACGTCTCGCCACGCAGGGTGACGTAGCCCAGATGACGATCGACGGATCACGGGGCGACTGACTGCTTGGTTGCTTAGCCACCTACTGATCCGATTTAAAGACGAACAACAAGGTACGAGGGAACTTCAGACATGAGCTATCGCGGAGCATCCGAATTCGCGCTCGGACCCCCACCTGCATTGCGCCCCGGGCAGCAACGCAAGATCGGTCCGGTGACGTTCGAGGTGATGGACCGCCAGGCCGCCGTGAACGACATCAAGGCAGCCGTCGATGCGCGCAGCAGCCGCGTCTTCGCGTTCTGCAACATGCACACGTTCAACACCGCCCGGCGGCTGCCTTCGCTGGCGGCAGCGCTGGCGCAGGCGACGGTTTTCAACGACGGGTTGGGCATCGACATCGCCAGCAACATCATCTTCGGCAGCAAGTTCCCGGAGAACCTCAACGGCACCGACCTCACACCCGCGTTGCTGGATTCCTTCGAGCGCCAGGTGTCGGTCTTCCTGGTCGGCAGCCCGCCGGGTGTGGCGCAAGAGGCTGCCGAAGCGCTCGCACGCGCTCACCCACTCGTGCGCATTGTCGGCACGAGGCACGGTTTCTTCACGGACGCCGAAAGCGATCCTCTCGTGACGGAAATCCGGGCTGCGCATGCCGACCTGTTGCTCGTCGGCATGGGCAATCCGCGCCAGGAACTGTGGGCCTCGCAGGTTGCTGCGTCCAGTGGCGCGGTCGTGCTTTGCGTCGGCGCGTACTTCGATTTCGTCGCAGGCCGCGTGGCGCGGGCTCCGTTGTGGGTTCGTCAAGCGCGCTGCGAATGGCTTTATCGGATGGCACTCGAACCTTCGCGCCTCTGGCGCCGCTACATCGGCGGTGCCGGACCGTTTCTCTATTCCGTCCTGGCTGAAAAGCGCTCGCAGCGGCGCCTTCCGATGGCGCGCCCGCAAGACCCCTCTTCTCAGGAACAACCGTTGAACGAAGACCCCCGCCATCGCAACCAGCGATTCGACCATTCATCCCTGGGCGCGTTCTTGACCGACTACGCCAACACGCTGCGCTCGGCATTGCTGACGGTCGACACGCACGCGCTCGATCGTGCCCGTGCCGTGATCGAGGAAGCGGCCGCCAAGGGCAAGCGCATCTTCGCCATCGGCAACGGCGGCTCATCGGCCATCGCCGATCACCTGTGCTGCGACCTGACCAAGGGAACGCACGGAGGCGGTCATCCGATCATCGACAGCAGTTCGATGACCTCGAACATGGCGCTCTATTCCGCGATCGCCAACGACTACGGCTTCGACAAGGTCTTCTCGACCCAGATCGCCTTTGTCGGACGCCCGGGCGACGTGCTGATCGCGATCTCGTCGTCGGGCAAGAGCCCGAACATCCTGCGCGCAGTGTCCACCGCCAACGAACTGGGCATCTCCGTCATCGGGTTGTCCGGGTTCGACGGAGGCGCGCTGCGCGAGGCGGCGCACGTCGACCTCCATGTCGCCGTGAAGAACTACGGCATCGTCGAGGACGCGCACCAGGCGCTGATGCATGTGCTGGCGCAATACATCACGGCGCATCGCGACCTGGCATCGCCGCTCGGGGGACGCTCCGCCACCAAGGAGTTCGCCACATGAACATCCTCGTCACCGGCGGTGCCGGCTTCATCGGCAGCAACCTGTGCGAGCGGCTCGTCTCATTGGGGAGCACGGTCACGGCGGCTGACAACCTGCTCCTCGGCAAGCGGGCACATCTCGCGGCATTGGAAGGCCGTGGAGACTTTCGGTTCGTCGAACTGGATGTGTCCGGACCGGCCGGCGTGGACGCGCTGTTCGAGCAAGGCCGCTTCGATTGCGTCTTTCACCTGGCCGCCAATTCCGACATCGCACGCAGCCACGCCGATCCAAGCACGGATTTCGGGCATACCCTCGGCACCACCTGGGCGGTGCTGGAGGCCACGCGCCGGCACAGTGTCAAAGAGATCGTCTTCGCCTCGACCTCGGCCATCTACGGCGAGATGCCGGGCTGCATCCGGGAGGACCAGGGACCGCTCCTTCCGATTTCCCACTACGGTGCGGCCAAGTTGGCCTCCGAAGCGTTCATCTCCTCCTATGCCGCCAACTACGGGATTCGTGCGTGGATGCCGCGCTTCCCCAACGTGGTCGGCCCGCGCTCGACGCACGGCGCCATCTACGACTTCGTCGGCAAGCTTCGACGCACGCCGGGTCGCCTGGAGGTGCTTGGCGACGGCTCGCAGGTCAAGCCCTACCTGCATGTCGATGACCTGCTCGATGCGATCCTGCTCGCAAAGGCCCGGATGAAGGCGGCCGTGAACGTCTTCAATGTCGGCGGCGACACGCGCTGCACGGTGCGCCGGATGGCCGAGATCGTGGTCGAGGAATCCGGTCTCGACGCGGCGATCGTGTTCACGGGCGGTGACCGCGGCTGGGTCGGCGATGTCCCCAAGGTCGACTACGACACGACCAGGATCAGGTCTCTGGACTGGGCACCGAAACGCGATTCCGAACAGTCGGTGCGCGCTGCTGCGCGCTGGATGTTCGACCAGGCCGCCGCATGAAGGTCGTCATCCTCAACGGAGGCAAGGGCACGCGGCTCGGCCTCGAGGGTCTGCCCAAACCGATGGTGCCCGTCGCGGGCCACCCGTTGCTCGAACGCCTGGTGTCGGTGGCCGTCAGGTCCGGACTGACGGATTTCGTCTTCTTGAACGGGCACCTCGCTGAAGTCATCGAGCAGCATTTCGGCGACGGCAGCCGGTTCGGCGTCCGCATCGACCATGTGCGGGAAGGCATCCCGCTAGGCACCGCGGGTGCCGTCCGTGCAGCGCGCAAGTTGCTGACCGAAACCTTCGTCGTGCTCTATGGCGACATCCTCATCGACGTCGACCTGGCGCATTTCGCGGCTGCTCACCGTCGCAGCGGGGCGATGGTCAGCTTGTTCGTGCATCCGAACGACCATCCTCACGACAGCGATCTGGTCGATGCCGCAACCGACGGCCGCATCCGCGCATTCCTTCCCAAGCCGCATCCGGCGGACGCCATCCTTCCGAACCTGGTCAGCGGGGCCCTCTACGTGCTGGAGCCGACTGCCATCGCGCACATCCCGACAGCCGGCGCGAGCGACTGGGGCCATGACGTGTTTCCCGCCATGCTCGCAGCCGGCTGCCACCTGCACACCTACCGCAGCATCGAGTACGCCAAGGACATCGGCACGCCCGAGCGGCTCGCCAGGGGTGAAGGCGATCTCGAGGCAGGCCGGGTCGAGCGCGCGAGCCGGCGCCGCGCGCGGGCCGCGATCTTCATGGACCGCGACGGCGTGCTCAACACCGAGATCAACGGCGTCCATCGCGCGGCGCAGCTTGAACTGACTGCGGGAGCGGGTGCCGCGGTGCGTCGGGTCAATCGCGCCGGAATCCCGGCGATCTGCGTGACCAACCAGCCCGACCTCGCCAAGGGGCTCATGTCCATCGAAGATCTCGGGCAGGTATTCGCCAAGCTGGACACCGACCTTGCGATGGAAGGGGCCTACCTCGACCTCCTCTATTTCTGCCCTCACCACCCCGAAGCCGGCTGGGCTGGCGAAGTCGCGGAGTTGAAGGTGCGCTGCGATTGCCGCAAGCCGGCGCCGGGAATGCTGCTGCTGGCCGCCGAGGAGCATTGCATCGATCTCGCAGCCTCATGGATGGTCGGTGATCGCTACGCGGACATCCAGGCCGCGAAGGCGGCCGGCACCAAGGCCGTCCTGGTGCGGACCGGCCATGGCGGCGCGGATCGCGACCGCTACGACTGCGAGCCCGACCACGTGGCCTCAGATCTTCCCGAAGCCATCGGCTTCATCCTGAACGCAATGCAATGATCATTTCTCGTACACCGCTGCGCGTCAGCTTCTGCGGAGGCGGCAGCGACATGCCGGGGTTCTATCGCGAACACGGCGGCGCCGTGCTGAGCATGTCGATCGCGCGCTACGTGTACCTGTCGATGCATGAGCACTTCAATGCGGACAGCTACATCCTCAAATACTCGAAGGTCGAGACGCCCGGCAAGGTCGAGGACATCGAGCACCGGATCATCCGCCAGGTGTTCTCGGATTACGGCATCACCGGCGTGGATTTCAACTCCAGCGCCGACGTACCGGCAGGCACCGGCCTCGGCTCCTCGAGCGCATTCACGGTTGGCCTGCTCAACCTGTGCAACGCCTACCGCGGCCGCTACGAAGGCCGGACCGCCCTCGCCGCGAAGGCCTGCGAGATCGAGATCGCCAAGCTGGGCGAACCGATCGGCAAGCAGGACCAGTACGGGTGCGCACTGGGCGGATTGAACTTCATCGAATTCCACCCGGACGACAGCGTCACCTGCGAATCCGTGCCGATCACCGAAGCGATGCGGCGCCGGCTCGAGGACAGCATGGTGATGTTCTACCTCGGTGGTAGCCGGTCAGCCAGCGAGGTGCTGCGCAAGCAGACCGAAACGCTCAAGAGCAGCAAGCGGGCGCTGGGCACCATGCAGGCCATGGTCCGCCAAGCGCGCGGACTGCGCGCAGAGATCATGACCGACGTAGACATCCTCGGCCCCTATCTGCACGAAGGATGGATGCGCAAGCGCAGCCTGTCCGAAGGCATCACGAACGCCAGGATCGACGCCGCCTACGACCTTGCGATGACCGCAGGCGCAACCGGCGGGAAGCTTCTGGGCGCCGGAGATTCGGGCTTCCTGCTCGTCTACGCACCGGACGAGTCGAACGCGGCGGTGCGCCAGGCCTTGAGCGACTACCGCGCCTACGACGTTCGATTCGATTCGATCGGCACCAGCATCATCTATTCGGACTGACATGCACCTCCTGATTCTCGGCGGCTCCATGGACCACCTGGGCGGTGTCGAGGCGTTCTGCGAGCGCTCGATGCAAGCGCTCTCGGCTCGGCATGGCGACGACTGGCGCATGACACGCCTCCCGACCAGCAGCGCCTATCTCAATTTCTCGAAACTGCCACGGTATCTCCGTGGCCTCTCGAGCCTGGTGCGCTACAGGTTCCAGCGACCTGACTGCGTCTGGCTGCAATACGTCAACCTGCCGGACCTGGGCTATCTGGCGCTGGCCAGGCTGATGGGCATGCGGGTGATGGTGACGCCGCATCTGGGCTCCAATTGGCGATCGCAGTCCAATCCCCTTCTCCGGTCCCTCAGCGGCTGGCTGCTGGGACGAGCCGGCAGGCTGGCGCTCATCTCGAGAACGCAGGAATTGGAGATCAATCTCCCGGCGGCCGTGCCGCGCTCGGACATCCGCAATTTCCTCCCGGCGGAGTTGCTGCAGGAAGCCCCCCTGAGTGCTCCGGACGCGCCGCGCCAGCTCCGGCTCATTCATTCGGGACGGCTGTCGGAGGGCAAAGGCACCTTCCTCTTCGTCGAGGTCTGTGCCGAACTCAAGGCCAGGCAGGTGCCTTTCGCCGCGCAGATCACGGGCGCCGCAGATCAGGCCACCAACGACAAGCTGCACGGGCTGATCGCTTCCAAGGGATTGACGGAAGACATCCAGGTGCGAGGCCGGGTCAGCGACAGCGAACTGCTCGAATCGCTCAGGGCATCCGACGTCCTGGTGCACCTGTCGCGCATCGACTCCTACCCGTTGATCGTCCTGGAGGCGATGACCTGCTCGATGCTGCCGGTCTGCATGGAACTGGCCGGCGCTCGGGACATGATCCAGACCTACGACGGGTACCTGGTCAGCACCGATGCGGCCGTAAGGGAGGCTGCGGACTTTCTCACCTCGCTGGATATCGATGATGCGAGGAAGCGCGGCGAAATTGCGGCCGAGCGAGTTCGTACGGACTACAGCTGGGAGCGATGCGCAGGAGCCCTCGAATCCGCGTTGGCCAATTGCATTCGGGATGTCGTCAAGATCCCGGACCCTGCCTGATCCAAAGACGACTCCGCCAATGAATTCGTTCTCATCGAAAAACCCCGAGGTCAAGCAATGGCCTCCCAATCCGGCGGCCATTCCGTTGGACAGAAGAAGCTTTGCCGGACTTACTTTTTTCTTGCTCCTTCTTTTTTCGCTTTTGGCACCGATCATGTCAGCAGGTACCGGAACGTTGGAGCCTACGTCCGAAGGCAACGGGCTCAGACAGGTTGCCTATCTGCTGATCTTCATCGTTTCGGTAGTTACGACCGTACGCTTGGGATCCGCTGGATTCTCGAAGCTCGTTCCACTGAGCGTCATGCTCTTGCTGGCTTGGTGCGCCTTGAGTGTCGTCTGGGCGATCAATCCGTCGATCGCCGTTCGGCGTCTCCTTCTGACGGTCATCATCATTGCCAGCATCTTTCTCCTGGTGAGAGAGAACGGATACCAACTGACCATCGATATTGTCAGAACCATCCTTTTTCTGACAGTGTTCGCAAACTACACGGCGGTCTTCCTTTTTCCCGACTGGGGCATACACCAACCGTCCGAAACCGACCCGAGTATCGTGGGAGCATGGCGCGGCATCTTGATGCACAAGAACTTTGCCGGCCCTGTATGCGCCTTGACCATCATCGTCTTCACTTTGGATGCGAACAATGTCAAAAGGTGGATCAAAGCCCTGACGATCGCGCTGACGCTGTACTTTCTCCTTCGGACCGAATCCAAGACTTCGATGCTCGTACTGGCGCTGAGCATGGGTGTGGCCGGGCTGTTCCGAGTCTACCGAGCTCAGTACAGAATCATCTTCATCCTCGCAGCCGCCATCGGCCTCGCAGCGCTGCTGCTACTAGCAATCCAGTTTCCAGACTGGATTTCGCAGCCATTCGAAAGCGAAGATACATTCACTGGCCGTGTGCAGATTTGGGCAATTCTCGTGGACTACTGGCGTGATCACTGGCTCCTGGGATCAGGCTTCGGATCGTTCTGGAATGTGGGCGACCCCGAGCCGATTTCAAGCTACACCAATGGCTGGGTTTCTGCGATTGCAAGCGGTCACAACGGCTATCTCGATCTTCTCGTTCAGATTGGCCTCCCTGGGCTGCTTCTGGCCATCTTCGCGGCATTTGTTTCGCCGGCTTGGCAAATCATCAGTCAGATGCAGCTTCCCTCGCCGCGGCGCAGCTTGATTGCGGCTATCGTGTTCTTCACCTTCGGACACAACCTGACAGAGTCCAGCCTTTTCGATCGAGATTCGTTCATCCACGTGCTACTCATGATCACGATTGCGCTTCTCTACCTGAGCCGTGACAACGATCCCACTTCAGACGCCGAAGCGGTCAGTCTGCCTTCGAGGGACGACGGATGAAGGTGTCGGTTGGTATCAAGGCGCTCAACGAGGAAAAGAACATTGCGGCAGCAATATTGAGTGCGCTAGAAGCAGTGGCTGGTTCGGACGGCGAAGTCATCCTCGCTGACAGCGGTTCGGAAGATCGCACCGTCGAGGTTGCTCAAGCATTTCCGATCAGGATCTATCAACTCGCAGACATCGCGCTTCGCTGTTGCGGCGCGGGAGCGCAACTTGCCTTCCAACATGCAAGAGGCGACTACTTCTACCTGCTCGACGGTGACATGCAACTCGAGCATGACTTTTTGAGCAAAGGCGTCGAATACCTCGAGAAGAATCCGGATGTAGCGGGAGTTGGCGGGCACGTCCGAGAATGCAACGTGAGCGGGGAAGAGTTTCAGATCCGAGCGATGGCTCTCAAAAGCGGTCAAGGCTGGGCACCTGGGGAGGTCGACCGCCTCGATTGCGGTGGACTCTATCGGCGGAGCGCTCTCGTTGCTGCAGGATACTTTACTGACCGTAACCTTCACTCTTTCGAAGAGTTTGAACTAGGCGCGCGTCTCAGGGCTGCTGGATGGAAGCTCGCGCGAATCGATCATCCGGCAGTCAGCCATTTTGGACACACTGCCGGCGGCTATCGGCTGTTGTGGAGGAGAGTTCGCTCAGGCTATTCGAATGGACCGGGCGAAGTCCTTCGTAGTGCGGTCGGGAAGCCCCATCTGCGCATCGTGCTACGGCGCCTCAGTCACCTGCGAATCGGTGCAGCGATTGTTGTCTGGTGGCTCTTGCTGATGGCGTGTGCCTGGCGGCAGCCGGTCGCCATAGTCCCGCTCATCCTGTGCCCACTTATCTTCCTCGCTTGGCGACGCCGCTCATTCAAACTAGGCCTCTACTCCTTGGCCTCTTGGAATGTCAGCGCGTGGGGCATGCTGGCAGGGTTCTTTGCCGCGCGCATTCGCCCTGACTCCGCGCTGCAATCAATTGAACTGAAGGGCGCGCCGGAGGCCTCTGATGCTGCAGGCTTCGGGCTGCCTCCTGCTGCTGTTCGCGACGCAAACGGCCGCCGTTGAAGCTAACGCCCATGAAGGAATTCGGCAATTCGCTTCTGCTGGTCACGCATGTGGCAGTGCGTGATGGACCAAATGGGCCCCGGATCGATGATCAGACCGCTGCGGGCATTTCGCAGTGGTGCAGATACTTTGACAATGTTACCTATTGCGGTATCGCGGACCAGTCCACGGCTTCAAGCTCGACGACAACCTGGGTCGATATCGCGGCTGTCAAAGGGGCTGAGCGCTGCAACCTTCTGGCATTTCCGCGGGCCTACCGTCTCGGGCGAATGATGAAGGAAATTCGCCAAGTCCGCGCAGCTCTTAGACAAATGATCGGGAGTCATCATCACCTCTGTTTCACGATCGGCGGTCTCATCGGGGATTGGCCGGCAATAGCCGCGCTGGAAGCCATCCGTCAAAAGAGAAGATATGCAGCTTGGATTGACCGTGTCGAACCCGCGATCATTAGGAACAAATTGCAAGGTGGGGCCTCCCTCCCAAAACGCATCGCCGCGGCAGTCCTGCTGCCAACGATGGAGCGATACACGCAACACCTGCTCCGCTCGAGCACCTCAGCGCTGCTCCAGGGTCGTGACACCTTCGACCACTATGCGCGGTGGGCACGCGATCCGCATTGCACGTATGACACTCACACCCACGTGTCCGATCAAGTCACGTCGGAAACCCTTGTGTGCAAGAAGTCCCGAGTGGAGGCAGGCTCCCCACTGAGGGTGCTTTACGTGGGCCGCGCAGCCGCGATGAAAGGGCCATCGGACTGGCTCAACGTACTCGAACGCATGGATCAGATCGGTGTTCCCATCCAAGCCACCTGGATCGGAGACGGTCCGGAACTGGCGCAGATGCGAGCCCGGGTTGCCGCATCGACTCTGTCGAAGTCCGTCCATCTTCCTGGTTTCGAAGGCGACAGGAGCGTGCTGCTAGGAGAAATGCAGCGGAGCGACTTGCTGCTCTATTGCCACAAGACACCTGAGTCCCCACGCTGCCTGGTAGAAGCGCTTGTTTCAGGGTGCCCTATCGTCGGCTACGACTCGGCGTACCCAAGAGGTCTGGTGGAATCGAGAGGCGGCGGCATTTTCACGCAACAGGACGATGTAGGTGCATTGGTGGACACGCTTGTCGCCCTTCATCGGACCCGACCCAAGCTTTCCAGCCTCATATCAGCGGCGGCAGCGAGCGGGGAGCTTTACAACGAAGACGCGGTGTACGCACACCGCGCGCTATTGATGAGCCGCGCGTGACAGCAATCAGAACTTCCATCACCGCCAAGTTTCTTTGGACAACTGGCGGCTACGCGGCTTCCATCGGTGTCAGATTCCTGTCCAGCGTGGTGCTGGCTCGACTGCTGGATCCACAGATTCTCGGGATCATCGTGATCGCCCAGGCCGTTCGCGTCGGGACAGAGCTCCTTACCGACGTAGGTATCGAGCAGAACGTAGTCAGCAATCGAGACGGTGATCAACCGAGATTTCTGAACACCGCTTGGACGTTGCAATTGATTCGAGGGCTGGTCGTCTCTCTTGCCTTGGCCGCTATCGCTCCATTGTTGAGCGGCTTCTATCAGGTGCCCGTAGGTGTGTTTCTGGCAGTGAGCCTGGCGCCTTTGATCAACTCGTTGACTTCGACATCGATTCTTTCGCTCTCACGCAACGTAGATGCAAAGCGGCGGAGCATTTTTGAGATGACGGCGGAGGGTGCTGGCCTCGTGATCAATGTCAGCTTGGCATTGGCCATGCCGACCATGTGGGCTCCGATCCTCGGGCTCTTGCTGGGGTTGGCTGTCCGCGCCATTTTCAGCTACATGCTCCCGCATCAGCCGCATCGACTGACCTGGGACAAAGCATATGCAATGGCAATCATTCGATTCGGGAAATGGATCATGCTTGCCTCGCTCGGCTTTTACGCTTCAATGTACCTAGACCGCCTCTATCTGGGCCGCGTGGTCAGTCTTGCAGTCCTCGGGGTGTATGGCCTCGCCCGATCGATCGCCGATCTGCCGTTGATCTTGGCCAGCAGGTTGGCGTCGCAGATCATTTTCCCAGCGATCGCGGCGAACAGAAACAAGAGCGCTGCATCAGAGCATTCAGAACTTACAAAGGTCAGATTGCTATTTCTATTGCTGACAGCCCTCGCGATGGCAAGCGTCATGTCGTGGTCAGATGTCGCCATCAAGATACTCTACGACAAGCGCTACCACGACGCCGCCTGGATGCTTTGTCTGTTGCTACTCAACAGCTGGGTCGGAGTCCTTGCCTTCATGGGTGAAGCTGCAGCTCTTGGACATTCGAAGCCCCATGTCGTCAGCGTGGCCAACGTTCTTCGCATCGCTGCCATTGCCATCTGCCTTCCCCTTGGATTTTGGAGATTCGGCTTGCCTGGTGCTATCTTGGCCTTGCCAATCGGCGAGGTCTCTCGTTACCTGACGATCCAGGTTGCAGCAAAAAAGATGGGGCTGTCTGCCAATCTTCGGCAGGACGTGGGGGCCACTGTCTTCTTCTTGCTCGTCTTGGGCTGCTGGCTGCTGATCAGGAGCGCATTGGGCCTGGGCCCGCCTTGGATGTTGACAGCGTGAACCTCACACACAAATCAGTGGAAGATCAAGCCAAATTGCTGGCGCCAAGGCCTGTCCGCGGGGGCCAGATTCAATCGCTGCAGCTTATGCGTGCCATCGCAGCTCTGGCTGTGGTTGCGTTTCATACGCACATCATCTTATCGAGACCGGAATATGGCGGCATCGGTTCTGCAATCTCCGTCATCGCGGCCAAAGGCTGGATTGGCGTCAACTTTTTCTTCGTGCTGAGTGGCTATATTATCTCTTTCGCGCACAAGGACGATATTGGCAAGCGCGCACGAATTCCCAACTACCTCTTCAAGCGAGCGACGCGCCTATATCCAATATATTGGATATTCCTGACCTTCTACATTGCAGTTGCGGCCCTCGGAATATGGCATCCGGATTTCAGCTGGAATGCGAGAAACCTGATAACGTCTTATTCACTTCTCAATGTGATTGATCAACCGACGATGCCGCTCAAAGTTGCGTGGACGCTGTTGTTCGAGGTGAAGTTCTACTTGATGTTCGGGTTTTTGATCGCGTTCCCTCGGGTTGGTCTATTTGCATTTCTGACCTGGGCAGCGGCGATCATATTGAGCAATCTGCATCCGCCTTATCCCGACTGGGGTTATCTGTTGCCGGACTGGGGGATGCTGAGCATCTGGAATATCTATTTTCTTTTCGGTGTCGCAGGGTGCTTCATATCCAATCGTATTGCGAGCCGATGGGGATCTGCCCTGTTGATCGCCGGCGTTTGCCTGCTCTTCTTCCTTCTTCGGTCGTTGGGCCACGATATGGACATCGACTCGAGACGGCACGGCATCATGATTGCGCTTGCCCTGGCGTTCACTCTGATTGTGACAGGCGCCTCATTGTCCGAGAGGTCGTCGAGTTGGCACGTACCAGCGATGGCACTCCTCTTGGGGGATGCGTCCTATTCGATATATCTCGTTCACTCCGCTGTCATCTCCTTCCTTGCACTTCTCAATCACAAATTGCACCCCGCGTGGCTGCCGAACTCGATTCTCTATATAGTTGTGTTCATGGTTGCGACCGTGGCTGGAGTTGCCGCGCATCTCATTGTCGAACGACCGTTGCTTGCAAAAATCAAGCGAATGCGAACGAGTCGTATTGGCCCCCAGGCATTTCAAAAAAATGCACTACGGAGCTAGAAGTCATTCGAACGAGGTTCGCACCTTGGTGTCTGAGTACTTATTTCCAACTGAACGCCAATTTGTTGATTTTTAGAGATCCAACGTGGGGAGTCGAGTTATAAGCATTGGGGACTTGAACTTCGGCACCAAACTCGATCCCTCTCAAGTACTCCTTCCCAGTCAGGAAGCCGGCGGCGATCAGGTGGTCGATGATCTCTTTCAGGTTGACCGTCGCATTTAGCAAATCACGTGGACCGTTCTGCGCGGTGACCGGTCGAATCATAATTTGGCGCTCGACGCGACGCACCGATACGCGTCCGACAGAGGTCAGTTCTTGGATTTCCGTCATGCCCTCTGGATCCTTGAGATGAGGAAAGAATGACAACTCGGCGACATGCGAGCCATCGATGGAGTCAGGGGATGCCGTGACATACATATCAAGCAGGATGTTGTAGGAATCGACATTGCCGCCCAGGACGATTTCGTAGCCCACGCGAAGCTCCGAGATTGAATCGATTCGTTGTGGCCAGGGGCCCTTGGTCTTGTAAGGATTGCCCCACGGGGTGCCCCCGTAGATCATCTCCGGATATGCATAGGCAAAGCCGGAGCCACTGGTTTCCTTCGGCCAAGACCATTCGACGATGGAATCGTTGGGAAACGTCGATTTGCGCGCGGTCATCTTCATCGAATAGTCCACGCCATTCACCAGATGGCCCTTGCCGAAGGTGTTATTCAAATAGAAGACGCCGTTAGGCGGTGGCGACCCGAACGGCACTGTGCTGTACAGCGCCTGATCGCGAGTGACGACATCCAACGAGATTTCCGCTATGGCCGGCATCGCCGACGCCATCGAAAGCAGCAGACAGACGAGAGCGTGGGAATGCATGGTCAGACGCATCATGAACGGAATCTGCCGGCGCAGAGCGCACCAGGCCTGACGAATATCTTGGCTGTCCCCCACACCAGCCCTGGCTCGCCTTACCTGTTCCGCCGCCCCAACTCCTCCAACGGCGTCAAATAAGTCTCCCTCATCGAATAAACCGCCAAGGCCGGAATGATGCAAACCAGCACCGCGAAGGCCGCCGGAAGCACCCACGGCTGCGTGCCCCACTTGCCCATCAGGGCGGATTCGATCAGCGGCGCGAAGCCGGCGACCATGAAGCCGAACTGCGTGCCGACCGCCATGCCGGAGAGCCTCACCTGCGTCGGGAACTGCTCGGCGTAGGTGGCCGGCCAGACGGCGTTGGTGATGCTGTAGGCGAAGCCGCCGAGCAGCATGCCGGTCGCGAACACCAGGGCCTCGTTGCCGGTCGGGATGCTCCAGAGGAAGAGGACCGCCGTGACCGCCGACAGCAGGATGCCGGAGATGAAGACCGGCCTGCGCCCGACGCGGTCCGAGAGCGACGCCCACATCGGAATCGTGACCACTGCCACCAGGTTGGCGCACACGGCGATCCACAGCATGGTCGAGGTGCCGATCGGATGCGCCTGGGCCCTGCTGGTCGCGAAGGAAAGCGCGAAGACCGCGAAGGTCGTTCCGATGGAGGCGACCAGCGCCGCGAGGAAGACCTGCACCAGTTCCTTGCGGTAGTCGACGAAGAGGATCTTCAGCGGCACCTTCGGCACCTCGCCTTCGAGCGCCTCGCTCTTGAACGCGGGCGATTCCTCCAGGGTGCGCCGGATCACGTAGCCGACCACGACCACCACCGCGCTCAGCCAGAAGGGCACCCGCCATCCCCATGAAAGCCATTGGTCCTCGGACAGCAGCGCGGCCAGCGGCAGCACCACCGCGGGCGCCAGGACCTGGCCGCCCTGCGTGCCGCTGAGCGTCCAGCTGGTGTAGTAGCCGCGGCGGCGTGCCGGCGCATGCTCGAAGGACATCGAATTGGCGCCCGCCTGTTCGCCCGCGGCCGACAGGCCCTGCAGGATGCGCAGCACCACGAGCAGCGCCGGCGCCAGCAGCCCGGCCGTCTCGTAGGTGGGCAGGCAGCCGACCAGGAAGGTCGAGACGCCCATCATCAGCAGGGTGCCGACCATCACGAGCTTGCGCCCGAGGCGGTCGCCGTAGTGGCCCATCAGGAAGGAGCCGATCGGGCGCGCCGCATAGGCCACGCCGAAGGTGGCCAGCGAAGCGAAGGTCGCCGCGGTGGGATTGCCGGCCGGGAAGAAGATCCGCGGGAAGACGAGTGCCGCCACCGTGCCGTAGATGAAGAAGTCGTAGTACTCGAGGGCACTGCCGATCCAGGCGGCGATCGCCGCCCGCTTCGGGTTCTTGTTGCCGGCGGCGTGGGCCGCGAAGGCGGGAGGCGCGGTGGTGCTGAGGGTCATCTTGTCTTCCTTTGTGATGCGATCGTTGTTTGTCGGGGGCCCAGCCGATTTCAGTCGCGCCGGGTTCGGCGCTGAAGCAGGCGCGTGGTCGCCTCGTACGCCAGGGTGGCTCGCCGCAGCGGGCCCAGTTCCGGATGGAGCGCGGACATCGGAGCCTCCACCGCCAGCGGCACTTCGTCGGGCAGCGCGGCCAGCAGGGCGAGCAGCGGCAGTTCGCCCTCTCCCGGCAGCAGCCGGGCACCGCGCGCCTCGTCGACGATGGCTTCCGGAGGCGGCGACCGCAAGGGCGCGTCGCACAGCTGCACGCTGCCGATCAGCCGGCGATCGATCGCTGCGACCGCCGCAGCGTCGCCGCCCGAGCGGGTCAGATGCAAGGCGTCGACCAGCACGAAGCCGTTGGGAGGGGCCGCGGAGGCGACGATCTCGACGGCGTCCTGCAGCCGGGCGACCGGCCGCCAGATCATGAATTCGACATCGAGCGACAGCCCGAAGGGCGCCGCCAGGTCGCACAACGCGGCGAAGCGCTCGATGACGCGCGTGCGCACCGGGTCGTCGACGTTGATGCACACGCGACGCGCGCCCAGTTCGGCGCCGGCCTCGAAGACGGCCGCGTAGGCGGTGACGTCGGTGTCCGCCGCGAGCCGGACCACTTCGATGTCCGAGACCTGCACGCCTCTTTCCTGCATGCGCCGGCACATCTCGCGCAGGCCCGCGCTGCCGGCCTTCAACGGGTATTCGATGCCACCGGCCATCGGCGACACCAGGCGCAAGCCGACCGCCCGGAACCCCGCGTCGGCGGCCAGGTCGATGAGCTCCGGCGGCCCGACCTCGAGCACCGTGAGGTGGGCCAGTGAAAGCGCTGGCATCGACATCAGTAGGTGGCGCGGCCGCCAGTGAGGTCGAAGGCGGCGCCGGTCGAGAAGGAGCACTCCTCGGTCGACAGCCAGGCCACCATCGAGGCGACCTCCTCCGGCTTGCCCGGCCGGCCGAGCGGGATCTTGGCCAGCACGAAGGCTCGCGCATCCGGCGTCATCTTCTGCAGCATGTCGGACTCGATCGCCGCCGGCGTCACGCAGTTGACCCGGATCTCGGTGTCCGCCAGTTCCTTGGCCAGCGACTTGGTGAGCGCGATGACGCCGGCCTTCGATGCGCCGTACGCACCCTGGTTCGGATTGCCTTCTTTTCCGCCGACCGACGACAGGTTGACGATCCGCCCGTGACGCGCCTCGCGCAGGTACTTCACGGTGGCCCGGCAGCAGAGGAAGACGCCGGTGAGGTTGATCTCGATCACCTGCCGCCAGCCGTCCAGCGGATAGGTCTCGACCGGCCCGATCGGGCCGTTGATGCCGGCCGCGTTGACCAGCACGTCGATCGAGCCGAAGCGCGCATGCGCCTCGGACGCGGCCGCCTCGATGCTCTGCAGGTCCGTCACGTCGACGCGCGAGGCCAGGCCGCCGCCCACGCTTTGCACCGCAGCCTCTGCGGCTTCGCCATTGACGTCCCACAGGACGATCCTGGCGCCCGAGGCCGCGAAACGCCGCGCGATCGCCAGGCCGATGGCGCCCGAGCCGCCGGTGACGACGCAGACCCGGTCCTTCAAGTCGAATTGATTCATTGCCGATGCTCCATTGCTGCTGCGGCGCTTTGCACCGACTGCGCCGCCTTGACCGCGGCATAGGCGAATGCGATGGCGGGCCCGAGGTTGATGCCCGGGCCGGGATAGGCACCGGCCATGACCGACTGCATATCGTTGCCGATCGCGAACAGCCCGTCGATCGGTGCGTTCCCGGCCATGACGCGGGCCTGCTCGTCCGTCACCAGGCCGGTGCTCGCGCCGATGTCGCCCGGATAGAGGCGAATGGCATAGAACGGTGCATGCGCGACTTCGCCCAAGGTGGGATTGGGTTGGACCGTCGCGTCGCCGAGGTTCTTCTCGTAGACGGTCGAGCCGCGGTGGAAGTCCTCGTCGATGCCGCTGCGCGCGAAGGTGTTCATGCGCCGCACCGAGCGCTGCAGGCCGCTCGCGTCGATGTCGAGCTTGCGCGCGAGTTCGGCCAGGCTCGGCGCCTCGACCAGGTAGCCGCTGCGAAGGAAGGCGTCGAGGCCGCGCCCTCCGGGCCGGACCATGCCGAGCCCGTACTTCACCAGCGCCATACGGTCCGCGATCAGGAAGGCCGGGATGCTGCTTCCGTCCGCGTTGGCCTCGATCATCCGCTTGCCGAAGAGATGGTAGGAGGAGCTTTCGTTGAGGAAGCGGTGGCCCGCGCGACTCACCACCAGGGTGCCCGGCTTGGCGCGGTCGAGCACGAAATGCGGAAAGACCGCGGTGCTCCCGTCCTTGCGCTGTTGCACCGACACCGGTGCCCAGAAGGCGCTGCTCACCTGCGCGTCGCCGAAGCGGGCACCCAGCGCGAGGGCCTGCGCCTGGAGTTCGCCGGTCGACGTCGGCGCGCGCGGCGAATGCGTCACGTCCGGCGAGATGAACCTGGCGCGGAATTCGGGATGGCCGTTGAACCCGCCCGAAGCGAGGATCACGCCCAGACGTGCCGAGACCTTGCGCGGCGGCGCGCTCGCGACCGAGACCGTCACGCCGGCCACGCGACCATTCACTTCGTCGAGGCTCGAGACGTTCGCCTTCGTCCAGATCGGAACGCCTCGCTGCAGCAACGAAAGAAGCAGCCGCCCCACGAGTCCGTTGCCCATCACGAGCCGCGTGCCGCGCGGATGCCGCAGCCGGTCGCGCAAGTGGCGCCAGATTAGCCGCGTCGAATAGGCCAGCGAAGGCCATGAACGCGACAGCTTCAGCAGGTGGCCGATGTCGGTGCGGTCGACCATCATGCCGCCGAGCACCGTGAACTCGGGGATCGGCGCACGCACCAGTTCGAAGGCATCGCCGAGCAGCCGCCCGTCGAAGGGCAGCGATTCCAGCACGCGGCCCGAGGTGGTCGAGCCTTCGAGGCTCGACAGGTAGTCCGGGTGGTAGGCGAAGGCGCGCAACCGCACTTCCGACTCGGCCTGCAAGACACGGATGGCTTCGGCGCCCTGCCTCAGGAAAGCGTTGCGCAGGCGCTCCGGACTGCGGCCCTCGGTGGCCAGTTCGAGGTAGCGCGCGGCCTTCTCGGGCGTGTCGCCGGAGCCATCGGCGAGTTGCGTGTTCGGCACCCAGACGGCGCCGGCCGACAGGGCGGTGGTGCCGCCGACCCATTCGGTCCGCTCCAGAAGCAGGACCTTCAGGCCGTCGATCGCGGCGAAGAGCGCGGCCGACATGCCGGCACAGCCGGCGCCGACCACGATCAGGTCGTAGCTGTCGTCGCCGCGGCCGTTCGCGGGCGGTTGCCGGGAAGACCGGGAAGATGATGGACTCATGGGTTTCGGCAGCGGTTCAGTGGGCATGGGCGTGGGCGCGGGCATTCGCATCGGCAAGCAGCAAGGCGGCGCCCTTCTCGGCCACCATGATCGTCGGCGCATTCGAATTGCCGGAGGTGCAGCTCGGCAGGATCGAGGCGTCGATCACACGCAGGCCCTCGACGCCGCGCACCCGCAATTGCGGATCGACCACCGACTGCGCATCGCCGCCCATGCGGCAGGTGCCGACCATGTGATAGCCGGAGACGCCCGTCGCCACCGCGTAGTCGAGCAGCGCAGTGTCGGAAGCGACTTGCGCGCCAGGCAGCGTTTCCTGGATGCCCCATCGGCGCAGCGCCGGCTGCGCGAAGATGCGCCGCGCCAGCTTGAGACCCGACAGAAGTGCCGCACGGTCGCCCGGCTCGGCCAGGTAGTTGGGCGTGATCGCCGGTGCCTGCGCGGCGTCCGCGCTGCGCGCCATGACCGAGCCGCTGCTCTGCGGGTAGGACTGGTAGACGGCGATGGTCATCCCGCCCTGCTTCTCCAGCTCGTAGGTGCCGGGCTCGAAGCTGGCCGGCGCGAAGCTCAGCTGGAGGTCCGGCGAGTCGCGTTCTTCATTGCTTCGCGCGAAGGCCGCGCAGGTGCTTGCGCCGAGCGTCAGCAGGCCGCGTCCACCCAACGCATAGCGCAGCAGTTCCGGGACCAGCGCCAGCCCGTGGGTGCGTTCGTTCAGGGTCCCGACGCCTTCGACCCGCTGCGTCAGGCGCACCGAATAGTGGTCGCGAAGGTTGGCACCGACAGCGGCGCAGTCGACCTTGACCGGGATGTCCAGCGACTGCAGCAGCGGCGCCGGGCCGATGCCCGACAGCTGCAGCAGGTGCGGCGAACGGAAGCTGCCGCAGGACACGATCACCTCCCGGCTGGCCTTCACGCGCAGGACGCGGCTGCCGGCCCGAAGCTCGGCGCCGATCGCGCGCGTGCCGTCGAACAGCACCCGCTGCGCCAGCGCTTCCGTCATCACCTCGAGGTTCGGCCGGCTGCGGGCCACCCGAAGGTAGGTCTGGCCGGGGCCGCCACGGTAGCGTCCCTGGCGGTTCTGGTGGAAGGCTGCCGCGCCCTCACGCTCGCCCGGCACATTCAGCGTCTTGCGCACGGTCAGGCCTTCCTCGCCGCAGGCCGCGAGGAAGGCCTCGCTCAGCGCGTGCGATTCGAGGAAGGTCGACACCGGCAGCGGCTTTTGCGGGTCCGCGCCATCGACGTTCTCGATCTTCTCGTAGAAGGGCAGCACGTCTTCGAAGGACCAGCCTTCGCATCCCTGCGCGACCCAGGCCCGATGCTCGGTCGGCGCCGATCGCACGTAGAGAATGCCGTTCATCGAGCCGGTGCCGCCGCGCATCTTGCCCTGCGGGAAGCCGATGACGCGGCCGCTCTCGGTGGGCTCCGAGCGGTAGCGCCAGCTCAGCTGCGGGTTCTCGATCAATCGAAGGAAGCCGGCGGGAATGTGGATGAACGGGTTGCGGTCGGCCGGGCCGGCGTCGACCAGGAGCACGCTGAAGCGGCCGTTTTCGGAGAGGCGGTTGGCCAGCACGCAGCCCGCGCTGCCGGCGCCCAGGATGACGTAGTCGACCTGGCGGTCCCATGTCGCTTCGGAGGTATTCATGTGATCAGACAGGCGCGCGCAATTGGAAGCCGAGTTGGTAGGCCGCGAAGTCGATCGACGCAGCGCCGGCGGCGGTGGCGAGCGCTTCGATGCGACCGGCTTCGCGCTCGAGCGTGGCGAGGTCGACGGCTTCGACGATCCAGACGAAGTCGAAGGCGGTCTGCGACGGCGGCGGCCGGATGGCGGTCTCGCCGGTCGGTGCGTTCGCCAGCGCCGCCTGGTGGCTTCCGAGGTGCACCGAGGTCACGCCGGGCAGGTCGAAGACCTTGAACGAGGCGACGGCCAGGTCGACGCGCGACGCCTGCGAGGCCTCGGCATCGATCCTGATGCGCAACGTCGCCACGGCACCGGCCGTGCCGTCGCCCAGCGACACCACGGTCTCGCAGGCGCCGCGCAGGAAGTTCGTCATCGATGGCTGCACGCGGTTCGACCAATCCGTCGGTGCATTGAGCCGCGCCAGGTAGCCCGGCGAGCGGAAGGTCTCGATGTGCGCCAGTTCGTAGAGCGTGAAGCACACGTGCGGCGACTGCTTCCAGTTCATGTAGCGGCTGCCGCGCAGGAAGCCGGGCACGCCCAGGCGCTCCGGCATGTGTTCTTCGGTGTGCCAGCGCTCGAATTCGGATTCGGAGCCGGCGATGAGGTCGTGCCAGATGACGATGAAGGCTGTGCCGCGCAAGGACATGCGTGTGTTCCGGTGAGACGTTCTAGACGAGAGGCGAGTCGACACCCGACTTCAGGGCGGCGGCCCGGGCCAGCACCGCTTCGGTGGCCTGTTTCAGCATACGCGCGCGTGGGAGGGGCTCCAGCAGGCCGTCCAGGCCATGCATCGGCACCTCGATCGAGATCGTGCTGCCCTCCGGGATGGCGGCCACCATCGCCACCAGGTCGAGGCCGCCCGCGCCGGGTGGCAGCCGCGCGCGGCGCGCCTGGAAGATCAGGCCCCGGTCGTCGGTAGGCCGCTCGGCCGGCGCATCGCAGATCTGGAAGTAGGTCTGCATCGAGGCCGGCAGGGTGCCGATGTCGGCGGCCGACCCGCCGGATCGGTCGAGATGCATCGCGTCGACGATCACGCCGCCTTGCCCCGCGGCGGCCACCACGCGCCGGGCCGAATGCAGGTCCTTGATGCCGGTCCACGGCATGAATTCGAGGCCCATCGAAACGCCGTAGGGCCGGCCGAGCTCGCACAACTGCGCGAAGCGCTCGGCGATCGCGCCCTCGTCCGTGCTGTCGCCGGCCACCAGCATGTAGCGCGCACCGAGTTCGCCGGCGCATTCGAGCAAGGCCTCGTACGCGGCGATGCGGCTGTCGGGCAGGAGCCGGACGATCTCGACGTCATGCACGCCCACGCCGAGGTCGCGCATGCGGGCGAGGGTCTCGCGCTTCATCGGCGTGTTGCCGATCATCGGGTGCTGCGCCTCGCCGGGTGCGACCGGCGCCAGTCGGAGATTGACGGAGGTGAAGCCGGCCGCCGCTGCCGTTTCGACGACTTGCGGCGGGGTCAGTTCGATCAGAGTGAGGTGCGCGAGAGACAGCTTCGGCGCGCTCGGCGCGGCCCGCGGGATTCGTTCTTGCAAGGTATTTCCAGAGCCGCAGACCGGTTCGACCCAGCGGCAAATTTCATTGACTAACTAGTAGGTTAGTCAAAGTGAAAGGAAGTCTTTATAGGGTTAACCCTTGGTTGTTGTCGCAAGTCAAGCCCATGCACCACCGTCGCCGGCCACGGATCCAAACGTCTACAGTCGGGCCTGTTCCTGCCGCCGGGAACATCACCTTCGCCCGGGAATCCGCGGGTATCCGATGACCATGAACGACACGAACCACGCAGCCACCGAACGCAAGAAGGTCAATCAGCGAGACCTGGCCGCCGACAGGACGAAGAGCGAAATCCTCGCCGTCGCGACCGAGGAATTCGCGACGAACGGCTTCACGGGCGCGCGCGTCGACGCCATTGCCGAGCGCATCCGCACGTCGAAGGCGATGATCTATTACTACTTCGGCAGCAAGGACGGCCTCTACATCGCGGTGATGGAGAACGTCTATTCATCGATCCGCGAAGCCGAGGAAAACATCCAGCTCGACCACGACGGTCCAGCGCGGCAGACCCTGCGCACCTACATCGAAAGCACCTTCGAATACCACGAGCGCTTTCCGATGTTCAGCCGGATCATCAGCATCGAGAACATCAACAACGCCGCGTTCCTGAAGATGTCGCAGAGCATCAAGGCGAAGAACCGGCCGGTGCTGCAAACGCTGGAGCGCATCCTGGAGCGCGGCATCGCGGAAGGCAGCTTCCGCCCCGACATCACGCCGCTCGATCTTCACTACCTGATCAGCGCGCTGTGCATCTACCGGGTGTCGAACCGGCAGACCTTCGGCACGATCTTCGATGTGGACTTCGCCGACGAGGCGGTTCGCGACAGGCAGCGCGAACTCGCGGTGCAAGGCGTGCTGCTGCTGCTGGCCCCGCAGAACGAGCTCTTGCCGGTGGCGCCCGCCGCCTGACAATTTTTGAACAGCCGGTGAGATCGTTTGGGGACTGCCGTCGATCGCGGCAGTCCTCTAAGGTCCTGCCTGCTGCGCGGACGAGACGATGAGTTTCGCGTTGCCATCGCAACGGATTCGAGCCCGGTGCTTCGAACGGAACAGGGAACTCATGAGCAAGCGCGGAATCATCCTTGCCCTTCTGCTGGGCAACTTCATCACCGCCTCGGCCGTCTTCGGACCGGCCGGCATGCTGGAGGAAATCGCCAGGCATTTCGGGATCGGCATCCAGGTGGCCGGCCTGCTGGTGTCGCTCGGCGCCGTCGTGCTCTGCATCAGTTCGCCCTTGATGACCTGGCTCACCAGCGGCATCGATCGCCGATGGCTGCTCTCGTCGACCGTCGTGCTGATCGCGCTGTCGCAGTTGGCCGCGGCGGCCAGCACATCGTGGACGGCCTTGCTGTGCGCGCGTCTGATCGGGATGGCCATCGCGGCCATCTTCACGCCGCAGGCCGCCGGCACGCTGACCGTGCTGATGAGCGAGAAGGATCGTCCCGCCGCCATCGCGATGGCGTTCCTCGGCTACTCCATCGCCGTCGCCTTTGGCATCCCGCTGGTGTCGATCGTCGCATCGACCTACGGCTGGCGCGAAGCGCATGCCGTGCTGGGAATCCTCAGCCTCGTCGTCGCCGTGTTCCTGGCGCTGAAGCTGCCGGCCCGCGTCAAGGGCGTGCGCGTCTCGCTCTCGAGCTGGGCCGCCATCGCCAGGTCGGGGGTCCTGCGCCTCATCCTGCTCGTGACGGTTCTTTCGGGCGCGGCGCAATTCATTCTCCTGACCTACCTGAAGCCCCTGCTCGCCGCACTCACCGGGCAAGGCGCGGGCGGCATCGCCATCGACATGGTCGCGTTCGGGGTGATGACGATCGTGGGCAACATGATCGCGACCCGGATCGTCCCCGGCATCGGCGCCTATCGAACGTCGCTCGCCAGCCTGGGCGTGATGCTCGTCGGGATGACGCTGCTTTCCGTCGGCGCGGGATCGATCGTCGTCGTCACCGCCGGCCTGCTTTCATGGGGCCTCGGCTTCGCGGCCAGCAACTCGATGCAGCAGGCCCGCCTGGCGAACGTCGCGCCCGCACTCACGGCTGCATCGATTTCGTTGAACACTTCATCCATCTACATCGGGCAGGCCATCGGCGCCGGCATCGGAGGCCCGATGGTCGCGCACGGGCACCTGATGCAGATCAGCGCCGTCGCCGTCGCTTTCATCGTGGCGGGATTGGTGGTGGCGCACGTCAGCCATCGGTGGCACGGCCGGTCGCTGAAGGCGGACTCCTGATTCGAACACCCGCCCGGACCCATGCGACCCGGCGCGAGCATCCGTCATCTCAACTGCTTGTGATCGACTTCGCGACGCGTTCCAGAGGTTCACGCGGCCGGCGCAGCGCCATCCACGCCAGCCAGATGGCGCGTGAGTTCCGCCGACGAACGCTCGCGCGCCAGGCTCGCCGCCTGACCCGCCCACATGTTGCTGAAGTCCGAGACACCCGCCTTCTCGGTCACCGCCCGCAAGGGGATCAAGGCGCCGCCGGCCAGCGGAAAGCCGGGTGCGATCGCGGATATCGGCCCGACCTCGCGCATGAGCCGATTGACGAATCCACGCGCCGGACGCCCCGTGAACAGGTTGGTCAGCGCGGTCTGATGATCGACAGCGGCGAGCAGGGCCGCGCGATGGAATGCGGAGACCTTGGCCTCGGGTGTCAGCAGGTAGGCCGTTCCCACCTGGACCGCCGACGCGCCCAGCGCGAACGCGGCCTGCACGCCTCGACGGTCGGCGATGCCGCCCGCAGCGATCACGGGCACGTCGACCGCATCGACGATCTGCGGAACCAAGGCCATCGTCCCGACCTGCGTGCCCATGTCGTCGCTCAGGAAGTTGCCTCGGTGGCCACCTGCTTCGAGCCCCATGGCGATCACCGCATCGACACCTCGCTCGACGAGCCAGCGCGCCTCGGCCACGGTCGTGGCGGAGGCGATGATCTTCGCGCCCGTGCGCCTCACTCTCGACAACAGCCGCTCGTCGCCCGGCAAGCCGAAGTGAAAGCTGACGACTTCCGGCTTGTGGCTTTCGACGATCGAGCAGAACGCGTCGTCGAAGGGCGCGCGGTTGGAGGTCGGCATCGGCGCCGACACGTCGAGGCCGAGTTCCGCGTAGTAGGGAGACAGGGCCGCGCGCCATCGGTCGAGTTGCTCGTCACTCACGGTCTTGGGGACATGCGTGAAGAAGTTGAGGTTGATCGGTCTGGACGTCGCGGCCCGGATCCGATCGAGGTCGGCCCTGGCCTGCTCGGCCGACAGCAATGCGGCGGGCAAGGAGCCGAGGCCGCCGGCCTGGCTCGTCGCGATGACCATCTCGGGTGTGGTCGCACCCGCCATCGGCGCCTGGATGATGGGCAGTTCGATGCCCAGCAAGTCCAGGATCCGGTTTCTCTCGGTCTTCGACATCTTCTTCTCCTGATTCCGAACAAGGGATTGCGGCTGCGCAGCGGCCCGAGGCTAGTGTCCGGCGTGCTGACCGCCGTCGACATGAATCACTTCGCCGGTGACGAACGTCGCACGCTCCAGGTAAAGAACCGCATCGACGATATCCCCGACCTCACCCATGCGGCCGACCGGATGCATCCTATCGAGGAATTCATGGGTCTCCGGGGCGTGCATCGGCGTCTTGATGATCCCGGGCGCCACCGCGTTCACGCGAATGCCGCGCCCCGCATATTCGATCGCGAGGCCTCGAGTCGCCGCATCGAGACCGCCCTTCGTCAGCGCCGCGAGGCCCGACGGAATGGCGGAGTTCGCCTGGTCGACCAGGGTCGTGGTGATCTGCACGACATGCCCACGGCCTTGCTCGAGCATTTGCCGAAGCGCGATTTGAGTCATGTGAAAGAAGCCCGCGATGTTCACATGCAGGACCTTTTGCAGATCATCCGCCGAGTAGTCGACAAAGGGTTTCCCGATGAAGACGCCCGCATTGTTGATCAGGGAATCGACCCTTCCGAAGCGCTCGACGGCTTCGTGCACCACGCGCTGCGCAACGTCGCGATCGCCGATGTCACCGGGCACGGCGATCACGCCTTCGTCGTCGGATCGCTCGATGTTGCGGCGTTCGCGACGACCACGAATCCCGCGTCGCGGTAGCCCCGAACGATGCCGGCGCCGATGCCTTGCGAGGCGCCGGTGACGATCGCAACCTTCTGCTTGTTGTCCATGATGGTTTCCTTTGCTGATTCGAACAGCGCCAAGTTAGCGCCGCGCGGCTGCTCGGGGAATTCGCTATCCTTTCTCGATGGCTGAGAAAAAACGCACAGCACCCGATTGGGAAGACCTTCGCGCCTTCCTCGCGCTGGGGCGTCACGGAACCCTGTCCGCCGCCGCACGGGCCTTGTCGGTCAACCACGCGACGATCTCCCGGCGAGTGCTTTCGCTGGAAGCCACGCTCGACAGGAAGCTGGTCGATCGCCGCGTCGACGGCTACGCGCTGACATCTGCCGGCACCCAGACCCTGGCGACGGTCAGCGACATGGAGATCGCGGTGCAGGCGCTGGGCCGCGAAGCCTCCGACGGCGCGCCCAAGGGCGTCGTTCGCATCAACGCACCGCCGGGGCTTGCACAGGGCTTTCTCGTTCGCAGGCTGGCCGACCTTCCGATCGAGTTCCCCGGTCTCGACATCGACCTTGCGACGGAGTTGCGCTACGTGAGCCTCGAGCGCCGTGAGACCGACCTGGCGATCCGGCTGGACCGCCCCAAGGACGGCGACCTGATCGCGAAACTGCTCGTCACGATGGGCTATGCCTTCTACGGCACGCCGGCCGTCTGCGATCGTGCGGAAGCGGGCGGGAACGTCTCGTTCATAGGCTTCGATGAAGCCCATTCGCATCTCCCCGAGGCGATCTGGCTCGCGAGAAACTTTCCGCAGGCGCGCCTCGCCTTCCGGGCCAACAACCAGGTGTCCCAGGCCACGGCGGCGAGTTCCGGCGTGGGCCTGGCGCTGCTACCCCACTACATCGGAAGAGCCGAGGAAGGCCTGCGCATCTGCAAGCTGGGCGTCACGCCGCCGCAGCGCGAGGTGTGGATGGTCACGCGCCGCCTCGGCCGCCGCGACCTGCCCGTGCGCACCGTGGCCGAACGGATTGTTCGAACCTTCGACACGGAGCGCGCTTCGTTCGAGGCCTGAGCGTAGGGCCTGGTGCGCTCGGCGCGGTGCGTCCGCTCCGCCGTCAAGGCTCGAACACATCCACCGGCAGCAGCACCGCCGGCGCACCGCTTCGGTTCTCCCACCAATGCGTGACGCCCTCGGAGCCGACGATCATGTCGCCGGCGACTTGCGGGACCTCGACGCCATTGCGCGCTGATCAGGCGGGCGCGCAACTGGCGACCGGCACCTCCCTCGAATTCGGCACCAAGATCGATGGCCGGGAATTGCCGAGTCGCCGCGCCGACGGAGTCCGCCGCTCACACCGTCGCCGTCGATCAAGGAAATGCAAAGCCCGTCATCAGAACGACGTCCTTGGTCGTGTCGTTCGGGTCCGGCGCTGGCAGCGCTGGCCCGAATGTCACCGGTGCGGGCACTGGCGTAGCAGCATTGATGGTGCTCGCGTTGTTGAAGACCCAGGCGTTAGAAGCAGAACCGCCCACCCAAAGACGATCATTGGCAGCGTCGTACGTCGCCGAAACCGGGTTGGTCAACGGGATGGTGGTCAACGCAAGCGTGGCGCTCGTGGCGGTGCTGGCTCCATCGATGATGTGCAAGCCATTGAAGGCGTCGGCATGAAAAAGGCGGTCCTGCGCCGAGTCGATTGCGAGGCCGTCGCCGTTATCGAACGGTGACGTACCAGGAATCGTGAAGCTCGTTCCACCTTGATTGACCGTGTGCCCCGGGGCCAGGGGCCCCGCCTGGAGCAGGTTCATCTCGAATCGCATGATGGTTGCGCCATTTGCAACGTAGAGGAGTGAGCGCTGGGAATCGATGACGAACCGACCGTTCTCCCCGACGGGAACGGCGTACTCGTTCGTTGGCGTCACCGTGCCATTTGCGCTGCTCGCATTTGAGATCTGAAGCAGATATTCATTCCCGTCCGCGCCGTCCTCAGGCAACCAAATCGTATCGGTGGCAGCATCGAACTGCATCGAGCCCGTGAATCCGGAGGTGCCAGCGTAGCTTCCGGCTGGAGTGATGACTCTTGCCGGCGGCAGGCTTCCGGCACTGGTACTTGCTTGGTCGAACACCAGGACGCCACCCCCGAAAGCCACGTAGAGGCGATCGTTGCCCGCGTCGTAGTGAAGGTTCCCGCTCGCGGTGTGGTGCAGAGAAGCAAGAAGCTCGGGAGTAAGGTTGATCATCCGCCAGGCAACAGCCGATCCGGCCGCAGGATTCGCGTCGGCGAGCGCAAAGATCTCGGCATGGCTCCAGGCGAGCGCGAAGTTTCTGTAGGGCGTCAGACCGGTGGTCACCGGCACTGTCCCGGTGCCGGCACCAGTGCCGGGGCCCGTGAGGTCGGCCTCTGTCCCATTGTCCGACCCCGACCCTGCTCCATTACCCGCGCCGGTGCTCGTGCCTGTTCCAGTGTTCGTGTTGGTGTTGGAGGTGCTCCCGGAGCCAGTGCCGGTGGTCGTGCCGGTGCCGTTACCGGTGACATTGGAATTCCCCGAAGCAAGGCTGAGCGTTTGAGTCCCTCCTGCACCAATGCTCCCCAAGCCGGATGCTCCCCCTCCGCCACACCCGGCAATTGCCATCGCCGTGAACATGGCTACGCCCCCAGACAGGGCTCGAATTTTCTTCATGCGTCCTCGCGCTATTTTTTTTGTGCACATGTCCCGTGCACTTCGTGGGTTCGGTCACCCACTGACCGCTTCCTGACCAATGTAACGTAAGTCACCTCTAGTAACACCTCTTAACGTTACTAGGTAGAACCCTCACGCCGCTCTTGGTGACTCGATGTGCGCGATGGACGACTCTTCGTATTCGGGACTATTGCTGCCGCAAACGGCCGCATAACAGGAAGGCGCCCTCACCTCCGGACTCCGACTTGGCCAGAAATCAAGCGTCCCGTTTCGGCGCCGCCTGCAGCTCAGGAAAAGCCAAGCAGTTTGCGCAGCAGGGTGACCAGTTGCCTGAGTTCCTCGGCCGACAGCCGGCGCGCCACGGCCGCCTCGTAGGCACCTGCCGCGGCCATGCCCTCGGTCGCCACTTTCCGACCCGCGGCGGTGAGGTCCAGGCAGAAGCTGCGGGCGTCGACTTCCGAGCGCCGTCGTGTCAACAAGCCCTTGGCCATGGTGCGGGTGACAAGGTCGCTGCAGGTGTTGAGGTCGAGTCCGATCTCCAGGGCGACGTGGCTTTGCGAGGCACCCGGCTGTCGCCCGACCGCTGCCAGCAACGCCAGCTGGCGCGAAGTGACGTCGGTGCCGTGCATCTCCACGAACACGGCGTCGGCCTCGAAGTGGGCCCGGCGCAGCAGGTGCGGCAGATGATGGAGCAGCCGGAAGGCCGATGTCTTGGTCAAGGCGACGCGCGATCAGACGAATTGCAGACCCGGCAACCTGGCGCCCGAAGCCCGGACGATGGAGCCGAGCTGCGACGCCAGCATCTCGGTGCCCGAGACGCCGACCACCGGCACCACCTTGCGTGATTCATGGACCGACCCGTCCAGCCCGACGGCACGCACCTCGGCGATCGCGACATCGAGCGACGGATCGGCGACCAGCACGCCACGGCAGCGGTCGAGCCCCACGGTCGCCAGCGCGAAGGTGGTCATGGTATTGACGTTGCGCGGAAAGAGCCGGGTGATGCCGCGCACCGGGCCGTCGTACAGCACCCGCACGCCGTCGATCGACGCGCCATCGATGCCCGAATCCCGAAAATCGATGTTGTCCGGATGCTTGCGGAAGGTGATCGTCGCCTCTGCCCAGTTGCCGCGCACCTCGACCAGGTTGTCGAGGCCGATCAACGCGCCGTGCGGGATCAGCAGGCGATGCCCGCTCTGGATCGCCGCATCTCGCAACGCGGCTTCGGTGCGCTCGTCGCCGAGCGCGTTGACGGACAGGGGCAGATAGTCGGCATGGCGCAGGAACTGCGCGCCGTGGCGGAGCGTGATCTCGGGATGCGCGCATTCGACGATCAGCTCGGCACCGAAGCGTTCGATGTCGTCGAGCCGGTCGGCGCGCAGCGCCTGCGGCAGCGCCGCCAGTTGCTCCGGCCTGCGCGCATGGACGAAGGCCAGCGCCAGGCCCGGTGCCGACCCCTTGCCGATCTCGTTGACGACATGCCTGCCGATGTAGCCGTAGCCGATGATGCCGATGCGCATGGGAGCCTTTCAGGGGTCGATGCCGAGCAGGTCGCAGGCCGTACCGTGCAGCCGCGTGCCCGGACTGGCGAGATCGTCCAGGACGGTGAAATGATTCTTGCCGGCCAGGGACATGGAAACCGGCACCACGCCGGTTCCCCAGGACTCGACCAGCGCCGCCGTCTGCCGGTGAAACTCGCTGCTCTCCAGCGCGCCGACGGCGGCGTGGAGGACGCGACCGACCGGCGCTGCAAAGCGGACCGGACTCAGGCGCCGCACCGACTCGGCATCCAGCCGGACGGCGTCCTTCAGGAACGGCGCATGCCGAAAGGGCTCGAGATCGAACAGCCCGGAGATCGCGAGCACTCGCGTGACCAGACCGGCGGGCAGGTCCCGACCGACCCGTTGCCAATCGCACGCCAGCATCATGGCGCCGAGGTGTCCACCTGCCGAGTGACCGGCGACCACGATCCGCGCGGACCCACGGCCGCGCGCGCGAAGTTCGCGATGGATGTGCGCCAGGCCATCGACCACCTGCAGCGCCAGCGCCTGCATCGATATCGTGGGACATAGGTCGTAGCTGAGCAGCACCACGTCGCAGCCCTTGGCCAGAAATGCGGGTGCGATGAACGAATGAAATGATTTGTCGGAGCCGCGCCAGAAGCCACCGTGGATGAACACCAGCACCGGCGCGTCCGCCCTCCCGCCATCGAACCAGTCCATGGTCTGCCGGGCCCCGGGGCCATAGCGCCGATCGGCTTGATGGCCGGCCTTCGCCCTCGCCTCGGCCGAAGCCGCGGCCCAGCGCGCGAAGATGGATGGCGCATCCGGATTCGCGGCCAATGCGTTGTATTGCTGATCGAGCCAGGCGGGATCGGGAGAGGGAATCATGGTCATGTCAGGCACCGAGACTGGCGCCGCCGCGGCGGCCGGTCAGCACAGGCCAGCCGATCGTCGCCAGCACGAAGACACCGGTTGCGAATTTGAGATCCGATGGCGCGAGCCCGAGCGACAGGGCCAACGAGCCGAGCTGGTAGTAGACGATCGCGCCCACCACCGGCGCGCAGAGTTGCGCGAGCAGGCGGCGGCGTCCGGTGATCGCCTCGCCGATGATCACCGAGGCCAGGCCGTTCACCAGCATCCCGAAACCCATGCTGACGTCGGCATAGCCCTGGCTCTGCGCGACCAGGGCACCGGCGCCCGCGGTGATCGCGTTGGCCAGGCCGAAGCCGATCACGGTGTAGCGCACCGCATGGATGCCGAGCGCAGGCGCCAGCCGAACGTTGGCGCCGACGCCACGCAGGGCCAGGCCCGCATGCGTCTGCAGGCCCCACCACAGCAGTCCGATCAGCGACAGGTGCAGGGCCAGGAACAGCAGGCATTGCAGCAGCAGGCTGCCGGCAATCGCCGGGCTCAGCCAGTCGTACACGTTGGGCAGCCCGAACAGGGGCGTATTGGGCTTGCCCATGATGCGCAGGTTGACGCTCCACAGCATGGTGACCGTCAAGATGCCGGCCAGCAGCGAATGCACCTTGAACTTCAGGTGGATCAGTGCCGTGGCCGCGCCGGCCGCGAAGCCGCAGAGCAAGGCCACCAGGGTACCCAGAAGCGGATGCAGGCCGGCCGTGATCAGCATCGCCACCACGCATCCGCCCAGCGGGAAGCTGCCTTCGCTGGAAAGGTCCGGCAGGTTGATGATGCGGAAAGGAATCATGACCCCGACGGCGACGAATGCGTAGGCCAGACCCTGGACCAGCGTGATCGGGATCAGGTTCGCATAGACAGCCAGGAATTCCATGGTCGCCTCAGCCTGTGGTCTGCAGCAGCAGATGGTCGGAGGCGACGCTGAAGCGCTTCACGATCTCCGGGACGCTCAGGCCCTCCTTGTCCGCGCCGGCAAGGTCGTGCTTGATGCGCCCGGCCTCCATCATCAGCAGCCGATCGCCGTGATCGACCGCGTGCTGCATGTTGTGCGTGATCATCAGCGTCGTCAGGCGCTCGGCGGTCACGATGCGCTGCGTCGCCGTCATGACCAGCGCGGCGGTCCTGGGATCGAGCGCGGCAGTGTGCTCGTCGAGCAGCAGCAGCCGCGGCGCGCCGAAGGTCGCCATGATGAGCGCCAGCACCTGGCGCTGGCCGCCCGACAGCATGCCGGCGGGTGCGGTCATGCGCTTCTCGAGCCCGAGGCCGTAGGTGGCGAGTTGCTGCGCGAACTGCGCCTTGCGGCTGCGATTCAAGGCCATCGAGAAACCGCGGCTCTTGCCGCGCATGCTGGCCAGCGCCAGGTTTTCCTCGACCGTGAGCGCCGGGGCGGTGCCCGCCATCGGGTCCTGGAACACGCGCGCGATCATCGAGGCCCGGCGCGCGACGCCCCAGCTCGTGATGTCCGTGCCGTCGATCGAGAGGCTGCCGCCGCGCCCGCCACCCGGCCCCGCCAGGACATTGAGCAAGGTGCTCTTGCCGGCGCCATTGGTGCCGACCACCACGGTGAAGCTGCCATCGGAGAGGGTGAGGCTCAGGTCGTCGAGCGCCACCTTCTCGTCCGTCGTGCCGGCATGGAAGACGACGGTGGCGCCGCGCAGTTCGACCATCTGGCGCCCTACTTGACCACGCAGTTGCAGTCCTTCAGCGAAGGCGGCAGGCTGATCCCGAGATCGGCCATGCGCTGGGCGCTGATCTTCATCTCGTGGTCGGCCCGCGATGGCAGCGACACCGGCAGGTCGGCCGGCCGCTTGCCCTTGAGGATCTCGGCGCCCATGTGTCCGGCGTTGATGCCGATGCGGGTCCAGTCCACCGACAGGGCGGCGAGGAACTGGTGATTCACGACCTGCGCCGTGTTGCTGTTGAAGACCGGCATCTTGATCCGGTTGGTGACCGAGGCGATGGCCGCGCCGGCCGGCTGCAGCAGGCTGGAGGCGGGCACGAACAGCATGTCCGCCCGCCCCTGCAGCGACTGGACGCGCGGGCCGATGTCGTTGACGTTGTCGACGCCGACCTTGACCAGTTCCAGGCCATGCGCGCCGACCGTCTTCTCGAGACGGTTGACGAAGGCGACGTCGCTGTCGTCGCCCGGGTTGTAGATGACGGCGAGCCGCTTCGCCGTCGGCAGCAGCGCCTTCATGAAATCGCAGGTGGCGTCGAGGTCAGGCAGGTTGGAGACGCCGGTCATCAGCGCGTCCCCATGCTCCCAGGACGGCACCAGCTTGGCCGCGACCGGGTCGGTCACCGGCGCGAAGACGATCGGGAAGCTCCGGCTGGCCAGGGTCTGCCGCGCCGCCTGGGTCATCGGCGTGGTGACGGTCAGCATCAGCGCCGGGTTGGCGGCCGCCTGCCGCGTCAGCAGTTGGGGGGCCAGGGAACGGTCGAAGTTGACGTTGCCCTCGTCGTAGGTCGCCACGATGCCCTCGGCGGCGAGTTCCTGCTTGAAGCCGTCGACGACCTGCTGCAGCGTCGGGTGGGGGCCGAAGAGGGCGATCGCGATCCGCACCGGCTGCCCTGGCGGCACCGGCCGCTGGGCGAGGGCCAGAGGCGGCACGGACATCATCGTCAGGCCGCCGACGACCGCCAGCACACGCTTGATCGAGGAACGAATCATGGTTACTCCAGGTACGTGGGAAGGGACGGCAACGAAAACGCCCTGCAGCATCGAATCGCTACGTATTCGTATTATTTGCAATTTACTCAGCGACTCTGGCGTTGTCAACATGAGGCTTGATCACATGCCTTGCCGGCCACCAGACCGCTTGGAACCCTCTCCGGGTTTTCCATTAATCAATCCACTTGATTTATTAACTCTGATTGCCGAAACTCTGTTGCCCGCCCTCGATACTTTCCAAACACCTCTGGAGACAATCCCATGAAAAAGCTCACGCTCGCAGCCACTTTCGCCTCGCTGGCCATCGCCGCGCCCCTGGCCACCTTCGCCGCCGACCAGCCGGTCATCGGTCTCATCACCAAGACCGAGACCAACCCCTTCTTCGTCAAGATGAAGGAAGGCGCCAGCGAGGAAGCCAAGGTCAAGGGCGCCAAGCTCATGACCGGCGCCGGCAAGGTCGATGGCGACAACGCCGGCCAGGTCTCGGCGATGGAGAACATGGTCGCCGCCGGCGCCAAGACGATCCTGATCACCCCGAGCGACGCCAAGGCGATCATTCCGTCGATCAAGAAAGCGCAGGACAAGGGCGTGATGGTCATCGCGCTCGACAGCCCGACCGATCCGCTGAGCGCCGTCGACGCGCTCTTCGCCACCGACAACTACAAGGCCGGCGTGCTGATCGGCCAATACGCCAAGGCCTCCTTCGCCGGCAAGCCGGTGAAGATCGCGACGCTCGACCTGTTCCCGGGCAACCCGGTCGGCGCCCAGCGCCACAACGGCTTCCTGCAGGGCTTCGGCCTCGCCAGCAACGACGCCAAGACCAACGAACTGGCCAAGCCGGCCGAAGTGGTCTGCTCGGCCGACACCTACGGCGACCACGCCAAGGGCCAGACCGCGATGGAGAACTGCCTGCAGAAGAACCCGGACATCAACCTCGTCTACACGATCAACGAGCCCGCCGCCGCCGGTGCGTACAACGCGCTGCAGAAGGCCGGCAAGGAGAAGAGCGTGATGATCGTCTCGATCGACGGCGGCTGCGACGGCATCAAGGACGTCGCCGCTGGCAAGATCGCCGCCACCTCGCAGCAATACCCGCTGAAGATGGCTTCGATGGGCGTCGACGCCGGCGTCGAATACGCCAGCACCGGCAAGAAGGCCAGCGGCTACACCGACACCGGTGCCACCCTGATCGCCGCCAAGCCGATCGCCGGCGTCGAGAGCAAGGACACCACCGTCGGCCACGACCTCTGCTGGGGCAAGAAGTAAGCGCGCCGCGCTGAACCGGAAGCCACCATGGCCACCACACTGAAAGAGAAGCTGCCGCCGATCGGGCAGCTCGGGCCCTTCATCGCGCTGCTCATCGCCTGCATCGCGTTCGGCGCGACGACCGACCACTTCTTCAGCGGCGAGAACTTCTCGCTGATCCTCCAGCAGGTGACCGTGGTCGGCGTGATCGCGATCGGTCAGACCCTGATCATCCTGACCGCCGGCATCGACCTGTCGTGCGGGATGATCATGGCGCTCGGCAGCATCGTGATGACCAAGCTGGCGGCCGACAACGGGGTGCCGGCACCGCTGGCGATCGTGGCGGGCATCGTCGTGACGGCTATCTTCGGGCTGATCAACGGCCTGCTGGTCACCCGCATCAAGCTGCCGCCGTTCATCGTCACCCTGGGCACCTTCAACATCGCCTTCGCGATCACCCAGCTCTATTCGGGCGCGCAGACGGTGACCGAAGTGCCCGAGATGATGAGCTGGCTCGGCCGCACCTTCCCGGTCGGCGGCACCAACGTCGCCTACGGCACGGTGGTGATGATCCTGCTCTATCTCGGGGTCGGGTTCTGGCTGCGCGAGACCGGGGCCGGCCGCCACGTCTACGCGGTCGGCAACAACCCCGAGGCGACGCGGCTGGTCGGCATCCCGCCCGAGAAGGTGCTGCTGGGCGTCTACGTGATGGCCGGCGTGATCTACGGCATCGCCTCGCTGATGTCGGTGGCCCGCACCGGCGTCGGCGATCCGAACGCCGGCCAGACCGAGAACCTCGACGCGATCACCGCGGTGGTGCTCGGCGGCACCAGCCTCTTCGGCGGCCGCGGCGTGCTGTTCGGCTCGCTGGTCGGCGCGGTGGTGGTGGGCGTGCTGCGCAACGGGCTCACGCTGATGGGCGTGTCCTCGGTGTACCAGGTGCTGATCACCGGCATCCTGGTGATCGTCGCGGTCACGGTCGATCAACTCTCTCGTCGCGGAGGCCGCTGATGTCCACTCCTTCACCCACTTCGACGACACCGCGCCTGGTGATGCAGGCCAAGGGCCTGATCAAGCGCTACGGCCAGGTCACCGCGCTCGACGGCGCCGACTTCGAACTGCGCGCCGGCGAGATCCTCGCGGTCATCGGCGACAACGGCGCCGGCAAGTCCTCGCTGATCAAGTGCCTCTCGGGCGCCACGGTGCCCGACGAGGGCGAGATCCTGCTGGACGGCAAGGTGATCCACTTCAAGGGCCCGATCGACGCCCGCCGCGTGGGCATCGAGACGGTCTACCAGGACCTGGCGGTGGCGCCTGCGATGACCATCGCCGAGAACCTGTTCCTCGGCCGCGAGGTGCGGCGCGAGGGCTTCGCCGGCAACGTGCTGCGCATGCTCGACAAGAAGCGGATGCTCGAGATGAGCGTGGCCCGCATGAACGACCTCAAGGTCGGCATCCGCTCGATGACGCAGGCGGTCGAGACGCTCTCGGGCGGCCAGCGCCAGTGCGTCGCGGTGGCGCGCGCGGCGGCCTTCGCCGAGCACGTGGTCATCCTGGACGAGCCGACCGCGGCGCTCGGCGTCAAGGAAGGCAACATGGTGCTGGAGTTGATCCGCCGGGTGCGCGACAAGGGCCTGCCGGTGGTGCTCATCTCGCACAACATGCCGCACGTCTTCGAGATCGCCGACCGCATCCACGTGGCCCGCCTGGGCAAGCGCGGGGCGGTGCTGAACCCGAAGAAGATCAGCATGAGCGACACGGTCGCCGTGATGACCGGCGCACTCTCGCCCGACCAGCTGCCGGCCGAATGCTTGGCCTGAGCGGTTCCGCGCACGGCATGCCCGCGCCTTCCAACCCGGCTGCAGCCGACCCGCCCGAAGCGGGCCGGCTGCGGCCGCGCGGCTCCAGCCAGGGCGGCCTCGGCCAATACAACGAACGTGTGGTGCTGCAGGCGATCCGCAACCACGGCGCGATGCCGGGCGCCGAGCTGGCGCGGCTGACCCGGCTCACGCCGCAGACCATCTCGCTCATCACCAAGCGGCTCTTGGACGACGGCCTGCTGCTGCGTGGCGCGCTGCTGCGCGGCAAGGTCGGCCAGCCGTCGGTGCCGCTGGCGTTGAATCCGGACGGTGCCTTCTCGATCGGCATCAAGCTCGGCCGCCGCAGCGTCGACATGCTGCTGGTCGACTTCACCGGCGCGGTGCGCGCGCGCAGCACGCTGAGCTACGACTATCCGACGCCGGACGCGGTGTTCGGCGAAGTGGCGACGCGGCTGGAGGAATTCCGGGCGCTGCTCGGGCCCGCCGGGCTGGCCCGGTTGCAAGGCATCGGCATCGCGGCGCCCTTGTCGCTCGGCGGCTGGCAGACCCTGCTGGGCGTGGAGAGCGACCGTGCCGAGGCCTGGAGCCGCACCGACGTGCGGTCCCGGATCGCGGCGCTGTCGAGCCTGCCCGTCACCTTCGTGAAGGACACCGCGGCCGCCTGCGTGGCCGAACTGGTGGCCGGGCGCGGGCGCAGCGTGCGCAGCTTCGTCTACATCTTCGTCGACACCTTCATCGGCGGTGGCCTGGTGATCGACAGCCACCTGCGCGGCGGCCTCAACGGCAATGCCGGCGCGGTCGGTTCACTGGCGCTGCGCAGCAGCACGCCCGGCGACGCGGCGGATTCGCCCCCTCAACTGCTGAGCGTGGCTTCGCTGATCGCGCTGGAGCGCCGCTTCGAGGCGGCCGGGCTGGACGCCGCCGCGGTGGCCGACGACCGGGCACTGCAGGCGCCCTGGCTGCCGCTGACCCGGCAATGGCTGGACGAGGCGGTACCGGCAATCATGTTCGCGATCCACGGTGCGGCCTGCTTGCTCGACCTGGAAGGCGTGATCATCGACGGCTCTTTCAGCCGCCGGCTGCTCGCCGCGCTGCTGGAGGCGCTGCATGGCGCCCGCGAAAGCTACAACTGGGAAGGCGTCGAATGCCCGCAGCTGCTGCCCGGCACCACCGGCTCGGATGCGCGGGCGCTGGGCGGCGCGCTGCTGCCGCTGCACGCCAATTTCTCGCCCGACCGGGACCTGTTCCTGAAGCTGGACAAGACCTCGGCCTGTGCCGGGAGGATTACAGGTAGCGCTGGCCGCGGTCGATGACGCGCATGCGGCGTTCGAGGTCGTAGTTGTCGACCGCTTGGGCCAGGTAGGCCTCTTCTTCACGCCGTTGGGCCTGGTCGTCCGTCGAGATGAGGGACTTGAAAATTTCGAAGATCTTGGACATTGCGTCCTCCTATACGTCTTGACTTGTACTGATGAGGGTCGATTATAGGGTTTTCCCTTAGTCCCTGCTTAAGACGCGGTCAGGCTCCGGTCAAGGAGCCGGCCAGGCGCTGGCACCATCGGTGTCATGAACAGCCCCATCAATGACACGCCCGAACTGTCGATCGCCGGCCCGGTCGCCACGATCACGCTGCGCCGCCCGGCCCATGCCAACCGGCTGAACGCCGACGACCTGGCCACCATTTCGGCGCACATCGCCACGGTGAATGCCGAGCCCGGCGTCCTGGTGCTGCAGTTGCGGGCCGGCGGCAGGTATTTCTGCAGCGGCTACGACATCCGCGGCATCGGCGGCAAGCGCGAGGCGCCCTTCGAGACCATGGTCAACGCGCTGGAAGACGCCCGCCCGGTCACCGTGGCGCTGCTGCACGGCAGCGTCTACGGCGGCGCGACCGACCTGTCGCTGGCCTGCGACTTCCGCCTGGGCGTGCACGGCATCGACATGTTCATGCCGGCGGCGCGGCTGGGGCTGCACTTCTACCGGCGCGGCCTCGAGCGCTATGTCAGCCGGCTCGGTGTCGACACGGCCAAGCGCCTCTTCCTCACCGCCGAGAAGATCGATGCCGAAGAGATGAAGCGCATCGGCTTCCTGACGCATCTGGTGGCGCCGGACGCGCTCGACGCGGCGGCCACCCGGTTGACGCACACGCTCGCCGGCCTGGCGCCGCTGGCCCTGCTGGGGATGAAGCGGCACCTCAACCGCATCGCGACGAACACGCTCGTGCCGGCGGAGCTGGAGGCCGACATCGCGCGTTGCGACCACTCGGAGGACCTGCGCGAAGGGCAGGCCGCCTGGGTGGAGAAGCGCGAGCCGCGCTTCTCGGGCCGTTGAGTCAGTGCATCCGCTGCTGCCGCCACTCCCGCGGCGAGCAGCCGAAGCGGTCGCGGAAGGCCCGGCTGAAATGCGCCGCGTCGTTGAAGCCGCGGCCGTAGGCGATGTCGGCCAGCGGCCGGCCGGCCAGGCGCGGCTCCAGCAGGTCGCGGCCGCAGGCGTCCAGGCGGCGTTCCCATATGTAGCGCGAGACGGTCAGCGGCTCGCCCTTGAAGAGCCGGTGGATGTGGCTCTCGGACACGCCCAGATCGGCCGCCAGGCTGGCGACCGACAGGGTCGGGTCGCTCAGCTGTTCGTCGATCCGCCGCTTGACCCGCGCCAGGTGGTAGGCGGTGAGCTGGCTCAGGGCCGGTGAACGTGCCGCCGGCAGGGTCTGCAGCCCCGCCACCAGGATGCTCTGCACGCCGTCGGCCACCGCCAGCGCCGAGGCCGGCTGCAGGGTGTCGACGTCGTCGCGCAGGGTGCGCAGCATGCCGAGCAGCAGATGGCCCGCGCCCTCGCGGCCCGACACCGTCGTCGCGGTCAGCGCCTCGGTGTCGCGCAGCTGGCTGCGCAGGCGCTCGCCGGGCAGCTTCAGCACGATCTGCTCGAAGGCGTCGTCGAAGAGCAGCGTGTAGGGCCGGGTGCTGTCGTAGAGCGCGAAGTCGCCGGCCGCGAGCACCGCGTCGCGGCCGTCCTGGCTCACCACGCCCTTGCCGCGGGCCTGGATGCTCACCAGGAAATAGTCGTCCGACGAACGCGCGACGTGCGCCGGCGTGCGCGTGACGCGCTGCGCGCGCGAGGTGACCACCGACAGGTCGAGCCCCGGCAGGCTGTGCTGCTGGATGCGGCCCTCGAAATCACCGACCTGGGGCGTGCGCACCGGATCGCAACCGAGCTGCACGTAGACGTTGCAGATCATGTCGGTCCAGTAGGCCAGGCGCTGGTCGCGCGCGACCGCGTCGGTGCTGAGGAGGTGGTTCATGGCGATGGGCTCCGAGGGCTTCGGACTGCTGCGACGCTGGATCAAGAACGCCGGCAGCCTGAGACAAGGCGTTTGCGGACGACGAACTTACGCTTCATGCAACCCGCGTGCCACGGCGCTTACCCGAAGCGAAAGGCTCTGCGGTGCCTTCAACCCCTCGTTCGGAGATCCGTCCATGTCCCGCCAGCATCCCCAGCTTCGCGTCGCCGCCGTGCAGGCCGCGCCCGTCTTCCTCGACCTCGATGCGACCATCGACAAGACCATCGACCTGATGGCCAAGGCGGCCGCCGACGGCGTCAAGCTCATCGCCTTCCCCGAGACCTGGCTGCCGGGCTATCCGTGGTGGATCTGGCTCGACTCGCCGGCCTGGGGCATGCAGTTCGTGCAGCGCTACCACGACAACTCGCTGGTGCTCGGCTCGCCCGAATTCGACCGCCTGCGCGACGCCGCGCGGCGCCACAAGATCTGGCTGTCGACCGGCTTCAGCGAGAAGGCCGGCGGCAGCCTCTACATCGCGCAGATGCTGATCGACGACCAGGGCCGCACGGTGCAGACGCGCCGCAAGCTCAAGCCCACGCACGTGGAGCGCACCGTCTTCGGCGAAGGCGACGGCTCCGACCTGACTGTGGTCGAGACCGCGATCGGCAACGTCGGCTCGCTGTGCTGCTGGGAGCACCTGCAGCCGCTCAGCAAGTACGCGATGTACGCGCAGAACGAGCAGATCCACCTCGGTGCATGGCCCAGCTTCTCGCTCTATCGCGGTGCGGCCTACGCACTCGGCGCCGAGGTCAACAACGCGGCGAGCCAGGTCTATGCGGCCGAAGGCCAGTGCTTCGTGATCGCGCCCTGCGCCACCGTCTCGCAGCCGATGAGCGACCTGATGTGCACCGATCCCGGCAAGCAGCAGATGCTGCGTGTCGGCGGCGGCTTCGCGCGCATCTACGGGCCGGACGGCTCGCCGCTCGGCACCAACCTCGCCGAGGACCAGGAAGGCCTGGTGGTCGCCGACATCGACCTCGGCATGATCTCGCTGGCCAAGGCCGCCGGCGATCCGAGCGGCCACTACTCGCGCCCGGACGTGACCCGGCTGCTGCTCAACAAGACGCGGCGCGAGCCGGTGGTCTTCGAGCGCACGCCGGAGCGCGCGGCCGAGCGTCCCTCGGCCGGCTTCGAGGCGGTCGACGCCGACGTCGTGCCGGCGGCGCATGTCGCCAGCGCCGCCAGCGCCCCCACCCACGTCTTGGCCGACTGAGCGGAGGCCCGCGATGGAAACCCTGGACTCCGCCATCGCCGAGCACCTGCGGTGCCCGCGCACACGGCACCGCCGTGTCGAGGACGACTACGCACCGCCCTACCCGGCCTGGTCGGCCCGCGCCGCGACCTCGGTCGAGCAGGTGGTCATGGGCTACTTCGGCGTGCAGTCGCGCGGGCCGCAGATGCAGGGTCGCGCCTGCGCGGCGCTCATGAAGATCGCCGCCGGCTTCGCGCTGGCGGACGGTCCTGGCCACCACGACCTGGCGCACTACGTCGATGCCGAAGGCTTCGACAACATGATCGCCATCGCCTACTGGGACGACCCGGCCGCGCACGCACGCTGGAGCGCCACGCCGCAGGTCGACGCCTGGTGGCAGGCCGACGAGCGGCTGCACGAGGGCCTCGGCTACTTCCGCGAGATCGTCTCGCCGCGGGTCGAGCACTACGAGACGCTCTTCAACACGCCCGACCGCTTCGAGGGTGTCGGCGTGGTGATGGGCGGCCTGAGCGCGCCGCTGCAGGAGCACGCCTACTGGGGATCGATGCGCGACCGCATCCCGCTGTCGCAGACCGACGCGATGAGCGCCTCGGGCGCACGCCGCGTGATCGCCGGCGCGCCGGCGCCCGGCCAGCGCGTGCAGGTCGCCGGCCACGAGAACCTGGCGGTGATCCGCTCCGGCCAGGAATGGACCGAGACCACCGGCCAGGAACGCAAGCTCTACCTGGAAGAGATGGAACCGGTGCTGCGCGAGGGCATGGAATTCCTGCGCGACCAGGGCCTCGCGATCGGCTGCTACAGCAACCGCTACATGAACCACCTCGATGCGTCCGGCGCGCCGCTCCAGAAGTCCTTCGGCCTGAGCTACTGGCATTCGCTGGCCGACATGGAACGCTGGGCCGAGTCGCACCCGACGCACGTCGCGATCTTCGGCGGCTTCATGCGCTACGTGCAGGCGCTCGACTTCCAGCTGCAGCTGCGCGTGTACCACGAGGTGTCGGTGCTGAAGGCGGACGAGCAGTCGTACGAGTACGTGAACTGCCATCCGGGGACCGGGTTGTTGAACGGGCTGGCGGCTTAGCGCGCTGCCTGGAGCCGCACGCCCAGTCGGGCGCGGTGGAGGTCCAGGCCACCGTGGGCGGCTTCACCGGCGATCCGCGCATCGATCACCGCGGGCGGCACGGTATTGAAGTCGAAGAGCCCGTAATGGTGGGCGACCATCGCCGGAATGCCGCTGCGGCGGCACAGGGCCACCGCCTCGTCCAGCGTGAAGTTCCCGGGCACGCCGTTGCCCGAACGCTCGCCGTCGCGGCCGTTGACCGGCAGCAAGGCAAGGTCGGGGGCGAGCCGCCGCACGGCGTCTTCCAGACCTGGAAAGGGGATGCAATCGCCGGAGTGGTAGAGCCGCACGCCGCCGAGCGCGACGAGGTAGCCGAGCCATTCGTGGCGGCCTTCGGCATCGACCTGCAGCGACTCGTGCGCCGACGGCAACGGCGTCACCACCAGGCCCGGCAGCGGCTCGACCGGCCGACCCGCACGCACCGGCAGCAGCCGGTCGTCGCCGACGCCGCAGCGCTTGCGCGCCTCCTCGATCGAGGCCGCCGGCACCACGAAGCGCAGCCGCGGGAAGCGCGCGGCGAGCGGCTGCAGCGTGTCCGGGTCCATGTGATCGGTGTGGCGGTGCGTGCACAGCACCAGGTCGACCCGGTCGATGTCTTCGGGCGCGATGGGCGAAGCCATCATCCGCACGTGCCCGTAGCGGCTGCCGCGGTACTTGCGGGCCAGCGAATCCGACAGGTAGGGATCGATCAGCAGTCGATGCCCGCCACCGGTGATCACGAAGCCGGCCTGGCCCAGCCAGTGCAGGTCGACACCGTCGGCACCTTGCGGACCGGCGCCGGCGCGCAGTTCCTCGGCGAGCGGCCGATCGAAGGCCCGCTCCCGCAGCGCGAAGGATCGGTCCACGCCTTCAGCCCGTGTGGAAGCCTCCATCGACCGGCAGCGCGACGCCGGTGATGAAGGCCGCCGCCGGCGAACACAGGAAGACGGCGGCGCCGACCAGGTCGTCGACCGTGCCCCAGCGCCGCAGCGCCGAGCGCGCGGCGATGCGCTCGGCATCGGGAGGGTTGGACCACAGCGCGCGCGTCATGTCGGTGCGGTGGTAGCCGGGCGCGATCGCGTTGACCCGCACGCCGTCCGGACCGAAGCGGTGCGCCATCGCGCGCGTCAATCCGAGGACGCCGGTCTTGCTCGCGGTGTACGAAGGCACCTCGGCGTCGGCCAGGTAGCTCAGCATCGACGCGACATTGACCACCGCGCCGCGCGAGGCCTTGAGCGCCGGCAGCGCGGCCATCGTCAGGCGGAAGGCGCTGGTGAGGTTGACGTCGAGCACTTCGGCGAAGGTCGCCTCGTCCCATTCGTCGCCAGGACGCGCGATGCCCTGGCCGTTGACCAGCACGTCGATCGCCCCGGCCTCGGCCATGAAGCGGCCGACCGCTTCGGCATCGCGCACGTCCAGCCGCGCGAAGCGCGGATCGCCGGGTTGCGCATCGCGCTGCCGTGCCGCGATCTTGTCTTCCGACGAGCCGGTCGCGGTGACCCGCGCGCCCAGCCGTGCGAAGCCTTGCGCGATGGACAGGCCGATGCCGCTGCTGCCTCCGGAGACGATGACGTGGCGGCCGGCGAAGAGCCCGGGATGGAAGGTGTCGAGGATCTCTTGCATGAGGCTCCGCTTTCAGGCCAGCGCGCGCAGCGCGGCGACGACCATCGCCGGCGACACCGGCATCGGTTCGTTGTGGATGATCTCTCCGGCTCGGCAGGCCCGCGCGGCCACTTTCTCGAGCTTCTCGTCGGTCACCGCGATGCCGAGGTCCGCGAGCCTCGTCGGCAGCCGCACCTGGCGGCAGAAGGCCTCGACCCGCTGGAACTCGGCCTCGTCGCCGTGCAGCTTCAGGCCGGCCAGCACGCCGACCGCCACCTTTTCGCCATGCAGCTTGCCGTGCACGTCGTCCAGCTCGCACAAGCCGTGGTGGATCGCATGCGCCGCCGCCACGCCGCCCGACTCGAAGCCGATGCCCGACAGCAGGATGTTGGCCTCCACCACCCGCTCCATCGCCGGGCCGGCCTGCCTGGCGTCGCATTCGGCCATCGCGGCCGGACCGGCCTCGAAGATCGCGTCGCGGCAGGCCCGCGCGATCGTGTGGGCGACGCCGATGCCCGGCACGCCGAGGCAGTTGGAGGCGCCGCTGCGGCGACAGGCATCCGCCTCGTACCAGGTGGCCAGCGCGTCGCCGATGCCGGCCGCCAGGAAGCGCGCCGGCGCGCCGGCGATCACCTGCGTGTCGACCATCACCAGGTCGGGATTGCGCGGCAGGAAGCGGTCGAAAGCCACCGTGCCGTCTTCGTTGTAGATCACGGCCAGCGCGCTGCAGGGCGCATCGGATGCGGCGATGGTCGGCACCACCACCGAGGTGGCCTTCAGGTCGTCGGCCACCGCCTTGGCGGTGTCGAGCGCCTTGCCGCCGCCAATGCCGATCACCACTTGTGCGTCGGGCACCCGACGGCCGAGCCGCGCGATCTCGGCCAGCGAGCATTCGCCGCCGTGCCGCACGATCTCGGCGTCCAGGCCCGCGAGCGCGCGGCGAACGACAGGCTCCAGCATCGCGAAGACACCGCCGTCGACGACGACCAGCGCACGCCGGCCGTAGAGCGCGACCTCGTCGCCCAGGCGTTCGAGCACGCCGCGCCCCTGCAGGTACTTGCCAGGGAAGCGGGCGCCGCGGATGCCGTGGATGCCGGCAATGGCAGTTGTCGTGCCTTCTTTCATGCGCGTGTCACCAGCAGACATAGCCGCCATCGGCCAGCACGATCGAGCCGGTCATCAGGCTCGCGGCATCGCTGGCCAGGAACAGGATCACCGAGGCCACCTCTTCCACCTTGCCGAGGCGGTTCATCGGCGTGCCGCCGACCCAGTGGCGATGCATCTCGGGGTCCTTGTAGACGTATGCGTTCATCTCGGTGTCGATGTAGGTCGGGGCCACCGAGTTGACCCGCACGCCGCGTGCGCCCCACTCGGCCGCCAGCGAGCGCGTGAGGTGGTGCACCGCGGCCTTCGACGCGTTGTAGTTGGCCTGCTCCTGCGGCCGGTTCACGATGAAACCCGACATCGAGCCGACGTTGACGATGCTGCCCTTGCCGCGCTCCAGCATCGACTGCCCGAAGGCGCGGCAGCACCAGAAGGTGCCGTTGAGGTTGACGTCGATGACCTTGTTCCAGACCTCGTCGGCCATGGTCTCTGCCGGATGGTTCGAGATCGCGATGCCGGCGTTGTTGACCAGCACGTCGATGCGGCCGTGCCGCGCGAGCACCGCGTCGCGCACCCGGTTGACGGCCGCGCCGTCGGTGACGTCCAGCACCTCGGCTTCGACGCGCAGGCCGTGGCCGGCGAGCGATGCGCGCGCCGATTCGAGCAGGTCGGGGTTCATGTCGGTCATCACCACCAGGGCGCCGCCTTCGGCGAGGGCTTCGACGGTCGCCAGGCCGATGCCGCGCGCGGCGCCTGTGACGACCGCGATCCGGTCGGTGAGCTTGAAGCGATCGAGATACATGAGGAATTCCTTGGATAAGGCCGCGCTCAGGCGGCCGGGAGTGATTCGGTCGGCCGCTGCAGCCATGGCATCAGCGACGCGCGCAAGTCCGCGGGATCGGCATGCAGGCAGCCCGGCGGAAATTCGAGGTCCGGTCGCGACGGCTCGGGCCACGCCACCACCGCCATGCCCGCGGCCAGGCCGGCGCGCGCGCCGGTCGGGCTGTCCTCGACCACCAGGCAGGCCTCCGGTGCGACGCCGAGCAGCCAGGCGGCGCGCAGGTACGGCTCCGGATCGGGCTTGCCCTGGCGCACGTCGTTGCGGCTGACGCTCACCTGACCGGGCTTCTGCAGGCCCAGCGCACGCAGGCTGGCATCCACCAGCATGCGATCGGAATTGGAGACGACGGCCACGCGCGCACCCGCGTCCAGCACCGCGGCGATCGCCTCGCGTGCGCCAGGCCGCCATGCCAGCTCGCACTGGCGCAAGAGGAAGGCCGCGTTCTTGGCCTGTGCCAGCGCCTGCACGTCGAGCCGCAGGTGCGGGCCGTGTTCGAGAATGCGCGCATGCACGCCGTCGATCGTCATGCCGGTGCAGGCCTCGTCGAAGCCGGGAGGCAGCACGATGCCTTCGACCGCCATCACGTCGGCCAGCGCGCGGTGATGGATCGGCTCGCTGTCCACGAGGGTGCCGTCCATGTCGAAAAGCACGGCGCGCGAGCCTTGATCCGGGGCCTTCATCGCGCGTGCGCCTTTTCCTGCGCCTTCGCCAGCATGTCCAGGTCGTCGTACAGCGCCTGCGAATGCAGGTAGAGCCTCTCGAAGACCGGTTGCATGCGCGCGTACACCTCTTGCCACTGCGGATCAGGCAGCACCTCGCGGTCCCAGCGCACCAGCGCCTCGGCGGCTGCGGACGCGTCGGCATGGCGCCCGGTCGCGGCCAGCCCCATGGCGGCGCAACCGACGATGCTGCATTCGGCCTCGCTCGGCACCACCATCGGCACGCCGTAGACGCTGGCCTTGATGCGCAGCCACAGCGCGTTGCGGGCACCGCCGCCCGAAGCCACGATGCGTTCGATGCGCGCGCCGTGCGCCCGCTCCAGCATGCCCAGATGCCGCTTGCAGGCGAAAGCGACGCCTTCGAGCACCGCACGGTCGAGATGGGCCGAGCCGTGCGCGGCGCCCAAGCCGAAGAACTGGGCGCGCGCATTGCGGTGGGCGCCGAGCCGCTCGCCCGTGAGGTAGGGCAGGAAGAACAGGCCGTCGGAGCCGGCCGGCGCCCCGGCCGCATGCGCGACCAGTTCGGCGTGGCTCAACTGCTTGCCGTGCACCGCACGCCGCGCCCAGCGCATCGCGTCGCCGCCCGACTCCAGCAGCATGAAGCCGCCCCAGCCGCCTTCGATCGTGCCGAGGTTGCAGACCTCGGGATGCAGCAGCGGCGCGTCGGCCACCAAGGTGACGATGCAGGACGTGCCCAGCATCTCCGAAGCCATGCCGCGCCGGCAGACGCCCGAGCCGAGGAGCCCCGCCGCGAAGTCGCTGGCACCGACCAGCACCGGCGTGCCGCTGCGCAGGCCGGTGGCCGAGGCCGCCTCCTGCGTGACGTGGCCCAGCACGTCCATCGGCGAGCGGATCGACGCCAGCTTGCGACGGTCGATGTCCAGCTCGTCGCAGGTGGCGTCGGACCATTGGCCGGTGCGCGGATCCATCAGGAAGCTGCAGGCCGCCTCGGTGCGATCGATCGCCAGCTGGCCGGTCAGGCGCAGGTTGATGAAGTCCTTCGGCGCGCAGACCGCGGTCGCGCGCTCGTAGGCGGGGCGGTCGTGCTCGCGCAGCCATTGCAGCCTGAAGGCGGGCCAGGCCGGCGAGGCCGGGTTGCCGGTGCGAGGCAGGTAGTCGTCGATCCAGTGCGCCGCCTCGTAGTTCGCGACCAGCTCGGTGGTGCGCTTGTCGTTCCACAAGGGCACCAGCGAGCGCGCCAGCGCGCCCTTCTCGTCGACCAGCACGGTGCCGTGCATCTGGCCGCAGGCCACCACCGCCGCGACGCGATCGCGCGCGCCGTCGACCCGGCCCAGCACTTGCGACACCGAGGCCTGCACACCGGTCCACCAGTCTTCGGCGTGTTGCTCGGACCAGCCGAAGGCCGGCACGATCTGGTCGTGCTCGCGCTGCGCGATCGCGAGGATGCGGCCCGCCGCGTCGACCAGCGCGGCACGCACGCTGCCGGTGCCGACGTCAATCGCCAGGATGATTTCTTCGCCCATGGATTCGTATTGAAAAGTCGATCGGCCCGCTGCCCTAGCGGTGGCTGCCGCCGGCGCTGCGTTGCGCGACGATCGCCACCAGGATGATCAGCCCCATCACCACCTGCTGGTGGTAACCCGGCACGCTGGTGAGGTTCATGATATTGGCGATCACGCCGAGGATCAGCACGCCGACCAGCGTGTTGAGCACCGTGCCCTTGCCGCCCGACAGGCTGGCGCCGCCGATGACCACCGCGGCGATCACCGCCAGCTCGTCGCCGAAACCCACCGTCGGCGCGCCGACGCCGGCCCGCGCGGTCGAGATGACGCCCGCCAGGCCCGCCAGCGAACCCGAGACGATGTAGGTCAGCATCACGTGGCGCGCCACGGGCACGCCCGACAGGCGCACCGCCTCCTCGTTCGAGCCGATCGCCCGGACGATGCGGCCGGCCCGGGTCATCCCGAGGAACACCGCGCCGAGCGCGAAGATCAGCAGCATCAGCACGGTCGGCTGCGGCACGCCGAACCAGTTGGCGCGGCCGAAGTCGAGCAGCGCCTGGCCATCGTCGCCGATCAGGATCGGCGCGCCGTTGGAGACCAGCAGCGCGATGCCGCGCGCGATCGTCATCATGGCCAGCGTGACCACGAACGGGCTCAACCGGTACATCGAGATCAGCGCGCCGTTGACCAGGCCGCAGGCCGCGCCCGCGACCAGGCCCGAGACCAGCGCGACGGTGAGGCCGTGCTCGGGGATCAGCATCGCGGTGACCACGCTCGAGAGCGCCGCGACCGAGCCGACCGACAGGTCGATGCCGCCGGTCAGCACCACCAGCAGCATGCCCATCGACATGACGCCGACACCCACCACCTGGCGCGACACGTTGGAGATGTTCGGCCCGGTGAGGAAGTCCGGCGACGCGATCGAAGCGCCGATGACCAGCACGACCAGGATCACCAGGGTGGCGATCGCGCTGAACTGGAAGCCGCGCCGGGCCCGGGCCTGGTGCTGGGTGGCGGGCGCGACGGCGACGGCGGCAGTGGGTGTGTTCATTGAAATGTCTCCTGGGGCACGGCGTGGGAGCCCGCTTGTTGCAGTTCGATGCCGAGGGACATCGCCACGATGTTCTCTTCGCTGTATTGAGGCGGCAGCAGCTGCCCGCGCAGCCGGCCGCCGCCCATGACGAGGATTCGATCGGCGACGCCCATCAGCTCGTGGTGGTCGGAAGACACGACGACGATGGCCTTGCCTTGCGCCGCCAGCTCGTTGATGAGGGTGTAGATCTCGGCCTTGGCGCCGATGTCGACACCGCGCGTCGGCTCGTCGAGGATGATCACCTGCCCTTCGGCATGCAGCCATTTCGCGAGCACAACCTTCTGCTGGTTGCCGCCCGAGAGGGTCGAGACGTTGGCATCCATGTCGGATGTCTTGATGCGCAACGCCTGGATGAGGCCGTCGACCGCGCGCCGCTCTCGCGCCTGGCGCAGGAAGCCGAAGGGGTTCGAGACGTCCGACAGGCGGGCCATGGTCGTGTTGATGCGGATCGGCAGCGACAGGATCGCGCCTTCGCCCTTGCGGTCTTCCGGCACCAGCCCGATGCCGGCGCGCACGCCCTGGCGAACGGTGCGCGGCGTGACGTTGCGGCCGCCGACCAGCACCTGGCCGGCATCCGATCTATCGGCGCCGAAGATCAGTCGCACCAGCTCGGTACGGCCCGAGCCGATGAGGCCGCCCAGGCCGACCACCTCGCCGGCCTTGACGTCGAAGCTGACGTCGCGGACCACGCCGCGCCGGCCCAGCCCCTTCACCTTCAGCAGCGGCGTGCCGCCGATGGCGGCCTTGCGCTCGGGGAAGAGCGCGGCCAGCGGGCGGCCGACCATCATGCGGATCAGCTCGTCCATGCCGACCGACTTCGGCGACACGGTGCCCACCGTCTGGCCGTCCTTCAGCACCGTGATGCGGTCGGCGATCTCGAAGATTTCGTGCAGCCGGTGCGAGATGTAGACGATGCCGACGCCCCGGCTTCGCAGGTCGCGCGCAATGTCGAGCAGCCGCTCGGCATCGCTGGGCGCCAGCGAGGCGGTCGGCTCGTCGAGCACCAGCAGCTTGACGTTGAGGCTCAGGGCCTTGGCGATCTCGACGACCTGCCGGTGCGCGGCCGACAGCCGCGCGACCGGCAGCCGCGGATCGATGTCGAAGCCGAGGCCCTTGATCAGCGCGTCGGCGCGCTGGTTCATCTCGCGCCAGCGGATCACGCCGGGGAGCTGGCAGAGCATGACGTTCTCGGCCACCGACAGGTGCGGCGCCAATGCCGTCTCCTGGTGGATCAGCGCGATGCCCCGGGACAGCGCTTCCTGCGGCGTCCGAAAGGCGATCGGCCGGCCTTCGAGTGCGAGCGTCCCGGCGGTCGGGCGGAAGTTGCCGGCGATGATCTTCATCATCGTCGACTTGCCTGCGCCGTTCTCGCCGACCAGCGCATGGACCTCGCCGGGCCGGATGTCGAAGTCGACGCCGCGCAAGGCCTGCACGCCACCGAAGTGCTTGGTGATGCCTTGCAGTTGCAGGAGCGTGTCCATGGCGCGTCTTCCCGGACCGGTCAGAAGACCGACTTGGGGTTGTAGAACTTGTCGACGTTGCCCTTGGTGATGGCCACCGGCGGCGTGTAGCTCATCTTCGGCACGTCCTTGACCTCGCCCTTGACCGCCTTGACGCCGATGTCGACCGCGGTGCGCGCGACCAGCGCCGGATCGTTCAAGCCGGTGACGCCGTACTTGCCTTCCTTGATGAGCGCCAACGCTTCCTTCTGGCCGTCGGCGGCCGCGACCAGCATCACGTCGGAGCGCTTGGCGGCGTCGATCGCGCGGCCGGCGCCCAGCAGCATGCTGTCGTTCTCGCTGAGCACCATGTTGAAGCTCTTGTTGGCGACCAGCAGGTCTTCCATCGCCTTCAGGCCGCCTTCGTCGTTCCAGTTGCCCCAGCCCTGGCCGAGCACCTCGACGTCGGCCTTGCCGAACTTGCGCAGCTGCGCTTCCATGATGCCGGACAGCACGCCCAGGCGTCGTTCCTGGCCGACCGGATTGCCCTTCTCGCCCGACAGCAGCACCATCTTGATCGGCTTGTTGCCCATCTGGTCGACCACCCAGTTGCCCACCAGCTGGCCGTTCTGCGAATTGGACGACTGCACCTGGGTCACGAAGTTGGCCTTCGGGTTGAGCGTGCTGTCGATCACCACCACTTTCACGCCGTGCGCGGTCGCGTCGTTGACCGCGTTCACCATGCCGTCGACGTCTGCCGGGTTGATGATCAGCAGCTTGACGCCGCGAGTCACCAGGTCCTCGACGTCGGAGATCTGCTTTTGCAGCTTGCCCTGGGCGTCGGTGCCGATCACCTCGTAGCCCAGTTCGGCGCCGCGGGCCTTGGCGGATTCCATCTGCGCGGCGAAGTACGGCGCCGAGAGCGTCTTCATCGAGACGCCGATCTTGAATTTCTCCTGCGCCAGGGCGGTGCCCGAGGCGGCGAGCGCGGTGGCGGCGAGTGCGATGGATGCGAGGGTGCGGCGGCTCAAGTTCATTTCATCTCCTGGTTGATGTGGCGGGCCGTTCAGGCCGCGCTGTGGGTGTTTGCAGGCTTGCCTGCCTGCTCGGCGATGCGGCAGATCGCATCGAATTCGGGTCCGGCGGTGGCGATCTCGACGTCGAAGACTTCGGCGATCACGCGTGTCCAGCCGTAAATGAAGTAGGTCCAGCCGTCCTCGACCTGCAGCGCGCGCGAGACCTGTTGGCGGCGGGCCTGGTCGAGGAACAGCAGTTGGCCGCGGTAGTTGAGGTCCCAGGCCACGGCCTGCACCGGGAAGGTAGCGGCGTCGCCGAGCGGCGAGCCGGGCCGGTCCTTGCCGAGGCCGGTGGCGTTGACCACGAAGGCGCCGGGCCGCAATTGCGCCAGCAGCACGTCGTTGTCGGCACTGCCGGCGATGCGGCGATAGTCGCAGGGCACGTCGAGCGCCAGCGCGCGATGGATGCGCTCGATCTCCGCGAGCCGTTCGGCCGAGGGGTCGGAGACCACGATGCGGCTCGGCCGGTCGGCACCGCGCGCCGGCTGCATCAGGTGGCAGCTGAGCGCGATGGTCGAGCCGCCTGCGCCCATGGCGAACAGCTCGGCGCCGGTGCGCTCGAAGTGCCGCGACGGCAGGAAGCCGTCGACCGCCAGCCCCGAGGTGATCGGGTCCTTGGCATGGCAGACGAAGCGGCCGGCGCGCTTGGACAGGCAGCTGGTCTCGCCCATCGTGCGTGCGTAGCCGTCGATCTCGTCGAAGAGGTCTTCGCAGGCGGCGAAAAGGTCGATCTTGTGGGTGGTGACCAGCGCGCCCAGCGACAGCGGATCGTCCTTCAGGAACTGCACGACCCGGCGGTACTCCGCCGCGCTGGCCTGCAGCGGGAAGTCGATGCCCTGCATCTGTACTTCGCCCAGGCCGAGGTGCTCGGCCCAGGCCGGGAACACCTTCATGATCGAACTCTGCGCGGTGGTGACGCCGATGAAATAGAAGGTCGGGCGCGACGCGGGCCGCATGGCATTCGCATCCGTGCCCGACCAGGCCACCGCTGACGAAGAAGCGCTCATGCGGGTGCGCCCTTCGCCTTGGCATTCGCCTGATCCAGGATCTGCTCGAAGGCCCGCACCTCTTCGGCGCTGCGCGACGCATAGTCCGGATTCGCCTCTTCGCGCCAGCCGCCGCGGCCGTCGTCGACGATGCGCAGGCGCAGCCCGTTGGAGCGCTGGATGATGTCGTAGTCCTGGCCCGAGTCGGCCGGATAGCAGAAGAGCATCACGAAGTCGTCGCTGCCGATGTTGACCGAGCGATGGATCCAGAACGGCGGCACGTAGCAGGCGACGTTCGGCGTGATCTCGATCGAGCGGGTCTGGCCGTCGGCCGACTCCATCACCATCAGGCCGCGGCCGCGCAGGCCGAAATACAGCTCGGGCCGGTCGGCCACGGCGTGGATGTGGCCGCGAGTCATGAAGAACTCGTCGCCGACCTTGCCGGGCGACATGCGCGTCACGCCGGTGATCAGGTCGCCGGCGGCGTCGCTCGGACGGTGGTCGGTCACCTCATAGACCACCTCTTCGCCACGCTCGGCCGCCAGCGCGGCGAAGGCCCGCTCGTCGGCATAGAGGCCGGACAGGTCGCGCAGCCGCTTCTGGTAGCGGCTGCCGGCACCCTGCATGAGGCCGGTATCGAGGTCGACAGAAAAAGCGAGAGGTTCAGGCCATTGCATGCAAAGCACCATTTGTTAACGTTAGCGACGCAGAGTTTATTCACGGACATCTGGAGATATCTCGGGGTTTTACCTAGATTGACGATAGTTTTAATAACGTTTGTAGGAAATAAACTAACGATCATCGAAGCCCCAACCAGGACAGCCCATGTGCCCGTCGATCCCGCTTTCCGCTTCACCCGATCCCGCGCCGGCCAAGGCCGACGACGCCCGGCACACGCGCGTGCTGGCAGCGCTGCAGGCGGCGCTCGGCCCGCGCGTGGTGCAGGCGCCGGCCGACTTCGCCGGTCGCAAGCACGCCGATTCGAGCCGCATGCCCTGCGAGGAACCGATCGCTCTGGTGCGCCCCTCGACCACGGAAGAAGTGGCGACGGCGCTGCGCATCTGCTTCGAGCACGACCAGGCCGTGGTCACGCAAGGCGGCCTCACCGGCCTGTCCGGCGGCGCCTGCCTGCGCGAAGGTGAAGTTGCGCTGTCGCTCGAACGCATGCGCGGCATCGAGGACATCGATGCCGTGTCCGCGACGATGACGGTGCTGGCCGGCACGCCGCTGCAGGTCGTGCAGGAAGCGGCGGACGAAGCGGGCTTCCTCTTCCCGCTGGACCTGGGTGCGCGTGGCAGCGCGACGATCGGCGGCAACCTCGCCACCAATGCCGGCGGCAACCGGGTCATCCGGTACGGAATGATGCGAGAGCAGGTGCTCGACGTGGAGGCCGTGCTGGCCGACGGCAGCGTCATCGGCGGGCGCCACCGCATGATCAAGAACAACACCGGCTACGACCTGCGCAACCTGGTGATCGGCAGCGAAGGCACGCTGGCCGTCATCACGCGAGCGGTGTTGCGCCTGCGCCCCCGGCCGACCGCCGTGTCGACCGCCTTCTGCGGCTTGCCGAGCTACGAGGCGGTGACCACGCTGCTGCGGCGCGGGCAGGCCGTGCTGCCCGCGGGCGTCTCCGCCTTCGAGGTGATGTGGCCCTCCTACTACGACTTCGTCACCACGCGGATGGCCGGCTTGCGCGCGCCGCTGCCGGACCGCCACGCCTTCTACGTGCTGCTGGAAAGCAGCGGCTCCGATGCCGCACGCCAGGGCGAAGCCTTCGAGTCCTTCCTCGGCGAGATGCTCGAGGAAGGCCTGGTCGAAGACGCCGCCATCGCGGCCTCGGAGGCCGACACGCAGGCCTTCTGGGCGATCCGCGACGCGCCGAGCGAATACCAGAAGTACATCCCGGGCCGCGTCTCCTTCGACATCAGTTTCGCCATCTCCGAGGTCGGCGAGGCCGCGGTGCGCTGCGAAGCGGCACTGCGCGCGCGCTGGCCCAAGGCGACCATCCTCGTCTACGGCCACCTGGGCGACGGCAACATCCACATCGTGGTGCAGGAGCCGGACTGGCCCGCGCACACGAGCAAGGAAGTGCAGCAGGTCGTCTTCGAGATCACCGGCGCGATGAACGGCTCGATCTCGGCGGAGCACGGCATCGGCCTGAAGCGCAAGCACGCGCTGGGCCTCAGCCGCACGCCGGTCGAGATCGCCGCGATGCAGGCGATCAAGCGCGCGCTGGATCCGAAGGGGTTGCTCAACCCCGGCAAGATCTTCGGCTGATCGGCACGGCGACCCGACCGATGGCTGCCTACTATGATTCGCCGAGCGAATCCTCGCCCACCACCCGCATGACCGAATCCAATATCGTCGAACTGATCCGGCGCGCGGCGCCCACGCTCAAGCGCGGCGGTGCACGCGTGGCGCAGACCGTGCTGGCCGACCCCGCCTTCGTGACGCAGGCCAGCCTCGCCGAGTTGAGCGCCAAGGCGGAGGTGAGCGAACCGACCGTGCTGCGCTTCTGCGCCGGCCTGGGCTGCAGCGGCTTCTCGCAGTTCAAGATGCGCATCGCGACCAGCCTGGCGCTCGGCGCGCCCATGGCCCATTCGCAGATCCACCCGACCGACGACACCGCGACCGTCGCCCGCAAGATCTTCGACCACACCATCACGAGCCTCGACTGGACGCGACGGCACCTGGACATCGCGGCAATCACCAGCGCGGTCGAACTGCTCTTCAAGGCCAGGCGCATCGAGTTCTACGGCTTCGGCGCCTCGGGCATCGTGGCGCAGGACGCGCAACAGAAATTCCCGCTCTTCGGCGTGCCTTGCGTGGTGCATCAGGATTCGCACCAGCAGCTGATCTCGGCGTCGATGCTGACGCCCACCGACGCGGTGGTCGCCATCTCCAACACCGGCAGCACACGCTCGCTGATCGAGAACGTTCGCGTCGCCCGGGAACGCGGCGCCAAGATCGTCGTCATCACCGGCTCCGACAGCCCGATCACCCGCTACGCCGACGTCTCGATCATTGCCGAGACGCTGGAGAACACCAACGTCTACACGCCGACCACCTCGCGCATCGCCGCACTGGTGATCGTCGACATCCTGTCGACGGCGGTCTCGGTGCTGCGCGGCGACAGCCACCAGCAGGAGGTCGGGACGATGAAGCGGCGGCTGGCGGAGGCGCGCAGCACCGGGGTGATCTGAGCGGGCTGCCGACGCAGGATCACGGCGCCAGGTAGCGCCTGATCTCGTCCCCTTCCCGCAGCGCCTTCGAACTCCCGTCGAAGGCCGCGCGCCCGCGGTCGAGCACCACGCTGCGCTCACACACCCGCCAGGCCATCTCCAGGTGCTGCTCGATCACGATCACCGCGATCTCGCGCGCCAGCACCGCGAGCCGGTCGGCGATCTCGTCGATGACGCCGATCCAGACGCCTTCGGTCGGCTCGTCGAGGATGAGCAGGCGCGGGTTCGCGAGCAGCGCGCGGCCCATGGCCAGCATCTTGCGTTCGCCGCCCGAGAGCGAACCGGCCGACTGCGCGAGCCGGCCCGCGAGCTTCGGGAACATGTCGAGCGCCCGGTCGATGCGGGTGCCCGGCCCGCAGGCCAGCGCGCCCAGTTGCAGGTTCTCCTTCACGCTCAGCCGCGCGAAGACCGCATGCTCCTGCGGCACCACGCCCATGCCGTGCCGCACCCGCTGCTCCGGACGCAGCGCGGTGACGTCGGCGCCGCCGAAGCGCACCCGGCCCGCCTCTGCCGGCAGCTCGCCCATCAGCGTCTTGACGAGCGTCGACTTGCCGGCGCCGTTGCGTCCCAGCACCGCGACGCCGCCGCGCGCCGGCACGTCGAGGTCGACGCCGAACAGCACGCGGCTGCGGCCGTAGCCAGACTCCAGCCCGCGCACCTCCAGCAGCGCGCCGCCATCGGTTTCAACTCCTGCGGACATAGACCTCCCTCACCTTCTCGCTGGCCTGGATCTCGGCCACGGTGCCGCAGTCGAGCACGCGGCCTTGGTCGAGCACCGTGATGCGGTCGCACAGCGCGCGGATGAAGTCGAGGTCGTGCTCGACGATCACCAGCGAGCAGCGCGCGCGGATCGGCCGCAGCAGTTCGCCGGTGATCCGACGCTCCTCCAGGCTCATGCCGGCGGTCGGCTCGTCCAGCAGCAGCAGGCGCGGCTCGGACGCCATGGCCATCGCGATCTCCAGCCATTGCTGCTGGCCGTGCGAGAGCGCGCTGGCGGGATCGTCGGCGCGCTCGACCAGCTGGAACTGGGTCAACGCGGCGACCACCTTGTCGTGCAGCTTCACGCGCGAGCGCGACATCCACAACGACGCCAGCGATTCGCGCGCTTGCAGCGCCAGCAGCAGGTTGTCGTAGAGCGACAGCGCGGGCAGCACGCTGGTGATCTGGAACTTGAGACTGAGGCCCAGCCGCGCGCGCTGGAAGGGCGTACAGCCCTGGATCTCGCGGCCTTGCAGCCGTACCGTGCCGGCGCTGGGCGTCTCGGCGCCGGCCAGGCATTTCATGAAGGTGCTCTTGCCGGAGCCGTTGGGGCCGATCAGGCCGTGGAACTCGTTCTCGCCGACGCTGAGCGACACGCCGGCCAGCGCCTGCAGGCTGCCGAATCGCTTGCTGACGTCGCGGACCTCGAGCAGCACGCTCACGGCTTCGCTCCCGCATCGTCGTCCGGCCGGGTGCGCGGTCCGAAGCGCCCGACCCTTTCCCGCTCGCCTGCCAAGAGGCTGACCAAGCCGGCCGGCCGCAGCAGCACCACGACCAGCAGCAGGATGCCGAGCGCGATCGGCCACACGCCGGGCGCGACGTCGGCCATCCAGAAGCTCAGGCTTTCGAGGACGACGGTGCCGACCACGGCGCCGATCAGGGTGCCGGCGCCGCCCAGCAGCACGTAGAGCACGGCCTGCGTCGACATCACGACGCCGAGCATGCCCGGCCACACGAAGCCTTCGTGGAAGGCATACAGGCCGCCGCTCAATCCCGCGATGGCGCCGCTCAGGGCGAACACCAGCGCCTTGAGCCGCTGCGTCCGGTAGCCGAAGAAGGCGATGCGCGACTCGTTCTCGCGCAAGCCGACCAGCGCCAGCCCGACCTGCGAACGCACCAGCATGCGGCACAGCAGGTAGGCCGCGACCAGGATCACGAGGGCCAGGTAGTAGAAGCCCGCGCCGTCGCCGAGCGGCTCGCCGGCCAGCGTGAGCTGCGCGATCGACGGCAGGCCGTTCTCGGCGCCGACCCAGGCCCAGCTGCGCGCCAGCCGGTCGGCCGCGTAGCCGGCCGTGAGCGTGCCCAGCGCGACGAAGACCGGTCCCGCGGGCCGCCGGCCGAGCAGCAGGAAGCCGCCGAGCGCGAGCGCGACGACCAGGCCGATCAGCAGCGCCAGCGGCAGCACGATCCACGCGGCCGTGACCTGGAGGTCGCGCGCCACCAGCCCGACGCCGTAGCCGGCGATGCCGAAGAACACCGCCTGCCCGAAGCTCATCAGGCCCGCATAGCCCCAGAGCAGGTCGAAGCTCAAGGCCAGGAGCGCAAGGATCAGGATGCGGGTGCCGAGCGCCAGCTGGTAGTCGTGCAGCACCAGCGGCAGCAGGGCGCCGACGACCAGCAGCACGACCTCGAGCATGGGCAGGAGCCGCCGCGACGGTCGCTTCGCGGGCGCGGCGCGCGACGGCGCCACCAGGGCCGAAGGCGCGGAGGAAGACATGGCGCTGCGGTCCGCCGAAGTCGGTGGTGCCGGGTTCAGCACTGGCCCGGATCCAGCAGGCCGGCGCTGCGCTCGGCGATCGCGAAGCTGCCGTTCTTGACGACACCGATGTAGGTGTGGATGCGGCAATGGTGCTTGCCGGGCACGACCTCGGCGCCGCCGCCCGGGCCTTCGGCGATGCGCGCGTGGTCGAGCGCCGCGGCCACCTTGGCATGCTCGGTGCTGCCGGCCTCGCGCACCGCGCTCGCATAGAGCGCCACCGCGCGATAGACCGAGCCCATCAGCGAGCCCGCCGCGGGCAGCGACGGATCGCCGTTCATCTTGTCGTACTCGGCCTGGATCCTCGCGCTCGCCGGATCGATCGCGTCGACCGCGCGGAAGTAGTCGTAGGCCGCCACCAGGCCCTCGACCTCCTCCGGCTGGTGCAGCTTGAGCAGCCGGTCGTCATGGAACACCGAGGCCATGCGGCCGCCGTTCTTCTGGAAGCCCGACTCGTGGATGCGCTTGAAGAGCGGCGACATGCCGGGCGGTATCACCGTGCTGAGCACCACGTCGGGCCTGGCCGCCAGCATCCTGGCCACGGGCGCGGAGAAGTCGGACTGGTCGACCGCGAAGTAGTCCTCGTAGACCACCTCGCCGCCGCTCCTGGCGATCACGTCGCGGGCGTAGGCGTCGAAGGTGTGCGGGAAGACGTAGTCGCTCCCCGGCAGCGCGAAGCGCTTCGCACCGGTCTTCGTGAGGTATGCCACCAGCGGGTCGATCAGCTGCTGCGGCGTGGCGCCGGTGCACAGCAGGTCGCGCGTGCATTCGCCGCCCTCGTAGAGCTGCGGATAGATGTAGAGCGTGTTGCCCCGCTTGGTCACGACGTCCTTGATCGCGTTGCGCATCGAGCTGGTGACGCCGCCGATCACCACGTCGACCTTGTCGCGCTGCACCAGCTTGCGCGAGACGGTCACGCCGGTGGCCTCGTTGGTGGCGGTGTCCTCGATCAGCAGTTCGACCGGTCGCCCCAGGATGCCGCCGGCGGCGTTGATCTGCGCCACCTGCATCTTCGCGGTGTTGACCATCGACACGCCGGCCACGGCGAGCGCGCCGGACAGGTCGGTCGGCAGGCCGATGCGGATCGGGTCCTGCGCTGCTTGGGCGATGCCCGGCGCCAGGAGCCAGCTGCCGGGGCCGGCGGCGACGGCGCCTGCCAGGGCCGCGCCGTGTCGGATGAGTTGTCTGCGCTGCATGTCTGTCCTTGAAAATGGCAAAACGTTGTCGGAGGGCTCAGGCGCGCGAGGCGAAGAGCCCCTGCGGGCGAAACTTGACGAAGACGAGGGCGACGACGAAGACCAGCACTTCGGCCGTCGTGCTCGAGATAAACCACGGCAGCGACGCGCTGAGCAGACCGACCAGGCCGGCGCCCGCCAGCGGCCCGGCGAAGCCGCCGACACCGCCCACCATCACCGCGACGAAACCCTGGATGAGGAAGCCGAGCCCCAGGTCGGCATGCAGCGAGAAGCTGGGCACCAGCAGCGCGCCGGCCAGGCCGGCCAGCGCCGACCCGAAGGCGAAGGTGCCGCCGTACATGGCGTTGGTCGAGATGCCGCTGGCGCGGGCGAGCGCCGGGTTCTCCAGCGCCGCGCGCACCTTGAGCCCGAGTGCGGTGCGCGTGATGAGCAGCCAGCAGCCGGCCATGACGCACAGGGTGATGGCGATCACCGTGAGCCGCCACGCCGACAGTTGCAGTTCGCCGATCGCGAGGCTGCCCTGGACCGGCTCCGGCACCGACAGGTACTGGCCGCCGATCGCCAGCCGCACCGACTCGCGCAGCGAGAGCCCGATCGCGTAGGTCACCAGCATTGCCACCACCGGCAATGCATAGAGCCGCCGGATGGCGAAGCGCTCCACCACGAAGCCCAGCGCGCCCACGAGGAAGGGCGCGGCCAGCATGCCGCACCACAGCGGCAATCCGGCCTGGCCAGCCGCGTAGGTCGTGTAGGCGCCGAGCAGCAGGAATTCGCCCTGGGCGAAATTGAAGATGCCCATCATGCTGGCGATCACGCCGAGGCCCAGCACCACGAGCACGATGACCGACGTGAAGGCCAGGATCTCGAAGCAGGCGGACAGGAACTGCGTCATCGCCGGCCGCCTAGAGCCGCGTCCAGTCGCAGGACTGCTCGAAGGCGTGGGCCGCGCGGTAGAGGGTGGGCTCGTCGAAGTGGCGGCCGACCAGCATCATGCCCACGGGCAGCCCGTCGGGCATGCCGCAGGGCACCGACATCGCGGGATGGTGCGTGACGTCGAAGGGCAGCGTGTTGGCCAGGAGGCCGAAGGCGTCGCCGAGCGCGGCGCCGCGGTCCGTCTCGGCGGTTGGCAGCGGCGCGGCGCGCGAAGGCGTGGTCGGCATCAGCAGGAGGTCGTGCGTCTCGAAGAGCCGGTCGTAGGCGGCGCGGATGCGGCGCGCGATGTTGACCGCCTTGCCGTAGTAGCGGCCGCCGTAGAGGTTGTCGACATGGGTGCCGCCCATGAGGATGAGCTTGGCCGAATCCGACAGGTCGTCCGCCTGCAGCCGCCAGTTGCGAAAGCGCTCCATCAGCGCGACCGAATAGACGTCGCTGCGGCTGCCGCCGTAGCCGTCGCCCCAGAACAGGGTGCGCGCCGCCCCTTCGGTGAGGATCGGACGGCACATCAGGCCGGCCTGCAGGTGCATCGGCAGCGACACCGTTTCCACCTTCGCGCCCAGGCCGCGCAGCCGCTCCGCCGCGGCATGCACCGATTCGTTCACCACCGCCTCGGCGCTCGGCGCCTCGAAGCCTTCCTTGAGCACGCCGATGCGCAGGCCTTCGACGCCACGCCCGAGCGCCTCGGTGTAGCGGTGCACGCGCGGCGAACGCTGGCGCGGATCGAAGCCGTCGTCACCGGCGATCACCTCCAGCAGCAGCGCGTTGTCGGCGACGTTCGAGGTCATGGGGCCGACGTGGTCGACCGTGATCTCGATCGGCATCACGCCGGTGTAGGGCACCAGGCCGTGCGTCGGCTTCATGCCGTAGACGCCGCACAGCGATGCCGGCATGCGGATCGAGCCGCCCTGGTCGCCGCCGATCGCCATGTCGGCTTCGCCCGCGACGATCACCGCCGCGGAACCGGAGGACGAGCCGCCCGCCGAGTAGCCGTGGCGGCGCGGGTTGTGCACCGGGCCGGTGGAATTGGTGTAGCTGTTGGCCGAGAGGCAGAGGCTCTCGCAATGCGCCTTGCCCACGATCTCCGCACCGGCGTCGAGCATGCGGGTCACGATCGTGGCATCGAATTCCGGAATGAAGCCGTCGAGGATCGAGGTGCCGTTCATCATCGCGACGCCGGCCAGCTGCACGTTGTCCTTGAGCGCCACGCGCTTGCCCTTGAGCGGGCCGTCGGACGCACCCTTGACGGAGGTCTTGCGGTACCAGGCGTTGTGCGGGTCTTCGGTCGAGTCCGGGCGATAGCCGGGCGTGCGCGGATAGCGGACCCGAGGGATCTCGTCCGCCAGCGTGTCGATGAGCCGGTAGCCCTCGAAGGAGCCGGACAGCATCGCCTGGTAGTAGGCGACGTCGTCGTCGCCGACCGCGATGCCGCATTGCTCGCCGAGTGCCAGGATCTGTTGCCGGGTGGGAATGCCGAATGTCATGAATCAGTCCTCGTCGATGAAAGGACTTTAGGAATTCGGCACCGGGCCTGCGTGCCTGCAAACGACAACCTGCTTGCCTCGGAACGACAGCCGCTAGGGTATTTGCGCCTGCCGGTTCGCGCCGCGTTGCCCAAGAATCGAAGGGTCGTCCGGCGCCCGTCTGGCACGACCTTTGCGTGAACCGACCTGGAGGATTTCTTCCCGATGCGCACGTATTTCGACAGCTCCCTCTACAGCGCGGCACAGCAATATGCGGCCTGGCGCGAGGCCTCGGCGAGTGCCTTCTACCCCGTGGACCTCGATGCCCGGGAAGGAGACCACGTGCACGGTTTCGATGCGCACATCTCGGGCATGACGCTCGGTGCGCTGGAGCTCATGGAAGTGCGGACTTCCTCGATGCTGTCGACGCACAGCAGGAAGCGCAGCGTCGAGGAGACCAAGCCCAGCATGTTCATCTCGCTGATGCTCGAAGGCGAAGCGCGCATCGAGGACGCACGGCGCGACGTCGCCCAGCAGCCCGGCGACATCGTCGTCTGGGACAGCAGCCAGCCTGCCATGTGGGACGTGCAGCACTCGCTGCACAGCTTCGTGCTGCGCGTGCCGCTGCGCCTGGTCGAAGCGCGCGCGACGCGCGTCGACCGCATCCGCTGCGGCACGCTCAAGGCGAACACCTCGATGGGCCAACTGGCGGGCCGGCTCATCTCGAACGCGGCGCAGCTGCGCGAGATCGCGCCCGGCTCGGCGCCGGCGCAACGCCTGGGCACCTCGCTGCTCGACGTCGTCATCGCGGGCCTGGAGGTGGAAGGCGCCGCGGCTTCGGCCGGCAGTGCCGAGTCGGCCGGCGAGCGCCGCAACCAGGACCTGCTGCGCGCCAAGGACTACCTGCTCTCGCACCTGGACGACCCGGAGATCACGGTCGACACGGTCGCAAACGCGCTGCACGTGTCGTCGCGCACGCTCAACCGGCTCTTCGCCGCCGAGGGCCAGACCGCCATGCGATGGCTCTGGCAGCAGCGCCTGGAGCGCAGCCGCCAGATGCTCGCGCAACGCAAGTCACCGAGGGTGGCGGAAGTCGCCTTGGCGTGCGGCTTCACCAGCTTCTCGCATTTCAGCAATGCATTCCGGCGCGCCTATTCGGCGTCGCCGAGCCGCTTCGTGCAGGAAGCGGCGCCCGTTCAGTCCTTCTGAAAGCGCGTGTAGAGCCGGGTGCAATTGCACTCGAAGACGTTGCGGCGGTCTTCCTCGCTGAGGAAGGAGA
>NZ_LMUW01000176.1:73730-117361 GCF_009765735.1 Xenophilus sp. L33
GGCGCGCAGCTCCTCGACCAGCGCCAGCATGCCCGCGCGCTGGGCCTGGAAGGCCTCGGAGGCCGGGTGGAGGCGGGATTCGAACGGTGTCATGCAGGCATTGCAAATGAGGCAGTTCGCACGGGCAATGACAATCTGCGCGGATGTGCACAATGTGCACGCCGAGGCATGGGCCTCGGGGAAATCCCTGTGATGAAGACCTCCGCAAGCCAGGCCGCGAAGGGCGTGCGCGGCGCTCAGAGCATCGACCGCGCGATGCAGTTGCTGCGCCTCATGGCGGCTCGCCATGCCGAAGGCATCGGCCTGGCCGAACTGGTCGAGGCCACCGGCCTGGACCGCACCACCGCCTGGCGCATCGCGCAGTCGCTGGTGCGGTCCGGCATGGCGGCGCGCGACGATGCGACCGGCGTCTATCGCCTGGGCATCGAGGCCATGGCGCTGGGCCTCGCCACGATGCAGCGCGCGCCGCTGCTGGAACGCTCCCTGCCGGTGATGAAGGCGCTGGCGAGGCGTTCCGGCGAGCCGGTCTTTCTGGTGGTGCGCTCGGGCGACTACAGCCAGTGCCTGCACCTCGAAGCGGGTCCGCGGCCGATCAGGAGCTTTGCCGAGACGGTCGGCAGCATGCGGCTGCTCGGCCTGGGCATTCCCAGCTTCGCCTTCCTGGCGCGGATGTCGCCTGCCGAGGTCGACGCGCACTGCGCGCGCCACGAAGCCGAATACCTCGCCGAGCGGCTCACCGTCGCGAAGCTGCAGCGCTGGGTGACGCAGGCCCGCGAACTGGGCTACGCCCAGATCTCGGCCCAGGGCGTCGGCGGCATCGGCATGCGCTTCGCGCTCGGCTCCTGCGGCGAAGCGGCGCTCGGCATCGTCGCGCCGGCCTCGCGCGCGCCGCGATCGCGCGGGCCGATGCTGGCGGGGTTGATGAGGGAGGAGTTGCGGCGGTTGGGGTGAGCAGGCCGCTCACCCCGGCAACCCCAACACCTGCCGCGCCAAGATGTTCCGCTGGATCTCGTTCGTCCCGCCGTAGATCATGGCCGAGGTCGAGCCGATCAGCGGCGACAGCGCGTTGAAGGCCTGCCCGTCCAGCGTCTGGTCGCCGGCCACCGCGCCGGCTTCGTCGCTGGCCTCGACCAGCAGCGCGCCGATGCGGTGGTAGGTCTCGCTGGCGAAGATCTTCAAGAGCGACACCGACGGCGGCAGTGGCTTGCCGGCCTTCACGATGTCGGCGAAGGCGCTGTAGGTGGCGACCAGGTCGGCGACGTCGAGCCGGAGCGCGGTGTAGCGCTGCAGGAACACCGGGTCGGCGAAGAGCCGGCGCGACTCGGCCAGCCGCGCCAGCTGGCCCAATGCGTACTGCGACTGCTTGGGACTGCCGAGGAAGATCCGCTCGAAGCCGAGCAGGGCCTTGGCGATGGTCCAGCCGCCGTTCAGCTGGCCGACCAGGTTCTCGGCCGGCACCCGCACGTTGTCGAAGAAGACCTCGCAGAACTCCGGCTCGCCGGCCAGCGTGTGGATCGGCCGGATCGTGATGCCGGGCGTCGAGAGGTCGCACAGCAGGAAGCTGATCCCCTGCTGCTTCCTGGCGTCGCGGTCGGTGCGCACCAGCATGAAGATGTGGTTCGCATCCTGCGCCAGCGTGGTCCAGATCTTCTGGCCGTTGACGATGAAGTGGTCGCCTTCGGCGTCGCGCGCCTGCAGCGCTTCGGTGCGCAGGCCGGCCAGGTCGGAGCCTGCGTTGGGCTCCGAATAGCCCTGGCACCACACGTGGTCGCCCGCCAGGATGCGCGGCAGGAAACGCTGCTGCTGCGCCGGCGTGCCGTGCTGGATCAGCAGCGGGCCGATCATCACGATGCCCTGGTCGGGCGCGCGGGCGACGCCGTGCTGCTCCAGCTCCTCGATCCACGCGATCATCTTGTCGGCCGCCAGGCCCATGCCGCCATGGGCCTGCGGCCATGCCGGCGCGACCCAGCCCTGGGCCGACAGCGTGAGGTACCAGTCGCGCATCTCGCTCCAGCGCGCGCGATGCGATAGGTAGCGCAGGTGCGCCGGATAGCGCTGCTGCAGGAAGGCCCGCACCATGCGGCGGAACGCCGGCTCGGGCATCGCGTTCCAGTCGGCGCTGCGGGGGAAGTCGCCGGTCCAGGCGACGTCCTCGGTGGCGCGCGCGGTCTCGGCCAGGGCTGCGTAGCGGCGCTGGTGCGCGCTGGTGTTGCCGAGCCAGGCGGCCAGCCGCAGGGTGCGCTTGTAGAAGAGACTCAGGTCGCACTCCTGCGTGTAGCCGATGGCGCCGTGCAGCTGCACCGCCGAGCGCGACACGCTCAAGGCCGCGGCGCTGCAGCGCGCCTTGGCCCGGCTGGCCTCGGCTTCCAGCCGTTCGATCGGCAGGCCTTCGGGCGCGGTCGCCAGCGCCAGCACCTCGGCCAGGGTCGCGCGCGCCACCTCGAGCTGGATGAACATGTCGACCGCCCGATGCTGCAGGGCCTGGAAGCTGCCGATCGGCTGGCCGAACTGGCTGCGGGTGCGCAGGTACGCGAGGGTCTGGTCGAGCATCGCCTGCGCACAGCCGACCAGTTCCGCCGACTGCAGGACCTGGCCGGCGGCCAGCGCATGGCGCAGCGCCTCGCGCGCCGCGTCGCCCTGGGCCAGCAGGCCGGACGCCGGCACCGCGACACGGTCGAAGCGCAGGTTCGCCGCCTGCTCGCCGTCGACCAGCGGCAGCAGCTGCTCGTTCACGCCCGGCGTGCCGCGCGGCACCCAGAGCAGCACCGTGTCCTCGTCCTTGCGCGCCGTGACCAGCCAGCCGGTGGCCGCGGCGCCGGGCAGCGCCATGGTCTTCTCGCCTTGCAGCACGAGGCCGCCTACGTGGCTGGGATCGGCGTCGCAGCCGCAATCGAGCGGCACGTCGCTGAGGTCGCCGATGCCTTCCTGCCAGGCCAGCGCGGGCAGGCTACGGCCCTCGACCAGTTCGCCGAGCAGCGCGCGGGCGGGCGCGCCGTCGATCCTCGCCAGCAGCAGCGCCGCGAGGCCGGCGATTGCCAGCAGCGGCTCCGGGGCCACATGCTCGCCGGCCGCGCGCAACACCTCGGCGGCGCCGGCCAGGTCGAAGTCGAGGCCGCCCGCCGATTCGGGGGCCAGCATGCCGGGCCAGCCGAGCGCCACCAGCCGGCCCCAGGCCTCGGTGCGGGCGGCAGCGGCGTTGCCGGTGCCGCCGGTGTCCTCGGTGAATGCGCGGCAGCGGCGAATGCTGCCGCTGCGCGAGAAATAGTCCAGCGCCGCTTCGCGGATCGCGGCCAGTGATTCGGTGTCCATTGCCTGTCCTGCCTCGTTCTTGAGCTGGGGCCAGAGCCTGACAGAAGGCCTGCCGGAGCGGCTTCGTGATTGCCGAAGGGGGCGTTCGCGAATCACCGACCCGGCCGCGCGGCGCGGCGATAGATTCGACGCCATGACCAAAGTGAAGAAGTACCTGCACACCGAACTCGGCCACAGCACGCCCGACAAGATCACGGTTCGCGGCCGCGACCTGCCCACCGAGATCCTCGGCCACCTGAACCTGGGCGACATGGCCTTCCTCGAGCTCACCGGCCGCACGCCGACGCCGCAGGAGTCGGTCACCTTCAACGCGATTGTCGTGACGCTGGTCGAGCACGGCATCACGCCGAGCGCGCTGGTCGCGCGGCTGACCTACGCCGGTGCGCCCGAGGCGCTGCAGGCGGCCGTCGGCGCCGGGCTGTGCGGCCTCGGCAGCGTCTTCGTCGGCAGCACCGAGGGCGCGGCCCGCATGCTGTACGAGGCGATCCCCGCCGGCACCCGGCCCGAGCGCCCGCTCGACGAGATGGCGCGCGAGATCGTCGCCGCCTACCGCGCCCGCAAGGAGATCGTGCCGGGCCTCGGCCATCCGCTGCACAAGCCGATCGACCCGCGCACGCCGCGCCTCTTCCAGATCGCGGCCGAAAACGGCCTGTCGAGCCACTACGTCGCGCTGATGCAGGCGGTGCAGGCGCAGGCCGAGCGGGTGTCGGGCAAGTCGCTGCCGATCAATGCCACGGGCGCCATCGGCGCGATCGCGGCCGAGTTCGGCTTTCCGTGGCGCATCATCCGCGGCTTCGGCGTGATGGCCCGCGCGATCGGCCTGGTCGGCCACATCCTGGAAGAGATCGACGATCCGATGGGTGTCGAGATCTGGCAGCGCGTCGAGCGCGAAGCCGGCGGTCCGCGCCCCGAATGACGCCCATGACCGACACGCCGGACATCGACCACCTGCGCAGCTGGATCGGCCGCACCGAGACCCGCGACGACGCCATGTCGCCGTGGACCGCGAGCGCGCTGGCCGCCACGCTGCGCAACGACGAACGCGCCTGGCAGCCCGGCGACGCCCTGCCGCCGCTCTGGCAGTGGTGCTACTTCCTGCCGACCGCGCCGCAGGACCGGCTCGGCCTCGACGGCCATCCGGCGCGCGGCGGCTTCCTGCCGCCGGTGCCGCTGCCGCGCCGCATGTGGGCCGGCAGCCAGCTCGAATTCTTTGCGCCGCTGCGCCTCGGGCAGGCCGCGCGCGAGACCACCAAGGTGGTCGACGTCAGCCTCAAGCAGGGCAAGGCCGGCGCGCTGGTCTTCGTCAAGGTCGAGCACACGATCCATGCCGGCGAGACGCTGCTCTTGCGCGACGCGCACGACATCGTCTACCGCGAGGCCGCGCGGCCCGGCGAGAGCGCGCCGCCGCAGGCGCCGCCCGCCGACGCGCTCTGGACCGTCGAGCATCGGCCCGATGCGCCGCTGCTCTTCCGCTATTCGGCGCTGACCTTCAACAGCCATCGCATCCACTACGACCATCCCTACGTCACGCAGGTCGAGGGCTACGCCGACCTGGTGGTGCACGGCCCGCTGATCGCCACCCTGCTGCTTGAAGCGGCGCAGAAGCACAACCCCGGCCTCGGCGTGCGCGCCTACAGCTTCAGGGCGGTGCGCCCGCTGACCTGCAACCGGCTGCTGAAGGTGCGAGGCCACGGGCGTCAGGCCGACGGCAGCGTCGCCCTATGGGCCGAGGACGAAGACGGCGCGCTGCTGATGCAGGCGACCGCCAAATTGAACTGACCGAGAAACCCATGATCGATACCGACCGCTGCTTCCCCGACATCCGTGACGCCGTGCGCGACCTTTGCGCCCAGTTCCCCAACGAATACTTCCGCAAGGTCGACGAGGTGCGCGGCTACCCCGCCGAGTTCGTCGACGCGCTCACCAAGGCGGGCTGGATGGCCGCGCTGATCCCGCAGGAGTACGGCGGCTCGGGCCTCGGGCTCACCGAGGCCTCGGTGATCATGGAAGAGATCAACCGCGCCGGCGGCAACTCCGGCGCCTGCCACGGCCAGATGTACAACATGGGCACCCTGCTGCGCCACGGCTCCGACGTGCAGAAGCGCAAGTACCTGCCGAAGATCGCCAGCGGCGAACTGCGCCTGCAGTCCATGGGCGTGACCGAGCCCAGCACCGGCACCGACACCACCAAGATCAAGACCACGGCCGTGAAGAAGGGCGACCGCTACGTCATCAACGGCCAGAAGGTCTGGATCTCGCGCATCCAGCATTCGGACCTGATGATCCTGCTGGCCCGCACCACGCCGCTGGCCGAGGTGAAGAAGAAGTCCGAGGGCATGTCGATCTTCATCGTCGACCTGCGCGAGGCCATCGGCCACGGGCTCACGGTGCGGCCGATCCTCAACATGGTCAACCACGAGACCAACGAGCTGTTCTTCGAGAACCTGGAGATCCCGGCCGAGAACCTGATCGGCGAGGAAGGGCAGGGCTTCAAGTACATCCTCGACGGCCTCAATGCCGAGCGCACCCTGATCGCGGCCGAATGCATCGGCGACGGCTACTGGTTCATCGACAAGGTCACGGCCTACACCAAGGAGCGGGTCGTCTTCGGCCGCCCGATCGGCCAGAACCAGGGCGTGCAGTTCCCGATCGCCGAGGCCTTCATCGAGGTCGAGGCGGCCGACCTGATGCGCTACGAGGCCTGTCTCCGCTTCGACGCGCGCGAGCCCTGCGGCGCGCAGGCCAACATGGCCAAGTACCTCGCGGCCAAGGCCTCGTGGGAAGCGGCCAATGCCTGCCTGCAGTTCCACGGCGGCTTCGGCTTCGCCTGCGAATACGACGTCGAACGCAAGTTCCGCGAGACGCGGCTGTACCAGGTGGCGCCGATCTCCACGAACCTCATCCTGAGTTACGTGGCCGAGCACATGCTCGGCCTGCCGAGGAGCTTCTGATGAGGCCGCTCGAAGGCATCACCGTCCTCACCCTCGAACACGCGATCGCCGCGCCGTTCTGCACCCGGCAGCTGGCCGACCTCGGCGCGCGGGTCATCAAGGTCGAGCGTCCGGGCAGCGGCGACTTCGCCCGGGCCTACGACCAGCGGGTGCACGGGCTGGCCTCGCATTTCGTCTGGACCAACCGCAGCAAGGAAAGCCTGACCCTGGACGTCAAGCACCCGCAAGGCGAGCAGATCCTGCAGCGCCTGGTGGCCGAGGCCGACGTGCTGGTGCAGAACCTCGCGCCCGGCGCCGCGGCGCGGCTGGGCCTGTCCTACGAGGCGCTGGCGCCGAAGCATCCGGGCCTGATCGTCTGCGACATCTCCGGCTATGGCGACGATGCCGAAAGGCCCGGCCCCTACCGCGACAAGAAGGCCTACGACCTGCTGATCCAGAGCGAGTCCGGCTTCCTCTCGGTCACCGGCACCGCCGACGAGATGGCCAAGGCCGGCTGCTCGATCGCCGACATCTCGGCGGGCATGTACGCCTACAGCAACATCCTGGCGGCGCTCCTGCAGCGCGGCAAGACCGGCAAGGGCGTGCGCATCGACGTCTCGATGCTCGAGAGCATGGCCGAGTGGATGAGCTTCCCGATGTACTACGCCTTCGAGGGCGCGCCGCCGCCGCCGCGCGCGGGCGCGGCGCACGCGACCATCTATCCCTACGGCCCGTTCCCGGCCGGCGACGGCAAGCTGGTGATGCTCGGCCTGCAGAACGAACGCGAGTGGCAGGTCTTCTGCGCCAGGGTGCTGGAGCAGCCGGGCCTGGCCACCGATGCGCGCTTCGCCTCCAACACCTTGCGCACCGCCGCGCGCGAAGCGCTGCGCGAGATCATCGTCGCCGCGTTCGCGCCCTCCACCGCGGCCGGAATCATCGAGCGGCTCGACCAGGCGCAGATCGCCAATGCGCAGGTCAACACGATGCAGGACCTGTGGCAGCACCCGCAGCTCGAGGCGCGCGGACGCTGGACCGAGGTCGACACCGGTGCCGGCACGATTCCCGCGCTCCGGCCGCCCGCCGTGCCGGCCGAATGGCAGCCGCGCATGGATGCGGTGCCCACGCTCGGCCAGCACACCGATGCGATCCTGGCCGGCATCGGCTACGACACCGCCGCGATCGCCGCCCTCCGCGCCGATGGCGCGGTCTGACTCCCTGCCGGAAGGAAACCCCATGAACGACCATCCCAGCCAGAGCCTCGCCACCTTCGCCGCCGAACTGCAGTTCACAGGCATTCCGGATCCGGTGCTGCGACGTGCCGAAGACCTGATGCTCGACTGGCTCGGCTCGGTGCTGGCCGCGCGATCGGCACGGCCGGTGCAGAGCATCAACCGCTTCGCCGAGGCGATGGGCCCGGCCGAAGGCGCCAGCGAGGTGCTGGTGTCGCGCCGCACCACCTCGCCGGTGTTCGCCGCGCTGGTCAACGCCGCGGCCTCGCACTACGCGGAGCAGGACGACGTGCACAACGGCTCGGTCTTCCATCCGGCCGCGGTGGTCTTCGCGCCGGCGCTGGCGACCGCGCAGGCGATCGGCGCCAGCGGCGCGCAGCTGCTGACCGCGGTGGTCGCCGGCTACGAGGTCGGCATCCGGGTCGGCGAGTTCCTCGGCCGCTCGCACTACCGCACCTTCCACACCACGGCCACCGCCGGCACCTTCGCTGCAGCCGCCTCGGTGGGCCGCCTGCTCGGGCTCACGCCGGCGCAGATGCTGAACGCCTTCGGTTCGGCCGGCACGCAGTCGGCGGGCGTGTGGGAGTTCCTGCGCGACGCCGCCGATTCGAAGCAATTGCATTGCGCGCATGCCGCGGCCAGCGGGCTGATGTCGGCCTACCTGGCCCGGGACGGCTTCACCGGTGCCCGCAAGGTCCTGGAAGGCGCGCAAGGCTTGGGCGTGGGTATGTCGAGCGACGCGGACGCTTCGCGCCTGGTCGACGGCCTCGGCAGCCGCTGGACCCTGGCCGAGACTTCGTTCAAGTACCACGCTGCCTGCCGCCACACCCATCCGGCCGCCGACGCGCTGCTGCGGGTGATGAAGGAGCACCGCCTGAAGCACGGCGATGTCGCGCAGGTCGTCACCCACGTGCACCAGGGCGCGATCGACGTGCTCGGGCGCGTGGTGGTGCCGGCCACGGTGCATCAGGGCAAGTTCTCGATGGGCACCGTGCTCGGCCTGATCGCGGTGCACGGCCGCGCCGACATGATCGCGTTCGACAACGACTACCTCGCGCCCGATGTGGCGGCCTTCCGCGACAAGGTCGTGATGGAACTCGACCGCGAGGTCGACAGCGCCTATCCGGCCCGCTGGATCGGCAAGGTCACGGTCGTCACCACCGACGGCCGGCGCTTCTCCGGCCGGGTCGACGAGCCCAAGGGTGACCCCGGCAACACGCTCGACCGCGCCGAGATCGAGGACAAGATGAAGCGGCTGGTGCGCTATGGCGACGGCGCCACGCCGCAGGAAGCCGAGGCGCTGTGCGAGCGCATCTGGCGCCTCGCCGATGCGCCGAAGGTCGGCCGCTGGCTCGAAGCGGCCTGAGCGCCATGGACGCGGCCCTCGCGCTGCCCGCCCGCAGCCTGCTCTTCGTGCCGGGCCACCAGCCCGCGCGCTTCGACAAGGCCTGCCAGAGCGGCGCCGATGCGATCGTGATCGACCTGGAGGACGCCGTGCCTCCGGATCGCAAGGACGCGGCGCGGACCCAGGCCGGCGCCTGGCTGGCCGCGCGTCGCGGTGCGAATGCCGGCGCGTCGCCGATCGTCGGCCTGCGCATCAACGCCGCCGACACGCCCTGGCATGCCGGGGACGTCGCGATGTGCATCGCCGCAGGCATCGAGGCGCTGATGCTGCCCAAGGCGGAGGACGCGAACGTGTTGGCGACGTTGGCGCAGGCGCTCTCCGAGACGCTTCTCTGGCCGCTGGTCGAGACCGCGCGTGGCATCGACCGCGTGGCCGCGATCGCCGGTGCGCCGCACGTTCAGCGCCTGATGTTCGGCTCGATCGACCTGCAGGCCGACCTCGACATCGAGTCCGACGAGGAGGGCCTCGGCCTCGAACTGCTGTTCCACCGGTCGCAGGTCGTGCTGGCTTCGCGGCTGGCGGGCCTGCAGCCGCCGGTCGACGGCGTCAGCACCGCGATCGACGACGCGGCGCGGCTCGAAGATCACGCCCGCCGCGCGCGGGCGCTCGGCTTCGGCGGCAAGCTGTGCATCCATCCGAAGCAGGTCGCGGCGGTCAACCGCGGCTTCTCGCCGACCGCCGAGCGCGTCGCCTGGGCGCGCAAGGTGCTGGCGGCCGATGCCGCCAGCGGCGGCGCTCCGGTGGCGGTGGACGGGAAGATGGTGGATCGGCCGGTGGTGTTGAAGGCGCAGGCGGTGGTGCGGGCGACGGGGCGCTGAGGAGCGTTGCGCCGGGGGTGCCTAGAGGTCCAGCACCAGCCGAGGCGACTGGCTCCCCGAGCAGCAGATCATCATCACCTTGTTCGACTTGCGCTCCGCATCGCTCAGCACGAAGTCGTGGTGATCCGGAACGCCGGCGAGCACGCCGGTCTGGCATTCGCCGCAGATGCCGGCTTCGCAGGAGGAGGTGGTCGCCACGCCTTCGTCCTGCAGCACCTCCAGGATCGTGCGGCCGGGCGTGATCGCGATCACGCGGTGGCTGCGGGCCAGTTCGACCTCGAAGCCGCCTTGCGCCTGCACCTCGGTCGGCGGCTGGAAGTATTCGATGTGCACCCGCTCGGACGGCACGCCGGCCTGCTCGGCGGCGGCGACGAAGGCGGCCATCATCGGCTTGGGGCCGCAGCAGTAGAAGTGCGCCTCGGGCGCGGCGGCGATCAGCGCGGCCATGTCGACGAAGCCCTGCTGCTCGTCGTCGAAGCGCAGCGCGACGCGCTCGCCATAGGGCGCGAGCGTGCCGAGGAAGGCGCTGGTGGCGCGGCTGCGCGTGAGGTAGTGCAGCTTCCAGGAGCGCTCCAGCGCCTGCAGCCGGTTCGCCATCGACAGCATCGGCGTGATGCCGATGCCGCCGCCGATGAGCACGCTGTGCGATGCGTCCTCCGTGACCGGGAACAGGTTGCGCGGCTCGGAGATGGTCAGCAGGTCGCCGAGCGCGAGCTTCTCGTGCACGTAGCGCGAGCCGCCGCGGCCGTCGGCTTCGTGGGCGACCGCGATCACGTAGCGATGCGTCTCGGCCTGCGAGTTGAGCAGCGAATAGCTGCGCACCAGGCCGTTGGGCAGGTGCAGGTCGATGTGGGCGCCGGCGGCGAAGGCCGGCAGCTCGCCCTCGACCGCGGTCAGTTCCAGCAGCCGGATGTCGGCCGTCTCGTTGCGGATCGTGCTGATGCGAACCTGGAGCGTCTTGTTCACCGGAGTCTCTTCCTCTGCGTGTCAGCGCGCGGCCTGCTTGGCCGGCTGGTCGTAGCGCGCACGCAGGTCGCGCTTCAGGATCTTGCCGCTCGGGTTGCGCGGCAGGTCGTCCGCGAAGATCACGCGCTTGGGGATCTTGAAGCCGGCCAGCGATCCGCGGCAGTGCGCGATGAGCTCCGCCTCGTCCAGCGCATGGCCCACCTTGACGACGATCACCGCGGTGACCGCCTCGATCCAGACCGGATCGCTCAGGCCCACCACCGCCGCTTCCGATACCGCCGGATGGCGGTAGATGGTTTCCTCGACCTCGCGGCTGGCCACGTTCTCGCCGCCGGTCTTGATCATGTCCTTCTTGCGGTCGACCACGGTCAGGTAGCCTTCCTCGTCCATCACACCGAGGTCGCCGCTGTGGAACCAGCCGCCGGCGAAGGCCTCCGCCGTGCGCGCCTCGTCGCGGTAGTAGCCGCTGAGCAGTTGCGGCGAACGATGCACGATCTCGCCGATGCGGCCGGCGGGCAAGGGGTTGCAGTCGTCGTCGACGATGCGGGTCTCGACGTTGACCAGCGGCTTGCCGGCGGAGCCGGCCTTGCGGATCTGGTCGGCGGGCGGCAGGGTAGTGGCCGCCGGCGCCATCTCGGTCTGGCCGTAGAGGTTCCAGAAGCGCACCGCGGGCAGGAGCTCCTGCAGATCGAGCAGCACCGGCACCGGCATGATCGATGCGCCGTAGTAGCCCTTCGCCAGGCTGCCCAGCGAGGGCGGATCGAACAGCGGCGAACGCATCAGCGAGATCCAGACCGTCGGCGGTGCGAACAGCGAGGTGACGCCGTGCTGCGCGATCTTCGGCAGGATCGATTCCGGCTTCGCCGAGGCGGTGACGATGTGGGTCGCGCCGACGTACATCGCGGGCCCGAAGAAGTTGTCGAGCTGCGCGCAATGAAAGAGCGGCATCTGGTGCAGCCAGACATCGTCGGCCGTGTATTCGCAGGCGATGACGACGCTGACGTATTCAGCGATCACCGCCTCGTGCGTGAGCATCGCGCCCTTGGGCAGCGATTCGGTGCCGCTGGTGTAGATGATCTGCGCCAGCGAGCGGCCGTCGATGTCGGACGCCGCGTGCGCTTTTTGCGCGGGCCGCTTCAGCAGGTCGTCGAAGTCGAGCATGCCGTCTTCGGGCGGCGTCGCGACTTCGCCGGGCAGCCAGATGAACTGCTCGATGGCGGTGTCCAGCGCGGCGCTGGCGCGCGCCAGCGGCGCGAGCTCGGTGTCGGTGCACAGGATGCGTGCTTGCGAATGCCGCAGGATGTACGCCATCTCGTCCGGCTTCAGCATGAAGTTCACCGGCACCAGCACCGCACCGGCGCGCGCGAGGGCGAAGCGCATCGCCAGGAACGAGTGCGAATTGCGCGAAAGGATGGCGACCTTGTCGCCCACGCCGACCCCGATGTCGCGCAGCGACTGGCACAGCCGGTCGCAGACCGCGTCGAACTCGCGGTAGCTCCACCGGGTGTCGCCGCAGACGATCGCCAGCTTGTCCGGCAGGCGCGATGCGGTGCGTCGCAACAGGTCGGCGAGGGTGTGGCGACGCACGTCGGATGAACTCATGGATCTTGTCTCCTGGGGCGCGTCCTGCGGCGTGGCGGACGGCTGCCGGCTTCGATGTTAAATATTCCGGCTGGAAAGTATTGCACAGTCGTGACCGATGTGCAATCACTGCTTCCCCGCTCCACGAAAGCGGTTCGCGTCTGGGAAAGTCGGCGCTCGTGCCATCGGGCACGGCAGGAGTATCACCATGCATCCAGGTTCCCAGGAAACGCGTCTGGCCGCTGCGGAAGCCTTCGCCCGAAGCCTTCGCACCGCGGAGAAGTCCGCCGGCGAAGCGCTGCGGCCGCGGCTCGCGCAGGACATCGTCTACAGCATCAACGGCGCCGAAACCCAGGGCGTCGACAAGGTCGTCGACCGGCTCACGCGGGTCTTCCCCTTCACGCCCGTCATGGCGCGCGGCGTGTGGGGCTACGCCGCGCCGAACGAGGGTGGCGCGCGCATCGAGGCGAGCTTTGACGCGCTCGGCGCCGCGCCGCGCAACTATTCGCTCGACTTCCGCTTCGACGACCAGGATCGGCTGATGCGGGTCGACGAGAAATTCGAATTCGGCGGCAAGCCCACCGCGCAGAAGCGCATTCCCGCGCCGATCCGCTCGGCCATCGACCGGGCGCTCGCCAACAACACGCCGATGGTGCTCGCCTATGTCGACGACGCCGGCGCGCCGAGCGTGTCGCTGCGCGGCAGCATCCAGGTCTGGGGCGACAACGAACTCTGTGCCTGGCTGCGGGATGCCAAGAGCGGGCTGGTGCGCGCGGTGGAGGCGGGCAGGCCGCTGTCGCTGCTCTACCGCGACAGCGCGACCCGCACCACGCTGGTCATCAAGGGCCGCGGCCGGATCGCCGCCGATGCCGAGACCCGCGAGCGGATCTACCTCCTGACGCCCGAGGTCGAGCAGACGCACGACGTGGACCGTCGCGGCGCGGCACTCGTGATCGCGATCGATCGCATCGCCGGCACCCATCCGAGTGGCCCGGTGCTGGTCGAGCCTTGAGCATGTCGCCTGCGGACACGCAACGCCTGGCCGGGTTCATCGGCAGCCGCCTGCAGTGGCAGGGCGACTGGAAGGTCGAGCCGGTTGGCGGCCAGGGCCAGTCCAACCCGACCTACTTCGTGAGCGCGGGCGAGCGCCGCCTGGTGCTGCGCAAGCGCCCGCCGGGCCTCTTGCAGCCTTCCGCCCATGCGGTCGATCGCGAATTCCGCATCATGTCCGCGCTGCACGGCAAGGGGCTGCCGGTGCCACGGCCGCTCGCCTATTGCGAGCGCAGCGACGTGGTCGGCACCGACTTCTACCTGATGGAGCGGGTCGACGGCCGTATCTTCACGGATCCGGCCCTGCCGGGAATGACGCCGGCCGATCGCCGCGCGATCTACGCCGAGATGGCGCGCAACCTGGCCGTGCTGCATTCGCTGGACTGGCGGCAACTCGGCCTCGCCGACTACGGCCGCGAGGGCAACTACCACGGCCGCCAACTCAAGCGCTGGGGCCGACAGTGGGAAGAGTTGCGCGCCGAGACCTCGAACCCGGCGCTCGACGAACTGCTGGCCTGGCTGCCCGGCCAGCTGCCGGCGAGCGAAGCCACGCGCATCTCGCACGGCGACTTCAAGCTCAACAACCTGGTCTTCCATCCGACGCGGCCGGAGGTGGTCGCGGTGCTCGACTGGGAGCTGTCCACGCTGGGCGATCCGCTGGCCGACCTGGCCTTCACCTGCGCCGCGTGGCGCATGGGCCGCGACGAGATCGGCGGCATCGGCTGGCTGCCGCTGGCCGAACTGGGCATTCCGTCGGAGGCCGAATTCGTCGCGCACTACGCCCGCTGCGGCGGCGACGTGGCGGGCCTGCGGCCCTTCCACGCGGCCTTCGCCTTCATGCGGATGGCCGTCATCTACGAAGGCATCGCTTCGCGGGCGCGGCGCGGCAATGCGATCGCCGCGAACGCCGCCGAGATCGGCGCGCTCGGCACCGTGTTGGCCGAACGCGGGCTGCGCGCGAGGCAAGCACCCATCACCGAAGGAACACCATGAGCGAATCGATCCTGACGCGCCGCGAAGGCCACGTCGCGCTGCTGACCCTGAACGACCCGTCGACTCTCAACAGCCTGAGCCTCGAAGCGATCCGGTCGCTGCTCGCCCAACTGCAGGCGCTGAAGTCGGACGCGCAGGTCCGTGCGCTGGTGATCACCGGCGCGGGCCGCGGCTTCTGCACCGGCTGGCAACTGGGCGACGGCGAGGTGCCGGGCATCGCGGGCGAGTCGCTCGGCATGCGCCAGTCGCACCTGATGGAGAGCTACTTCAATCCGGTGATCCAGGCGCTGCACGAATCGCCGGTGCCGGTGGTCGCGGCGGTGAACGGCGTCTGCGCCGGCGCCGGCGTGAGCATCGCGCTGGCGGCCGACGTGGTGCTCGCCTCCGACCAGGCCAGCTTCGTGCTGACCTTCGCGCCGAAGCTCGGGTTGGTGCCGGACCTCGGCGCCAGCTGGAAGCTGCCCCGGCTCATCGGCTGGGCCCGCGCCCAGGCGGTCACGATGCTGGGCGAGAAGGTGAGTGCCGAAACGGCGGAGCGCTGGGGAATGATCTGGCGCAGCCTGCCCGCCGCGGCGCTGATGCCCGAGGCGATGGCGCTGGCGAACCGGCTCGCGGCCAATCCGCCGGGCATCTGCCGCGAGGTGCGCGAGGTCTTCTCGGCGGCGCAGCTGCAGTCGCTCGAAGCGCAGATGGACCTGGAGCGGCAACGCCAGCGCGGGCTGCTCGACGCGCCGTCCTTCAGCGAAGGCGTCAAGGCCTTCCAGGAGAAGCGGCCGGCGGACTTCTACCGCAGCTGAAGACGCGCGGAATCCATTCGATGCACCGGCATTGGTACATACCCGGGATTGCCCTGTCGGTAGCTAAGTTTACCATCTGGTCTATCTTATGAACCACCTTCCGGCGGTCCGTCGGATCGACGAGCGCGCAGCCCTTGCCTAGGAGACTTCACGATGCTTTCCAAAGAGAACAACGAACTCATCTGCCGCGTCGGACGCGGCACGCCGATGGGCAATCTCATGCGCCAGTACTGGATCCCGGCGCTGCCCGCGCGGGAGTTCCCGGAAGCCGGTTCGCCGCCGCTGCGCATGCGCCTGCTCGGCGAGAACCTGGTGATGTTCCGCGACACGCTCGGCCGGGTCGGCGCGCTCGAGGAATACTGCCCGCACCGCGGCGCCAGCCTCTATTTCGCGCGCAATGAAGAAGGCGGCCTGCGCTGCGCCTACCACGGCTGGAAGTTCGACGTGAACGGCAACTGCATGGACACGCCCTCGGAGCAGCCCGACAAACGCGAGAAGCTCTGCGCGCGGGTCAAGGCGAAGGCCTATCCCTGTCGCGAAATCAACAAGATGGTGTGGATCTACATGGGTCCGCGCGAGACGCCGCCGCCGTTCCCGGAGTTCGAGATCAACCTGCTGCCCGACGCGCAGGTCGGCGAGCCGCAGATCATGATGGAGCAGGCCAACTGGCTGCAGAACATCGAGGGCGACCTCGACTCGGCCCACCTCGACTGGCTGCACAGCCGCCTCGGGGAAGACAGCCCCAAGCCCGAGGTCGGCCTGCCCGGCTTCTGGAACCCGACCGGCCTGCCGCCGATCCTGGACACGGTCACGACCGACTACGGCGCCTACTACTCGGCCAAGCGCCTGATGCCCGACGGCATGGAGTGGCACCGGGTGAACCAGTTCATCTTCCCGCTGCACACCATGATCACGCTCGGCAACGGCGCGGTAGCGCTGCGCTCCTTCGTGCCGGTGGACGACTTCCACACCATGCTCATCACGCATCCGGGCCATCCCTGCCGGCCGCTCACCAAGGAAGAGGAATACTTTTCCGGCATGGGCTTCGAGGAGGTCGGCGGCTATGTCGAGCGCACCAGCGATCCGCGCACCTACTACCTCACCAAGGTCAACAAGGACAACGACTACGGCCGCAGCATGAGCATGCAGAAGAGCCAGATGTTCCTCGGCGTGCCCTTCGTCGGCAACCTGCAGGACCGGGCGATGACCGAGCTCATGACCAACGAGGACGAGGAGCCGATGTACGACCGCACCCGCGAGCACCTCGGCACCTCCGACGCGATGGTGGTCACGGTGCGCCGCCAGCTCATCAACGCGGCGAGCAAGCTGCGCGACGAGAACACGCCGCCGCCCAACGTCGACAACCCGAAGCTCGACCGGGTGCGCTGCGGCACCTTCAAGTTCAAGCCGGGCACCGACTGGAAGGCCGAGGCGAAGCCGCGGCTGGTGGTGCGCGAGAACGAGCCGGCCGCCGGCGACCTGAACCTCATCCTGTAGCCGGACCTTCCGGAAGATTCCCCGTGCGCCTTCGCGCCCCTTCGGGCGCGGCGGGACGCCTTTGCCCAACGACAGACGACGACGGCCGCTCGCGGCCGTCCACAACAAGGAGACGACATGAGGAAGCTGATGAACGCCATCGTCCGGATGCTCTTGTGCGCGGCCACGTTCGGCTGCGCCTGGGCGGGCGCGCAGGAGGTGATCAAGGTCGGCGTGGTGGCGCCCTTGACCGGGCCTTTCGCATCCGCCGGGCAGGCCTTCAAGAACGGTGTCGACGCCTACATCGGCCTGCACGGCGCGAACGTCGGCGGACGCAAGGTGGAAGCGGTCTACCGCGACAGCGCCGGCTCCGACCCCTCGCTGGCCAAGCGGCTGGCCGAGGAACTGGTGGTGAAGGACAAGGCGGCGATCCTGATCGGCTTCTACCTGACGCCGGAAGCCGCATCGGCGGCTGCGGTCGCGACCGAGGCGAAGGTGCCGCTGATGATGGTGAATGCGGCCTCGCCGTCGCTGATCGACATGTCGCCGTATTTCGTGCGCATGGGCATGACGATGAACCAGCCGGCCTTCCTGGCGGCGACCTATGCGCGTGGGAAGGGCAAGTCGCGCGGCTACACCGCGGTGGCCGACTACAGCCCGGGCCACCAGATCGAGCAGTACTTCACCCAGAAGTTCACCGTCGAAGGCGGCACCATGGTCGGCTCGGTGCGCATCCCGCTCAACACCACCGACTTCGCGCCCTTCGCCGAGCGCATCGCCAACGCCAACCCGGACGTGATCGAGATGTTCCTGCCGCCCGGCGCCACCGCGGTCGGCTTCATCAAGGCGCTGGCCGCGCGCGGTCTCACCAAGAAGGTCCTGATCCTCGGCCAGGCCGAGGCCGACGACAACAACCTGCCGGAGTTCGACGACTCGATCGTCGGCTTCCAGTCGATCATCTATGTCGACGCCTATGCCGACAATCCCGAGACCAAGGCGATGACCGGCTGGCTGCAGAAGAACGTCAGCGCCGACACGCGGCCCAACACCCTGAACGTCGGTGCCTACGACGGCATGGCGCTCGCCTACAAGATGATCGCCGACCAGGCCGGCAAGCCCTTCGACGGCGACGTCGCGATGAAGAGCATCTCCAACTACACCTTCAAGGGACCGCGCGGCACGGTCACGGTCAACCCCAACCGGCAGCTGACCCAGAACTTCTACGCCCGCGAAGTGGTCAAGGGCCCGGACGGCGTGAAGAAGAACCAGATCGTCAAGACCTGGGAGAACGAAACGACCACCAACATCAAGTAGGCACGGACGCCATGCAAGTCCTCGGCTTCATCCTCCTCTACGGCGTCTCGTACGGCCTGGTGTTGTGCCTGGTCTCGCTCGGGCTGGTGGTGACGATGGGCTTGATGCGCCTGGTCAACCTGGCGCACGGTGCCTTCGCCGCCATCGGCGGCTACATCGCGGTCGGCCTGGCCGCCCGCAGCGGGCTGAGCTTCCCGCTGGCGATCGTGGTGTCGGTGTTCGCGGTGTCGGCGCTCGGCGTGCTGGCCGAGCGGCTGCTGTTCCGGCGGCTCTACGGCCGCTCCGAGCTTGACCAGGTGGTGGTGACGCTCGGCGTCAACTTCATCGTGGTGGCGGCCATCACCGCCTTCTTCGGCCCCAATTCGCAGGACCTGCCGCTGCCCGACTACCTCAAGGGCGACATCGACCTCGGCTTTCGCACCTTCGAGCGCTACCGGCTCTTCACGACGCTGGTCTGCATCGCGGTGATCGCGGCGCTGTGGTGGGCCTTCGAGCGCACCCGCATCGGCGCGGTGCTGCGCGCCGCGGTCGACAACCCGAGCATGACGCAGGCCATCGGCATCAACGTGCCGCGCCTGTTCTCCGGCACCTTCGCGCTCGGCTGCGGCCTCGGCGCGCTCGGCGGAGCGCTCGGTGCCTACACCCTGCCGATCGAGCCGACCTGGCCCTTCAAGTACCTGGTGCTGATGCTGGTGGTGGTGGCGCTGTCCGGCGAAGGGCAGATCCGCTCGGCGGTCGCCGTGTCGCTGATCGTCGGCATCGTCGAGGCGGGCGGCCGCTACCTCTTTCCTGAAGCCGGCGGCTTCCTGATCTACCTGCTGCTCATCGGCCTGATGATCTGGCGGCCGCAGGGGCTGCTGGCACGGCGGCGCTTCGCATGAACTGCAATTCCACGCCGCGCACGGGCATGCCGATGACGCCGGTGCCTTCGCATTCGATCCTCGCGCGGCAGGGCTGGCGCGGCGCGGAGCTGGCCTGGTTCGCGCTCGCGCTTGCGGCCTGGTTCGTCTTTCCCGACGACCTGGCGATCGGCACCTCGGTGCTGGTCACGGTGATGTTCGTGCTCTCCTACGACCTGCTGCTGGGCTTCTCGGGCATCCTGTCGCTCGGACACACGGTGTTCTTCGGCCTGGGCGCCTTCGTCGCCGGCTGGCTGGCGCTGGCGGGGTGGAGCGAGCCGATCAGCGGCGTGCTCGTCGGCGGCCTCGCGGCCGGCCTGCTGGCGGCGCTGGCCGGTCCGTTCATCCTGCGGCTGAGCGGCCTGCCGCTGCTCATGGTCACGCTCGCGTTGAGCGTGCTGGTGTTCGAGGCCGCCTTCAAGGCGACCGGCCTCACCGGCGGCGACGACGGCCTGAGCGGACTCAAGCTGTCCCCGGTGTTCGGCATCTTCCGCTGGGGGCTCGGCGCCAGGACGCAGTACCTCTACGCGCTGGTCTGGCTCGTGGTGGTCTACGTGCTGCTGCGGCGCATCACCGCGTCGCCCTTCGGCGTGATCCTGCAGGCCATCCGCGAGAACCCGACGCGCATGCGCCTCGCGGGCAACGGCCTGCTGCCGCACCTCACCGCTTCGTTCGCGATCAGCGCGACGGTGGCCGGCATGGCCGGCGCGCTCTTCACGCAGACCGCCTCCTTCGTCAGCCTGGGCGTGCTCGCGGTCGACAACTCGATCGGCGTGCTGACGATGCTGGTGCTCGGCGGCGTCGGCAGCCTCTACGGCGCGCTGATCGGTGCGCCGCTCTACATGCTGCTCAAGCACTTCACCTCGCAGTGGAATCCCTACTACTGGATGTTCGTGATCGGTGCCTTGCTGATCGTGGTGGTGCTGGCCGGTCGCGGCGGCGCTGTCGGCCTGCTGGCGAGCCTGCGGCGGCGCCTCGGCGGCCGATGGAGCGCGAGATGAGCGCGGTGCTCGCCGGCGCGCCGCCGCAGGCCGCGGTCCAGCCGGCCGCGCCGACCCTGCTCGCGGCCGGGCTGTGCAAGCGCTATGGCGCACTGCAGGTGACCCAGGACGTCAGCCTGCGCCTGGCGCCCGGCGCGCGCACCGCGCTGATCGGGCCCAACGGCGCGGGCAAGACCACGCTGGTCCACCTGCTGTCCGGCGTGGTGCGCGCCGACAGCGGCAGCCTCGCGGTGCTGGGCGAAGACCTGACGTCGGCGTCGGCCGCGCTGCGGGCCCGGCGCGGCCTGATCCGCACCTTCCAGATCACCAGCCTCTTCGCCGGGCTGAGCGTCTTCGAGAACCTCTACATCGCGGTCGCCCAGCGCACCGGCCATGCCTTCGACTTCTGGCGCGCCGCGTCGCGGCAGCGCGCGGTGATGGCGCGGGCCGAGGCGCTGGTCGAGCAGCTGCGGCTGAACGAGGATGCGCATCGCCGTGTCTCCGAGATCGCCTACGGCCGCCAGCGCCTGGTCGAGATCGGCATCGCGCTGGCGCTGGAGCCGAAGGTCCTGCTGCTCGACGAGCCGGCCGCCGGCATTCCCAGTTCCGAACTCGACCTGCTGCTGGACGCGGTCGGCAGCCTGCCGCGCGACATCTCGGTGCTGATGATCGAGCACGACATGGAGATGGTGCGGCGCTTCGCCACCGAGGTGGTGGTGCTGGTGCAGGGTGCCGTGCTGACCACCGGCACGCCGGCCGAGGTGATGGCCGACCCGGAAGTGCAGCGCGTCTACCTCGGCCACGCCGGCAAGAAGCGCTTCGACGGAGCCGCCTCCCATGCTTGAGATCTCGCAACTGATCGGCGGCTGGGGCCAGACGATGGTCGTCGAGGGCCTGAGCGCCACGGTGCAGCGCGGCGAGACGCTGGCGGTGCTCGGGCGCAACGGCGTCGGCAAGTCGACCCTGCTCGAACTGGTCGTCGGGCGCGCGGACCGCCGCTCCGGCGAGGTCCGGGTCGGCGGCAAGAGCGTGTCCAGCCTGGCGATCCATGCGCGCGCCTGGGCCGGCATCGGCTACGTGCCGCAGGGCCGCGAGGTCTTTCCGAGCCTGACCGTCATGGAGCACCTGGTGGTCGCCCAGCGCGCCGGCGACTGGACGCTGAAGGGCGTCTTCCAGCTGTTCCCGCGCCTGCAGGAGCGGCAGGCCAGCTACGGCAACCAGCTTTCCGGCGGCGAGCAGCAGATGCTGGCGCTGGCGCGCGCGCTGCTCGGCAACCCGACCGTGCTGCTGCTGGACGAGCCCTTCGAGGGCCTGGCGCCGGTGGTGGTCGAGTCGCTGGTCGAGAGCATCAAGCAGATCGCTGCAAGCAGCGCCCTGGCGATCCTGCTGGTCGAGCAGCGCGTCGACATCGCGCTCGACCTGGCGGACCGCTGCCTGGTGATGGACCGCGGCCGCGTGGTGCACGAAGGCAGCGCGGCCAGCCTGGCGGGCGACGAACGCCGGGTGGCGGCCCTGATGGGCCTGGGCGAATTCGAATCACATCCATAAGGAACAAAGACATGAAGAAAGTGGCCCTCGTGACCGGATGCAGCTCGGGCTTCGGCGAAGCCATCGCGCTCGGATTGCTGCGCCATGACGTCGAGGTGGTCGCGACCCTTCGATCGCCCGCCAAGGCGCCGGCCGCACTGCGCGCCGCCGGTGCCCACCTGCGTGCGTTGGACGTGACCAGCGAGGCGTCGCGCAAGGAGACGGTCGAATGGATGCTCGCGCAGTTCGGCCGTATCGACCTGCTGGTGAACAACGCCGGCATCGCGGTGCGCGGCTCGATCGAGGACACCCCCGAGGAAATGCTGCGCAAGGTCATGGAGACCAACTTCTTCGGCCCCATCGCGCTGTGCCGCGCCGTGCTGCCCGCGATGCGCAAGCAGCGCGCGGGGCGCATCGTCAACGTCACCGCGATCGGTGCCTTGCTGTGCTCGCCCTTCCTCGGCGCCTATTGCGCGTCGAAACATGCGATGGACGCGGCCTCGTCGGCGCTGGACATCGAGGTCAAGGCGCTCGGCATCCGGGTCGGCTCGGTGCTGCCCGGGCAGTTCAAGACGGCCATCGGCGACAACATGGCGCATGCGCCGCTGGGCGCGGACTATGCCGCGGTCTCCGAGGTGCTGGCGCGCAAGTTCGCCGAGCGCGGCGCGGTGGCCGATGCCGACCTGACGCCGGTGGTCGAAGCGGTGTGGGCGGTCGCCAGCAGCGCCGAGCCGCAGCAGCGCACCCTCGTCGGCGGCGGCAGCGCCTTGCTGCTGCCGCCGGTGGTGGCGGAACTGGAGAAGATCCACCAGATCGAGCTGGAACGCGCCCGCCTGGGCTGAAGCCGCCACAGGAGACGAATGCATGACGACCGAACTGCTCACCGACATCCGCGACGGCGTGCTGGTGATGACACTCAACCGCCCCGCCGCGCGCAACGCGATGAACCGCTCGCTGTCGCACGAGGTCGCGGCGGCGCTCGACCTGCTCGAGCAGCGGGCCGACCTGCGCGCCGCGATCCTCACCGGCGCCGGCGGCCACTTCTGCTCCGGCATGGACCTGAAGGCCTTCGTGCGCGGCGAGATGCCGCAGGTCGAGGGCCGCGGCTTCGGCGGCCTCACGAGCAGGCCTCCGGCCAAGCCGCTGATCGCCGCAGTCGAGGGCTATGCGCTGGCCGGCGGCTTCGAGATGGTGCTGGCCTGCGACCTGGTCATCGCCTCGCGCGAGGCCGCCTTCGGCCTGCCCGAGGTGAAACGCGGCCTGGCCGCGACCGCTGGCGGACTGATCCGGCTGCCGCAGCGCATCCCGTACCACGTCGCGATGCAATACGTGCTGACCGGCGACCTGCTGCCGGCAACGAGGGCGTACGAACTCGGCCTGGTGAACGCGTTGACCGCGCCCGGCGCGAGCCTCGACACCGCGCTGGCGCTGGCGCATCGCATGATCCAGAACGGCCCTCTGGCCTTGATCGCCGCCAAGCGCGTGGTGCGTGAATCGCGCGACTGGAGCGAAGACGAGGCGCTCGAACGGCAGGGGTGCTACACCGACGCGGTGCTCGCCTCGGACGACGGGAAGGAGGGCGCGCGGGCGTTCGCCGAGAAGCGTCCGCCGGTGTGGAAGGGTGCCTGAAGCGGCCGGAGCGATGGACCCCGCGGCCTATAATCGTCGGTTGAGTCAAGACATGGCGCCAAGTCCGCGCCTCCAACAAGGGGTGAGGGATTGAGAGCGAAGGCGCACCGGCTCATGCACAGCCTGACGAGCTCCCAGGACACGGAAGTCGTCAACGTGCGACGCCGTCAACAGCGTTCCGCGGACACCCGCGAACGCATCCTGGCAGCCGCCTTCGAGGAGTTCGCCGAACGCGGCTTCGAGGCCACTTCCACCCGCTCGATCGCCGCCAGCGCCGGCGTCCAGCATCCGCTGGTCACGCATCACTTCGAAAGCAAGGAAGGCCTCTGGAAGGTGGTGCTGACCACGGTGCAGGCGAATTTCGTCGAGTATTACGGCCGCTACGTCCACGGCGAGAAACACGAGGACGACGTCGAGGAACTGCGCCGGCTGCAGGAGGCCTACATCCGCTTTACCGCCGCCTTCCCGAACTATTCGCGCCTGATCTTCCACATGGGCAGCCGGCCCGGCCCGCTGCTCGACTGGCTGCTCGAATCGCAGGCCAAGACCTACTTCCGCTCGCTCACCCAGCTGATCAAGTCGGCGCAGGCGCAGGGCCGCTATGTCGAGGGCGACCCGACGCACCTGCAATACCTCTTCATCGGCTGCGTCACCCGCATCTTCATGCAGTGGGCCGAAGCCGAGCGGGTGATGGGCAAGTCGCTCGCCTCCGAGACCTTCGTCGAGCAGCACGTCAAGCTCTGCCTCGACCTCTTCTTCCGCGACCCGCCCGCCGCGGCGAGCGCACCGGCGAAGAAGGCGCGCAAGGCCGCCGTCAGCCGTTCGGCGTGACCAGGTACTTCGTGCCGGTGGCGCGGCGGTTGTAGATCGCGATCGTCTCGGGCACCAGCATCTGCGCCAGGCTCACCGATTGCGCGTAGTGGCTCGCGAAGGTGGTCGTCAACTCGGCGGCGACCCGCGCCTTCAGCCGCTCCTGCGTCTCGGCGCCGAGTTCCTCCAGCTTGGGGAAGAGCAGGAAGCCGCCCATCGTCCAGGCCATGCCGAAGTTGCGCTCGAAGCTCACCGGGCTGCGGTCGAGGCTGCCGTAGAAGTAGAGCTGCTTCAACACCGACGAGCCGTAGCGGCTGTAGGCCTGCGTGTGCGTGCGGCGGGTCGCGGCTTCCATCGCCAGCAGGATCTGGCCGGCGAGCGTGCCGCCGCCGGTGGCGTCGAAGGCGAGGGTCGCGCCGGTGGCGGCGATCGCATCGACCAGGTCGTCCCGGAAGCCCGGCGCGCTGGTGTCGCAGACATGCGGCGCACCGGCCGCCCGCAGCAGCGCGGCCTGCTCCGGCCGCCGCACCACGTTCACCAGCCCGATGCCGTCGGCGCGGCAGATCCGCTCGAGCATCTGCCCGAGGTTCGATGCCGCGGCGGTATGGACGATCGCCTTGTGGCCGTCCCGGCGCATGGTCTCGACCATCGCCAGCGCGGTCAGCGGATTGACGAAGCAGGACGCGCCCTGCACCGCGGTCGCGCCATCCGGCAGCACCAGCAGCCGGTCGACCGGCACGCAGCGCACCTGGCCGTAGGCCGAGCCGCCCGGCGCCGCCACGAGGCGGCCCATCAAGGCGCGCGCGGCCGGCGAATCGCCGGCGGCGACGACCGTGCCCGCGCCTTCGTTGCCGACGGTCATCGGGACGTCGAGGCGGTCCGCCATCGCATGCAGGGCCGCGGGCGGGATCCGCGCCGTGACCACGCGCCGCTCGCGCGGTCCGGTGGCCTGGAGCGTCGCCATGTCGGCCGTGTCGAAGAGCAGGCCGAGGTCCGACGGATTCAGCGGCGCCGCCTCCATGCGCACCAGCACCTCGCCGGGCTTGGGCTCGGGCACCGGCATGTCGACGATCGACAGCTCCAGCTCGCCGGAAGACCTGATCAGCGAGCGAAGTTGCAGGGCGGTGCCGCCCGGGTTCGCGGTGAAGCTCATCGTCGCCACCGCCTCAGCGCCAGACGGCGAAGGCTGCGCCGACGCCGGTGCCGGCCGGCGTGCGGTACAGCGCGTGGTAGTCCTTCCAGTCGAGCGCCAGCGATTCCACCGCGCCGGCCAGCACCACCCAGTTGAGGATTTCCGACGAGCCCGAATTGAGCGCGGCGCGCGGGATGCCGCGCAAGGTGGCGTGGTCGCCGCTCTCGAAGGCGTCGAGCACCCGGCGGTCCAGTTGCTCGTCGACCATGAAGTGGCTGAGGCCGCCCGAGGCGACGATCGCGACGCGCAGCGGGCTCGGGCTTCGCGCGATCACCCGCGCCAGCGCGCGGCCGAGGTCGTGGCAGCGCGCCGCGCTCGGCACGTTCGGCGGGTAGTAGGTATTGAGCAGCAGCGGCACCACCGGAATCTCGCGTCCGCGAAAAAGCCGCTTGACGATGAAGCCGTAGGCATGGCCGAAGCCGGCGGCCTTCGGGTTCGCGACCCGCGCCGAGGTCGCGATGTCGAAGTTTTCGTCCATCAGTCCGCTGATCAACTGCAGTGCGAACTGCGGTGCGCCGGGCACCACGTGCGTGTCGTCCATCAGGTAGCCGCGGCCCATGTCGCGCACCCAGTCGGCGCTTTCCGCGTGGCCGTACATGTCGCTGGTGATGATGCTTTCGCCGTGGAAGAGCGAGATGGCCGGCTGGTTGGCGTCGGTGAACAGCTCGCGCTGGTCGTCGCCGACGATCAGCACCACGTCGGGCTCGGCCGCCGCGAAGTCGTCGGCCAGGCGTTCGAGCGCGCGGTCGCAGGCCGCCGACTTGCGGTCGAGATGCTCCGGCGTCACCACCTCGGCATAGCGCGGACCGACCTCGGCCAGCACCTCTTCGTAGGTGAGCAGGCGGCCGTCCGAGAGATTGAGTTCCTGGTTGGCGTAGTCGGCGTTCGCGCGGTGCTGCCACTGCTCGGCGGTCAAGGTCAGCATGGGGGTGTGGGAAGACCCGATCCCCAGCACGATGTTCGCCATGGTCACTCGTCCTTGCGGAAGCGGCTGTAGAGCCGCGTGCAATTGCACTCGAAGACGTTGCGGCGGTCTTCCTCGCTGAGGAAGGAGATGCCTTCGATCACCGGCTTCAGGTCGTCGAAGTCGCGCCCCGTCTTCGGGTCGCGCGCGCTGCCGGTGCCGGGCTTCTCGGTGGCGAACAGCACCCGGTCGGGGCCCACCACCTTGAACAGCAACTCCAGCGCGTCCTTGTCGTAGGTCGTGGTGTCGAAGTGCAGGCGCTTGAGCTTGTCGTCGAAATACTCGCCGCCCGCGCGCACGCTCCAGGCCCGGAAGCGACCCATGTGGTACGGGATCGCGCCGCCGCCGTGCGGGAAGATCAGCTTCAACTTCGGGAAGTCCTCGAACACCCGCGAGTTCATCAGCGAGACGATGCCGATGCTTTCCTCGTTGATGAACTTGAGCGTGTAGCTCTCGCGCGGCTGGCAGCTGCCGGCCGAATGCACCAGCGCCGGGATGTCCAGCTCGCACATCTTCTCGTAGATCGGGTACCAGAACTTGTCGCCCAGGCCGGGCGGCGGCGTGCCGTCGCCTTCGGTCGGGTCCGGGTTCAAGAGGCAGCCGATGAAGCCCTGTTCCTTGACCCGGAACTCCAGCTCGGCCAGGCAGTTGGTGGGGCTGGTGTCCAGGTACTGCGGCAGGCCCGCCACGGCGCGAAAGCGCTTGGGGAACATCTGCACCGTGCGGTACACGATGTCGTTCATGTGCCTGGTCCACGCGGCGGTGACGCCGGCGGGCTTGACCGAATGCATCTGCATGTACGGGCGCGGGGAGAGGAACTGGATGTCCGAGCCCATGGCATCCATGATGTCCACGATGCTCTGGCCGGCGATGCGCACCTGCTCGTCGCTGACCTTGGGCGTGGCTGCAGGATTGCCGCGGCTGGCCACCAGCTCGGCCATGTACTTGTAGCTGTCGGTCGGGATGACCGCGTGAGCGTGGGAATCGATGATCACTGTTCAGTCCTTGGGTTGAATGGGGCCGGCGTCTAGAGAATCAGCAGCAGGTCGGAGCGGCTGGCTTCGTTGGGTTGCGACGCGCGTGCGTGTTCGCTCTCCTTCTTCCAGTCGGCACCCGCCGGCAGCCGCAGGGTGATCGCGCGCACGCGGTCCAGCTCGGGCTGGTCGACGTTGTCCGGGAGCTTCTTCTCGTCGCGAAAGCGGGTGATGGCGCTCAGCAGCTGGCGGCGCACCGTCACCACCATCGCGTCGGAGGTGCCGAGATGCTCCTGGGTGCGGTCGTAGAGGGGCGTGCCCTCGTCGTCGGTCATGAGCTCGGTCATCGCGCGGTCCTGCAGGTTGCCGACGAAGGGGATGCCCAGGAACATCTTCTCCGCCTGCAGCTTCATGTCCTGGCCGTAGTCGTTGCGCTGGTTGTACTTCGTCATGTAGTAGGAGCGCGGGTCGTTGGTGCGCTCGATGAAGCCGCCGTAGCTCTTGAAGTCGTTGCCGAGAGCCTCCAGCGTGCCTTCGCTCGGCGCCTGGCAGGGGTGCGCCGGATGTGTGATCAGCATCGCGTGGTGGTCGTCGAGCGGCACGAACGAGCGCAAGGTCACTCCGCCGTCGCCCAGGGTGATCATGGTGTGGAACGGGAAGATGAACTGGTTGACCCGATGCCATTCGGTGCCGTCGGCCATCTTGCGCCTGGCCGAATAGAAGCCGCCGTAGCTGGTGGGCACGACGTCGAGCACCGGCGGCACGCCGGTCGGGTTCCAGAAGCCCGGGATGCCGACCGACGGCGGCTCGCTGTCTTCTTCCAGCCGGCGATGCAGCCAGTCGAGGTGGGCCGAGTCGATGTCGCCCTCCATGTTCTGCATCCAGTTGGCCTCTTCCATCATGATCTGCGGCTCGGCGACGAACTCGTCGGGCAGTGTGTTGACCTCGAACTGCGGGAAGGGCGGCGGCGTCTCGCGCGGGCCCATGTAGACCCAGATCATCTTGTTGACCTCGTGGCACGGATAGGCGCGCGCCTTGATGTTGGCGCGGAAGCGCTCCTGGCGCTCCGGCGGCTCCGTGGGTGTCTCCAGGCACTTGCCGGTGACGTCGTACTTCCAGCCGTGGTAGGAGCAGCGCAGGCCGCCTTCCTCGTTGCGGCCGAAGTAGAGGCTGGCGCCGCGGTGCGGACAGAACTCCGACAGCGCGCCCATGCGGCCGTTGCTGTCGCGGAACATCACCAGGCGTTCGCCCAGCAGCATCATGCGCATCGGCTTGCCGGCCGGTGTCGGGAACTCGCGCGAAGGCAAGGCGGGAATCCAGTATTGGCGCATCAGGTCGCCCATCGGCGTGCCCTTGCCGACCTTGCAGAGCAACTGGTTGTTTTCATGCGAAAGCATGGATGTCTCCTTCTTGAAATCAGTCGATGGAAAGAAGCACCGTGCCGAGCGCGGTGCCGGAAGCGACGTGCGCATGCGCATCCGCGGCCTTCGCCAGCGGGAAGCGCTCGCCGACGAGATGCTCGAGCTCGTTGCGCGACAGCCAGTTGTTGATGACCGTGATCGCTGCGGACCTGTCGGCCTCGCTCAACCGGTAGGCGCTGAAGAAGCGGGTCAGCAAGGCCTTGTTGAGCATCGGCATCAACGGCAGCATGAATTCGCGCTCGGAGCTGCCATAGCAGACCCAGCTGCCTCTTTCCTTCAGGACCTCGAGATCGATCTTGGAATTGCCGGCGACGTCGACCTCGATCACCCGGTCGACGCCTTCGCCGCCGGTGGCGTCGAGCACCTTCTGCACCACCGCCTCGGTCCTGTAGTCGATGCAATGGGTCGCGCCGGCGCTCGCGGCGACGGCCGCCTTGTCGGCGCTGCTGACGGTCGCGATGACGTCGGTGGCGCCCAGCAGCCGCGCGAACTGCACCGCATAGAAGCCGACGGCGCCGGCGCCCCCCGCGACGAGCACCCGCTTGCCGGTGACGCCGCCGTCGGTGAGCAGCGCGTGCAATGCCGTCTGCGCCGGAATGCCGAGGCAGGCGCCGACGTCGTCGGCCACCTTGTCCGGCAGCGCCACCGCCTGCGCCTGCGGCAGCACGACGTACTGCGCCGCGGTGCCGAAGGGCCGCATGTAGGCCGCATTCCAGATCCACACCCGCTGGCCGATGCGCTCGGCCTCGACGCCGGCGCCGACCTTGTCCACGACACCCATGCCGTCGCTGTGCGGCACGATGCGCGCGAAGGGCATCGCGGTCATCCCGCGTCCCGCGCGCTGCTTCACGTCGGAAGGATTGATGCCCGAGTAGCGGACCCGGACCCTGACTTCGCCGGGGCCCGGTTGCGGGTCCGGGATCTCTCCGACCTGGAAGACTTCTTCCGGCGGACCGAGTCGTTCGTAGTACGCAGCTTGCATGGGGAGTCTCTTTCTTGATGAGGTGAGTGCAATGGACGGATGTCAGTCGATGCCGGGGACGATGGCGGTATCGAAGAACGCGGTGGCGCCGAGACGCGCTTTCATGGCTTCCCGGTAGGCCTCCGATTCGTAGAAGCCGCGGGCCGCCTCGACGCTCGGGAACTCGAGAACGATGAGCCGCCCGTCGGCCCAGTCGCCTTCGAGGGCTTCGGCGGGGCCGCGTGCCAGCATCCGTCCGCCCGCGGCCTGGAGCGCCGGCGGCGTGAGCGCGGTGTAGGCCTGGTATTTCTGCGGGTCCGTGACTTTGACGTGGGTGACGAGGTAGGCGGTCATGGTGTCCGTGGGTTTGTCTCGTTGAAGAAAGGCCGCGTCGAAGGCATGCAACGACGCCGCCACGCGCTACACTAAATAATCCATTCGGAAAGTATTGCACAAGGCTTCGCGGCGCGCAATGCGGCTTGCCCCGGTCGCGTCGCTACAAGGGAATCAACATGGATCAAGGCTCATGGGCGTCGCGCAGACCGGCGATCCGATCCTTCGAGGTCCGGCTCGCGCGCAGCGATCGCCGCCTGGCGGTTCCTGCCGACCGCACGCTGCTCGACGTGCTGCTGGAAGCCGGCCTGCGGGTGCCGCACCTGTGCTGCCGCGGCACCTGCGGCACCTGCCAGACACGTGTGCTGGAAGGCATTCCGGACCATCGCGACATGGTGCTGCGCGGCACGGAGTCGGGATGCGTCGATCGGATGATGCCGTGCGTCTCGCGCAGCCTCACGCCGGTGCTGTCGCTCGACCTCTGACCCGGCCACCGCCGATCAGTACATACCCGATCCCGTGTGGACGGCTTTTTATGTTTACCATCTGGAATATTTATTGCACCGCTTCCGTCCCATCCCGGAATCGGCGGCGCCAACAGGGGACCTCATGGCCAAAGTAGTGTTCAATTTCGCCGCCTCGCACACGCCGATGCTGACGATCGAAGGCAAGCGCTGGGAAGCGAGGGCCGTCGAGGATTTCGACATGCAGCGACTCAACCTGTCGGACGGGCGATTCGTCACCTACGACGAGCTGGCCCGCGAGCGGGGCGCGCCCTATGCCGCGCTGGCGACGCACGAGAAGTTCGTCGAGATCGACGCCGCGGCCCAGCGCGCGCTGGACCACATCGCCGACCGCCTCGAGCAAGCGGCGCCCGACGTCGTGATCGTCGTCGGCGACGACCAGGGCGACCTCTTCACGCTGTCCAACATGCCGGCCATGTCGATCTTCTACGGCCAGGACATCCTGACCCGGCAGGCGCCCCTGACGGCGCATTCGCCCGAATGGTTCCAGGTGGCGATGAAAGGCTACGGCATGGACGAGGTCCATTGCTACCCGGGCCACGCGGCCTTGGCGACCGAACTCATCCACGGCCTGATCGACAGGGACGTGGATGTCGGTGCCGCCGCCAAGGTCGACGACCCGACCACGGCCGGCGTCGGTCATGCCGTCGGCTTCATCGTCGAGCGGCTCTTCAGGGGGCGGTCCATTCCGGTGGTGCCGGTGCTGCTCAACACCTACTTCCCGCCCAACGTGCCCTCCCCCCGGCGCAGCTATGCCATCGGCCGCGCATTGGCGGCGGCGATCGAGGCCAGCCCGGCCGACCTGCGCGTCGTGATCGCGGCCAGCGGCGGGCTGAGTCATTTCGTGGTGGACGAGGAACTCGATCGCCGGGTGCTCAAGGCCATCAAGGAATGCGACGTCGAGACGCTCACTTCACTCCAGCGCGGTGAATTGAATTCCGGCTCGTCGGAGATCCTGAACTGGGTGCTGCTGGCCGGTGCATCCGAAGGCATGCCCAACGACTGGAGCGAGTATTACCCCGGCTACCGGACCGCCGCCGGCACCGGTGCCGGACTGGGCTTCGCGACCTGGACGCCGACAGCCGCGGCCTGAGCCCGTCCGGCCTGCCGGCATAATGATTGCCGGTTGAATCGTCGAACGGGCGCCCGGATTGCGCCTCTGATCAAGGAGCAATTCATTGAGGGCGCAGTCGCAGAGGGGCAATTACAGCCTGACCCGGTCGCAGGAACCCGAGGTGGTCAACGTGCGACGACGGCAGCAGCGTTCTACCGACACGCGAGAGCGCATCCTCCAGGTCGCCTTCCAGGAATTCGCCGAGCGCGGTTTCGACGGCGTTTCCACCCGGTCGATCGCCGCGCTGGCGGGCGTCCAGCATCCCCTCGTCACGCATCATTTCGAGAGCAAGGAAGGCTTGTGGAAGGCCGTGCTCACGACCGTGCAGCAGAACTTCTCCGAGTATTTCGTGCGCTATGTGCGCGGCGAGAAGAGCGACGACGACGTCGAGGAATTACGGCGGCTCCAGGAGGCGTACGTGCGCTTCTCGGCGGCCTATCCGAACTATTCGCAATTGATGGGTTACACGGGCCGCCATCCGGGCCCGCTGCTCGACTGGCTGGTCGAGTCGCAGGCCAAGGCCTACTTCCAGACCTTCACCAAGCTCATTTCGTCAGCGCAGGCGCAGGGGCGCTACGTGGCCGGCGATCCGGTCCACCTGCAATACCTCTTCATCGGCTGCGTGACCCGGATCCTGATGCAGGCCGCCGAGGCGGAGCGCGTGATGGGCCGCTCGCTCTCTGCGCCGAAGTTCGTCGAGGAACACGTCCGCCTGTGCTGCGACCTCTTCTTCCGGGATGCTCCGCCGCAGAAGAAGAAGAAGAGAAGGGCGTCCGCGACCGCCGTCGCGGCGGTGGCTGCCTCGCCCGCCGTTCCTGCCGTTCCTGCTGTCAAGAAGGCGCGCGCGCGCCGTTGAGCCTGCACGCGGCGAGCGGCGCGACGTCCTGCGACGACTACGTCGCCGCGACCAGCTTCGGCGCCACCGTCTCGTGGCCGTACTTGTGGCCCTTGGGGTAGACGGAGATGCCATCGGGTTCATGCACCCAGGCGTGCCTCGTCTGCGCCCACACGGCGCGCTCGGGCGCGTGGATCGACGGGTCGCGGAAGGCGCCGACCGCGACGCCGGTCATCTCCGGAAGCATCTCGCCGTGCCAATACACGGTGGTGCCGCAATTCGGGCAGAAGTGATAGGTCACCTTGCGGCCGCTCTCCGCCACGCGGGTGAAGGTCTTCGATTCGCCGCTCGGCTTCGTGTGGTCGTTCGGGAAGGCGGAATTGACGGCGAAGACACTGCCGCTCCGGGTCTGGCACTCGTGGCAATGGCACATGCCGACGAAGTGCGGCTCTCCGGTGCAGGCAATCGACAATTGTCCGCACATGCACTTGGCAACTCTTTCGGTCACAGCAGTCTCCTTCAATGTGGGGCCGGGCCCGGGGAGCCTCGGCGGGGTCGTCGGACAGGTAGACGTTGGTTTGTTCGCTACCACCAGGGAAAGAAGTCCGGCATCTGCGATGCCTTCGAAGTGAATTGCGGCGTGCGCTTTTCGAGGAAGGCGCGCACGCCCTCCTTGCCGTCCTGCTGGCTCGCATGCCACAGGGCGAGCGACTCGACCTTGTGCGCATGCAGCGGGTGATCCGCCCCGCTGTTGCGCCAGATCATCTGGCGGGTCAGCGCGACGGAGACGGGCGAACGGTTGCGGCTGAGCGACAGGGCGCACTGGCGCGCTTGCTCGCGCAGCTCGTCGTTGGCGACGACCCGGTCGACCAGGCCGCTGCGCAATGCGGTCTCCGCGTCGAGGATCGTTCCGGACATGCTCCATTGGAGCGCCTTCGACATGCCGACGATGCGGGGCAGGAACCAGCTCGAGCAGGCGTCCGGCACGATGCCGACATTGCCGAACACGAAGCCGAAGCGGCTGCTCTCGCCGGCCAGGCGGACGTCCATCGGCAGGGTCAGCGTGGCGCCCACGCCGACCGCGGCGCCATTGACCGCCGCGATCACCGGCTTCAGGCAGTCGAAGATCGCCAGCACCACGCGGCCGCCCGTGTCGCGCACGCCGCGTTCGATGTCCGGGTCGTCGAGCCTGCGGTCGAGGTCGTCCATCGTCGGCTTCAACGATTCGTCCAGTCCGAAGACGTTCGCGTTGCCGTCGCCCTGCAGGTCCATGCCGGCGCAGAAGGCCCGACCGGAACCGGTGACGACCACGGCACGCACCGCGTCGTCCTGGCTCGCACGACGGAACGCCGATTCCAGTTCGTCGGCCATGCGGACCGTGAACGCGTTCAGGCGCTCGGGCCGGGCCAGCTCGATGGTGAGGATGCCGTCCGGGTCGAGGCTACAGGCGATGTCCGTGTCGTCGCCCTTCGCCTGCCAGGCGCGTCCCGCGGTTTCATCGGTCATGGGTGTGTTCTCGCTCTCTCGATTCGCTGTCGCTCGGCGTCACTAAACATTCCAAATGGTAAGCTTAGAAAGCGCGAAGCGGACTAGGTGAAAACCTTGAACACGTCGATCAGGCGCTCGCGCCGAAGCCCGCCAGCCGGTCGGCGATCAGCCCATGCGCCTCGGCCATGATGCGATCGATCAGCTCCTTCACCGAAGGCACGTCGTGGATCAGGCCGGCCACCAGCCCGCAGGACCAGGCGCCCGCGTCCAGCGCGCCTTCCTTCATGATCTTCGGGTAGACGCCGGCAACCTCCGCGGCGATGTCCTCGAAGCGGACCGCGCTGCCGAGTTCCTTCTCGGTGTTCAGAAGTCGTTCGACCGCGGCGTTGTTGAGCACGCGCTCGGAGTTGCGCAGCGGCCGCATGACCAGCCGGGTGTCGAGTTCGGTCGCCGCCACGATGGCCTGCTTGACGTTGTCATGCACCGGCGCCTCCCGGGTGGCGACGAATCTCGTCCCCATGTTGATGCCCTCGGCGCCGAGGGCGAGCGCGGCGACCAGCGAGCGTCCATCGGCCATGCCGCCCGAGGCAACGAACGGAACGGTCAGTTCGTCGGCGGCGCGCGGCAGGAGGATGAAGTTGGGAACGTCGTCCTCGCCCGGATGGCCCGCGCATTCGAAACCGTCGACGCTGACCGCGTCGCAGCCGACGGCCTCCGCCTTGACCGCATGACGCACCGAGGTGCACTTGTGGATCACCTTGATGCCGTGCGCCTTGAAGCCGGGCAGCCACTTCTGCGGATTGTGTCCCGCCGTCTCGACCACCTTGACGCCGCTCTTCACGATGGCCTCGACATAGCCCGGATAGTCGGGCGGATTGACGCTCGGCAACAGCGTCAGGTTGACGCCGAAGGGCCGGTCGGTCATCTCGCGGCAACGCCGGATCTCCTGGGCCAGCAGTTCCGGCGTGCGCTGCGTCAGGGCCGTGATGATGCCGAGGCCACCGGCGTTGGACACAGCGGCAGCCAGTTCGGCATAGCCGACGTGGTGCATGCCGCCCTGGATGATCGGGTGCCTGATGCCGAAGAGTTCGGTGATGCGGGTTTTCATGCGTTGGCCTCGTCTGTCATTGGAATTGGAATGACTGCCGCCCGGCTCGCGAAGCGCGAGTCGCGTCGAATCCACTTAAGCTTACCATTTGGTCTATATTAATCGCAAGGCTTGCGGACATCGGAACGTCGTGAACACCCAGGAAGCCAGCTTCGACCTCAACCTGTTGAGAATCCTCGTGGCGCTCGCCGCCACCCGAAACGTCACTGAGGCCGCGAACACGCTCGACATGAGCCAGTCCGGCTTCAGCAGTGCGCTCGCGCGGCTGCGGCGGCTGGTCGAGGACCCGCTCTTCGTCCACACGCCGGAGGGCATGTCGCCCACGCCGAGGGCCATGGCCATGATCTCGGCCGCGCAGGAAATCATGTCGCGCGTGGCGTCGGGTGTGCTGGCCAAGCCGGAATTCAATCCCGCGACCGCGCGAACGGTCTTCAGGATCGCGATCGCCGACGCCACGGAGATCGTCTTCCTGCCGAAGCTGCTGCCGCATCTGCAGCGGGTGGCGCCGCACGCAAGCGTCATCACTGCGACATTCGAGCCGGAGCCCTTGCGCCGCGGGATGGCGAGCGGCGACATCGACCTCGCACTGGGCTACTTTCCCGACCTGGATGCACCGGCCTACCTGCAGCAACCGCTCTACCCCCACACCTACGTCTGCATGGTTCGCAAGGGCCACCCCATCGCGCAGAAGCCGATCACCGAGAAGTCGTACGCCGACTACGGCCACGTGGCCGTGGCTTCGCCTGCGCGCTCGAGCGCACTGCTGGAGCGGCACCTCGCCCGGCGCGGCATCAAGCGGCGCGTCGTGCTGCAGACGCCCCATCACCTGGCACTGCCGGCCGTGGTGGAAACCACCGAGCTCCTCGCCACGGTGCCGCTCGGCACCGCAGTCTGGTTCGCGCAGTCGGGCAAGCTGGATCTGCTTCGCCTGCCCTTCACGCCGCCGACCTTCGTGGTGCAGCAACACTGGCATCCGCTGATGCACCAGGACCCCCGCAGCCGCTGGCTGCGCTCGCAGATCTCGGAGCTCTTCGTCGACGAATCCGGCAACTGGAAGGACCTCGAGACTTCGCTGTACGGGCCGCTCAAGCGCAAGCCCCAGGGTTGATCCGGCCGAAGGGTCCTATCGCTCGCGGCGATGGCGACTCACCGCCGAGCCGTATTGCGACCGCTTCACCCCATCCGTCTAATCGTCGATTTGCGAACAAGTCCCTGGCCGAACGCGGGCAGCGCCTGGATTCGCGCACGGAGAGGACAGATTCATGAGCAACGGCCTTCCTGCGGACTACGACGCGATCATCGTCGGCGGCGGATTCGCCGGTCTCTACCAACTGCATTGCCTGCGCCGCATCGGACTGCGGGTGCGCCTGCTGGAAGCCGGATCCGGCGTCGGCGGTACCTGGTTCTGGAACCGCTACCCCGGCGCGCGCTGCGACGTCGAAAGCCTCGACTATTCGTATTCGTTCAGCGGCGAGTTGCAGCAGGAGTGGGACTGGAGCGAACGCTACGCCACCCAGCCGGAAATCCTGCGCTACATCGAGGAAGTCGCGCGGCGCTTCGACCTGCTGCGCGACATCCAGTTCAACGCGCGCGTCACCGAAGCCCACTTCGACGCGAAGGCCCGTCGCTGGAACATCGCCATCGCCGGCGGCGAGCGTTTCGTCGCCACCTGGTGCGTGATGGCCACCGGCTGCCTTTCGATCCCGCAGACGCCCCGGTTTCCGGGCCTGGAGAACTACGAGGGACGCTGGCACCACAGCGCGGACTGGCCGCGCGAAGGCGTCGATTTCCGGGGGCTGCGCGTCGGCTTGATCGGCACCGGTTCCAGCGGCGTGCAGATGGCGCCGATCATCGCGAAACAGGCCGCACACCTGACGGTCTTCCAGCGCACCGCGAATTTCAGCGTGCCGGCGCAGAACGAAGCGCTGGCGCCCGAGGCGCTGGCCAAGGCCAAGCGGCACTACGGCGAACGCAGGGCCCGCGCCATGGAGACCACGACCGGCATCTTCCTGAGCGGCTGCGACAAGTCGGCCATGGAAGTGACCGAGGAGGAGCGCGAGAAGGAGTTCGAATACCGCTGGCGTGGCGCCGGCGGCGGCTTTCGGATGGTGCGCGCCTTCAACGACCTGCTCCTCCACAAGGCGTCGAACGACACCGTGGCCGACTTCGTCCGCGCCAAGATCCGAAGCATCGTGAACGACCCCGCGACGGCCGAGTTGCTCTGTCCGACGCCGGAGCTCCCCTTCGGAACCAAGCGACTCTGCGTCGACAGCAACTACTACGAGACCTTCAACCGACCCAACGTGACGCTGATCGACGTCCGGAAAGACCCGATCGTCGAGATCACGGCCGACGGCCTGCGCACCGCCGCATCACGTTACCCGCTGGACATGATCGTCTTCGCGACCGGCTTCGACGCCATGACCGGCGCGCTGGGCTCGATCGACATCCGCGGCCGTGGAGGCGAGGCCCTGAGTGAGAAATGGGCGAGCGGCCCGCGCACCTACCTCGGCCTGGCGGTGGCGGGCTTTCCGAACATGTTCGTGCTGGCCGGTCCGGGCAGCCCGTCGGTGCTCAGCAACATGGTGCACTCCATCGAACTGCATGCCGACTGGGTGACCCGATGCCTGGAGTGCCTGCGGGTCGAGGGCCGGTCCGTCATCGAGGCCGGCCAGCGCGCCGAAGACCAATGGGTCGCGCACGTCAACGAGGTCGCGGACCGGACCCTCTACCCGAAGGGCAACTCCTGGTACCTGGGCGCCAACACCCCGGGCAAGCCCCGCGTGTTCATGCCCTACGTCGGAGGCGTCCCTGCCTATCGAAAGATCGTTACCGATGTCGCCGAGAACGGCTACGAGGGCTTCCTGCGCGATTGACTGCCGAGCGCCGGCCCTACCGGTTGTTCAGTGTCGGAAGCTGCATCTCGGAAGGCGTGATCTCGTGGACGAGTTCCGGCACGGCCCAGGCGACGGTCGGATCGCTTCGGGTCCGGTAGTGGTACATGCTCTGCAGGGCCTGGTGGTCTTCCTTTCGGAAGGTCATCGTTCCCTTGGGCGTTTCGAAGCTCATGCCCTCCATGGCGGCGATCAGCTTGTTGGCATCGGTATTGCCACCGGTCTTCTTGAGCGCCGTGACGATCGCCATGGCCGCCGAAAATCCTCCCGCGACGAAGAAGTCCGGCGGCCGGTTGAACTCCGCCTTGTAGGCTGCCACCATGGCATCGTTGACCGGGTTCTTCGGTATGCCGTAGTAGTAATACGTGGCGCCTTCCATGCCGGGATAGCCCTTGATGAACTGCAGCGTCGCGAAGTCGGTGACCAGGGTCGACATCTCGATGTTGTAGCGCTTGAGGTCGAGGTCGCCGATGGAAAACGCGTTGCCGTGGCCGGCCCACAGGATCCAGACGATCTTGCGTCCGGGAATGTCCTTGAGCCGGTCGACGATCCGCTGACCGCCCGCGGTGAAGTCCGTCGTCTCCGGCGGCAGGTATTCCTCGTGGACCAGCTTGGCGTGCTTGAGCGTCTGCCTGAACGCCTTCACGCCTTCGCGTCCGTAGGCGTAGTCCTGTGCCAGCGTCGCGATCGTTACGCCGGGCTGGTCCAGCGCCAGTGCGTTGCTGATCGCGTCCTGGCTGGAGCTTCGCATGGTGCGGAAGAGGTACTTGTTCCACTTGTCGCCGACGATCGAGTCAGCGACCGCGTTGTCGAGGATCAAGATCCTCTTGTTCTCCTCGGCGACCGGCAGCAGCGCCAGGGCCGAACTCGACGAGGTCGGACCGACGCCGATCGCCGCCTTGTCATCGACGTACGCGGATGCGAGCAGCGACCTCGCGACGTCGGGTCGCCCCTGGTCGTCGCGGTCGAGGACGACGAGCTTCCGGCCGTTGACAGCCATCGTGCCCCCGGTCGCGTACTGCAGCCCCATCATCAGGCCGGTGTGCAATTGCTGGCCGAAGGAGTCGAGCGGCCCGGTCTTGCTGTAGACGTGCGCGATCCGGATCTCGTCGGACTGCGCGAAGCTCGGCTTGCTCCAGAGGGTGCCCATTGCAGGCACGGCAGCCAGGGCAATCAGGTCACGGCGATTCATGTCTCTTCTCCTTCATTCGACCGCATGCGACGGCACCAGGCTGCGCCAGTGGCCGTCTCCCGCCGGGGCCGCTGCGTCCACGGCGCCGATGCATCCTCTGTCGGCGCGAGCGCTCTTCAGGTCCCGACCTGCCTCGACGGCGTCGGCCGCGTCGAGCAATCGCCTTCGCATCCGGACGACCGCGACATCGGATGAGATCAGGTGCTCCTTCGTCCGGTCGGGTATCGGACCCATCGAGATGGCGATCACCGCGTCCTCGGTGGAGATCCCCCGAAAGCCGGACCAGTTGCGATCCATCGACGCCCGGTCTTGCAGATGGAAGTCTCGGCGCGAGAAGAGAAAGCGCTGCTGCTCGGGCGCGTAGAGCGTCGGGTTGTCATAGCCGGTCTCGCGCAACCGGCTCTCACGCGTGATCGGGCGGCTCCCGTAGCGAACCGAATAGGTGGCAGTGTGCTCGTCGTCGATCGGAATCTCGAACACGATGGTGGCGTTGTTCGCGCCTTGCAATGCGCCACCCGGGATGATCCGCCCGCTCGGCATGATGAACGAGCAGACGCGGACGTTCGTCCTTTCGTTCTCCTGGCGGAAGCTCGCGTAGTGGTAGCCGAATTCGGTGTCCTCGATCTCGAAGTTCGGCCTCGTGTCGTCCAGGGCGCCCACCTGGCCGTCGCCACCGGCCCAACCGGGTCGCGCCGCGTTGGTGTGAAGAATGCTCACATGGGATTCGTCCAGCCCGCCTTCCAGGTGCTGTACCCAGTTGGCGTTCGTGTCGACGCGCACCACCACCTGGTTCTCCTCCGGCAGCGCCATGTAGGCGAAGGGGCTGAATGCAGGCTGGTGCTCCTTCGGCCCCAGGTAGGTCCAGACGATGCCGCCGGATTCCACCACCGGATACGACGGCGCCTCCAGGCGCGGGATGCGCTTGTCCCTGGGGACGTTCATCATTTCCAGGACGGAACCGTCGAGGCCGAACTTCCAGCCGTGGTAGAGACAGCGAATGCCGTCTTCCTCGACCCGGCCCAGCGCGAGGGAGGCGCTGCGATGAATGCAGAACTCGTCCAGCACGCAGAGCGTGCCCTTCGTGGTCCGGAAGACCACCAGGTTCTCGCCGAGCAGCCGCTCCGGCCGGGGCCGGCCTCCCGGTTCCCGTACCTTGTCGGCGGTGCAGATCGGCAGCCAGAACCGCCTGAACAGCGCCCCCATCGGTGTTCCGGGGCCGATTCGGCACAGCCTGTCGTTTTGTTCCTGAGTCAACATCGAGTCCGTCTCCTTGAATCCGAATCGGCAGTGATCACGCGGCGCGCGGGAAGGCGCCGGCCCCGCTCGATTCGCCGGCGTCCTCGGCGAGCAGCTTCGCCATCAGGCGGCGATACCTATAAAGGGCGTTGTCCGCGCCGATGGCGACCATGGGGCTCTCTGCGGTGCTGTCGATCATTTTTTGCTGCGCCTCGAGGATCAGCTTGTCTTCGGCGAAGGCCGCATTCAGGCTGCGGGCGATCGTCTCGGTGACCACGGCGTCATCGCGCCGGAAGTTGTGCGCCGACATGAAGAAGTAGTGGGTGCTTCTGTCGTTCTCCGGCGTGATCGCCTGGCAGCTGTGAAAGCGCAGCGCCTCGGAGAGATCGTCGTCGGGCGTGCCGGTCGGCTTCACGCCGGCGTCGAGCAGCAGGATGCCGGGCGCGTGGAAGTCGTAGGTGAACCATCGATCCACGTTGCCTTCGAAGCGGCCCAGCTTCCTGTGATACGGCGCCGGGACGGTGTCTCGCACCGGTCGCCTGATCCGGATGCCCCGCTCCAGCATTTCGATCAGCGGCTGCGTCTCGGCGATGCTCGACGCTCCGCCGAAGGTCTTTTCATGGACATAGTCCAGGTGCGAGAAGTCCAGCAGGTTGTCGGTGATGAGCAGATGGCTGCAGTCGTATTGCAGGTAATTGGGCAACCATCTCCACTCGGGATGGTCGAGCGAGAAGGTGTCGGGAATCGCGGCCTCGTCCGCGCGCTCGGCATCACCCATCCAGATCCACACCCACCGCTTCTTCTGCACCACCGGGTAGGTCCGTTGCTTCAACGCGGCGGGCAGCTTCGCCTGCCCCGGCACCTCCACGCAGCGGCCGTCCGGGCCGTAGGTGACGCCGTGGTACATGCAGCGCACGCAGTCGCCCTGCTTGCGGCCGAGGTGCAAAGGGGCGTGTCGATGGCAGCATTTGTCGTCCATCGCCACGACGTCGCCGTTCTCCTTTCGGTAGAAGAGAACCGGGACGCCCAGGAGCGTTCGGGCGAGCAACGTATCGGCGAGGATCTCGTGGTCCCACGCAGCGACATACCAGGCGTTTTTCAGGAACATCGGTTTCTCCGCGATTGCCACTAGAGGAGAAGGCTGCCCACCGACTTGCCGCCGTCGACGAACAGCGTCTGTCCGGTGATGAAGCTGGTCTTCGGCGATGCCAGGAAGGACACCGCGTTGGCGATCTCCGCCGGATCGGCCGGATGACCCGAAGGTTCGAGCGCGCTGAACTTCGCGTGCTGCTCGGGCGTCAGGGCACGCGTGATGCCTGTCTCGGTGAAGCCCGGCGCGACCGAGTTGACGGCGATCGACTTGCCGCGAAGGTCGATGGCCATGGCGCGCGTGAGTCCCACCACGCCGGCCTTCGCGGCAACGTAGTGGGCGAAGCCGCCGCCGCCGATCGCGGCCCGCGACGAGATGGTGACGATGCGGCCGCCCGCCTTCATCCGGCGCGAGGCCTCCTGCGCGCCGATGAAGACGCCGAGGAGGTTGACTTCCAGCATCGCGCGGAAGTCCTGGTCGGTGATCGCATCGAAGGGCAGCATCTGGCCGATGCCCGCAGCGCACACCATGACGTCCAGCCGCGCTTCGTCGTCGAGCAGCCGGCACATGGCGAGGCGATCGCAGACATCGACCTCGTGGCAGGTGATCGCGAGGGCGCCGTCGAGGCCGGCCTTCATGCCGGCGAGCGCCTTGGCATCGCGATCGACCACCAGCACGCGGAAGCCGTCCTGGGCCAGGCGAATCGCGGTGGCACGACCGATGCCGGAGCCTCCGCCCGTCACCACCGCGGTTTCCCGGCTGTCGTTCTTCAAGATTTCTCGCGTCATCGTCAGGGGTCCTTCAGACGGGTCGACCGTCAATGCATGGCGGCGCCGCCGTCCGCGGCCAGCACCGAAGCCGTGACGAAGGAAGAGTCGTCACAACTGAGAAAAAGGAGCGTGTTCGCGATCTCGATCGCCGCACCGACACGGCGCTGGAGCGATGCGTCCAGGATCTTCGCGACCTGCGCGGCGTCGGGCACGCGCCCGTTGGCCGCGTTGGACACGAGGGGCGTGTCGACATAGCCCGGGCAGACGACATTGACGCGGATCCTGTCCGGCGCCAGGTCGATGGCCATTGCCTTCGTCATCACGATGAGGCCTCCCTTCGAACTGCTGTAGGCCACCCTGCCCCGCATCGGGCGCAGCCCGAGGCTCGAGCTCACGTTGGCGATCGTGCCGCCGCCGGCGGCACGCAGGTGAGGCACCGCGGCTTTCGAGACGAGAAAAGGACCGAGCAGGTTGACCCGGACATCGTTCATGAACATCTCCGGCGTCGTGTCGTCGAACATCCCGCGAGTGCCGATGCCGGCGACGTTGACTAGCCCGTCCAGGCCGCCTAGCGCATCGGCCGCCGCGCGAACCGCATGGCTCACCCCGCCGGCATCGGCCACATCGGCCTGGAAGCGCGCCGCATCGGGAAGCAGGGCCGCGCTGCGCTCGAGGGCCTCGGCATCGCGGTCCAGGATGGCGATGCGGGCGCCTTCACGCTGGAAGAGTCTGGCGGTCTCCAGACCGATTCCGGAGCCACCGCCGGTCACCAGGATTCGTCGATTCTCGAGGCGCATGTGTGATGTCGGCCGTCGAGGCCACTTGCTGGAACATCGATTAGAGAGGGGTGCGGGCATGCGCACAACACGATGCAACGGAGGGTCGTCATCTGCCGCAGCGATGCACGGCCGCGAGCCGAACGGCTATTGCGCCAGGTAGCCGCCGTCGACGGGAAAGTAGGCACCGGTCACGAAATCCGCACGCGGCGATACCAGGAAGCCCACCATCTCCGCGATGTCCTCGGGTCGGCCCAACCGCCCCCACGGATGGCTGGCGATGAGCGGTGCCTCGTCCATGTGGCCGATCATGGGCGTCCGGACGAATCCCGGCCCGACCGCGTTGATTCGCACCTTGTGGGCCGCGTAGTCGAGCGCGGCGGCCCGGGTCAGGCCGACGACCCCGTGCTTGGCCGCGACATATGCGGCCGCGCCTCGTCGACCGGCCATCGCGAGGATCGATGCGACGTTCACCACGGATCCGCCACCGGCCGACACGATCGCCGGGATCTGCGCACGCAGTCCCAGGAAGACACCGGTGAGATTGACGTCGAGCATCAGCGACCAGAAGTCCGGGTCGATCTCCGCCAGCGGCGTCGGCCTCGAGCCCATGCCCGCATTGTTGACGGCGATGTGCAGGCCGCCGAAGGTCGACGTGGCCAGGGCTACCGCCGCGACATGGTCGCCCGCGGAGCGCACGTCCAGCCGGCACGCGACGGACGAGCCGCCCTGGCTGTCGATGGCTTCGGCGGTCTGTCGCGCGGCGTCTTCGTCGAGGTCGGTCGCCACCACGCTGGCGCCCTCGCGGGCGAGCATCAACGCGACGGCGCGACCGATGCCCGAGCCGGCTCCGGTGACCAGCGCCGTCGATCCGGTCAGTTCAACCATCGTGGTTTCCTCTCGGCGCGGCGACCGGGTCCGGCTTTCCGGCGCCGCCCGAACCTTTCCATGCGACCGGCTCACGCTCTTCGCGATGCCGATCGGACTTCGCGCGGCGCAATCGCCCGACGATGCCTGTGGGGAAGTAGTAGACGGACAGCACGAAC
>NZ_LMUW01000177.1 GCF_009765735.1 Xenophilus sp. L33
AACGCGCCCCATTCGCGGCCGGCGCCGATGGCCGCGCTCGCGGCGCACGCGGCCTGAGCCGCCGGCCGCGTCGATCGGTCCCTTTCGTCTTCGCTTCCCCTTCACTTCCTCACCACTGTCCCGGAGACCACCCATGTCCAAAAAAATCGACACCGCTCCCGTTGCACCCGCTTCGCCGACGACCCTCGGCGTGCAGCGCCGCACCCTGCTGCAAGGCACCGCCGGCATCCTGGCCACCGGCATCTTCCCGGCGATCCATGCGCAGGAAAAGATCGTGCTGCGCTACCTCGGCACCGCGGTGAACCAGGACAAGGCGATCGGCGACAAGTTCAAGGCCGACACCGGCATCGAGATCCAGTACGTGGCGGTCACCACCGACGACGTGACCAAGCGCGCGGTCACCGCGCCGAACAGCTTCGACCTGATCGACACCGAATACTTCTCGCTCAAGAAGATCGTGCCGACCGGCAACCTGAAGGGCATCGACGCCAAGCGCGTGAAGAACTTCGACAAGATCACGCCGGTGTTCACCAAGGGCGAGGTCGCGGGCAAGAAGATCGGCGACCAGGGCACCGCACCGGTCAAGGTCTTCTACCTCGAAGGCGAACGCAGCAAGGTGTTCAGCAAGACGCCGACGCAGTTCATGTCGCTGGTGCCGACCACCTACAACGCCGACACGCTGGGTATCCGGCCCGACCTGATCGGCCATCCGGTCGACTCGTGGGCGCAGCTGCTGAACCCGGAATTCAAGGGCAAGGCCGCGATCCTGAACATCCCGTCGATCGGCATCATGGACGCGGCGATGGTGGTGGAGGCCAAGGGCATCCACAAGTACGCCGACAAGGGCAACATGACCAAGGCCGAGATCGACCTGACGATCAAGACCCTGATCGAAGCCAAGAAGGCCGGCCAGTTCCGCGCGCTGTGGAAGGACTTCAACGAGTCGGTCAACCTGATGGCCTCGGGCGAGGTGGTGATCCAGTCGATGTGGTCGCCGGCGGTGACGGCGGTGCGCAGCAAGGGCATCGCCTGCACCTTCCAGCCGCTCAAGGAAGGCTATCGCGCCTGGGCCTCGGGCTTCGGCCTGCCGGCCACGCTGTCGGGCAAGAAGCTCGACGGCGCGTACGAGTTCATCAACTGGTTCCTCGACGGCTGGGCCGGCGCCTACCTCAACCGCCAGGGCTACTACAGCGCCGTGCTGGAAACCGCCAAGGCCAAGATGGAGCCGTACGAGTGGGCCTACTGGATGGAAGGCAAGCCCGCCGCGCAGGACATCAAGAGCCCGCAGGGCGACGTCATCGCCAAGGCTGGCGCCACGCGCGACGGCGGCAGCTACGACGAGCGCATGGGCGCGATCGCCTGCTGGAACGCGGTGATGGACCAGAACGAATACATGGTCCAGAAGTGGAATGAATTCGTGGCCGCCTGACGGCCGCGCCGCCCTCCGCGCCCGGCGCGCGGAGGGCCCACCACCATCGACATGTCAAACATCAGCATCAGCACGGCGACTGCGAACAGCGGCAGCACCTCGCCCACGCGCACCATCAAGGCGTGGTGGCAGGCGGCCCCCTTCGCGCTGGTGTTCCTGCTCTTCTTCCTGATCCCGCTGGTGCTGATCGCGATGGTCAGCCTGTGGAACTTCAACGAATACGAGTTGATCCCGGCGATCTCGCCGCGCAACTACCTGGCCATCTTCGACGGCTGCTCGCACCTCACCGACAACGGTGACCTGTGCGTGACCCTGTCGACCTACCTCAGCACGCTCAAGTTCTGCTTCCTGGTGTGGGTCATCACCCTGCTGATCGGCTTCTCGGTCGCCTACTTCCTGGCCTTCCACGTGCGTTCGCCGGGCATGCAGACGCTGCTCTTCGTGCTGTGCACCGTGCCCTTCTGGACCTCCAACGTGATCCGCATGATCTCGTGGGTGCCGCTGCTCGGGCGCAACGGGCTGGTCAACGATGCGTTGATGGGACTGGGTGTCGTTGATTCACCGGTCGAGTGGCTGCTGTTCTCGCAGTTCTCGGTGGTGCTGGCCTTCGTGCACCTCTACACGATGTTCATGATCGTGCCGATCTTCAACTCCATGATGCGCATCGACCGCTCGCTCCTGGAGGCCGCCAGCGACTCCGGCGCCAGCGGCTGGCAGACGCTGTGGAACGTGATCGTCCCGCTGTCGCGCACCGGCATCATCATCGGCTCGATCTTCGTCATCACGATCGTGATGGGCGACTTCGTGACCATCGGCGTGATGGGCGGCCAGCAGATCGCCTCGGTCGGCAAGATCATCCAGGTGCAGACCTCCTACCTGCAGTTCCCGCTGGCCGCGGCCAACGCGATGATCCTCTTGGCTGTCGTGCTGATGATCATCTACGGCCTCACGCGGCTGGTCGACATCCGCAAGGAGTTGTGAGCCATGAGCGCCCGCATCGGTGAACAGCGCAGCCCCGGCTTCTGGCCGCTGGCGATCGTCTTCGCGCTTTTCGTGATCTTCCTCTACGGCCCGATGATCACGATCTTCGTGCTGAGCTTCCAGGGTCCCGAGGGCGGCCTCACCTTCCCGCTGCGCGGCCTGTCGCTGCACTGGTTCCATCGGCTGGCCGAAGGCCTCGGCACGGTCGACATCGGCGCCGCCTTCCTGCGCTCGTTGATGCTGGGCACGGTGGTGATGCTCTGCACCGTGGTGCTGTCGGTGCTGGCGGGCCTGGCCTTCCGCAAGCGCTTGAAGGGCGGCAACACGCTCTTCTTCATCGTGGTGGCCAGCCTCATCATGCCGTCGATCATCGTGTCGCTCGGCATCGGGCTGCAGTTCCGGCTGCTCGACACCGGCATCAAGGGCCTCCTGGAAACGATGGGCGCGACCGACCTGCTCGACAACTACGGCACCGCGCTCGGCCTGCTCACCTCGGCGCTCGGCGCGCATCTCACCTGGACGCTGCCCTTCGGCCTCCTGATCATGTTCGCGGTCTTCAACCGCTTCAACCCGGCCTACGAGGAAGCCGCGCGCGACCTCGGCGCGACGCCGTGGCAGAGCTTCCTGCACGTGGTGCTGCCGCTGATCGGACCGTCGATCGTCGGCATCGGCATGTTCGGCTTCACGCTGAGCTGGGACGAGATCGCTCGCACCTCGCAGGCCATCGGCGACGTCAACACCTTGCCGCTCGAACTGCAGGCGCTGACAACCACCGTCACCAACCCTGCCATCTATGCGCTCGGCACCGTGACCACGCTGGTCTCCTTCGTGGTGATGGGCGTCGCGCTGAGCGCGGCGGCGCTGCTGGGTCGGCGATCGGCGCGCAAGAAATGAGCCGCCTGCTCGTCATCAACCCGAACACCTCGGCGTCGGTGACCGAGCTGCTGCAGCGACACCTGCAGGCGCAACTGGGCGAGGCGATGGAGGTGCGCACCGTCACCGCCCGCTTCGGTGCGCCCTACATCTCGAGCGAGGCCAGCTACGCGGTCGCGCAGCACGGCGTGCTGGACGCATGGGCCGCGGCCCATGCGCACGGCGAGCGGCCCGACGCGGTGCTGATCGGCTGCTTCGGCGACCCCGGCCTCTTCGCGTTGCGCGACGGCGCCGGCGTGCCGGTCAGCGGCCTGGCCGAGGCGGCCTTCGTGGCGGCCGCGCGCCATGGCCGCTTCGCG
>NZ_LMUW01000178.1 GCF_009765735.1 Xenophilus sp. L33
GAACTGCGCGTTGCCCGCGGCGGCGCGCCCGAAGCCGCGCCGGCCGCCGCGCCGAAGCCCCAGGCGTCCCGGGTCGATCCCGAGAAGCGCGCCGCCGCCCAGGACGCGGTGCAGGCCTCGCTGGGCCGTCTCGAGCAGGAAACCGCCGAAGGCCACGGCAAGGCCAGCGCCGGCGCCGCCGCCGCGTTGCGGACGGTGTTGAAGGAACACGGCAAGCTGGTCGAGCCGTCGCTCGAGGCCCGCGTTCACGCCGCCCTGGTGGCGGCCGGCGAACTCGAAGGCTGGCAGCGCTGGAGCGCCGACAAGGTGCGCGAAGACCTGGTGGCCAAGGCCGAGGCGCTGCTCAAGCGGCCCGAAGGCCAGGCCCTCGGCGGCCGCAAGATGCAGGAAACGCTGCGCGGCCTGCGCGACCAGTGGAAGCAGGCCGACCAGGGCGGCGTGCCGAACCACGCGCTCTGGAAGCGCTTCGACGAAGCCTGCAACGAGGCCCACAAGGTGGTCGAGGCCTGGCTCGAGAAGGTGCGGGCCGATGCCGCCGAGCACCGTGCCCATCGGCTCGCGTTGATCGAGGAGGTCAAGGCCTGGGTCGCCGAGCACGGCCATGGCAACGACCTGAAGGCGCACAACCGCGCGCTGCATCAGTTCGCCGATCGCTGGCGCGACGCCGGCCATGTCGGCGAGAAGATGTTCGCCGAGCTGCAGGCCCAGTGGGCCGAGGCCTTCGGCGCCGCCCGCGCGCCGTTCGAAACGGCCCAGAAGGCCAGCATCGAGCGCCGCCAGGCCATGATCGCCGAGGCCACCGAGCTCGGCGCCAGCCCGACCCTGCGCATCGACGCGATCAAGGCGCTGCAGCAGCGCTGGCAGGCCGAGGCGCAGACGGTGCCGCTCGACCGTCGCCAGGAGCAGAAGCTCTGGGACACCTTCCGGGCGCCGATCGACGAAGCTTTCAACCGCAAGACCGCCGAGCGCGAGAAGGCCTCGGCGCAGATGAGCGAGCACGACCGCCACGTGCTGGAAGCCTCCAAGGCGCTCGACGCCGCCAACAGCACCGGCGACGCGCAGAAGATCCGCGCTGCCGTGGCCCGCCTCGAAGGTGCGCTGCGCGGCGAGGCACCGCCGCCGGCGCCGAAGGAAGCTGCCGCACCGGCCGTGCCCGCGGCGCCCGAAGCGGGCGGCCCGGACGGTCCGTCCGTCGGTGCCACCGAGCAGGTCGCGCCGGAACAGGCCGCCACCGAATTCGGCGAGAGCGCCGGGCAGGCACCGGCGCCCGAGGATGCCGAGGCCGTCCCGGCCGGCGAGGCCG
>NZ_LMUW01000021.1 GCF_009765735.1 Xenophilus sp. L33
GCCGGCCAGCGCCACCGCGCCGCCCGCGCCGCTCATCGCGACCACGCCCGCGTCCGGCGTGAGGCCGGCCGACTCGAAGCGCTCGAGCGCCATGGCCGCAGTGAACCCCGGCACGCCGAGCACCGCCGCCTCGTGCGCGTCGAGCCCCGCGGGCAGCGCCTGCACGTGCTGCGCGGGCACGCGCACGAACTCGGAGAAGGCGCCGTCGAAGGCGATGCCGGTCTGGAAGCCGTGCACCAGCACCGTCGCGCCCGGTGCGAAGGCCGGTGCCGACGAATCGACCACTTCGCCGACCAGCTCGATGCCGGCGATGCGCGGAAAGTTGGCGATGATCTTCGCCTTGCCATGCAGCGACAGCGCGTCCTTGTAGTTCACGCCCGCGTAGCGGGTGCGGATCACGACATCGCCGGGCGAGAGGTCGGCCAGCGCGAGCTGCTCGAAGCGGCTCTGGACCTGGCCATCGACCCGATGGGTGCGCAGGGCTTGGAAACGATCGGGAATACGGAGCGAGGTCATGCGTTCGATCTGAGCATGCGCCGGCGTGCGCTCGCAAGAGGTCGTTTCGCTGATCGAAACGATGGCTCGACGCCGCTCGCATCGCTCGCGATGATGGACGTTCGTCCCCAATAACGGGACCGACAGGACAACCATGACCGAGACACGCTCCCACGCCGGCGCCCGGCTCTTCGGCGACCACTTCCTGCTTTCGCTCGACGCCGACGAACGCGCCCTCGTCGAACGCCTGCGTGCCCTGTGCCGCGAGAGCATCGGCCCGCAGGCCGCCGAGGTCGCGCGCGCCGACGTCTTCGCCTGGGACACCTTCCGCCTGCTGGCGCGCGAGGGCATCGTCGGCACCGCCTTCCCCAAGGCCTTCGGCGGCAGCGACGCACGCCAGGCGCTGCGCATCCGGATCATCGAGGAGCTGGGCCGGGTCTGCAGCACCTCCGCCTCGCTGATCACCGGCACCGACCTGTCGAGCCGCGCGATCGTGGCCGGCGCTTCGGAGACGCTGCAGCGCGAGCTGCTGCCGGACCTGTGCAGCGGCGAACTGCAGGCGGCCTTCGCGCTGACCGAGCCCGGCGCCGGCTCCGACGTGCGCGGCCTGCAGACCACGCTGCGCCGCACCGACACGGGTTACGTGGTCGACGGCCGCAAGAAGTTCATCACCCGCGCCGGCACCGCCGACTGGTTCGTGGTGGTCGGCCGCGCGCACGACGAGCCGTCGAATTTCATCGCGGTGCTGGTTTCGCGCGACGCGCCCGGCCTGCAGGTGAGCCCGACGGTCGGCAAGCTCGGCTGGTTCGGCGTGCCGATCGCGTCGCTGCGCTTCGAAGGCGTGGCGGTGCCGGCCAGCCACCGCCTCGGCGCCGAGGGCGAAGGCTTCAGCCTGGCGCAGGACGCGCTGCTGCGCGCGCGCATCGGCCATGCGGCGATGGCGCTCGGCCGGGCCATCGGCGCGGTCGAGATCGCCACCACCTATGCCTGCGATCGCCAGAGCTTCGGCAAGCCGCTCGGCTCGCACCAGGGCGTGCAATGGATGCTGGCCGACATGGTCACGCGGATCGAGGCCTCGCGCGCGCTGCTCGCGCTCACCGCCGACAAGTACGACCGCGGCGACGCCGACGTGGCGACCTTCGCCTCGATGGCCAAGCTGCAGGCCACCGACCTGTGCATGCAGGTGGTGACCGACGCGCTGCAACTCACCGGCGGCCGCGGCTACCTGCAGGACTTCCCGCTCGAGCGCTTCTTCCGCGACGCCAAGCTCAACCAGATCGGCGAAGGCGCCAGCGAGGTTCACAAGACCGTCATCGGCCGCGACCTGGTGCGACGGGCGCGCGAGGCGGAACGCAATCCGTGCCTGCGCGACGGCTCGCTGGTGGACTACTGAACCGGTTCAGATGACGTCCGCGGCGCGCAAGGCCGCGAGCGCATCGGCGTCCAGCCCGAATTCGCCGTAGACCTCGGCGTTGTGCTCGCCGACGCCCGGACCGGTGCGCGGGATCGGCATCTCGCGGCCGACGATGCGCGGCACGATGCAGGGCGCCGGCAGGCTGCCGTGGTCGGGGTCGGCCAGCCGCACGATCGCCTGGCGGGCCTGGAAGTGCGGGTCCTGCTCGATGTCGGCGATCGTGAAGACCTTGCTGAAGGGGATCGCCGCTTCCTCCAGGCAGGGTTCGATCTCGGCATAGGGGCGGGTCTCGAACCAGGCCGACAGGCCCGCATCGAGCGCCTGCAGGTTGACCACCCGCGCGGGATTGGTCGCGAAGCGCGGATCGTCGGCCCACTCCGGCTGGCCGACCATCTTGCACAGCCGCACGAAGATCGGGTTCGACGAGGCCACCAGCGAGAAGTAGATGCCGTCTGCGCTTCGGTACATGTTCGACGGCGCGGTGTAGCTCGCGCGGTTGCCGGCCGGCCCGCGCACCTGGCCCAGTTGCTCGTGCTCGACCGGCAGCGGATCGAGCAGCCTGAAGAGCGCCTCGGTCGCGGCCAGGTCGACCTCCACGCCTCTGGCCTCCGGGTCACCGCGCAGCCGCGCGATCTCCGAGGCGATCGAGAAGGCGCAGAACAGCCCGGCGACCGCGTCGCCCACCGGGAAGTTGCTGTGCAGCGGCGAGCCGCCTTCCTCCCCCGTGAGATTGGTGAAGCCGCTCATCGCCTCGAAGATGCGCGCGAAGCCCGGCCGCGACCGGTAGGGCCCGGTCTGGCCGAAACCGGTGAGGCGCAACACCACCAGCCGCGGGTTGGCGCGGTGCAGGGTCTCGATGTCCAGGCCCCAGCGGTCCAGCGTGCCGGTGCGGAAGTTCTCCACCAGCACGTCGAAGCGCGGCAGCATCGCCAGCAGCAGGTCGCGGCCCTGGGGCTTGCGGACGTCCAGCGTGATGCCGCGCTTGCCGCGGTTGGCGATCTTCCACCAGAGCGCGCTGCCGTCCTTCACCGGCTGCAGGCCGCGCAGCGCGTCGCTGCCGTCGGGCAGTTCGAGCTTGACGACCTCGGCGCCATGGTCCGCGCACAGCGTGGCGCCGATCGGTGCGGCCAGCACGGTCGCCATGTCGAGGATGCGGACGCCGCTCAGGGCGCCGGGGGAACGGCCGGGATTCGAGGTGCTCACTCAGGGTCCTTCACGCGGGCGTCGGCCGCGTCTTCGGAGGGTTTTGCCAGACCCCTTGCCCCACCACAATCGATGTTTCGCACAGCGAAACACCGCTGCGGATTCGTTGACTTACCATTTCGCCCGGCCAATCATGACCCGACAGAGCCCATCGCCTCGCATGAATCCCATCACCCTGCCCGGACTGGTCGACCCGCACGACCTCTCGGCCGACCGCCAGTTCTCGATGAACCTGGCGCGCGGCCTGGAGGTGCTGCGCGCCTTCACCGCCGCCGATCCGATGCTGGGCAACCGCGAGATCGCCGACCGCACCGGGCTGCCCAAGCCGACGGTCTCGCGCCTGACCTACACCTTGACCCTGCTCGGCTACCTGAGCCGCGATGCCAGCCTGCAGAAGTACCGGCTCGGCACCGGCGTCCTGTCGCTGGGCCATCCGCTGCTCGCCAGCATGGGCGTGCGACAGGCCGCGCGACCCTTGATGGAACAGCTGGCGCGGCGCACCGGCTGCACCGTCAATCTCGGCATGCGCGACCGCACCAACGTGGTCTATGTCGACACGGTGCGGGCCGACCGCGGCAACCGGCACCTGCCGGACATCGGCAGCACCCGGCCCCTGATGCCCACCGCGATCGGCCGCGCGCTGATGCTGGCCTGCGCGCCCGCCGAGCGCACCGCGATCCTCAACCACCTCAAGCTGCACGACAAGGCGCTGTTCGAGCGCAACCGCGCGGCCTGGGAGGCCGACCGCAAGCGCTTCGCCGAGCACGGCTTCTGCCATTCGCCCGGCGACTGGCGCAAGGAGGTGCACGCGATCGCGGTGCCGATCCGCCTGCCCGCGCGCGAGGCGCCGGTCGCCATGAACTGCACCCTCACCGCCTACGGCATGCAGCCCGGGAAGCTCGAGCACGAGGTCGCGCCGCTGCTGATCGACACCGCGCGCCAGCTGGCCGCGGCACAGGGCATGGCTTGAAGCACAACCCCAGAGCAAGGAACCGAGACCGATGATCCGCGACCCCCGACGAATGGAAGCCCTGCTGGCCGAGGTGCGCCGCTTCGTGCGCACAGAGTGCATGCCACTGGAGCAGCAGATCGACCAGAGCGACGAGATCCCCGAGCCGATCGTCGCGCGCATGCGCGAGCTGGGCCTCTTCGGCCACAGCATCCCCGAGGCCTGGGGCGGTGCCGGCCTGACCGCCGAGGAGCTGTCGCTGGTCAACATCGAGGTGTCGCAGGTCGCCACCACCTTCCGCGCCCGCTTCGGCGGCAACACCGGTATCGCCTCCGAGGCGCTGGTGGTCGACGGCACCACCGCGCAGAAGGACCGCTACCTGCCGCTGCTCGCCAGCGGCGAGGTCACCGGCTGCTTCGCCCTCACCGAGCCCGAGGCCGGCTCCGACGCCACCGCGCAGCAGGCCGTTGCATTGCACGACGGCGACGGCTGGCGCATCAGCGGACGCAAGTGCTACATCACCAACGCGCCGATCGCGAACCTCTTCACCGTCTTCGCGCGCACCGACTGCGCGGCCAAGGGCGCGGCCGGCATCACGGCCTTCCTGATCGAGCGCGGCACGCCGGGGCTGTCGACGCCCGAGGCCTACCGCAAGATGGGCCAGCACGGCTCGCCGGTCGGCGAGGTGCTGCTGGAGGACTGCCGCGTGCCGGCCTCGGCGGTGCTGGGCGGCGTCGAGGGCCAGGGCTTTCGCAGCGCGATGAAGGCGCTCAACAAGCAGCGCATCAACCTGGCGGGCCTGTGCATCGGGCCGGCGATCCGGCTGGTCGACGAGATGGTGGCCCGCGCGCGCGACCGCCGCCAGTTCGGCCAGGCGATCGCCGAGTTCCAGCTGGTGCAGCAGATGATCGCCGAGAGCAACGTCGAGGTGCATGCCGCGCGCGCGCTGCTGCTGGAGACGGCACGCAAGCGCGACGACGGCCAGGACGTCACGATGGAAGCCTCGATGTGCAAGCTCTTCGCCTCCGAGATGTGCGGCCGCGTCGCCGACCGCGCGGTGCAGGTCTTCGGCGGCGGCGGCTACATCGCCGACAACGTGGCCGAGCGCTTCTACCGCGACGTGCGGCTGTTCCGCCTCTACGAAGGCACCAGCCAGATCCACCTGGTCAACATCGCCAAGCGGACCATGGCGCTGGCCGCCCGCGCCGACTGAGCCCTCAATTCCAGAAGAACGGAGACATCCATGAAATTCGCTCGAATGCTCGCCGCCTGCCTGCCGGCGCTCGCCCTGCTCGTGGGCGGCCCGGCCGCCGCCGAGGCCGATGCCTACCCGACCAAGCCGCTGCACATCGTGGTGCCCTTCAGCGCCGGCGGCGTGGTCGACTCGATCGCCCGCATCCTCGGCGAGAAGCTGTCGATCAAGTACGGCCAGCCGGTGATCGTCGACAACAAGGTCGGCGCCGGCGGCTCGATCGGCACGGACTTCGTCGCGCGGGCCGCGCCCGACGGCTACACGATCCTGGCGGTCAGCCCGGGCCACGCGGTGGCGCCGAGCCTGATCAAGGGCGTGACCTGGAACCCGGTGCGCGACTTCCGCGCGGTCGAAGGCTTCGGCGTCATCCCGAACGTGTTCGTGGTGCACCCGGACGTGCCGGCGAAGTCGATGGCCGAACTGGTGGCGCTGGCCAAGTCGAGCCCGACGCCGCTCACCTACGCCACGGCCGGCATCGGCACCTCCAACCACCTGTCGGGCGAACTGCTCGGGCAGATGGCCGGCGTCAAGCTGACGCACGTGCCGTACAAGGGCCAGCCGGAAGCGCTCAACGACCTGCTGGCGGGCCGCGTCACGATGATGCCGCTCACCGCCGCGCTGGCCGCGCCCTACATCAAGGCCGGCAAGTTGCGCGCGCTGGCGGTGACCACCGCGACCCGCTCGACCGCGCTGCCGCAGGTGCCCACCGTCGCCGAGGCCGTGCCGCTGCCGGGCTACGAGGTCGGCACCTGGTTCGGCTTCGTGGTGCCGGCCAAGACGCCCGACCCGGTCGTGCGCAAGCTCTCCGCCGACCTGGTGGAGATCCTTGCGATGCCCGACGTCAAGGCCAAGCTCGACACCCTCGGCATGGAGGCCGCGCCGCAAGGGCCGGCGCAGTTCGACGCCTTCGTCGCCCGCGAGTTCGACAAGTGGAGCCGGGTGCTGAAGCAGGCCGGCATCCAGGCCGAGTGATGGCCGCCGCCACCTGGCGCACGCCGCTGTGCGAGCGGCTCGGCATCCGCCACCCGATCTTCGGCTTCTCGCATTCGGTGGACGTCGCGGTGGCGATCGCCGAGTCCGGCGGCTTCCCGGTGGTGGGCCTGGCGCGCGAGATGCCGCACGAGATCCCGGCGATCCTCGCGGAGGTCGAGCGCCGCATGGGCGACATGCCCTACGGCATCGACCTGATGCTGCCGTCGAAGGTGCCGCAGGAAGCCAGCATCGACGGCCTGCGCGCGGCGCTGCCGCCCGGCCACGTCGACTTCGTCGAGGGCCTGCGCCGCCGCTTCGACGTGACGCCGCCCGAGAAGCCCAGCTTCTTCACGACCCAGGTGCGCTCCGAGGCCCTGTTCGACGCGCAGATCGAGGCGGTGCTGGCCTCCAACGCGCGCGGCGTCGCGACCGCGATCGGTCTGCGCGCCGACCTGATCGAGCGCGCCAAGGCGCGCGGCAAGCTCACCTTCTCGCTGGTCGGCTCGGTGCGCCATGCACGCAAGGCGCTCGCGATGGGCGTCGAGGTGCTGGTGGCGCAGGGCTACGACGCCGGCGGCCACACCGGCCCGGTCGGCACCCTGTCGCTGGTGCCGCAGATCGTCGCGGTCGCCGGCGACGCGCCGGTGCTCGCGGCCGGCGGCATCGCCACCGGCGCGCAGGTGCTCGGCAGCATCGCGATGGGCGCGCAAGGCGCGTGGCTCGGCACGCTCTGGATGGCGGCGCGCGAGAACCACACGCCGCCGGCTCTCCTGGCGCGACTGATCGCCAGCGGCAGCGAAGACACGCTGATCACCCGCGCCCACAGCGGCAAGCCCTGCCGCGTGGTGCGCAGCGACTGGATCGACGCCTGGGGCGAGCCCGATGCGCCCGAGCCGCTCGGCATGCCGATGCAGCAGGTCCTGACCGGCGACGTCTTCGCATCGATCCACGAGCACGACGACGCGCGCCTCATCTACGAGGCCGCCGGCCAGAGCGTGTTCGCGATCGAGGCGCCCACCACGGTGGCGGCGCAGTTCGAGCGGCTGGTGGCGGACATGGACTCGGCCTGGCGGCGGCTGCAGGGCTTCGCGGCTTAAAGACCCGCGTTCGAACGTGTCCGGCCATCTTCGCTATGGTGGGCTCCCTCTTTTCGTCCCCGCATGGAGAAGCACGATGCCAGGCAAACCCCGTACATGGCTCATCACCGGCTGCTCGACCGGCTTCGGCCGATCGCTCGCCACGAAACTCATCGCCAAGGGCGAGCGCGTCTTCGCGACCGCGCGCGATCCGAAGTCGCTCGACGACCTGGTGGCCGGCAAGCCGAACGCGACCGCGCTGAAGCTGGACGTCACCGTGCCGGCCGACATCGCCGCGGCGGCGGCGAAGGTGCAGGCGGCCGGCGGCGTCGACGTGCTTGTCAACAACGCCGGCTACGGCTACCTGACGGCGGTCGAGGAAGGCACCGAGGAAGGCTATCGCGAGCAGTTCGAGGCCAACGTGTTCGGGCTGATCGCGATGACCAAGGCGGTGCTGCCGGCGATGCGCGAGCGCGGCTCGGGCCACATCGTGAACATCGCCTCGGTCGGCGGCCTGGTGGGCAATCCCGGGTCCGCCTACTACGCGGCGACCAAGTTCGGCGTGGTGGGCTTCTCCGAAGCCTTGTCCAAGGAGGTCGCGCCGCTGGGCATCAAGGTGACCGTGGTCGAGCCGGGACCGTTCCGCACCGACTGGGGCGGCCGCTCGCTCAAGTCTTCCCCGGTGACCATCGACGCCTACCGCGACACGGTGCATGCGCGCCTCAAGCAGGTGACGCAGCGCAGCGGCCAGCAGCCGGGCGACCCGGAGCGCGGCGCCGACGCGATCATCACGGTGGTCGACAGTGTCGAGCCGCCGCTCAACCTGGTGCTGGGCGCCGACGGCCTGAAGCGGGTGCGCGAGAAGATCGCCGCGCTGTCGGCCGAGATCGACCGCTGGGAGTCGCTGACGCTCGGCGCCGACTACCCCGCCGCCGGCACTTAAATCCAGGCCGCTACTTCTTCGCCGACGGAAGCAGCGCCCGCCACGCCGCGGGCACGTCGGCGGCGTTGCGGTCGCTCACCTCGTAGTGCCGCACGCGCGGCTCGCGGTCGAGCAGCTTGCGATGGTCCTGCGGGTCGATGGTCGACTCCAGGATGGCCTCGCCGACGTGCGCGCGGATGCGCGCCATCGAATCCCAGATCGACACGAACTCGACCTCGGTGCTGCCGTCGCCCAGGTCGCGGAACAGCGCGGTCGCGCGCAGGCACCCTTCGGCCTCGCGGTATTCCTTGAGCTTGGTGCGCTCCAGGTGCTCGCGGCATTCCTCGCGCAGCGGCGTGAGGATCCAGAAGGTCCACGCGCGAAGAATGGTGGTCATGACGGCGGCCCGGGTCGCTGCTCCTTCATCAGCGGCTGAACTGCTCGGCCCACGAGAGCGCTTCGAGATGGACCGCGACCATGCGCTGCACCGGCACCGAATAGCGCGCCGAGAGGATGTCGAAAGGCGCCTCGTCGCCCTCCTCGCAGGCCTTCGCGATCGCCAGGTAGCGCGCGAAGATGCCGTCCTTGCGCAGGATGGCGTCCTCGACCGACTTGGGCAGCGTCACCAGCGCGAGCGCCTCCGGCAGCGGCATGCCGAGCAGCACGTCGAGCATCGAGAACATGCCGGTGACGAAGGCCAGGTCGGCCTCGGCCGCCGGAAGCGTCTCCAGGGCCAGCAGCTCCATCACGCGGCCGCGCACGATGGCCAGGGTGCCCACCGCCGGCGCCACGTTGCCGGCCGGCGTGCTGGCGATCAGCAGCGCGGTCCAGCGGAACAGCCGCTTCATGCCCACGGTCAGCACCGCGTGGCGGAACGAGGTGATCTCCACCTTGCTGCCGAAGCCGGCCGAATTGATGTAGCGCAGGAGCTTGAACGACAGTGTCGGGTCGTGCTTGAGCAGTTCCTCGACCTCCGACAGGTCGGCCTCGCGCATGACCAGATTGAGCAGGTTGATCAGCGATGCGTAGCCGAGCTGGATCGAGCGGTCCGGCGTCGCCGGCGGGCGGGTGAACCAGAGGCCTTCGTAGAGCTTCACGCCGGCGCGGGAGAGTTGCTCGAACTCGGTCGCGGTGCGCACCTGGGTCGCGAAGACCTTGGCGCTGGTGCCCGACTGCACGGCGCGCGCCACCGCGGCGGCGCGCTGCAGGTCCATCACGCCCATCTCGAGGATCACGTAGGAAGCCAGCGGCACGTAGGCCGAATAGGCGCGGTCGAGCAGGCGCGCATCGAAGCCCAGCTTGTAGCCCTTGGCCCGCGCCGCCTTCAGCACGCTGAGGTCGAAGGCGCCGGCCTCGGAGCCGGGCTCGGCCAGTTCGATGATCTCCAGCACCGTGGTCTCGGGATCGAGCCAGTCCAGTTCGCCTTCGGCCAGTTCCTGGCAGTTGCAACGCACGAAGGTGGGCTTGATGAGCTTGGCCGCGTCGGCCTCGGGCTGCGCGATGCCGTTGCCGCCGGACTGCCCGACCGGTGCCAGCGTGCGGGCGCGCGGCACGCCCTGGTAGCCGGCCACCGCGCGATGGCTGTCGACCAGGATGCGGCGGGCGCAGTGCAGCCCGGGACGCTGGTTGAAGACCGGACTCGGGGCGGCGATCGCCTCGGCATGGGTGGCTGTCATGACTTCCTCCTATCCCGCGAGAGGCGGGCTTTCCAGTCTCTTATCGACCCGAGGTCGGGGAACATGAGGGTGGCGTAGCAAAAAGACTTCGGCTCGCTTTTTACCGGCGAAACTATGATGTCGGCGCCTCGCGCGAGGCCATCGAAAAGGCGACTTCATGAAAAAATTCCTTGCATCCCGGTCTTTGTTGGCTTCGCTGCTGTCGCTCGGTCTCATGGCCGGCAACTTGGCGGACGCCTGCACCCGGGCGGTCTATCTCGGCAAGGGCGACCGCGTGATCACCGCGCGGTCGATGGACTGGCAGCAGGACATCCAGTCCGATCTCTGGATCTTCCCGCGCGGCATGCAGCGCACCGGCGAGGCCGGCGGCAATTCGATCAACTGGAAGTCGAAGTACGGCAGCGTCATCGCCTCGGCCTACGGCGTCGCGACCACCGACGGCGTCAACGAGGCGGGCCTGGCGGCCAACCTGCTGTGGCTGGTCGAGTCGCAATACCCGGCCTTCGACGGCTCCTCCAAGCCCGGCCTCACGATCGCGGCTTGGGCGCAATACGTGCTCGACAACTACGCCACGGTCGACGAAGCGGTCACCGCGCTGCAGAAGGAGCCCTTCACCATCGTCACCGACAAGGTGCCCGGGCAGGACCGCGCGGCGACCCTGCATCTCGCCATCTCGGACGCCAGCGGCGACAGCGCGATCATCGAATACATCGGCGGCAAGCAGGTGATCCACCACAGCCGCAAATACCAGGTGATGACCAATTCGCCGGTCTTCGAGCAGCAATTGGCGCTCAATTCCTATTGGCAGCAGATCGGCGGCACCGTCATGCTGCCGGGCACCAACCGGGCCTCGGACCGCTTCGCGCGGGCCTCGTTCTACATCAATGCATTGCCCAAGTTCGACGATCCGGATATCGCCCTGGCGGCGGTATTCAGCGTGATCCGCAATGCCTCGGTGCCCTACGGCCTCACGACGCCGGGCGAGCCGAACATCTCGTCGACCCGCTGGCGCTCGGTGGTGGACCACCAGCGCAAGCTCTATTTCTTCGAGTCGGCATTGACGCCCAACACCTTCTGGGTCGACCTCAAGAAGATCGACTTCTCGGCCGAGACCGGCAAGGTCAAGACGCTGACGCTGGGGCCCGATGCGCGGAACATCTTCTCGGGAGAGACCTCCGGCGAATTCAAGCCGGCGCAGCCCTTCGTCTTCCTCGGCCTGTCGAACTGAGGCGAACCGCGCTTCAGGGAATGCGCTGGTAGCTGCCCTTGGGCAGGCACGTGTTGCTGCCGGTGATGTCGAGCTTCGAGAACTGGAAGTCGGATTCGATCGTGTAGTCCTTGCCCTTGTGCGAGTGGCTCGCATGCACGCGGGGCCTGAACTTCTTGCCGGGACACAGGCTCGACTCGAATTCGTTGCCGAGCTTGCCGCCGGCGCGCCACTGGATCGTGACCTTGCCGTCGGTGTAGCCGCCTTCGAAATCGTTGAATGCCAGGGCGCCGAAGGAAGTGGCGCACAAGGCGGCTGCGAGCAGGAGCTTTTTCATGGTCGGGCGCAAGGTGGAGCTCCCGCGAGTATAGGGAATCGCGATTCGAAATCAGGAGATGCGCAGGTCTTCCAGGTCGATCTTGCGCACCATCTCGCGGGCCAGGGCGTCGGAGATCTCGCCCTTCAGCGCCAGCTCGTAGATGGCCGCCCGCGCCGCCGCCACGGCGACCCGGCGCATGCGCATCGACTGCTGCCAGGACAGCGCCTCGGGCGAGCCGGCGTCTGCCGCGCCTCGCACGCCGAGGGTGTCGCCCAGCTCGGAAAGGATGAGTTCGCCCTGCGTCGCGAAGGCGTCGCCGTCGAGGTGCTCGCCTTCGCTGCCGAACCGTTCGCGCAGCTGGTCGAGCGCGTCGGAAGCCGCGGCGCGTGCGCTGGATCTGGCCAGGCGCTGCTGGCGCTCGTGGATCGGGCTGGCCGACCATTCGACGCCGCGCAGCAAGCGCGGCAGGCCGACGCTGGCGATGAGCAGCGAGAGCACGATCACCGCGGCCGCCAGGAAGATGGCCATGTCGCGTGCCGGCAGCGCCGCGCCGCTGGCGGTCGCCAGCGGCAGGGTCACCACGCCGGCCAGGGTCACCGCGCCGCGCACCCCGGCGAGCGTGAGGACCGCGATCGTGCGCAGCGACGCCCGCGACGCCTCGGCCGGCACCGAGCGCCGCACCACCCGCGACGTGAGGATCGACAGGTAGATGCAGGCGAAGCGGAAGACGTAGAGCATCGCGCAGATGGCCAGCGCATAGCAGACCAGCAGCCAGGAGCGCGGGTCGCCCGATTCCGCCGCGACCCGCGAGGCGCCTTCGAAGATGCGCGGGAACTGCTCGCCGAGCAGGACGAAGATCACGCCGTTGAGCGTGAGCTGCAGCATGTTCCAGACGGCATGGCGCTGCGTGCGGGTGGCGGCGCTCGACTTGCCGGACAGCTCGGCCCGGCTCATCACCACGCCGCCGGCGACCGCGGCCAGGATGCCCGAGGCGCCGATCCGCTCGGCCAGCAGGTAGGCGGCGAACGGAATCAGCAGGCTGACCAGGATCGCGGCGCCGGGGTCCTCGCCGAAGCGCGCGGTGAAGCGCACGCGCAGCGACACCACGACACTGGCCAGCCCGAAGCCCACGCCCAGGCCGCCCAAGGCGACCCAGACGAAGGACAGGGCCGCCGTCGGCAGCGAGAAGGCGCCGGTGACCGCGGCCGCGACCGCGAAACGGAAGGCGACCAGGCCGCTGGCGTCGTTGAAGAGCGCCTCGCCCTCCAGGATCGTCAGGACGCGGCGCGAGACCGAGAGATGGCGGGTGATGCCCTCCACCGCCACCGCGTCGGTGGGCGAGACGATCGCCGCCAGCGCGAAGGCGATCGCCAGCGGCATCGAGGGAATCATCCAGTGGATCAGGAAGCCCATGCCGACGATCGTCACCACCACCAGGCCGACCGAGAGCTGGAAGATGCCAAGGACGTCGCGCCGCAGCGCGTCCTTGGGGATGCGCCAGCCGTCGAGGAACAGCAGCGGCGGCAGGAACAGCAGGAAGAACAGCTCCGGGTCGAGCCGGATGCCGTGGTCCGGGAAGCCCGCGATCCCGATGCCGAGCGCGATCTGGATCAGCGGCAGGGGAACGGCCCACGGCAGCAGGCGCGCCACCGAGCCGCTGGCCAGCACCGCGGCCAGCATCACGATGACGATGAGGACGTTGTCCAAGAAGCGTTCGGCTAGGCCTGCAGCGACGCCTGGCGGTGGATCGCGAGCGGCCGGCCGGCCTGGTTCTTCAGCGCGTCGCGGGCGACCGACAGGAACATCTCCACCAGCGCAGACGCGGCCACCGAAGGCCGCACGAGGCTGTAGACGCTCAGGCTCGGCGGCTCGGGCAGCACCGGCAGCACCGCGATGCCGCGGTAGAAGTCGGCGACCGGCCGCGCGACGATCGCCACCGCGTCCATCTGCAGGGTCATCGACATGGCGAGGACCGCCGCGCTGCAGACCAGGAAGCGCGCCGGCGGCTCGAGCCCTGCGCTCTGGAAGCATTCGTCGATGTAGGCCTGCTGGTGGCCGCGCGAATCCATGTAGATCCACACCGCGTGGCGCAGATCGTCCAGGCTGCGGGCCTCGCTCAAGGGGCCGCCGGCACGGGCCACCACGGCCAGTTCGGTCTCGTACAGCAGACCGTCGCGCTGCTCCGGGTCCTGGTGCAGGTAGGAAGGCACGCCGTGCAGCGCCAGGTCGAGCGTGCCGTCGTCGAGCCGCTGGGCCATCTGGTCGCGCGGGTATTCGTGCAGCTCGAGGCGGATCGAAGGCATGCGCAGGAGGCAGCGCTCGATCAGCTCGGGCGCGATCAGCACCGACACCGCCGGCGTGACGCCGACCCGCAGCAGCGCGCCCTGCTCTTCCCGCAACATGCGCAGTTCCTGGTCGGCGCGGGTGCGTTCGGCCAGGATGGCGCGGGCCCGCGGCAGCAGCACCCGGCCGCCGTCGGACAAGGTCATGCCCTTGGCGGTCCGGTTGAACAACTCGATGTTGAAGGTCGCCTCCAGCTCGCGGATCGACTTGGAGATCGCGGCGGCGGTCTTGTTCAGTCGCTGGGAGGCCTTGGCCAGGTTGCCGCCTTCGGCCAGGGCGACGAAAGCGCGAAGTTGGTGTGGTTTCATGACCGTTGCGAGCCGTACGTGAAAGGAAGGATATCGACTTCAGGATCGTCCAGCAGGTAGGACGGGAACCCGGCCGAAAAAGCCAGCGGCGCGCGCGCGGCTGCGCAGTGTGGGGCAAAAGCCCGATCCGACCTATCGAAAGAATGCGCGGGGGGTCAACCGGAAGTTGAGGCTTCCGGCCGGGGGCCGATTCAGCGGCCGCCCGCCAGCCGGCTCATCATCTGCTCCATCAGCGAGACCAGCGGCTGTTCCATCATCGGCAGGGTCAGCGCCAGACCCGCCAAACCGGCCACCAGCGTGACCGGAAAACCGATCGCGTAGATGTTCATCTGCGGCGCGACGCGCGAGATGACGCCCATGGTGAGGTTGGCGAACAGCAGCAGCGCGGTCATCGGCAGCGCGATCCACAAGGCGCTGGCGAAGAGGTCGCCGCCCAGCTGCCAGATCTGCGCCCGCGCCAGCGCCTCGAAGAGGCTGCCGCCGATCGGGAAGGCGTCGAAGCTCTTCATGACCGCCATCAGGATCGTCAGGTGGCCGTTGATCGCGATGAACAGCAGCATCGCGATGTTGTTCATGAAGCTGCCCACCGCGCTGATCTGGCCGTTGCTCATCGGGTCGAAGAAGGACGCGAAGTTCAGGCCCATCTGCAGGCCGACCAGTTCGCCGGCCAGCTCGATCGTGGTGAAGACCAGCCGCACCGTGAAGCCGATCGCCATGCCGATGCCGACCTGCTGCACCAGGGTGCCGAGCATGGCGAGACTGTCCAGCGCCACCGTCGGCTGGCCCTGCAGCGAGGCCTGCGCGCACAGCGCCACCAGGAAGGCCAGGCCGATGCGCGCGCGCACCGGGAAGGCGGCGGTCGAGAACAGGGGCGCGGTCGAGAACAGGCCGAGCACCCGCAGGAAGGGCCACAGGATCGGCGTGATCCAGCCCATCAGCTGGGCTTCGGTGAAGGTCAGCACGGGCGGCTCAGAGCACCATCTGCGGGATCGACTCGATCGTGCGGCGGATGTAGTCGACCAGGGTGTCGAGCATCCACGGCCCGGCGATCGCGAACACCGCCACCGCCACCAGCAGCTTGGGCACGAAGGCCAGCGTGGCCTCGTTGATCTGGGTGATGGCCTGGAAGATGCTCACCAGGAGGCCGACCGCCAGCACCGCCAGCAGCACCGGCAGCGAGACGGTGAGCAGCAGCACCAGGGCTTCCTGGCCGATGGTCAAGGCGGTCTGGGCATTCATGGGAATCTTTTTGGGTACGGCTACTGCGCGAAGCTGGCGGCCAGCGAGCCGATCAGCAGGTTCCAGCCGTCGGCCAGCACGAACAGCATCAGCTTGAACGGCAAGGCCACCAGCACCGGCGACAGCATCATCATGCCGAGCGACATCAGCACGCTCGAGACCACGATGTCGATCACCAGGAAGGGAATGAAGATCATGAAGCCGATCTGGAAGGCCGACTTCAATTCGCTGGTCGCGAAGGCCGGGATCAGCACCCGGATCGGCGCCGTCTCGGCGGTCACGTCGGCCGGCAGCTTGGCCAGCCGGGAAAACAGCGCGAAGTCCGACTGGCGGGTCTGCTTGAGCATGAACTGGCGCATCGGCACCTCGGCGCGGCTGAGCGCGGTCTCGAAGCCGATCGTGTTCTGGCTGTAGGGCACGTAGGCGTCGTCGTAGACCCGGTCGATGGTCGGGCCCATGACGAACAGGGTGAGGAAGAGCGACAGCCCGACCACCACCTGGTTCGGCGGCGCCGACTGCGTGCCCAGCGCCTGGCGCAGCAGCGACAGCACGATCACGATCCGGGTGAAGCCGGTCATCATCAGCAGCACCGCCGGCAGGAAGGACAGCGCGGTGAAGAACAGCAGGGTCTGCACCGGCACCGAGTAGCTGGTGCCGCTCGGGCCGCTGCCGATCACCAGCGGCAGCTGGCCGGCCGCCTGGGCCTGCGCCTGAGCGCCGGGCGCCCAGGTCAGGAGCGCCGCGCCCAGCGCGGCGAGCGCCGCGGCGCCGACGATCCGGCGCCTAGACATCGCTGCTCCCCTCCACCGGCATCTCGAAGCGCGGCGCCTGCAGCACGTGCAGGCAGCTGATCGACTGGGCGGTCACGCCCAGCACCAGCGAGGTCCGCGCGCCGGGCGGGCCGACCTCGACGGTCACCACCTTCTGCTGCGGACCGACCGCCAGCGTCGACACCAGCCGCGAGCCCGCGCCGGCGATGCCCGGGACGCCGCCAGTGCGGCGCGCCTGCAGTCGGCGCAGCGCGAAGGGCACCAGCGCCAGCAAGGCGATGAACAGGACGACGGTGACGAGGCTGCGGGTCATCGATGCATTCAGCCGCGGTGCACGCGGCGCAGCCGCTCGGAAGGCGTCACCACGTCGGTCAGGCGGATGCCGAAGCGGTTGTTGACCACCACTACCTCGCCTTGCGCGACCAGGTAGCCGTTGACCAGCACGTCCATCGGTTCGCCGGCCAGCGCGTCCAGCTCGACGATCGAGCCCTGCGCCAGTTGCAGCACCTGCTTGATCGGCACCTTCTTGCGGCCGAGCTCGACCGACAGCTGCACCGGGATGTCGAGCACCCGCTGGATGTCGTTGAGCGGCGCGGCGCCGGCCTGGCCGGCGGCGTCGGGTTGCGCATGCAGCGCTTCGGCCCAGTCGGCGCCGGAAGCGCCGGACGAGGAAAGGGTTGCTTCTTCAGTGGACATGGGAGCCTCCGAGCCAGTGCGTGCTGTCGCTGGGCACGCATTCGTCGATGCGCAAGGCGTAGCGCGCGTTGTGGGTGCCGTAGTGGCAAACGAAAACAGGGGTGCCGTCGACCGCCGCGACCACGCGCGAGGCGCGGTCCAGCGCGATGAAGTCGCCCGGCTTCATGGCCAGCAGCTGGCCGATGCTCAGTTCGGGGCGGGCCAGCTCGGCGGTCAGCGTGACCTCGGCGGCCTGGATCTCGCGCGTCAGCTGCGTGATCCAGCGGCGGTCCTCGGCGATGGCGTCGGCCTGCTGCGAGCCGTAGAGCATGTCGCGCACCGGGTCGAGCACCGCCCAGGGCAGCACGATGCGCAACGCGCCTTGCAGCGACCCGAAGGCGACCTGCAGCGTCGTCACCAGCACCAGTTCGGCCGGCGCGGCGATGTTGACGAAGCGCGGATGGGTCTCGGCGCGCAGGAACTCCAGCTCGAGCGGGTAGATGCCCTTCCAGGCCTTGGCGTATTCGGTGCAGACCAGGGCCAGCACGCGCTGGATCACCCGCTGCTCGGTCGGCGAGAAGTCGCGGCCTTCCAGCGGCGCCTGCAGGGTGCCGGCGCCGCCGTAGAGCGCGTCGACCAGCGCCGACACCAGCGTCGATTCGCAGATCACCAGGCCGCTGCCGCGCAGCGGCCGCATGGCCACCACGTTGAAATGCACCGGCGCCGGGAGCTGCCCGAGGAATTCGGAGAAGCGCTGAACCGCGACCGGCTCGATCGTCACTTCGGGCGCCCGGCGGGCGAACTGGAAGAGCCCGGCGCGCAGCGAGCGCTGCAGCCGCTCGTTGACGATGTCCAGCGTCGGCATCGGCCGGCGCACCAGGCGCTCTTGCGAGGCCAGGTCGTAGTCGCGGACCATGGCCTCGGCCATCCGCTCGACGGCGTCGTCCGCCGCCGGGCCGGCGCCCGCTGCGTCCGGGTTCGCTTCCTCGGCGCTCATTGGACGATGAAGCTCGAGAACAGCACGCCCTTGACCGGGCCGACCGGTGCCTTGCGCTTCTTCTTCGGCTTGACCGGTGCGTCCTCGTCGTCGTCCGAGTCGGCGGCCTTGGCCTTCTTGCGCGGCGGCGGCGCCTCGTCCTCGAAGCCGAGCGTGCGCGAGACCTCGGCGGTGATGTCGGCGGCGAGCTTCTCCTTGCCGTCGCGCTTGAGCAGCTCGTCGGAGCTGCGCTGCGACACCAGCATCAGCACGCTGCTGCGCACGGCCGGCAGCAGGTTCTTGATCTGGTCGGCGGCCTTCTCGTCGGTCAGGTCGAGCGTGACGCCGATCTGCGCGAAGCGCTCGCCACCCGGATCGGCCAGGTTCACGACCATGTTCTCCAAGGGCAGGTAGATCGGCTTCTCGGCTTCGGCGGCCTTCGGCGCGGGTTCCTCGTCGGCCGCGGCGGCGGCGTGCTTCTTCTGCAGGTAGAACCAGGTGCCGCCGGCACCGCCGCCCAGCAGCACGACGGCTGCGACGACGATCAGCAGCATCGACTTGCCCTTCTTCTTGGGCGCGGCGGCACCGGGTGCGGTGGCGGCAGTGGCGGCTGGGGCGGACACGGGATTCCCTTCGACTCGACGATGGATCAGCCTCGGGCGCGTCGCGCACCGGGCTGGGCATGCATCGATTATTCGGATCGGCACCCGTGTCCAAGCCGCGATAAACGGCAGGAAAACCGGCCTTTAAGCGGCTTGCGGCCGCCTGCCGTGAAGGACTACACGTAGAGGTCGAGCGCGCGTGCGCCGACGCTGCCTGGCCGTGCGGTCGGCGCGGTCGCGGCCGGCTCGATCGCGCCGATGCCCGTGCCGGACGTGCCGCCGGAAGCAGCCGCGACGCGCCGGGCTTCTTGCGCGCTCGCCTGGCCGCCGCCCGCGCTGGCATTGCCGAAGGCGCCCGAGCCCACCGAGGAGCCCGACAGCATCAGGCCCTGGTTGCCCAGCATCTCCTTCAGCTGCGGCATCGCGTCGTTCAGCCAGGCGCGAGCCCCGGCGTGGTCGCTGCGGAAGGCGACCTGGGCCTGGTTGTCCTGCACCTGCACGCTCACCGTCACCGGTGCGCCGCCGGGCAGCTCGACCTTCAGCTCGGCGCCCTGCGAGCGGTGCGCCATCCACCAGCTGACCTGCTCGACCATGCGCTCGGCCATGCCGGAGCCTTGCTGGCTCGCGGCAGACGACGCGGCATCGGGCGGAGTGATGGTGGTCGCCGCGGAGGCGGCGTCCGAAGGCGTCGAGAGCGCGGTCGGCGCGCCCGGGGACGTGTCCGGGCGATCGATCCGGCGCCAGGCCGGCGTGTCGTCGCCGGCGATCGTGGTGGCACCGGCAGCGCCTGCGACGGCCGCCTCCGCGCCCGCCGGCAGCTTGC
>NZ_LMUW01000174.1 GCF_009765735.1 Xenophilus sp. L33
AACGTCCCCAGCCGCACCGCCGACGGCCGCGCCACCGTGGTCACGCCGGCCGGCGCGCCGGCGCCCGGCGGCGGCAGCGACACCGTCCGCTCCAGCGACCGGCGCTCCACCGTGGTGCTGCCGGCCGATCCGGGGTCGCGCCCCTGAGACATGCCGCCGCTTTCGCACGTCCTGTCCCTGTCGAACGCGCAGACCGTCATCGAGGCGGTCGCCACCGTGGCCTTCGCGCTGTCGGGGCTGGTCGAGGCCGCACGCAAGCGGCTCGATGCGGTCGGCGTGGTGATGGTGGCCGGCCTCACCGCCTTCGGCGGCGGCAGCCTGCGTGACGTGCTGCTCGACCGCCGGCCCTTCTTCTGGGTCGAGCACGCCAGCTGGCTGTGGTCGCTGCTGGCCCTGTGCATCGTGGCCATGCTGTTCCTGCGGGCCCGCCATTTCGCGATCACCCAGCGCGCCATGCAATGGCCCGACGCGCTCGGCCTCGGCCTCTTCGCCGCCACCGGCACGCAGATCGCGCTGGCCGCGTCGATGCCGGCGATTGTCGCGGTGCTGATGGGCATGATGACCGCGGCCTTCGGCGGCGTGCTGCGCGACATCGTCTGCAACGAGATCCCGCGTGCTTTCAGCGACCACCAGCCCTACGCCATCTGCGCCTTCATCGGCGGCTGGGTGGTGGTGGCGGCGGACGCCGCGCAGGTGCCCGACACGGTCGGCCTGGTGGCCGGCTCGGCGACCGCGGTGCTGCTGCGCATCGCCGCGCTCTACACCGGCTGGAAGCTGCCGAAGTGGCACGCCGGCGAGCGTGGGCGCCCCTGAGCGCCCGACAAGAGACACACATCCCACCGCTTCTCATGGATCGCCTTCGCATCGACAAATGGCTCTGGGCCGCGCGCTTCTACAAGACGCGCTCGCTGGCCGCCGAAGAGATCGGCAAGAACCGGGTGCAGGTCAACGGCGAGATCGCCAAGGCCTCGCGCGAGGTCAAGGCCGGCGACACGGTCGCGATGCGCACCGGCCCGGTGACCCGCGAGGTCAGGGTGCGCGGCGTCAGCGGCCAGCGCGGGCCGGCGCCGGTCGCCCAGCAGCTCTACGAGGAGACGCCCGAGAGCCTGGCGGCGCGCGAAGCCGCGCGCGAGCAGCGCCGGCTCGGCAGCGAACCGGCGCTGAGCATCGAGCAGGGCCGGCCAACCAAGCGCGACCGCCGCGACCTCGACGGCGCCCGCCGCGGCGACTGGGACAACCGCTGGAGCGCGTCGATCGACCCGGACGACGAGTGAGCGCCCGACACCACGAGAAGAAGATGGCCAGCTTCAAGAAATACCAGGTCGGCGACAAGTTCAGGCTGGCCCGCATCGACCCGGCCGACACGCCCTTCTGCGAAGGACCGCCGTCCGACCAGCGCAAGCACCTCGACCGCCTGGCCATCGAGCTGGACAAGCTGCAGAACCTGCTGCACGCCGAAGGCCGGCGCAAGCTGCTGCTGGTGCTGCAGGGGCTCGACACCAGCGGCAAGGACGGCACCATCCGCTGGGTCTTCTCGCGCACCTCGCCGCTCGGCGTCAAGGTGACCGCCTTCAAGGCGCCGACGGCCGACGAACAGGCTCACGACTTCCTCTGGCGCTGCCACGCGGTGGTGCCGCGCACCGGCGAGATCACGGTCTGGAACCGCAGCCACTACGAGGACGTGCTGGTGCCGGTGGTCGAAGGCAGCATCGACGCCGCCGAGACCCGCCGCCGCTACGCCCAGATCAACGACTTCGAACGCCTCCTGAGCGAGACCGGCACCGTGGTCGTCAAGTGCATGCTGGCGATCGGCAAGGACGAGCAGCGTCGGCGCCTGCAGGCCCGCATCGACGACCCCGAGAAGCACTGGAAGTTCTCGCTCGACGACCTGGCGGTGCGCAAGAAGTGGGACCTCTACCAGGCGGCCTACGAGAGCGCGTTGCGCGCCACCTCGACCGAGCACGCGCCGTGGACCGTGATCCCGGCCGACGACAAGCGCCACCGCAACCTGATGGTCGCCAGCCTGCTGGTCAAGACGTTGCGCGGCATGAAGCTGAAGATCGGCGACCCCGATCCGGCCTTGCGCAGCATCGTCGTGGAGTGAAGCGCCGGCCTGGGAATGCTCCAAATGGCGTATGGAGGCGGGCCCGCCTTTTGCCGACACTGGCGGCGGCAACAAGGAATTTCTTCATGACCTCGCTCATTCATCTGGACGCGCATCTGGAAATGCTGGCGGCAGTCTTGTGGGTCGTTGCCTCGAGCGCCGTGATCCTCATCGTGGCCGGCCGCTCGCCGGGCTTCCTGCGCCAGGCGATGGCCCAGCGGGTCGAGCGCTCGATCGAAGCGCTCGACGAATGCCGCGACACGCCTTCGAACTGAAGCACGCCCGAACGCCCGCCTAGGCCGGCCAGCCGTCCAGCGGATCGGGACCGACCGGCCGCAGGGCCAGGCCATGTTCGCGCTCCAGCAGCGCCAGCAATCCCTGCGGGCCGCAGAGATGCCCGGCACCGACCAGCACCAGCGTCCTCGCCGGCGACTTCGCGCCGGCCGCGATGCGGGGCGCCCAGAGCGCATTGCGGCGGTCGAACATCGCCCGTCCGAGCGACGCCGGCAGGTCTGCGTCGCGCAGTTCGCCGAGCGCGGCCAGGTCGTCGGCACGCCAGGCCCGGTACATCTGCTCGAAGCGCTTCCTGACCAGCGGCCGCTGCTGCTGGCTCCAGCGCAGCGAATCGACGAAGTCGCCGGCCGGCACGTCGGCGAAGCCGGCCAGGAATTCCCCCGGCGTCTCCAGTTCGGCAATGCCTTCGGTGCCGCCGGCCCAGGCCGCCACGAGCGCCTCGGGGCCCGGACTGGCGTCCATGCCCATGCCGACGCCGATCATCCAGGCCGTCGGCACGTTGCACTCCTGAAGCGGCCCGACCGCCTGCGAAGGCCACTCGGCGGCCAGCAACTCGTGCAGCGCGGCGGGCATCGGCCCGTGCGGCGTGCGCTCCTCGCACAGGCGCCGGACGCGGTGCGTGTGCATCTCGAAGACCCGCTGCTGCGACCAGTCGAAGGCGCGGCGGAATTCCGCATGCCAGCCGTCCTCGCCTTTCGGGACCATGTGCATCGTGCCGGCCAGCAGGGTGCGGGTGCCTTCGATCAGGTAGGGCATGCGGCCTCTTGAGTTGGATGCGGGATGCTATACGCTGGTCGCGGCCTCGCTTCCGGCGAGCCGTCACGACAACGGAGACACCATGACAAGCACCCTCACCGACGACTCACGCTTTTCCGTCCTGGCCACCGGACGCGCCTTCCTGGAGTGCCCCCGCTGGCATCGAGGCCGGCTCTGGCTGTCCGACTTCTACACCCACGAAGTGATCCGCATCGACCTCGAAGGCCGCATCGAGACGGTCGCCGAAGTGCCGCAACAGCCCGGCGGCCTCGGCTTCCTGCCGGACGGCCGGCTGCTGGTGGTCTCGATGCGCGACCGCCGCATCCTGCGCCAGGAAACGGACGGAAGCCTGGTCACCCACGCCGACCTGTCGGCGATCGCCACCGGCCACCTGAACGACATGGTCGTGGACGCGGAGGGCCGCGCCTACGTCGGCAACTTCGGCTTCGACCTGATGGGCGGCGGCAAGCCCGCGGCCGCGATCCTGGCGCGGGTCGATCCCGACGGTTCGGTGCACGAGGCGGCGCACGGCCTGCAGTTCCCGAACGGCTCGACGATCTCGGCCGACGGTCGGACGCTGGTGGTGGCCGAGACGCTGGGCAATCGCATGTCGGCCTTCGACATCGGCCCCGGCGGCACGCTGGGCCCGCGCCGCGACTGGGCAAGCTTCGCGCCGCCGCCGTCGCTGATCGACTTCGCCACCACGCTCGGCGAGATCAAGGTCGCGCCCGACGGCACCGCGCTCGACGCCGAAGGCGCGATCTGGGCCGCCGACGCGGTCGGCCGCCGCGTGCTGCGCATCGCCGCCGGCGGCCGCATCCTGGACGAAATCTCGACCGCCCCGATGGGCTGCTACGCCTGCGGCCTGGGCGGCGACGACGGCCGCACGCTCTTTCTCTGCGTCGCGCCGGACTTCCAGGAAGACGCCCGCAAGGCGGCCCGCGAAGCCGAGCTCTGGTGCACGCAGGTCGCGGTGCCGGCCGCCGCCTGAAGGCCGCTCAGAACAGCGCTTCGAGGCGCGCGGCGACCTGGCCGAGGAAGGCCTCGTCGTCGGCGCCGAAGGAGGCCTTGTCGTCCGAGTCGACGTCGATCTGCGCGAGGTAGGCATCGCCCCGCAGGATCGGGAAGACGATCTCCGACTGGGTCTCGAGGTTGCAGGCCAGGTAGCGCTCGTCGCTCTTGACGTCGTCCACGACCACCGGCGCGCGCGTCTGCACGCTGGCGCCGCAGATGCCCTTGCCCGAAGGAATGCGCGTGTGCTCGGTGACCCGGCCATGGAAGGCGCGCAGCACCAGCGTGTCGCCTTGGAGCGAGTAGAGGTAGACGCCGGTGTAGCCCGGCAGCGCCTGCAGCCGGCGGCAGACCGCGTCGAGCCGGGCCTGCACCGGGCTGCCGTCGCGCAGCACGGCGTCGATGTCACGCAAAGCTGTTTCTTGTGAGGGTTTCATGGGTGGCCGTCGGTCGGAATGCTCGGGGGTCGAATCATAGGCGCGCCGGCGCTTCCCTCAGCACCTCGATGAAGGCCCGCAGCCCCGCCGGCACCAGCCGTCCGCTCGGGTAGTAGAGGAAGAGCCCCGGGATCTCCGGGCACCAGTCGGCCAGCACCGCCACCAACCGGCCGTCGTCCAGCCAGGGCCGCGCGGCGTGGTCTGGCACGTAGGCGATGCCCAGGCCGTCGGCGGCGGCCTCGACCATCAGCCCGATCTGGTCGAGTGTCAGCCGGCCCGGCACCTCGACCGTCAGTTCCTGCCCGCGTCGGGCGAATTCCCAGCGGTAGGGCTTGCCGCTCGGCATGCGCACGCGGATGCACTCGTGCGCGCGCAGGTCGTCCGGCGACTTCGGCTTCTTGCGCTTCGAGAGGTAGCCCGGCGACGCGACCGCGACGAAGCGCGCCGGCCCGCCGATCCGCACCGCGACCATGTCCTGCGGCAGCGCCTCGCCCAGCCGCACGCCGGCGTCGAAGCCGGCGGCCACGATGTCCACCAGTTGCCCTTCCGAGACCAGGTCGACCGACATCAGCGGATGGCGCTGCAGGAAGGCAGGCACCGCCGATGCCATCAGCACCCGCGCGGCCGTCTCGCTGGCGTTGATGCGCAGCATGCCGCTCGGGCTGTCGCGAAAACTGTCGACCTCGGCCAGCGCCTGGTCCAGGTCGCGCAGCAGCGGCTGCAGGCGGCCGACCAGCTGCTCGCCGGCCTCGGTCGGCGACACGCTGCGGGTGGTGCGGTTGAGCAGCCGCACGCCGAGCCGCGCCTCCAGCACGCGGATCGTGTGGCTGAGGGTCGACGGCGACACCGCCAGCTGGTCCGCCGCTTTGCGGAAGCTGCGGTGCGTGACGATGGCGGCGAGTGCGCTCAGGTCGCTCAGGTCGGGTCGGCTATTCATGGAAAATTTTCACCGATGCATGCGAAATTGTGCAGATAGTAGCGGGCTCGCGATCGGCCTAGAGTGGCCCGAAACACAAAAGGATTCCCTCATGCGCAAGACCTGGTTCATCACCGGCACCTCTTCCGGCTTCGGCCGCCAACTGACCGAGCAACTGCTGGCGCGCGGCGATCGCGTCTTCGCCACCCTGCGCAAGCCCGCAGCGCTCGACGACCTGAAGGCGTCGTATCCCGAGCACCTGCGCACCGCCGTGCTGGACGTGACCGATGCCGCGGCCGTGCGCAGCGTGGTCGGCGAGGCCTTCACGGCGATGGGCCGCATCGACGTCGTCGCCAACAACGCGGCCTACGGCCTCTTCGGTGCCGGCGAGGAAGTCAGCGACGAACAGATCCGCCTGCAACTCGACACCAACCTGCTCGGCTCGATCCAGGTGATCCGCGCCGCGCTGCCGCATCTGCGGGCCCAAGGCAGCGGCCGCATCCTGCAGGTGTCGTCCGAAGGCGGGCAGATCGCCTATCCGAACTTCAGCCTCTATCACGCGACCAAGTGGGGCATCGAGGGCTACGTCGAATCGGTGGCGCAGGAAGTCGCGCCCTTCGGCATCGAGTTCACGATCGCCGAACCCGGTCCCGCCAAGACCGGTTTCCGCACCGGCCTGGTCAGGGCCGAGCCGATGGAGGTCTACGCGCCGACGCCCGCCGGCGACGTGCGCCGCGCGGTGACCTCCGGCAGCTTCGTGCTGCCCGGCGATCCGGTGAAGATGGCGCGCGCCATGATCGAATCCATCGAGCGCAGCCCCGCGCCGCGTCGGCTGGTGATGGGGAGCAGCAGCTTCGTGGCGATCCGCGCGGCGCTGATGCGGCGGCTGGGGGAACTGGAAGCGCAGGAGGAAGTGGCGCGGTCGACCGATGCCGACTGATCGGCGTCTACATGGAAACCGGCGCGACCAGGACGTTCGGCAACCCCGAAAGCACGCCGGGCGCAAGGACGAGCTTGGCGCCACGGATCCCGGCGCCCATGACGATCTCGGAGCGCTCCATCACCAGCGTGTCGACGACGACGGTCCAATCGGCGGGGAGCCCGAACACCGTGATGCCGCCGTATTCCATGCCGGTGGCGGAGAGGACGAATTCGCGGTCCGCGAAGGAGATGCGCTGCGCACGCAGGGCCGCCTTGAGCGCCCCGTTGACGTCGATGCGCCTGGCGCCCAGGACCACGACGGCCGCGTGATGCACCTGCGCATCGCGGCGGAATCGCACGACGATGGTGTTGGCGCAGTCTTCCAGATCGATGCCGTATTTCTCGGCGCTGGCGGCGGTGTCGGACGCATCGTCGGTGACCAGGAATCCGCGGACGTCGCGCAGCGGGAGCGATGAGAAGACGCCCTCTGCGAGGACTTCGCGCAACTGCTCCTGGTCGATGAAATCGAACACGTAATTGCCGGAGACTTTCATTTCGCAGTGCCCTTCAGAAAGTTCGCATCTTGACGCAAGGATCGCCCATGAAAAAAGCCCAAGTGAATCAATCACTTGGGCTTTTCATTCTGGCGGAACCGGAGGGATTCGAACCCTCGATGAGGCTCTACACCCCATACTCCCTTAGCAGGGGAGCACCTTCGGCCACTCGGTCACAGTTCCTGAAGTCCGTGATTATGCCAGCTTCAAGAGGCCGGTTGATCCAGGTCGAAAGCTTTGTGCAGCGCGCGCACCGCCAGTTCCATGTACTTCTCGTCGATCACCACCGAAGTCTTGATCTCGCTGGTGGAGATCATCTGGATGTTGATGCCCTCCTCGCTCAGCACGCGGAACATCCTGGCCGCCACGCCGACGTGGCTGCGCATGCCGATGCCGACGATGCTGACCTTGCAGATCTTGGTGTCGCCGACCACTTCGGCCGCGCCCAGCGTCGGCAGCACCTTGGCCTTGAGCAGGTCGACCGCCTTGGCGTAGTCGTTGCGGTTGACCGTGAAGCTGAAGTCGGTGCGGCCGTCCTTGCTCAGGTTCTGGATGATGACGTCGACCTCGATGTTGGCATCGGCGACCGCGCCCAGGATGTGATACGCGATGCCCGGCTTGTCGGGCACGCCCAGCACCGAGATCTTGGCTTCGTCGCGGTTGAATGCGATGCCGGATACGACGGCTTGTTCCATGTGTTCGTCTTCCTCGAAAGTGATCAGCGTGCCGGACTTGGCCTCTTCATTGATGTCGATGTCCCACGGCGTGAAGCTCGACAGCACACGCAGCGGCACCTTGTACTTGCCCGCGAATTCGACCGAGCGGATCTGCAGCACCTTGGAGCCGAGGCTGGCCATCTCGAGCATTTCCTCGAAGCTCACGGTCAGGAGGCGCCGCGCATCCGGCTCGACCCGCGGATCGGTCGTGTAGACGCCGTCGACGTCGGTGTAGATGAGGCATTCGGCGGCCTTCATCGCCGCGGCGATCGCCACGGCCGAGGTGTCGCTGCCGCCGCGGCCGAGCGTCGTGATGTTGCCGGCCTCGTCAACGCCCTGGAAGCCGGTGACCACCACCACCCGGCCGGCCTCGAGGTCGGCGCGCACGCGGGCGTCGTCGATGCTTTCGATGCGGGCCTTGGTGAAGGCGCTGTCGGTCTTGACCTGCACCTGCCAGCCGGCGTAGCTCACCGCCTGCAGCCCTTCGGACTGCAGCGCCAGCGCCAGCAGCGCCGACGAGGCCTGCTCGCCGGTGGCGGCCAGCATGTCGAGTTCGCGCGCGTGCGCGTCATCGGGCGTGCCCGGCGCCAGTTCCTTGGCCAGCCCGAGCAGGCGATTGGTCTCGCCGCTCATGGCGCTCGGGACCACCACCATCTGGTGCCCCGCCCGCGCCCACTTGGCGACCCGCTTGGCGACATTGCGGATGCGCTCGGTGGAGCCCATCGACGTGCCGCCGTATTTGTGAACGATCAATGCCATGGATGAAGTCGAAGAGAAAAAATTCCGGACGCCGCGCCGGCGCCCAACGCACCCTGCAAAGCCGACTGCGAAGTCAACCGCGCCGATGAAACCGCTCTGGACGGCCATCGGCCGATGTCAGCGCGAAGGCTGACGGCTACACCAGGGGCGGGGCATTGTACCAACGCAGCCACTCGCCCTCGCGCTCGACCCGGCCGGCGGCGATCTTCAGGCGGATGTGGTGGCCGCGCGTGCTGCAGGCCTCGATCTGGCCCAGCAGTTGTTCGAGCTGCGCTTCGCTCGGCACCGCCGCATGCTCCCGCCGCAGCCAGTGCCGAAGCACGTTGGCCAGCCGTTCGCGCGGCAGGGCCCGCAGCACCGCGAGCCGCGGCGGCGTGCCGGCGGCGGCCAGGTCGACCGCGCCCAATTCGGCCAGCAGCGCCGAGGCCCGCGCCGCGTTGCGCGCCGAACGCGCGAAGGTCTCGCGGAACTGCGGCAAGGCCTGCGCCAGCGCCGGCAGCAGCTCGCGGCGGATGCGGTTGCGGGTGTAGCGCGGGTCGGCGTTGGTCGGGTCGTCGACATGGGCGGTGCCGCTGGCCGCCAGCCAGTCGCGCAGGGCCTGCGCATGCACTTCGAGCAGCGGCCGGTGGAAGACCACGCC
>NZ_LMUW01000181.1 GCF_009765735.1 Xenophilus sp. L33
GAAGCCGGCGTGCATCAGCGGCGCGCCTTCGAGCGCGGTCGGCGCCGGCTGCAGCGCGGTGAGGGCCGCGGCCTCGGCGGCGGTGAGCACGTCGAGCCGGTCGATCGGCTGGGCCGGGTCGCGCGCCACCGCGCGCAGCAGCGACTCGTACATGCCCAGCCAGCGACGCACCGTCAGGTCGTCGTAGAGGTCGGAGTTGTACTGGGCCTCGATGCGCATGCCGCCGGCGACCGGCGCGATGTTCAGGAACAGCTCGAAGTTCTCGTAGCGGCGGCCGATGGTGCTCTGTTCCAGCTCCAGGTCGGGGAAGGTGTTGGACTGCGGGCCGGCGTCGCGGTCGACGTTGAACAGCACGTTCACCAGCGGCAGCCGGCTCGGGTCGCGCGGCACCGGCAGCTTCTTGAGCAGCGAGCCGTAGGTGAGCGTCTGGTGCTCGAAGGCGTCGAGCAGCGCGCTGCCCGACTGGCGCGCCAGCGCCGCGAAGGGCTGGGCGGCGTCGAAGCTCATGCGGATCGGCAGCAGGTTGACGCAGTGGCCGACCAGGCTGGTCATCGCGCTGGGCATCTGGCCGGCGGCGGCGATGCCGATCACCAGGTCGTCCTGTGCGGTCAGGCGTTGCAGCGTCGCGGCGAAGCCGCCGAACATCGTCGCGAACAGGCTGACGCCGGCGCCCGAGGACACCTTGCGCAGTCCGTCGATCAGGCCCGCGTCGAGCAGGTGGTCGATGCGGTAGGAGCTGAAGGTGCGCACCGGCGGCCGCGGATGGTCGGTCGGCAGTTCCAGCACCGGCAGGCTGCCGCCGGCGTAGCGCGAGAGCCAGAAGTCGATGTGCGACTGCATCTCGGGGCTGGCCGCTTCCTCGGCCTCCCAGGCGGCGTAGTCGGAATAGCGGGCCGCCGGCTCCAGCGCCGGGCCGAGGCCCAGCTGCTCGGCATACAGGTGGCCCAGGTCCTCGCTGACGACGCCCCACGACCAGCCGTCGCAGATGGCGTGGTGCGCGGTCATCACCAGCAGGTGGTCGAGCGAGGACAGCTGGTAGAGCGCGGCGCGGAACAGCGGACCCTGCTCGAGCTGGAAGGGTTCGAGGATCGCGGCCTGGCCGTCTTCCTCGAGCCGGCGCTGCTGGCCGGCCGGGTCGAGGTGGCGCAGGTCGGTCTCGACCAGGTGCAGGGGCGCGGCCTCGCCGATCAGCAGCTGGGTGCCGTCCGGCGAGATGGTCGAGCGCAGCGATTCATGGCGCTCGATCAGCCGGTCGAGCGCCATGCCCAGGGCCTGCACGTCCAGCTGGCCCTTCAGCCGCAGGCGCATCGACTCGTTGTAGGCCAGCGAGGCTTCCGGGCTCAGCTGGTCGCCCAGCCAGACTTCGCGCTGCGCCTCGGTGGTGGGGACGATCCGCTCGATGGAGCCGGCGGCGAACGGGTCGAATTCCTCTGCGGCCACGGGTGCGGGCGATTGAAGAACGGCTTCGGTCATGCTTGGAACTTGGTGAACTTGCCTTGAGCGGTCGGGTCCGGCACGAACCACGCGGGTTGGCCGTCCTTGTCGCGGCCGAGGCGGGCGTTCGGTGTCGGCGGGTTGGCCGGATCGAGCGTCGACTTCGGCGCCGCGCGGCGCGGCAGCAGCTCGGCTTCCTGCATCTCGGCGATCGATTCCTTGAAGGCCGACTTGATGGTGGCGATGTCCTGCTGCGAATGCGCGGTGGTCATGAAGCAGGGGAAGTTGTCCAGGATGTGCACGCCGCGGCTGCGCATCATCGCGAACAGCAGGTCCTGCAGCGGATGGTCTTCCAGCCAGGTCACGCGCCAGAGCGACGAGAAGTAGCGGATCTCGACCGGCGCGCCGACCTCGCGGCAGAAGGCGGTCAGCTCGTCGGCCATCGCGGCGGTGTGCAGGTTGAGCGTCTGCTGCAGCGCGCCGTTGTCCTGCTTGAGGTGCTCCAGCGAGGCCTTGGCCGCGGCCAGCGCCAGCGGATGGCGCACGAAGGTGCCGGCGAAGTAGGTCACGCCGACGGTCGGCATCGAGTCGTCGCCGTACTGCCAGGCGCCGCCGTCCAGCGCGTCCATGTAGGCGCGCTTGCCGGCCACCACGCCGACCGGGAAGCCGCCGCCGATGACCTTGCCGTAGCAGGCCAGGTCGGCGCGGATGCCGAAGAGCGCCTGGGCGCCGCCGATGTCGCAGCGAAAGCCCGTGATGACCTCGTCGAAGATCAGGCAGGTGTCCGACTTCTCGGTGATCGCGCGCAGCTCGCGCAGGAATTCCTTGGGCTGGAAGTCGGGGCGGCGGCTCTGCACCGGCTCGACCAGCACGGCGGCCAGGTCGTCGGCGTTGTCGCGGATGAACTGCAGCGATTCGGGCGTGCCGTAGTCGAGCACGCGGATCTCGCCGAACATGCCCTGCAGCACGCCCGGCGCCGCCGACATGCCCTTGGCGTTGCGGCCGGCGCGCACCAGCACCTCGTCGAAGGTGCCGTGGTAGGAGCCGGTGAACATCACGACCGTGCTGCGGCCGGTGACGGTGCGGGCGATGCGCATCGCCGCCATGACCGCTTCGGAGCCGGTGTTGCACAGGCCGACGCGGTCGAAGCCGGTGATGTCGCAGACCAGCTCCGACACCTCGGCGGCCAGCGGATGCATCGGGCCGATCTCGTAGCCGCGGTCGAGCTGCTCGCGCACCGCGTCGTTGACGAAGTCGGGCTGCCAGCCGAAGAGGTTCATGCCGAAGCCGTTCAGCACGTCGACGTATTCGTTCTTGTCCAGGTCCCAGACGCGCGAGCCCTTGGAGCGCTCGACCACGATCTGGTAGGTGATCTCCTTGGTCGCCGGGCGGAAGCCGTTGACCACGCGCGGGTCGGCCATCTGTGCGCGGTGCTTGGCGGTGAAGGCCTTGCTGGCGGCGGTGCGCTCGGTGTAGCGGCGCATGAAGGCGGCCAGGCGGGCCTTCTGGCGCTCGGTCGGCTCCTTGGCCTGCGTGTGGATGCGGGCGATCGCGCCGAAGGCCTTCTTGACGTCGTACTTGGTGAGCGGCGCGGGCTCGTCCTCGGCGGGGGCCGTGGCGGCTTGCGCGGCGGTCGCGACGGGCGCGGCCTGGGCGGGGACGGCCGCGGCGGCCTGCGCCACCGGCTGCGCCTCGATCGCCGGCTG
>NZ_LMUW01000182.1 GCF_009765735.1 Xenophilus sp. L33
CAGCACCGGTCCCGGCGGCGGTTTCGCCGCGGCCGCGGCCTGCGCGGTCGCCTCGGGCGGCACGCCGGCGGCCGATTCGGGCACGTAGCGCTCGACCAGCCCGAAGAAGCGGTCGTAGAAGCGCTCGTCGGTGAGCGTCTCGCTCGCCACCTTCACCAGCGCATCGTCGCTCGACGAATAGGGCAGCGACAGCGAGCCGAAGGCGCCGACGCCGACGCTGGCCGAGTTGTTGACCTTCTTGATCGCGTAGCGGTCCTGCAGCGCGCTGGCGAAGGCGACCGTGCTGTGACTGTCCTTGGCGCCGGCATCCGGCGCGCAGACGACCCGCAGTTCGACCTCCAGGTGCACCTCGGGCGCCGGCTGGAAGCTCTTGCGACCGGTCACGACCTCGGCGTTGGCCGTGGTCATGACGTAGCCCTGGCTCAGCAGCGCGCGCCGCGCGGCCTCGCAGGTCTGCGACTGGCTCGCGTCGAAGTTGCGCGTGTGGGCCCCGGCGGAATTGAATTCCTCCGGCTGGTAGGTCACCGGCTTGGACGTGGTGCAGGCAGCGAGGACGAGGGGAAGGAGCAGCGAGGGGGCGGTGCGGCGAAGCGAAAGGCGCATGGGACGGCGGACTTTGGAAGGGTCGGAACCCGCGATTCTGGGGCAATCGGCAGGTTGGCGGCCCTGTTGGAGAGGGCGGACGGCCGGGCGTTCCCCGATCCGGTCCGCGCTCGAACCCGCCCGGGCAGGCCTCAGGGGTACAGGCCGCGCTCCTGCCGCGCCATCAGGATCCGCTCGCAGGCCACCGCAAAGGTCGCGGTGCGCAGGGTGATCTTGTGCTTGTCGGCGGTGTCCCAGATGTTGTTGAGCGCGTTCATCATGATCCGGTCGAGGCGCACGTTGATCTCGTCCTCGTCCCAGAAGAAGGACGAGAAGTCCTGCACCCACTCGAAGTAGCTGACCGTCACGCCGCCGGCGTTGCAGATCACGTCCGGCACCACCAGCACGCCGCGCTCGGCCAGGATGTCGTCGGCCGCCGGCACGGTCGGGCCGTTGGCGCCTTCGAGCACCAGCCGGGCCTTGGTCTTCTGGGCCCGCTCGGCGGTGATCTGCCCTTCGAGCGCGGCCGGGATCAGGATGTCGCAGGCCACGTCCCAGAAGGCCTCGTTGGCGACCACGTCGCCGCCCTTGAAGCTGGCCGCGCCGCCCGGCGTGCGCGACACCGGCACCAGTTGCGCCAGGTCGAGGCCGTTCTCGTTGACGACGGTGCCGGTGTGGTCCTGCACCGCCACCACCTTGGCGCCGGCCTCGACGAACAGCTCGGCCGCCACCGAGCCGACGTTGCCGAAGCCCTGCACCGCGATGCGGGCGCCGCGCAAATCCAGCCCGAGCCGGCGCGCCGCCTCGCGGCCGGTGACGAAGACGCCGCGGCCGGTGGCCTTGACCCGCCCGAGCGAGCCGCCCAGGTGCAGCGGCTTGCCGGTGACGACGCCGGTGGCGGTGCCGCCGACGTTCATCGAATAGGTGTCCATCATCCAGGCCATGATCTGGCCATTGGTGTTGACGTCGGGCGCCGGGATGTCCTGCTGCGGGCCGATGATGATGCCGATCTCGCTGGTGTAGCGGCGGGTCACCTTCTCCAGTTCCTTCATCGACAGCTTCTTCGGGTCGACCCGGATGCCGCCCTTGGCGCCGCCGTAGGGCAGGTTCACCGCGGCGGTCTTGACCGTCATCCAGGCCGACAGCGCCATCACCTCCTCCAGCGTGACGTCCGGATGGAAGCGCACGCCGCCCTTGCCCGGGCCGCGCGACATGTTGTGCTGCACCCGGTAGCCCTCGAAATGGGCGACCGAGCCGTCGTCCATCTCGATCGGCACGTCCACGATCAGCGCCCGCTTCGGCCGCTTGAGCGTCTCGGCCCAGCGCGACAGCCCGCCCAGGTAGGGCACGACCCGGTCGACCTGCGACAGGTAGGTGCCCCAGGGGCTGTTGGCGGTCGGATGGACATAGGAAAGTTCGGAGCTCATGGTGGATCCTTTGTTGAGAGACAGGCGCCACGATAGCCTCCTGGCGGCACCTCGCCAATGCGCGTCGCTCCGGGTCAGGCCACGGCGGCGAGCAAGGCGGCGTTGCCGCCGGCCGCGGTGGTGTTGATGGAGAGCGTCTGCTCGGCGCAGAAGCGGGTCAGGTAGAGCGGGCCGCCGGCCTTCGGCCCGGTGCCGCTCAGGCCTTCGCCGCCGAAGGGCTGCACCCCGACCACCGCGCCGATGATGTTGCGGTTGACGTAGACGTTGCCCACGTGCGCGGCCGCCGCCAGCGCCAGGGCGCGGCTGTCAATGCGGGTCTGGATGCCGAGCGTCAACCCGAAGCCCAGCCCGTTGATCTCTTCCACCACCGCCTGCGGGTCGCCCGACCAGCGCACCACCTGCAGCACCGGCCCGAAGATCTCGCTGGTCACGCTGGCGATCGAAGGCACCTCGTAGGCGCAAGGCGGCACCAGGTTCGGCATGCCGGCGTCGGGCGCGCGCGGCACGAGCAGCGGACGGGCCTCGCGGTCCAGCCGCTCCAGCTGACGCCGGATGCCTTCGAAGGCCTCGCGGTCGATCACCGGGCCGAGGTCGGTCGCGAGCAGCGCCGGATCGCCCGCACTCAGCTCCTGCACGGCGCCCCGGATCATCTCGATCACCCGGTCGGCGATGCCCTCGTGCAGCAGCAGCAGGCGCAGCGCCGAGCACCGCTGGCCGGCCGAGCGGAAGGCGCTCTGCACCACCGCGTCGACCACCTGCTCGGGCAGCGCGCTGGAGTCGACCAGCATCGCGTTGATGCCGCCGGTCTCGGCGATCAGCGGGACGATCGGGCCGTCCTTGGCCGCCAGCGCGCGCTGGATCAGCCGCGCCACCGGCGTCGAGCCGGTGAAGACCACGCCTGCCACGCCCGGCGCCGCGACCAGCGCGGCGCCCACCGTCTCGCCCGGGCCGTGCAGCAGTTGCAGCGCGTCGGCCGGCACGCCCGCCGCGTGCAGCAGCCGCACCGCCGCCTGCGCGACCGCCGGCGTCTGCTCCGCCGGCTTGGCCAGCACCGTGTTGCCGGTGGCCAGCGCCGCCGCCACCTGGCCCAGGAAGATCGCCAGCGGGAAGTTCCACGGGCTGATGCAGACCCACGGGCCGCGGCCGGTGAGGCGCAGCTCGTTGCTCTCACCGGTCGGGCCGGGCAGCGCTTGCGGCCGCATGATCCGCTCGGCCTCGTCGGCGTAGTAGCGCAGGAAGTCGACCGCCTCGCGCACTTCGGAGACGGCATCGCCCCAGGTCTTGAAGGCTTCCGCGACCATCAGCGCGCAGAAGCGCGGCAGCTCGGCCTGCAGCGCGTCGGCGGCGCGGCGCAGCACCGCCGCGCGTTCGTCGACCGGC
>NZ_LMUW01000183.1 GCF_009765735.1 Xenophilus sp. L33
CCCTCTGGTATTCCAGAGGGTATGCCTGTTTGAGCGTCATTTCTCTCTCAAAGTTTATAATTTTGGTGTTGAGTGATACTCAAGGTTGTTACAACAATGGGTTTGCTTGAAAAGTATTGGCAGGAGGGAGTTACTTTTTCAAAGTGCTTACTGTTTATCTCAATGTATTAGGTCTAACCAACTCGTTGATATTTAGGCAGTAAGTGCAAGTTTCTCAGCTCGGCC
>NZ_LMUW01000184.1 GCF_009765735.1 Xenophilus sp. L33
CGGCGGCCGGATCGGTGGCATCGCCGGGCAAGGCGATCGCGGCCAGCTCGGGCCGGTCGCGCTCGAAGCGGCCGACGAACTGGGCCGCGAACTGCGCCGCCAGGAAGCCGGAGACGCCGGCGCCGCAGCTCAGGATCTTGCCGCCGCTGGTGACGCACGCGAGCAGCGCCTGCATCGCCTGCGAGACCGGTTTGCCGAGCAGCGGGCCGGTCTGGTATTTCAGGTCGGCGCTGTCGATGAAGTGCTGCTGAATCCGTTGCTCGAGCATGGGGCGGGATGATAACCGTGGGTCAAGTGACGTCCGGATGGAGTGGGCAGGGTGCGAAGGGTTCCCGGATTCCGTTGGCGTCATCCGGCGTCGAAGGCGCCCTGCAGCCATTCGATGCGCTCCTCGACCAGCACCACGTCGAAGCGGCAGGGCGGCAGCACCTTCAGCTGCCCGATGTAGTGGCGCGCCGCGAACACGATGCGGCGCTGCTTGGACCGCGTGATGCTGCCGCCCGCGCCGCCGAAGGCCGCGGCGTCGGCGCGGCCGCGCACCTCGACGAAGACCAGCGTGCCGTCGCGCGGGTCGCGCATCACCAGGTCGATCTCGCCACCGCCGCGGCCCGGGGTCCGATAATTGCGCGCGACCGGCTGCAGCCCGGCGGCCAGCAGATGCTCGAGCGCCGCGTCCTCGGCGGCGTCGCCGCGCTGCTTGGTCGTCACCCGCGATGACCGACCCGCTTCCCTGCCCTGGAGAAAACCCATTGAATGCCCTCGCCCCCGCTTCGTTCGGCGCCGCCCTGCTCGCCGCCCGCGATGCCGCGGGTGCGCAGCATTATCCAGAGGCGACGCTCTACGTCGTCGCGACGCCGATCGGCAACCTGGCCGACATCACGCTGCGCGCGCTGCACGTGCTGCAGCTGGTCGACGCGGTGGCCTGCGAGGACACCCGCCACACGCAGAGCCTCCTGCGCGCTTACGGCATCGACCGCCCGTCGGCGCAGCTGATCGCGCTGCACCAGCACAACGAGAGCGAGGCGGCCGAGGGCGTGATCGCCCGGCTGGCGCAGGGCGCGCGCATCGCCTATGTCAGCGACGCCGGCACGCCCGGCGTCAGCGATCCGGGCGCGCGGCTGGTGGCCGCGGTGCGCGCTGCCGGCCATCGCGTGCTGCCGCTGCCGGGCGCCAGCAGCGTGACCACGCTGGTCG
>NZ_LMUW01000186.1:0-95785 GCF_009765735.1 Xenophilus sp. L33
GTGGGGGAATTTACCTGTCGATAGGTGGGGGAGTTTGCGTGTCGTTCGGGGGATCCGGCATCCCGAGCACAAGCAGTTCAGCGTGGCCGAGGTGCTCGAGCACGAGCGGGTGCAGTTGATGCCGATGCCCGCCGCCTTCGACGGCTACGTCGAGGAGGTGGCGCGGGTGAGCAGCACCTGCCTGGTGTCGGTGGCGCGCAACCGCTACTCGGTGCCATGCGAGCTGGCCGGGCAGATGGTCAGCACGCACCTGTACCCGACGCGCGTGACGGTGGTGGCCGGCGATGTGGTCGTGGCCGAGCATGAGCGGCTGACGGACAAGGGCAAGACGCGCTACGACTGGCAGCACTACATCCCGCTGGTGCAGAGGAAGCCTGGGGCGCTGCGCAATGGGGCGCCGTTCGCGGATCTGCCTGAGCCCTTGCAGCGGCTGCGGCGCGCGCTGTTGCGCGAGAGCGGCGGCGACCGCCTGATGGCGCGGGTGCTGGCCCTGGTGCCGACGGCGGGACTGGAGGCGGTGCTGGTGGCCGTGGAACTGGCGCTGGACGGCGCGCCGCCCTCGGGGCGGGTGAGCGTGGAGCATGTCATCAACGTGCTCGCGCGTCTGAACGCGGCGCCGCGGCCGGCCAATGTGGAAACGCCGCTGCAGGTGCTGACGCCGCCGACCGCTGACACGGCCCGCTACGACCGGCTGCGCGACCTGAGCAGCCTGAAGGAGACTGGCCATGCGTGACGTCATTGCCGAACTCAAGGCGCTGCGCCTGCACGGGATGGCCGGGACCTGGGCCGATCTGATCGAGCAGAACAATGCCGAACTGGAGCGATCGCGCTGGCTGGTCGAGCAGATGCTGCGCGCTGAGACGACCGAGCGCGCCACGCGATCGGTGAGCCACCAGTTGAACGCGGCCAAGTTCCCGGTGCATCGGGATCTTGCAGGTTTCGACTTCGAGGTCTCGCCAGTCGATCGCAAGCTGGTACTGCAATTGGCGGAAATGAGCTTCACCGACGAAGCGCACAACGTCGTGTTGGTGGGCGGCCCTGGCACCGGAAAAAGCCATCTTGCGACGGCCATCGGCGTGGCAGGCATCGTGCAGCATGGCAAGCGCGTGCGCTTCTACTCGACGGTGGACCTAGTCAACGCGCTGGAGCAGGAGAAGGCCCAAGGCAAGGCCGGGCGCATTGCCGCGAGCATGCTTCGCCTGGACGCGGTGGTGCTCGACGAAATGGGATACCTGCCCTTCAGCCAGGCCGGTGGCGCGCTGCTGTTCCACCTGCTGTCCAAGCTTTACGAGCACACCAGCGTGGTGGTGACGACCAACCTGGACTTCGCCGAATGGTCCAGCGTGTTCGTGGATCCGAAGATGACCACCGCGTTGTTGGATCGGCTCACGCACCACTGCCATATCGTGGAGACCGGCAACGAGAGCTACCGCATCACGCATGCCACGGCCAACTCGAAGAAGCGCATCAGGGCTCGCGAACAGGAACGAAAGGAGGCCAAGGCGCCACCGGCAGACCTCGCCTGATCAACGCTGCGAAGGGACAAGGCGCTGCGGGCTTCGCCCTCCGCGCCCCCTAAGACCGAACATCAAGAAAAGCAAGAAAGGAGGAAACAGCTACAGTTATCCACAGCCGGCAACCACGATGCCGGCTTCCATCCCCGGGTCAAAGTTCAACCGGCAGGGTGGGTCAAAGTTCAACCGGCGCCGACAATCATGAGCGGCCGCAAGATGCAACGGAGCAGCTGGAAGTCAGCTCGACCCTCGGGAATCAGAAGCGATGGCTGCATGAGCGCACTCAACACATCGACGCGGCTGTGCTGGAAGAATTTTCGCTGCCAGTTTGGTGCTGCCGCCGGCAAAGGGGCTTCCAAGAATGGCTCGGCTGACATCGCACCATCGTGCTTCTTGAGGATCAGCACCGACGTCGGGTCTGCCATGCTCGCGACCAGTGGCGAATGCGTTGTGACGAAAGTCTGCGTCGACAAGGCTTGCACGCGTTGCACCAAGCGTTGCTGGGCCGAAGGCGGCAAATGAACCTCCGGCTCCTCCAAGGCCATCAAGAATTCACCGCCTGAAGCGGCTCGTGCACGGCCGAGCTCAAGAAGCAGCAGCAGCCCTTGCATAGACACCAGCCCACTTCCTTGTCTCCCGGCAGGGATGCTGAATCCATCGGATGACGCAAAGTGGGCGGAGACGGCCTCCATGACCGCGCGACTATCGGTGCCAGTCAATCGGAGTTGAACTTTCGGCGCGTTGGGGAACGAGAGCGCCAATTCATTGTTCAGGTTCTGAATCAGCGGGGCGATGCCAGGATCCTCATCAATCGGCTGCTCGGGCGCTCGCAGCCGGTCGCGCTCAGCAAGTAGTGCCGTGGCTGGCTGCGCCGCTGCGGCCAAAACAGTTCGCTTGAAGAGTTCATTGCCGAAAGAAAACACCTTGTCCCACGTGCGGCTGGCTCTGACCAAATAGAAGCTCAGTTCCTGAATAAGCTTGCCCGGCACAGGAGCCGGCGGCTCCTCAGTGAAAGGGTCGATCGGCTCGTCGTGATCGTGGAAGTAGCGGAGCACTTCGACTGAAAGAGTCTCGGCGTCAAATCTCGCCTGCACCGCGATCTGGCAGCAAAGCTTCCAGGCAGGGTCGTCTCGCTGCGGATGCACCGTTCCGGATTCCTCATCCACCCATTTCACTACCGCCCTGCCGTCCCGGAACCATTGGCTGCTGTGCTCGGGATCGTCGTTCGGAAAATCCGTGATGGTGACCATCAGCCTGATCCGATCTGCTGGCTGCGGACAAGAACCGTAGAAGTCATGCTCCGTCAACTCTCGGACCAACCGATCTCGCCCGAGCAAGAGAGTCAGCGCTTCGATGAGCGTGGTCTTGCCGGTATTGTTGTCGCCGACGAAGACAGGGTGCTTACCGAATCGAATGGAACCAGCACGCACGCCACGGAAGTTTTCGATCTTGAGGTTAGAGACTCGCATTTTTGCTCTTGATTTCCTGCGTTTCCTGTCGTGGCTGCGCACTCCGATCCAAGTCGGAACGACTATCAAATCGTTCGGGCAGCCGTACTCGAACGATGCTTCTCTACGTCACCTATGGCAGTGGCTCTAACGTGGGAGGACGAACGTGCGCGGTAAACGTTTTTAGCGGCCGACATTCATCAACAAAGACTGACTGAAGTGTCGAGGAAGCCGGCAACTTCAGCGTTCGCTCTTTGAGGCAAAACGGCAGCACCCACAGCCGCATCCCGTTGGCCTTCGGAAAATCAAAGACGGTCAACGGTTCCATGAAGGCATCTGTCCTTGGGTAGATCAATACGATGTCCCCGGTGCCGTCCAGGTAGTGGTGACCGTAGGCGTACAACTGATAGAAGTTGGCCTGGCTGAGTTGGTATTTCTCGCGCCCGTTTTTCTTTGCCGCATCCAGCAGCTTCCACTTCGTATCCAGGACCAAGCGCGTGGTTTGCTTCTGCTTTACCAACAGATCGGGCTTCAAGCGGAACCATCGCTGGTCATCGTGCGCAACGAGGTGCTGGCTGCTTGCCTGTGCCTTCAGGACGAAGTCAGCGCGCAACTGCCTTGCCAAGTGCTTCTCGACATAGGCCTCGAACACCGCTTCCATCGGAAACAACAGCGACGGGGCATGGTGACTTCCCATCCCAGAGATAGGGCTGAGACCCTGCAGGATCAGCTTGGCCCAGTCCAGTGCAGACTCGTAGTAGCCCATCCCTCGATCCAGCCTGATTCGCTGAATGTCTTGGGCAATATCGACTGACGGCGGAACCTCTGAAAAGACAAAACTGAGTTCGCGCGCGACACGCTGGCTTTCCTGCGATCGGCACAGGGTCAGAACATGGCGAAGCGCCGTGTGAATCAGGCGGTTCTCTGCACGGTCCTGCGAAAACTCGTCATGCTCGGTAAAGAACCGGTCACGCCTGACCAGATTCTGGGAGATCTGCCGTGCCACCAACATCCGCCCACGAAGTGCAAAGAGGTTGTCCTGTCGCACGATATAGTCACTGCGCAGTCCGCGCTTGACGAGCGAACCGACGGCCAACAGGAACTGCTGGATGAACACCTCCAGGAGGGGCATGCGTTCAGCGACCAAGTCCGCGTTGGCTGTCTTGATGTGCCGAAACCCGGCCAGGCACTTCAACATCTCGATGAGGAGTGCGCGCGCTACTTCAGGCGACGTGTTCCTGCCGATCTTTGGTAGTACCTCGATCTGAAATCCGCATGGGGCACGAATGACGCCCACATAGCTGGTGACCTGAATCGCCCGCTGGCCGCTCAGTTGGGTCGGCTTGAGCCAGCCAGGGGCTTCATCGCCATTTCGCAGGGACTGCATGTCCAGCCAAGCGAAGACAAGCCTGGGAACAGCAAGCCCGACCGCTCCGGCCTTTGCTTCGACGACCTTGTCGAACTCAAAGATCGTCAGGGAATTCATCCAGCGGTCACGGCAGGCTTGGCCGCATAGATGCCTACGTAGGCGTCCGGCTGATCAAGTGCGGCCGCGTTCAACTGGTAGCGAGAACGAATCGCGTACTGATCTAGCTCGTGCTCGCGGCCGAAGAGGGCCAGCAGGTCCTCCTCGCGGCCGATTTCATGCACGAATTGATGGTCCTGCTTGGCCTTCTGGTTATCGCCCAGAACCAGTCGAATCTTCTGCCAGTCCTCGAAGAAGTATTCCTCCAAGAGCGGGATGATCTTGTTCCTGAAGACGGTCTTCAGCTCGCTGAACCGATCCGAATCTTTCAGGTCTTTGATCCGCGTGAAGTAGGCATGCCCCACCGTGTGGTCACGGTCGTACAAGGCCTCGATCCGCTTGTTCAGCATGGTCAGCAGCTGCTCGATGTTGATGTCCACGCCGTTGTGGGAGACGATGGTGCCTGCCAGAACCGAGGGCTTGGGCATCGACTCGATGAACTCAAAGCGACGGCGAAGCGCGGTGTCGACCAGTGCCAACGAGCGGTCTGCCGTATTCATCGTCCCGATCACATCAACGTTCAACGGCACGCTGAAGCTCTCTGTGGAGTACGGCAACGTCACGGCGACGGGATACTTCGCACCCTCGCGCTTGTCGACTTCTACGAGTGTGATGAGCTCGCCGAAGACCTTGCTGATGTTCCCGCGATTGATCTCATCGATCACCATCGCGTACTGCCGCGACGGGTTCTTCCGCGCTCGGTCACACAGCCTCAAGAACGCGCCTGGTTTGATTTCGTAGCGCACCTCCCCGTTCGACGCGGAGGCTGCCTCGCTGTCCGCAGCACGCTTCTTGCCCCGCTTAGTGATGACGGGGCGCAGGCCTTCAACAAACTCCTCATACCCATAAGACTGGTGGAAGGTGACGAACTCGTAGCGCTCGCCATATTCGGCATCGGTGTAGTCAGACGCAAGTACGGCCTGCAAGTCGAACGTCTTTCCGGTGCCGGGCGGGCCGTAGTAGATGACGTTCTTCGGCGGCTTGTCGCTCTTGGTCTCGACCTCAATGTCGTAGTCGTCGGGCCAGTAGCCGTTGCGTCCAGAGCGCGCCCCAAGCTTGGCGGGCCAACTGCCCTCGTCCTTGTCGGCTGCCTCGAAGAGCTGAACAAGCTCGCTCGTGAGATCCGTTGGCTCAAGTTCATCCAATCCGGCAAAGGCGGACCAACTGACCCGGATGCCATCCTTGCGTAGGAACAGCCACCCGACTGGCCCGCCTTTCACCACACTCTTTTCCTTGCGTCCGAAGCGCAGCTGGCTGTTGGTGGCCCGGGTAAACCACCAGTCCAGCCCCATCTCGTTCACTGCGCGGGCAAGTCGGCCGAAAAGCTCAGTCGTGGTGCTGGTCCACAGCGGCTGTCGTTCAACGAAATCCTCGTGTCCCTTGAAGTGGGCCAACAAGCTCTTGTGGTCCTCTTCTGCGGACAGGCCCAGCTTATCGGCGACATCGTCGTAGCCGACCTGAAAATTGTTGATGGCTTCCGCGCTCCAATCCACCAGTGCTGTGAAGTCGAGTGCCAGACCATCCGCGATCGACTTGATGGCGACGATAGGAGACGCTGTGAAGCTGCCGCGAATCTCTTCGTACTTCTTGCGAAGACCGGGGTCGCTGACCTGGGTGTCGACGAGGTCAATCTTGACGATGAAGCCGAGTGCTGCATCAATGCCTACGGTGTATGCCAAACCCTTGTGGGATTTCTGCTCTGGGTAGATCCGTGCCCAGTTATAGGCCGTGAACTTCCCACTGCGGTCCGCTGGCTTGCGGACCGTCTTAGTCCACCCATCCTTGAACAGTTGATGTTGCAGCGCCTCGGCCCAATGCTTGGTGACGTCGTAGGCTTGGCCCAGCTCCTCATAGACGCGCTGTTGCTCCGGGTTGGTCTTGTCATAGACCGTCCCTTTCCATTTGTTCAGCAGCTTGAAATGGTCGTTGTTGAAATAGTTCTGTGCCATCGCCTCAAATCCCTTCTACGTCCATGCCGTGTTCGGCCAGCCAGATCTTTCGCCGCTCGAAGTCAGGCAGTGCGCGTTCGACGCGCTGCCAGAACTCTGGTGTGTGATGCGGTTGATGGAGGTGTGCCAGTTCATGCACCACCACGTACTCGGCAATACGCGGCGGCAACAGGATGGTTTTCCAGTGGAAATACAGCCAGTCGCCTTTGCCGCATGAGCCCCAGCGGTAGCCCAGGTCCTGCACCTTCAGGCCCACGGGCTGGACCTCCATGCGGGCCACGTAATCCTGCACCTTGTCCCACAGCCATGCCCTGGCCCGGGCGCTGTACCACTGAATCAGATTGCCACGCGCGGTATCGACTAGGTCGCTGCGCAACATGAAACGGCCGTTAAGCAGCTTCAAAGCTGCGTCCTGCTCATCCACCAAGCGCAGCCGGTAGCTTCGACCCAGGTACAGAAAACCCTCGCCATCGACATAGCTCTTCGTCGGTACTGCCTTCTGCAGGCGATCCTTCTCGGCCAGCTTGGTGTAGATCCAGAAGCGCTTTTCAAGAACGAACTCGCGCAAACGTTCCTCTTCGACATCAGGCGGTGCGGACAGCACCAGTTCACCGCTTCGATCAACAGTGATCTGCAGCGTTCTGCGCCGACTGCTGGGTTTCAGCTCGAATGAGAGGTCGTCTACGGTGAGCACGCTCATGCCTTGGTCAACCTCTCATGGTTGGCGCGGGCCAGTTCCAGGATGCGATCTTTCAGGGCGGACACATCACCGGGCCCAACCACGCGGGATGTGCGCAGCGTTCTGAAGATGCGTGCCCCTAGAGCGTCTTGTGCTGGCCGCTTGTGTGGCTCCCAGAACGTGTCGGTCAGTTCACCGGCAATCATGTCGACCAGTTCCACCGTCAGATCGCGAATCTTCAGCAATTGCTCGTCAGACGGGCGCTCGGTGCCCACCACGGCCTCCAGCAGCATGCGCAGGAACGGCACGTACTGTTCAGGCATGTCGGGCAGGCCAGCGTCATCGCTGGAGGCACCCGCGCGCATGTCGCTGATGATCTTTTGCAGCGCTGCGATCAGGTCATCCCACTGGTCCGCCAGCGTCTTCAGGATCTCGTTCAGTCGTTCGCTGAGCTTGCGGAACAGCACCGGGTCCTCATCCAGATGCTTGCGGATGTGCGAGCGGATGGCGTGTTCCATCTCGGACGCCTTAGCGCGGTCGTTCGCCTGGCGCGACAAATGCATGTCGAACTCAGCGTCGGTCAATGCAATCGGCGGAATCTTGGGATCGACACCCAGCGAGATCACATGGTCATCGATCAGCTTGCGGACCTTGGCGCCTACATCCTTGCCCAGAACCGGCGTGTCCTTGTAGCGGTTGCGGGCCCGTGCATAGATGTACGAGAGTGTCTTGGCGTCCTTGGAGAAGGGCAGACCCTCCGGGCGCGGCAACACCATGTCCAGCGAACTCAGAAACTGCTTGAGCTTGACGGTGAACTCCGCTCGTAGCCGTTCGTCTGCCAGCACTTCGACGCAGGTCTCCGCGTCATCCAGCAATTCGATGCCGCGGCTGCGAAACAGGTCCACCACACGCAGGTGCCGATCACGCAGCGCCGGTACTTCGTCTTTCAGGCTTTGCAGTGCCCCCTGAATGTCCTCGTCGGCGTAGGCCGCCAAGGCTTCCTTCAGGTGCTGGGCCACGCCGTAGTAGTCCACCACGATGCCGCAGCGCTTGCCGAACCCCGTGCGGTTCACCCGGGCAATGGCCTGCAGCAATTCGGCCTCGCGGATTGGGCGGTCGAGGTACATCACCCCTTCAATCGGCGCATCGAAGCCGGTCAACAGCATCGACTTCACGACCAGGAAGGCAAGTGCGTCGGTCTTCTCTGGCTTGGTGTGGAACAGCGGCTTCTTGAAGCGCTTAATCCTCGTCTCGTTGGCCGCCGCATCCGTCCATTGCTTCCAGGCCGGATCGTCGTTGTTGCTGCCGGAGATCACTGCCGCGAACTCGATGTTTTTCAGCGTGGCGCGGTAGCGCCAGGCCTGCACGATGGCCTGAACCTTGGGCGGCCGCTGGCACAGCGCCTCGTCGTCCAGCGCCTTATCTTCGGGCGGCAGCGCGTCAACCTCGGTGAGCAGTTCGGCGCGTGCGGCTTCAAACGCAGCTACGTAACGCACCGCCGCCAGGCGGCTGTAGGCCACCACCTGCGCCTTGTAGCCGTTGGGCAGGATGCTGGTCACATAATGGCGCAGCATGTCGCGCGCCTTGTCCGCGATCAGCAGCGGGGCGTCGAAGATCGGGCCCCTGGTGGCGTACTTCTGCTTGATCGCCTCCAGTTCCTCGGCACTGCGATCGCGGAACAGGTCCTCAAACAGCTCGTCCAAGCTGGCCCCGTTTTTGACCGCACCTTGCGCCGTGCGTCCTTCATACAGCACGGGAACGGTCGCGCCGTCTTCCTCGGCCTCTTTGATCGTGTAGCGGTCGATGAACTCGCCGAAGATCTCGTGGGTGCGCTTCTTGTCACCCATGATGATCGGCGTGCCGGTAAAGCCGATGCGCGCGCAGTTGGGCAGCCCGGCCAGCAGGTTGGCGTGCAGGTCACCCGCCTGGGTGCGGTGCGCCTCATCGACGAGCACCAGGATGGTCTCGTCCTCGTTCAAAACTTCGAACGTCTTCGCCGCAGACTTGACCCCATAGGCTGCCGCCGCAGGCTCTTTCACGCCCATCTGCCCGTCTTGCCAGCCGTCCGGAATGTCGTCCTCGGTCAAGCCCGGTTCACCGGCGGTGTCCGGGTCACGGTACTTCTGGATTGTGGCGAACAGCAGCCCAGGTCCCTTGCGGCGCGCAAGCTTCTGCACGGCCACCGTCGACGTAGCCACTTCCACGACCTCACCGGTCAAGGTCGCCGTGGCACTGAGCTGGTCCTGCAGGTCTTTGCGGTCGGTGACCACCACCACTTTGAAACGGCGCAAGGCGGCGTTGGTCCGCAACTTGCGCACCAGGAACACCATGGTCAGCGACTTGCCCGAACCCTGGGTGTGCCAGATCACGCCACCGCGTCGGTCGTGCTCGCCATCTTGCAGGCGGGTCTGTCCGCTTTGCAGGCGCTCAATCGCCTTATTGACCGCGCGGAACTGCTGATAGCGGCATGCCACCTTGATGGTCTGCCCACCGGCCTGCATGAACAGGGTGAAGTGGCGAATGATGTCCAGCAGGTTTGCCTTGTTGAGCATGCCCGCCACCATCCGCTGCTGCTCGGACAGCGCGGCCAGCCCCAGGCTGGCGGCAACGTCCTCTTCGCGCGCCGGGGTCACGGTCTTCCAACTGGCGAAGTGCTCGAACAGGCCGCCGATAGTGCCCACCCGCGCCTCGTCGAAGCTAGATGCAATCAGCAGCTGGTTGGTGAAGAACAGCGGCTCGTTGCCCTCGTTGTCTTCCACCTCGTAGTTGGCATGCCGCTGGTTGCTGTAGCGGCGCAACTGGTCGATGGCTTCAGCCAACGACTCGGGGACGGACGGGCTCTTGCACTCCACCACCACCAGCGGAATGCCGTTCACCAGCAACACCAGGTCCGGCACGATGAAGGCCTTGCCGCTGTTGTAACCCGGCGGGCAATCTACGCGGTACTGGTTGACGACCGTGAAGGTGTTGTTCTCGGGCGTATCCCAGTCGACGAAGCGGATGGTCTGGCCACGCCCGCCGTCCCAGCCTGGCAGACCGTCGACGGTGATGCCCAGCAGCAGCAGCTCCGTCGCGGCTTGGTTAGCCTCGATGAGCTTGGGTCGCGCAATGCGCGTGATCGCCGCAACCGCCTCAGAGATGCGGCCCTCGTCCAGCCAGGGCACGAATGCCCCATCCACCTCGCGCAAATTAATTTCTGCCAGCTTGGCGCGCAACACGCCTTCCTGGATCACCTCGGTGAAAGTCGTGCGGCCCGTGGCAGCGGGCTCGTCGAGGCTGCCTGAGATATGCGTCCAGCCCAGGACTTCCAGTTGCTCGACGAACGGCTTTTCGACGTCTTTGAGTTCCCATCCCATGGTCTGGCCCTTCTGTTTATTGCGCCAACAAGGGCGTGACGCGGATGCGGCCAGTGAGGAGGTCGTCCATCAAGCCAGCCTTTAGCTGCTGAAGCTTTTGCAGATCAATCTCTTCCAGCGCCTGCTCGCGATCTGCTTGCTCCATAAAGCCAGCGATCAGCTTCTGCTCATCACTACTGGGCCAGCCCATAGAGAATTCGGCCATTTCATTCCGATTGATTTTTGGAAAGCCGCTTCTCATGGAAACCGACTCTGCGAAGCGCGAGTAGATGTGCCCCAAGATCACAGCCAAAATGAACCTTGGTGCAACGCCATCATTTGGTCTTAGGGGGTACATGTCGGCACTACACAAACCAAAATGATCTGCCAACACAGCCTTCCGGAGATATGGACGAATCTTGCTATAGATGATGTCGTTTGGAGCGAAAACGTATTTACCGGATATGGCGTTTTGGTCAGCTGCGCTGACCTTGGCGATAAGGCGTCCGGTTTGAGCCTCAATATGGTCGGGCGCGACGAGCGTCCAATCTCTATATGGAGTCCTTCGAGGGTCAACTTGCCCTTCAGGAAAGCTGATCTTGCTTACCAGAGGAGCGACTTCCCATTCCCTTGGAATCCAGCCGCCAGGCGTCTGTTTGTATAGATCAGGCGCCTGGTTGTAGCAAGGGCGCAGCTCGCCATTGGCCCCCACACCTCGCGTCAGCAGGTCATACAGCAAGCCTTGTTTGACCTGCTTCAGCTTTTCGACGATAGCGTCGGTCTGATGGATCGCGGTGTCGAGGGCATCCAGCAACTCGGCGATCTTCAGCTTCTCGGCAGCCGATGGGCTGGGCACCTTGATGGAGCCAAACTCCGCGCCTGAAATCTCCAAGAAGGTCGTTCCGGACGCGCGACGTACCAGCTCGGGCTTTACCTTTTCGAAGAGGTGGTAGTAGTAGCTGGCTTCCTCAGGCTTGTTGAAGACGATCGACTTAAAACCTTGGTTTGTCGTCATGGGCACCGCATTGATCACTCGGGCGCCCAGCGTTGCGCGAGTCGTCACCAGAAGAGATCCGGCTGGGAGCAGATTCGCGCCGCTCCCTGCCCGACCCGATGCGCTGATGTGGTCGATGGTGTCGTGAAGCAGCTTGGCCGCTTCGCCGCTGACCTCGCCCGGCGTGACCCAGGGTATTGATCCCCGCCAGAAGGAGGGCACCGCACGCGATGGCGTTCCGCCGCCCACCACGGCCCCGACTTGGGTGATTTCCTTCTGCTCCCAGTCGGCAGGCAACTGCCGCAGGAAGGCTTCGTACTGGTGGCGCGGTGCTACGTTGGGTGTCTCAGACATACTTGAGCCCCTTTAGAAACTGTTGGAGCTGGCTGGCGGCAGCGTCGCGGTCACGCTCGATCTCGGTCAGCGTCACCTTGTACTTGTCCCACCAGTTCTCGAAGGCCGCCACGATGAGTTGACGCTGGCCGGTGACGTAGCGCTCCACGATCCGCTTCATGTCGTCGTGCAGGATGGTGAGCAGCAACTTGGCTGCGTCCTCGGGCGCCAGGCCGTCCACGGCCAAGTTGAGGTGGTCGGCGAAAACCTTCTTGTGGTCCGCCAGCTCCTTCTTCACGTCCTTGAGAGCGTTGCGCAGTTCATCGAACACGGCGAGCTGGTCCAGGATGGGCTGTAGCGTCGCCACGATGGCTTGCTGCTTCTGAGCCTGGACGAGCAGTTCTGCGTCCTGCGCGGCAATTTCGGCTTGCAGGGCGGCGATCTCGGACGCATTTGTTTGCTGGATCTTGGGCTTGTCGAGCTTCTTCAGGGCGCTGGCGGTGGCCTTTTTGTCTTTCTCGATCGCCTTCACGACCCGGACGATCTCTTTGATCTTGGTCTCAAGGTCCTTCTTCTTGGCCTTGAGCTGGGCTTCATCTACGGCGTCGTCGTCCTCAGCCTCGGCGGTTTCAGCGTCATCGCCACCTTCTTCTTCACTCGCGTCGCTGGCCTTGATCTGCGCCTCGAGCTCGACCTTCTTGGCTTCCAGTTCCTCGATCTCATTGACGAAGTTGCCCATCAGGAACTTGACCAGCTTGTGTTCCAGGGGGCTTTCCTTCTTGGCCTTGTCTTCGAGCGCGGTGACGATGCTGGTGCGCCACGCATCGACCACGCCGTGTGAGCCGCGTGCCATCAGGGTGAGGAAGTCGTACTTGGTCTGGTTCCAGAAACCGGCCACGATGCCACGCACCTGGAATGGGTCGAGCAGCCCAATCTGTTCCAGTGAGCCGCTGAAGCTAGCGAGTAGCTCGTTGCGCAGGGCCACGAAGCTCTGTGCGCCCGCCAGGTCGGTGATGCGCTGGCTATGGGCTCTCCACCAGGCTTCGAAGGCTGCGCGAATGGCGGCTTCCTTAGCTTGCAGCCCAGCGTTGGACTCGATGGCCGGCTTGAGCTCGGTCTTCGCGGTGAAGCGGGACTTGAATTCGTAGTAGGCGCTGTCCCGCTCGATGAAGATGTCCGTCGGATTCAGTCCGTGGGCGTCGAACAGGGATTTCTTGTCGGAGTGCGCCACCTCGGCCTTGGGGACGCCACCCAGCAAATGGGCGCGCACGTCATGCGGCTCGGGCGGTGGAGCGTTGTCGGCATAACGGCGGATGTTGAGGTTGTAGCCGCTGGCCTTGAGCGTGGTGTTGTCTACGATGGCCGAGAAGCCCGGCTCCTCCTTGTAGGCCTCAAAGGTGGTGACAATCTTCTCGATATGCTCGGGCATCAAAAAGTTCTGGGCCCGCCCTTGCAAGAACTCGCGATCGGCGTTGATGAATAGCACCTTGCCCTGGCGCTCTTTCGGCTTGCCGCTGACACGCTCGGCGCCGTTTTGCACTCGTTGGCGCAACACAAGGATGCACGCCGGAATGCCCGTTCCATAGAACAGGAAGGGGGCCACACCGATGACGGCTTCCAAAAGGTCGTCCTCGATCATGCCGGCACGGATCGTTCGCTCTTCGCCGCCGCGGAATAAAACCCCATGCGGCATGACAGTGGCGATCTGCCCGCCGTCGGCCAGCACCGCGACCATGTGCTGCAAGAACATTAGATCGGCCTTCTTGGCTCCCAGAGGCACCTCACCGTAGTTGAAGCGCTCCGCGCGGAACTCCGGAGCCCACGCGGACTGGCCACTCTGGTCTTTGTCGGGCGTGCCCCATGGTTGTGAAAAGGGAGGGTTTGCCAAGATCCGATCAAAGCGTCGCAATTCCCCGCCCTTGACGTGCTGTGGCTTGGCCAAGGTGTCTTCGTTGTGCAGGTCGGCCGTGCTGATGCCATGCAGCAGCATGTTCATTTTGGCAATAGACCAAACAGTGCCACTGTCTTCTTGGCCGTAAAGGTTCGCTTTGCGGCCTTCCTGTCCTGCCTCGTCGATGTATTCCTTGGCGCAGATCAGCATGCCACCGGAGCCGCAACAAGGGTCGTAGATGTGATGTTTCAGCTCGGGCTTTACTAGCCGCACCATCATTCGTACCACCGAGCGCGGCGTGTAGAACTCGCCGCCTTTCTTGCCGGCAGAGTCGGCAAAGTCGCCGATCAGGAACTCGTAGGCGGCACCAAGCAGGTCGGGGAACTCGAAGTCTTCATTGCGTAGACGGTGCAAGCCAAAGTGGTTGATCAGCGAACGCAGCTTGATGTCGGGAATTTTGCTCTGGCCCACCTTCTTCGTGAAGTTGATGTGCTCCAGCACGTCATAGAGACTGGTGTTGCCTGTTTCCAGCCCAGCCAAGGCTTTGTTCAGGAAGTCACCGACATTCTGGTGGGCCTCGTTCAGAAGATATTCGTAGCGCGATTGAGGTGGCACCCAGAAGGAACCCTCCTCCATGTACCAGTCCTTTTGGTTGGCGCTCTCGATGGCTTCAGCTTCGCTCAAGCCCGCCGCCAGTTCCTCCTTGAGGATCTTCTCGCGATGCTGGTTGAACACGTCGGAGCAGCGCTTGAGGAACAGCATCCCGAAGATGTATTCCTTGAACTCGGAGGCGTCCATCTTTCCGCGCAGGATGTCGGCGGCTTTGAAGAGGTGGCGTTCCAGCTGTGGGAGGGTTAAAGGCATTCAGGAAATCCGGTCTTGTTCGTTCAATCAATCGTGCTGGGGCTTGCAGTCGTCGCCTACCCGAAGAGGCTGGAGGGCTTAACGATGTAGCCCGCTGGCTTCTTCTGTTTTTCGATCGCGCCTTCGTCGACAAGGCGCTGCAGCCACGCCTTGGCTTGCGCGTTGGAAACGTCCAGAGCAGCGGCAACCTCGGCGTCCTTCATTGGGGCCTTCAGCAGCAACTGGACGACTTCCCGGACAGCGGCAAACAGCGTATCGGCGGGTGTTGATGCTGACGTCAGCAATGGGCTGGCTGCTTGAGGCTTGGCCTCAGCTACCTGCGAGACCAACGGAGCAGCATCTGGCGTTGGATCATCAGGTGCTTCGCTGGGTGCGGAAATCGGTGGCGGCATTGGCTCAGTCGGCGACTCTTTCGCCGGTGGGGTCTCCGGAACCGCGGGCGGCGTGGGCGCGACCTCGGACGGTCCATCACCGGGAAACAGCGCAAGGCCTGACTGTGGCGGCGCCGTCGGAACCAGCGTGGCGACATCGAACACGCCCTCAAAGGAGTCGGCGTCCAGCGGGTTCGGCCAGGGGAGCGCTCCTTTGCTGCGCAGGGCGTCGAGTCCGGGAGACGACCCGCTCGTCGATCGAACGTACACGGGCACGAACTTGAGCTTGTCCAGCTGCTCGACAGCACCAGTCCAGGTGCCGCCCTTGTTCAGATCGGAGCTGACAACCAGGGATGCATCGGCAAGAGCGTAGATCAGCTTGTTACGCTGCATCGCATTGCCGACGTTGAACCCCGCGCTTGGGTCGTAGGGAGAAAGCAGCACCAGTTGGCCATCGAGCAGCAGGTTGCGGTGCTCGCGGTTCATGGTCGTTTTTTCCAGGCTGTCCGCGAGGACGCCACTGACCTTGCCGCCCGCTTCGAGCGCACCGCGCATGGCAGCCTGGTCGATACCCTTGGCGCCGCCGGACACGAGCGTTCTTCCGGCTCGCGCAGCCAATCGGCCCACGGCCATCGTGTAGTCGATCAGCGAATCGTCCACGTGACGAGATCCGACCACGGCGAGACCACCCGACTCCAGCAGACTCATGTCGCCGCAGCCGTAGATCACTGCCGGGGCGTCTTCGCGCAGGCGCGCCTTCAAGCGGCGCGGGTACTCGGCATCAGCGCGGCTGACCACCCAGATGGCGCGCGCTTGCCAGCGTTCGATGACTTGGCTGAGGAGGAAGCCTCGCCCCAGCAAACGCTGCAGACGGGCTTCATCAATCACTGGCTGGCAGGCACGCAGTAGATCGGCCGCGTCTGGCGACACGAGATCCGCAGGTTGGCGTTGAATTTCCCGCAGATGGCGGGCAAGGCGCTTGTATTCACCGGGCGACAAGAGCTCCGATGACGACGTGCCGCGTCCAGCGATCAGCGGCGCCGTCAACAGCAGGATCGCCTGGGTGTTGGGGGACAGGGTGGCAGTCATTCGTCGTGCCCCGTCTGAGAGAGTGCCATCGGCCAGACCTCACCACTTCCGCTCTGGCGCAGCAGCCACGCGGCTACGGTCAGCGTCCAGCGTGAGTCAACCATGTCATCGACCAAGATCACCGGCCCCTGCGGGATCGGCTGACCGTTGAGTGCCAGCGAGCCGTCGATGTTGCGCGCCTGCTGTGTACTGTTTGCCATCGTCTTCTGTTCGGGCCTGTCGTCTGTCTTCGCAATTACCATATGAAACGGCAGACCCAGCGCCGCAGCCAAGCGCTCCGCAAAACTCGGGACGAGATCAGGATGACGGAGCGATGGAACGCACGTCACCCAGGTCGGCTTGGGCTGAGGGTTCCACTCGCAAATCATCTTCACGCAGGCGCCAATCAGGTCGTCGGCGAACTTGCCGTCGTGATACTTGCCTTGCCGGACCAGTCCGCCCCAGCCGGCGTCACCCCATACGCACAGAGCCTTGCCGGGCTTTGCTTGGTGGCCGGGGGCAATAAATCCCTTGACGCCGTACTGGGGCATCCCCCCATCAGGCCACTTCTTGCGGGGTTCGATGGGCAGGCTGGTGCGCCGAAGAAACGCAATGGCGTCGCGAACCAGCGCCTCATTCACTCCAGTGGGCAGCGGGGGAAGCGCGGGCTGGGTGACAACACTTGGATCACCGTCGAGTGCGCCGATCAGGAAACCCATGTGTTCACCGAAGGGCAGACTAACGTAGTCCTGCATCTGCTGATGTTCGTCACGTCGCAAGGCCGTCAGTCGCTCGGCGCGCGCCCAGAACCCCTCGCTCAGCGTGGCTGCCGTGAGCTGCCACTTGGTACCTTGTTTGGCGATGGGCGCTGGTGCTTCCAGGGAGAGCAGCGCGATCGTCTTGTCGACGCGCCCCTTGCTCAGGTTGACGCGACTCAGCAGCTCGGGGACGGACAGGCCGTTCTCTTCTTCCTCAAGTGCGCCCAAGACGTCGGCGACTTCCTGCCGGGTCGGGAACGCGCTTCGGATGAACCAGTCGGTGATGTCTGACTCTTCTTGGCCGCTGAGCAGCACGCCGTAGGCGGAGTCCAGCGCGCGCCCGGCACGGCCCACCTGCTGGTAGTACGCAACGACGGAACCAGGCATCTGGTAGTGGATGACAAACGCGAGGTCGGGCTTGTCGTAGCCCATGCCCAGCGCCGTCGTTGCGACCAGAGCTTTGACTTCGTTGTTGAGCAGCGCCTGTTCCAGCGCCTCTCGACGGTCGCCCGTTTCGCCCGTGTAGGCCTCGACATTGAAACCCCGGGTCTTGAGCCAGTCAGCGACTTGGTTGGCGTCGCGCACCGTCAGCGTGTAGATGATCCCGTGGCCCTGCAGTGTGGCCAGTTGCTCCGCCAGCCAGGCGAGGCGCTCGGCCTGGCTAGGCAAGCGGATGGTTTGCAGGGAAAGCGAGGTCCGATTCAAGTCGCCTCGCGTCGAGACGTCCAGCTTGGGACCGAGCACGGCAGCAAGGTCCTCCATCACGCGGTTGTTCGCTGTTGCCGTGGTGGCGAGCAGTCGCAGGTTGGGCGGCAGCGTTTTGACGATCCGCTCCAACAGGCGATAGTGAGGGCGGAAGTCGTGGCCCCAGTCGGAGATGCAATGTGCCTCGTCGATGACCAGCATCGAAATCTGTGCAGCGATGCCAGCCAGAACCTGCGTGCGGAAGCGCTCGTTCGCCAGGCGCTCGGGCGAGATCAAGAGAATGTCGATTTCCCCACGAGCCAGCTTGGCCTCGACTTGGGTCCAGTCGTCGACGTTGTCGGAGTTGATCGTGGCAGCGCGAACGCCCATGCGCTCTGCTGCGGCGATCTGATTCCGCATAAGCGCCAGCAGCGGGGAGATCAGTAGGGCCGGACCGTTGCCGTCGTCGCGCAGAAGCTTCGTCGCGATGAAGTAGACGAAGCTCTTTCCCCATCCGGTCTTCTGAACGACCAGCAGGCGGCCACGGCCATCGACGATGTGGCGAATCGCATCTTCTTGGTCTTCACGGAAATTGGCGTCGGCGCGTCCCGAGCCGATCCGGAGCAAGTCCAGCGCGCGTTGTGGGTTGTACGTCATGTCATCACGCTCCTATATCGACGATTTCCTGGGTCGGCGTTTTCAATCGCGTGACCGCGTCAGCTTCTTGTTCGTCAATTGATGACTGGGCAAGAAAGCCGACGAGATCCAAGACCTCGTCAAACGCATTCGGTGCTGTGATCTCTAGTGCCATTCAGTTTGGTCCCTTATTCATTTCGCAGGCTTCGAGGACTTCCGCGCAGCCTTAGGCAGCTTTCCAGCCTTCATTAAGGCGGATCGTTCGGGTTGCGCTGCGCGCAGTCGGCCTGGCAAGTAATTGCTGACATCGACCTCGAAGCGCGGATGCCCAAGGCGCTGCATCAGCACCGCAACTGTCGAGAGGGATGCGAAAGTTCTCGCTCCACCACGAGAGCTTGCGAGTACCGCCTTCCGCTCTCCAAAGTGAACTTCCAGAACGAATCCACCTGTTTGACCAAGAGCGATCACGTGCGAGATCACGCGGGCTGCAATCAGCTCGCGCAGTGGCGCTTCTTGCAAAAGCGCTATTGCTTGATCGTGAGATTCGCTTGTAGGCTTTTCCATGAATTCCTCAACCTGGAAGGCGAGCCACATATTTTGACCCCTGTACCCACAGGATAGGTCATCATTTTATATGAAGTGATTTACCGAAAACGCGATAGTGCCGCAGGCCGTGCGTTCGGCTTGGCGCTACTGGGGGCGGGCGCGGAAGGTAGCGCTGACTCATCGATCGGGGGAAAAACCCGGTTCTTGCTCGTGGTCCGGTGCGAGGAGGCTTACGACAGGTCCCAGACTTCGATCACAAGGGAATCCGTCGGCTTGCAAGAGGCAATGCGTTCGACGTAAGCCGTGAAGTCGCCAATCCAACCGGCAGGCATGAAGTAGTCGTCACCGTGGACGGGGAAGTCACTGTGCGCTGGGGGCTTGCCATTGGCGATGAGCGGGAGCGCCGCTGCCGCGATCGTGCTGAATCGAGTCGGGTAGCCGTTGCCCGACTCGAATTTCGCTAGTCTGCGCTCGACCAGACGATCAATCCAATCCACACCACCAATGCTGCTGCGCCAGGTCGCAAGCGTCCGTACGTCGCCAACCTTCATTGGCTCGTCACCGCCAGCGATCGAAATAACAATGAACCAGCCCAACATTGCCGCAACCCTCCTCGCCATCGGAAGTGCGACACCGATGGTCAATGCCTACCCGCACATCAAGGCAGGAGACGTGCTATTTTCTTCCTATGAAGCCGGACAAGAAATTCCCAGGGCAAGCAGCTCAATCTGAGCCATCAAGTGGCCGCGGGCAGAGCCCTCTGCTCAACACGAAGTTGCACATGCGTTTGATGCTTGAAGGCGGTGCAAGGCCGTCGACACTTGCGTCAGCGATGGAGGCACTGGCACGCATCCGTGAGAAGCGAGATGCGCAGGCCCGGAGCAGCAGGTAGTGAAATCAACAACTTACATCAGCCGCAATTGCGGGACTTCGCCGCAATTCACCGCAAAGCGCGGTGCCTTGTGAGAGCTTGAGGTTTTTGAAACCATGTTTTCGCCCCGCGATCTCGACCTGAAGAGTTTGGCGCTACACAAGCTGGTCGCGCAGAAAATGCGCTCGGACCCGTCGCTGTTCTTGAAGGCGCGGAACAACCTCGAACGCCTGGCAGATCGGCACTGCGGTAGTCCCGATCTGTACGCAACAGCTTGGCTTGCTGTATTCGATCAAGGCCTCGACGAGGCCCTCGCTGTCGCGACGTCGGACACAGAGCGGGGGCAGTCCATGCGGTCGAGCTCCCCATTTGCGAGCATTTTGAGTGAGAGTGAGCGTCTTGGTTTTCTCAAGGCGTGGGCATCTCGAACCCCGCGAGGATGCGCCCTGTAAGAGCGTCGTGCCGCCAAGTCCTCAAATTCCGGAGTTACAAGTAAGCGACGCCAGGGGAATTCGCGACGGAGTTTATTTCTGCTCGACGGACCTTATTCCCCCCGATCAAGGAATGGGACACGACCATCAGTTCGGTCGATCGTCACGCTCTTTGCACGATTGCAAATCTTGTCCACGTACTCCCGAGTAGCACGTCTACCCAGCGGCGTTTGATTGGGGACGGTAAGCGCGCGTTATGGTGATTGAATGTGGCGATTGCTAAAGCGTTGGGCGTCTGGCCCTATCTTTTCCAAAACCCTCGCATCGCCCGCAACCTCTCATCGCGCTCGGTGGTCAAGTAAAGCGAGGTGGTCCCGATTGATGCATGCCCCAAATTGTTCTGCACCACCTGGATCGGGACAGGGCGCTGCCCTCCCCTGCCCTGCAGCGCATGGGAGGCATGCGTGTGGCGAAGCCAATGGGAGCTGGCCTTTCGAAGGCGCTCGCCATCCTCCCCTCCGACGCCGTCGGCCACCTGCGCAAGAAAACTCTTCATGGCCTGGTAGAGCCCCGAGGCCGACCAGGCCGAGGGCCGCTCGAGCCCCGCTTCAAACCGTGCCATCACGTGGATGCCTCGATTGCTCGGCGCAGTGACCGCCTGCTCCCAGCCGAATCGGCCTAGCTCATCAGCGAGCTCATCCACCAGCTCGTGCGGCACCGGCACTTGCCGGACCCTCGCGCCCTTGCCCAACACCGTGAGCATCCAATCGATCGCGGTCGAGCCATCGACATCGCGGTACGCGACCCGCTCGAGGTCCTCGCACTTCACATGCGTGATTTCGGCGAGTCGCAGCCCGGTGGCATACAGCCACCGCATGCCGCGCCGAAGTCGCCGCGCGGCCTCCGCGTCCACTTGGCGCTCGAGCACTGCGTCGAGGTGGTCCCATTGAGCGAAGGTCAAGGTTCGGTTGGAGCCCAGCGGCCGTAGGGGTTGGACCGGCATCGCCAGGGCCGCGAACGGGTTGCCCGTCACATAGCCCTGGCTCGCCAGGAAGCCGAAAAGGCTTCTGAGGATGTTCAGCGCATGCCGCAGCGCGGCGGGTGCCAACGGTCCTTCGAGGGGCCGCCACAGGGGTGACCAGCGCTGACGATGTCGCGGCCCGCACCAGGACACTGGCGGGTTCTGCAGGAAGTCCCGGAACGCCTCGGCGTCCTCCAGGGCCAACGAAGACAGCGCCTTGTTCCGCTCGAGGACGACCCACAACAACAGCCGCTCCGCTTCCCGGCGATACGCCCGCTGCGTGGCGGTGAGCTCGCCGTCTTTCGCCCCTCGCCCTTTTGAAGTCAGCCAGGCACCGATGGCGGCATAGTCGTCGGCAGCCACGAGCAGACATTTGTCGGGCGGGGCACGGAAGCGGCCGGCCGAGCCGTCGAGCTCCGCGGGCACCACGAATTTTTCCAAGGGCCGAAGAGCCATCGCCGCCGGCAGCACTTCGGTCAGCGAATCAAACGTCAATTCCGATCGCCGCTGCGCCGCATGGGCACTGACCCGCAGGCCCAACACCGTCTCGTGGGTCTGCAGCCATTCGAGGATGCGCGAGGCCTTGCGCTCCCCCACGCCGGGCACCTGAACCCACCAGCGAGCGCCGACGCCATTCATGCGCTCCACGAGATCGAACAGCGTGTTCAATTTCGCACGCTCCAGGCGCCCCGCAAGCCGAGGGTTCAGCCAAGCTCCCACCCGATCGCCCGGTCGGGGGTCTTGAGCGACAAGGTTTTGAAGCCACTGCAGTGCCTCTAGTTGCCGCGCGATGATGCGCCCGCGACGCGTGAGGGACGAAGCGCCCTGCCCTGCCCTGCCTCCGCCAGCTTTGCCAGTGCGCGGGTACGCCTCTTCATAGGCCTGGAGCTGCTCGTCTTCGGAGAACTCTTCCATCCCCTGCGCGAGCGCGAACTCCGCCAAGGTCGGCTGCGCAGGTGCTGCGCTGAAGCGCTCCGGATCGAGCCGCAGCAGCCGGGCGGTGCCCGGCTTGTTTTGGCGTTCGGCGGCAGCCGCGAACGCATCCTGGATCCAGGCGATCGTCCGGCGGACAGTCCGCAAATCCGTGTGTTCACCTTCGACGCGCAGATACCGGTCCCAGCTCGCGCGCTCGTTGACGCCCTGGGCCAGCGCCCGCATGAAGGCGAAGTGGCTGCTGTCGAGTTTCCGAGGAGGCGTCGGGGGCTTGCGCATGGCGCGGGATCAGGTCATGGTGCGCGGCGTTTTTGAAGCTGCCCAGAACTTCCACCGGGGCCGCGACGGCGTCTCGGACTCCGGCAGCTGCACGACCTGGCTGGCCCGCAGGCGTTGGCGGTGCGCCACCTCCAGGGCATGCGCGATGCCGTGGGCCTTCCGATCGCCGCGCAAGGCCTGGGCTCGCCAGGACACCGCCAGCTGCTCTAGCTCACCGTCATTGAGGCGTCCGAGCTGCGACGAGTTGGGTGGGTCGGTAGGTGCCATCGGATATGGGCGGTCGATTAAATGCTGGACATAAGGCGCTGTAACCCGTCCGGGCGGGTCGGTCTGCGGTAGCACCGAAATCCTATCTTACTAAATTTACTTATCATCAATGCGATTTTGTGATGATCTAAGTCGGACTTTGCGAGAAGCTCTTTTTAAGTTGTTGATTTTGTTGATTGTTTCTGCTGCCGAGCCGGACAGATGGTGGCGTGTAGTCTGCCTTTGGGCACTTCCCCGTTCCCTGCTTCAACATGTCGGCAAGCGTGGCGGTCGCTCCTAAAATTTTCCGTGGCAGTTGGTTAGAAGCGAACTCCTGATTACTAGCGGGGGCGCCCCAATCGGCGAGCGAGTCCGCCCTTTGCTCAACCTGAATTGAATGTAAGTGCTTGCTTAGAAATGGCAACATTGGAGCCATCCTTCTGAGCTGATGCGCGCTTGCCCTATCAAATACCGCCAGTAGCCTTCGCCCTCCAAATGGCGCGTTACGGAGGTTAGCGCCCAGTCTGGACGACCTCATCCCACTTAGCCAATGATCCCGTCAATTGCACCCGTGAGCTTTTTGAAGGCTGCATCCGACAGCGGTTTGGCAAACTTGATGTTCACCCTCCCCTTCAGATCGACTTCGAGCTTGGCGGCGCTTTTGCCGGTACTGTCGGTCCATTCACGCCCAACTCGGCTTGGCTTGGAAGCTTCGGTCGTAAGGAGACGCAGGACCTCGGCGGGCGCAGGCCGCTTCGGCAGCGCGGCGATCTCCCGTGCCCGTTGAAGCACCTTTTCAGGATCCTTCTGCACGGCGTCCCGGAGCACATTCGCCCAACGAAATTGCAGGTCGAGCGGTGAGCCAAAGGCGCGCACGATGTCTTCCGGCAGTTTGGCCACCACTATTGCCCTCGAGACCTGCGAGAGGTCGGCACCGAGCTTGGCGGCGAGTTGCCGAAGCGACGGGAACAGTCCGGAGTCGAGTGCGCGTTGGTAGTGCATCCCCTGCTCCCACGCCGACAGATCCGCCCTGCCGCGGTTCTCGCGTTCCATCTCTATGAAAAGCGTCTGATCGTCCAGGTCGTCCACAACCAGTGCCAAGACGGGCAGCCCGAGCTCCAAACAAGCGCGATGTCGACGGTGACCGAAGACAATTTGCATTTGGCCATCTCGCGTCCGGCGCACTTTGATCGGTTGAACGTTCCCGCCAGCGCTCGCGATTTCTTCTTTCAACGCGGCGAATGACGGTGATAGATACGAGGCGTCGTTGCGATTTGCGAACGGGCTCGGCTCAATTTGATTGGGGTCGATTTGACGTGCGACCACTGCGTCATCGAACTCCGCCAATCGCTCCCGAGCCGCCTCCAGATCCTTGTGCGCATCCGACTGCTCGCGCATGAAATTGAGCATCGCGCTGGGTGCAGTCGTCGAAGACTTCTGGACGGGGAACGGCTGTGACGGAGGCGCAACGGCGGGCGCTTCGGTCGGCGCAGTGGCAGTTACACCCTCGAACTTTGGCACCTGGAGTGCGCGGCTGAGAAAGTCTTTTCTAGACATTTTTTGCTCCTTCCGGTGGTGTTGGTTCATCCAACACCCCTGATTTGAAATGCTGGCGCCCGGCCAACATCGAAAGATTTTCAGGGTGTTGGATGAACCAACACCTGACTTACAGCGGTGTTGGTTCATCCAACACTCACCCTAGTTGGCGCCTCCAAGCGTGCATCAGCTGACGCTCAATATGTTCGACGAACTGGTCGTAGGCCTCACGGGCTCTCTTGTACGTACGGTCCTTGCTCTCGTCGGGATCCGAATCGTAGACTGTGCCGAACTCCGCCGACTTCATGGACGTGGTTGCGGTACGTGGAATCTCCAACGGCAAAACCTTCTCTTGATAGGTGTTGCTGATCCACTGACGAACAACGTCCGTCGTCACCGACTTTGAAACTCGCGACAGAAGGACGTCGATGAAATCAAACGTCTTGGTGGAACCGCGTTCCTTCAGAAGGTCGGTCGTCAGGCTGCTGAACAAGTCCCAGAATTGCGCCGAGCTGGCGAAGTCCAGCGTCTCCGGCGGCAGCGGAATGATGATGCCGTTTGCTGCGAACAGCGAGTTGATCGTCACGTAAGAGAGGGCAGGGGGGCTGTCAATGACGATCACGTCATAGTCGGCTCGGACATCGTCGATGCCCAGATCGAGCACGCTCCAGAATTCGAACTTCGGGTTCTTGCTTTGCTTCGACGGAAGCATGAACTCTGCGGCGAAGAGAGAGGTGGATGACGGTACCAGGTCCAGGCCGTCCCAGTAGGTTTTTCGAATGAGCGGGCCCACGCCGCTTTGCGTCCCGTCGACCAGCGCCATAATCGTCTCGTGGTCTTGAACCTCCACATCCGGCAAGATGCCAAAGAGCGTCGTGAGAGATGCCTGCGGATCGGTATCGATCACCAAGACCTTGTGCCCCAGCATGGACAAGCCCTGAGCCAGTGTCATTGCAGTCGTCGTCTTTGTGGTGCCACCCTTGAAATTTGCGATGGTGATAGTCACAGCCTCCGCGCCCGCGGGTCGCAGGAAAACCTGACGAAATTCACGCACCCACGCGCGCGCCTCCGCCAGCCCAAAATGACGCTTTCGGCCCGACTGGCTCAACGTGCCGGAGGGGAGATCCGAACGAACGGTCATCTGATGATTCACCCAGCCCCGACCCCCTGTCTGTCCGCACAAAATCGCCAAGTCCTCAGCGCTGAAGGTAGGTTCTTCTTTCGCTGTCCGAGGCGCCAACATCGTCGATCGAATGTTGGACATCATCCCCGTCGCCATCTCCGCTTGCTTGACGATGTCATCCAGGCTTACGACTGGCGGTAATGAGAACTGTGCAGCGAGTTCCATGTGGTCAGACTTTCAAAATCCGCGCGTGTTTGCGCAAGTTGAACGAATCGTACAACATCCGTAGAACTAAACGAAATACGTCTGCGGTATTGCTTGAGTTGACCAATCGAACTCCGCGAAGCGAAGGAGTTTCTAAGTCCTTCAACCCCTTTAATTCCTTCAGCACTGATTTCCTGAATGCTGACAACTACTTAGCGGAAAAGATGGAGCCGCAATGGGCCGTTCCGGAGCTTTTCTGGTCATCTTCGGCGTGGATCTGGGCTTGGCCGGAGCCCCCTTGGGTGACCATATCCACTCCGTCTCTCAACGGGGCGTGGTCTACCTGGTGTGGCCGCCAGTACGGCCGTGCAACAGGGGAGGCCGCTGTGTCGAAAGGACGTCTCGTCACTTGGCTTGGCGCCAGATGTGAGCCTTTTTGGTCATTCTCGTTGACCTTCACGTGAGCCTTTTGGTCATTCTGCCGGGCGACTTCGAACTGTGAGACACGTTTCACATGAATTGACTTCGTGTAGAGTTCCCGTCATGACATTTGCTCGTCCGCAGCAACCCGCGATCGTGCGCAAGCCCGTTGAGACGCTGTCGCTCGTGCCCACCTCCGGCAAGGTCACAGTTCTTGGCCGCAAGACGTGGAACGTACTGCTTCATCTGGCTCAGGATCAAGCCATCGAGGGCCAGGACACGTACAGGGCGACTTTGGCAGACGTCGTTGCGGGCATCGACTTCAATTCCCGCAACCTGTCGATCATCAAGGGGCACCTACGCGCCCTCATGGCTACGACGGTCGAGTGGCAGTCCCCGACAGCTGGCGAGGGCGAGCGGTGGGACGGTTGCAGCATGCTTGCGCATGCCTCACTCGAGACTGTGCGGGGCCAGACTTGGGTGGAGTGGAGCTATGCACCTAACGTCCGCGGCGAGTTGCTCAACCCGAATATCTTTGCGCGGCTCAACTTGAACGTGATCTCAGAACTTCGAACGATCGCGGCAGTCGCCCTCTACGAGTCGTGCGCCAGGTACAAGGCAGTGGGGCAGACCGGGCGCAAGCCATGGCGATGGTGGGCGCCCGTTCTCCTAGGGCGACCGGACGACGATTTGCAAAAGCTGGACTACCGATTCTTCAAGCGCGACACGCTCCGTCCTGCAATCGCTGAGATCAACGCGGTGTCGGACATCGAAGTGGACCTGCTCGAACACAAGCAAGGACGCTTCGTGAATGAGCTGCAGTTCACCGTCAAAGAGAAGCGACGCCATGCAGCGCGCGATTTGGCTTCTACCAAGCCGGTCAATCTTGCCTTGGTTGGACGCGCAGCTGCCATTGACATCGATCAAGCCAAGTTCGAGCGCCTGTTGGATGAATATGGAGAGGATTTGGTCACCCACGCCCTGGAAGCGGTGGAGCGCCGAATGCAGTCGGCGTTTCCGGAGCCATTGCGGGACCCGCATCGCTTCTTGAAGACGGTCCTCGCCAATACAGGTAGCATCCAGGTTGAGCCCATGCCAGCCATTCGCGAGGAGAAGGCCATCGCAGTTGAGTCTGCCCCGTCTCCGCCGCCGCTGCGCGCGATCGAGGCGCAGGACGACCGTGAGCGTCGCAACTGGATCGAAGCTCGTCGTCGCACTGTTGCGGCCCAATTGGAGCTTCTGAACGAGCAGGCTCAGGCGGACCTCCAAGAAGCATTCGCGCAGGAGCTCATCCGAACAGACACACACCCAAGCATCCTCAAGCGGCTGAAGCAGAGTGGTTGGCGTCATCAAATTGTCCGCCACCTGATGGTCGACTTCTACGCGTCTCAGACACTTGGGCCGGACTGGGATCAGCCGACTGCTAATCAGTTGCTGGTGACGGACTAGATCGAAGCCCTAAGGGCCATCCAAACCAAGTTGTGGGCTTGGCTCCTGCGTACACGGGTTGGGAGGAGGGCAGGGCACTCGTCGGAGCGGCTTGCAAGCGAAGCCGAAGTAAAGCATGCTGGACCGAGGTGGATCCGAGGCTAAAACGTGTTTAATATGTGGTTCAAACTTGTGACAGAGGCGTCTTGAGGTTAAACTTTCCGGCTCAGGGAAGAAGCCCCTTTGCAAGAGGAGTGCGCGATGCCAACCCCCAGTGGACTTTTTGACTCCGTGCCTCAGGACGCCTTTCAGTTTGGCTATGGCCCGTACTTCGACGCGCGCAAGGTGTCGGATGCACTGCGCTTGAAGAAGGAAGACGTGTCGCATTTGGCCTCGGTGTCCGTCAAGTCCGTGCGCTATGACGATGCCATCCCAGAGCAGATGCGCGAAAGATTGGCCGAGATCGCCAACACCATGAACATGGTCGCAGCGACTTTCGACGGCGACGTCGCCAAGGCGGCGACCTGGTTCTTGACGCGCAATCCCCTCCTGGGCGACATCTCGCCACGGGACATGATTCGCCTTGGGCGCTATGAACGGCTGCGGCGCTTCATCGTGTCTGCCATGCGCGAGCGCGACACGCCGCAACGTTACGAACACACAGCGGCTGCCTGACGTCTCGCCGACCCCGAGACGTGCCAAAGAGAAAAATACCGTTCCCTGTCCCAGCTCCGGCTCCCGGCTTACCGGGGCTGCTCGAACTTGACCGTTTTACGCCGCCACGCTCGAGAAGTGGACCGAAGCGTCCCGCGACATCGACCAGCTCAGCGCCTCGCTGTTCTTCGAAACGGAACCTGAACGCAGGCGATATCGCGAGGATTTGATAGAGGTCCTTCGACAAGCCCCAGGTGCATCGCTGGAGTTGCGCGACTGGGCGAGGATCGTCACCTATCGCTACAGCCTTGCACCCCTGTCGAGCGCCGGCAGTCTTCACAGCATTGGTGGACGTTTCAATGCGGGCATCGACCTAGATGACGGCACTCTTTCGGCTTGGCCGGCGCTTTATATGGCCGAGGACTACGAGACTGCCTTCCGAGAAAAATTCCAGCTGGCGTCCGACCACGTGAACAACGGCTTGAGTGCTCAGGACCTGGCCTTGACACCCGGCGCCAGCCACGCCGCGGTAATGTTGCGCGGCAGGCTGACGAACGTCTTCTCACTGAACGATGATGAATGTCTGAAGGGCATCTGCAGCGTCTTCAGGCGCATCAAGATGCCCGCAACCGCCAAGCGACTGCAGAAGAAGCTCAGGATTCCGAACAGGGATAACTTCATGATCCGCTCGCCGTTTCAACTGAGGCGGGCAGTGTTGGCAAGCAACTGGCGGCTGCAGCCCGTGCAGTTCGGAATGCCTGCGCCCAGCCAAATCCTCGCTGAGTTGATTCGCGCGGCCGGCTTCGAAGGCGTGCTGTACGAGAGCACCAAGGGCCCGTGCCGCTGCCTTGCACTTTTTCCTGACGTTCTCCTTGACGGATCGTTTGTGGAACTGGCGGACCCCGCGCCCGCCGCGATTCAACATACTCGGCTGGATTGCACGACGGCCGACGCACTTTGCGGGTGGGATGACATCGCCAAGCAGATGCGTCCGAGCGCATAGCCTTGTCTCGCTTGCAAACGGGCAAGCGACACCCGAGAGGCCTTGGGCGCCAATGCGGTCCTTCACCTTGAATTGGCGAAAGAAAGACTGCTGGCGCAACGTGCCTCTGCCATCGAGCGTCTCTTCGCGCGGCGCTGACGTCGACCCGCCCGACCCAGTGCTCAATTTGCAGGCAACTTGGCAGAAATGACCGGCGGGCGCCAGGTGCGGCGCGGCGTCCCCAACTTATCCAAATGCCTGGCAAAACTTCGGGCGTGCGCACGAGTTATTGCCCGGCTTCAGTGGCGCAGTTCAGCGAATTACGTCGCCAATGGTGTGTTCATTGTTTCGGTGCTCCCGAAATCGGTCGGCGATCGCCGCACTGGCGTCGACCGCCGACATCCTGGCCCCGAACGACACGCAAACTCCCCCACCTATCGACAGGTAAATTCCCCCACCCCAGCCGTCAGGCTGTGATGGTGTAGGCGGCGCCGGTTCTACCGGCAGTCGCCTCGGGCAGGACGTTACTTTCTATCCCCTCGGCCACGAGGGGAGTACGGAGTGAATGTCTTGAAGCCGCATTTGCAGACGACCATTTGGACCCTGTTGGCCGCGAAGGCCAGCCAGAGGGAGATCGAGCGTGTCACGGGCATCGATCGCAAGACGATCCGGGGATACCAGAAGCGGTTTGCTGCTGCGGCAGCAAATTCCCCCGGGGTGTCTACCGGCCCTCAGGCGCAAATTCCCCCACCCTGTCTACCGGCTCCGTTGCCGCCGAGATCACCCGGAGCGATCTCGGCGTGCGAGCCGCACCGCGGCTTCATCGAAGCGCAACTGCGGCTTCGGCGCAACGCCATGGCCATCTACCAGGATCTGGTCGACCAGCACGGCTTCACCGCCGGCTACGAGTCGGTGATGCGCTTCGCACGCAAGCTTCGAGATCACGAGCCCGAGCAATTCGATCGACTGGAGTTTCTCCCAGGAGAGGAGATGCAGGTCGACTACGGCGAGGGCGCGCCCACGCGCGTGCCGGGCACCGACCGGTATCGCAAACCGCGGCTGTTCGTGGCGACTCTGCGCTATTCCCGGCGCAGCTTCCGGCGCGTCGTATGGAAGTCCAGCCAGGAGACCTGGGCTCGGTTGCACGAGCAGGCGTGGCGCTACTTCGGCGGCAGTTGCCGATACGTCGTGCTGGACAACCTCAAGGAGGGCGTCATCAAGCCCGATTTGTATGAGCCGCAATTGAACTCCGTCTACGCGACCACGCTGGCCCACTACGGCGTGGTCGCCGACCCGGCCAGGGTCCGAGACCCCAATCGCAAGGGAACCGTGGAGAACGCGATCGGCCACACACAGGCCACCGCCTTGAAGGGGCGGCGCTTCGAGTCGCTACAGGAGCAGAACGACTTCCTGGAGCACTGGGAGAGCAGGTGGGCCGCCTTGCGCATCCATGGCAGCGCGCGTCGCCAAGTGCAGGCAATGTACGAGGAGGAGCGGCCGCTGCTGCAGCCGGTGCCACCGCAGGGCATGCAGTACTTTACCGAGTCGCAGCGCACCGTGTGCGACGACAGCTGCGTGCGCGTCGATCACAGCAGCTACGCCGCGCGGCCGGCGCCCATCGGAAGCCATGTGCTGGTGCGCGTGTTCGAGCACCGCATCGAGATCCGTGACCTGAGGACGCAGGCGCTGCTTCGCAGCCACGCCCGCGTTGATCGCCCTGGCACCGTCGTCTTGCCGATGGCCGAGCGCGTGTTCAATCCTTCGCGCGAGACTCGGCGCATCCTGATGCAGGCCAAGGCGATCGGCAACGATGCCGAGCGTCTGTGCGAGTTGCTGTTCGCCGTCGAAGGCCGCGTGGGACAGCGCAAGCTCTGGGGCATCGTTCGCCTGGCCGATCGCTACCCGCGCCGCCTCGTCGACCGCGCCTGCGCGCAGGCGATGGTCGATGGCATCCACAGCTACAGCTACGTCAAGAAGCTGACCGAGAAGATCGTCGCCGACGCGCTGGCGGCGATCGACTGTGCCGAAGGATCGCGCCAGATGGAGCTCACGCTGACCCAGGAGCATCCGCTGATCCGGCCCGCCGACATCTACGCCGAGTTGTTCTCCCGCTGTGCCGCAACACAGCCTTCCTTGCCCCTGACCCATGGAGGTACCGAGCATGACCATCACTGAGATCGAACGCGCGCTGCGCGAACTGCGCCTGTCGGGCATCGCCGCGACCCTGAACACCCGGGTCATGCAGGCACAGTCCTCCCAGCAGCCGCTGCTGGAGACACTTGCCGGATTGCTGCAAGACGAACTCGACCGGCGCCATTCGCGCTTGACCGAACGTCGCTTCAAACAGTCGCGCCTGGACGAGCGGCCCACGCTGGGCGACTTCGACTGGCGCTTCAACCCCAAGCTGCCGCGTCAGGCCTGCTTCGAGCTGCACACGCTGAAGTTCATCGCTGACGGCGCCAACGCGCTGATCATTGGCAAACCCGGCACGGGTAAAAGCCACATCGCCAAGGCCGTGGCCTACCAGGCCACGCTCCAGGGCCACGACGTCCGATACGTCGAGGCTGACACCGAGTTCGCCCACTTCGCACTGGCCAGCCCAAAGGAGCAGACGGCGATGATGCGCGCCTACATCGAATCCGATCTGCTTGTACTCGACGACCTGTTCCTGGCGCGACGCATCTCGGACACCGCCGCCGAGCTGCTGCAGGCCGTCGTGCATCGGCGCTACAAGCGTCGCGGCAGCATCGTCGTGACCTCCAACCGCGTCGTTCAGGACTGGGGCAAATACCTCGGCGACGCAACCATGGGAACGACGATCCTTGATCGACTGATGCATCGCGCCGTCATGCTCGAGTTCGAAGGAAAGAGCTACCGACTGAAGGAGGCCGCCGCACGCCTGGCGATCGCAGCCGAGGCTTGATCGATCAATAATGCAATCCTCTCCCTGCCGGAGGAATTTACGTGCCTACAGGTGGAGGAGTTTGAAGTGTCGTTCGGGGGCCGGATCTCCTCCCACAGCGCCCGGCAGCGTTCGCCCAGCCAGGCATTGAGCTCGTCGAAGCTGGCGAAGCGCCGCTCACGCGCGTCGATCCAGATGCGCCGGCGACTGTCCTGCACGTTCTTCTCGACCACCCCCTTCTCCCAACCAGAGGCCACGTTGCAGAAGTCGGGGTCGTACAGGTAGTGCGCGCACATCACCGAGAAGCGGGCGTTGACGGTGCGACCCTTGCCCTTGTGGACCTTGTCCACAGCCGTCTTCATGTTGTCGTAGATGCCGCGGCGCGCCACCCCGCCCAGCGCCGCGAAGGATCTCGTATGGGCGTCGAACAGCATCTCGTGCCCCTGGCTCGGATACGCCACAAGGAAGAACGCGCGGCTCGCACACAGCTTCAGATGGGCGACCTGCAGCTTGCGGTAGATCCCCCCGATCACCAGCGCCTCCTCGCTCCAGTCGAACTGGAATGCCTCGCCCAACTCGAAGGCCAGCGGCACGAACGCCTTGCCAACCGCAACGCCGCCCTGGCCAGCGCGCCAGGCACGGATGAAGTCGGTCAGTTGGGTGTAGCCGCCTTCGTAGCCGGCTTCGGCAAGCTGCAGCAGCAGCGCCCGCGCCGTTCGCCGCTCCTTCTTCGGGCGGCGCGCATCGGCCAACAATGCCAGCTCCACCATCTCGACGAAGGGCGTCAGCTTCACCGGCGCCGCGCGGCGCTCGTACTTCGGCACCTGCGCCACCGGCGCTCGCAGGTACTTTCTCACCGTGTTGCGCGACAGGCTCGTCGCCCTCGCAATCTCTCGCACCGATTTGCTCTCGCGGTGGTGCATCCGCAGGACCTTGCCAATCATGGCCATGGTGATCATTCCTGGTATCCCGCCGCTTAAAAAAGCAGCAGGGTAGGCTGAACACCCGGGTCAAATTTGAACCGGCACAACCCTCACAGGTGGGTCAATTTTCGGCCGGCGCCAACACCCGTCAAGCGCTCCTTCGACACGGAGGCCGAATGCACGGCGAACCTGCGCCAACTCATCGAGAACAAGCTGGCCGGCCACATGGTCGACAGCGTCAACCGCACGGGAACGGACGCGATCCTGTGCCAGCCGATGCAGATCGACGCTCCCTACACATCGGCGGACAACTGGGCCTACCGACAGCAGAAGTTCGCCCAGCTCCGCGCGGCGGTCAACGGCGACAACGTGCTCAAGGACTACGTCAAGTGAGCGTCACCATCCGCGACATCGTTTCGCTGGCCATTTGCCTGGGCCTCTTGGTTGTCGTGTTCCGCGTGGTGCGTTGGCTCTGGCGACGGCGGCCATCGGTGGAGCAGGTGGCCCGCGCCGCGGGTTCCGCATCGGCCCGGGTCGAGGACAAGGCTTCTGCCGCGCGCAAGGCGTTCCAAGAAGGTCATCGCAAGCCCTGAGCCGCGGGCATCCCAGGCCGAGAACTCAGCCCGGCACCTACAAGCATCGAAACACAGAGAGGGCGCGAATGAAGAAACTGGTCATCGCCGCGGTCGCGGCGGCTGCAGCATGCCTGGCCCACGCCGAGCGAATCGAAGACAACCAGCTGGGCGCCGCGGGCTACCGATGCTCGGATCTCAATCCGCTCTTCGATGACCCGGCCAAGCGGGACGCCGACTACGCCACAGCCGTCAGCATGGAGTCGTTTGCGCTTGGCTATCTCCAGGGCGCCAATGCGATCGCGAACAAGGGCACGCCGATCGTCATCCCAAAGAAGGATAGCGCCTTCAAGTTCCTGGTGGCGCACTGCAAGACCCGGCCCTCCATGACGCTGATGGGCGCGACGATGGATCTCTACAAGTTCCTGCTGGAGATCGCACCGGCGAAGTAGCAGGCAAAGGCAGCACCGAGAGGCGGGCAGCAGTCAGGCCTCAGGGTCCGCTTACCTCACGTGTTTGCCGCGTGAGAACCTCGGCCGGGCCTGAGGCACCCGCGGCCTTCGCGACACCGAGCCGCACCAGGCTAAGCCAAGGTCGACGCCGATCGCGACCATCTAAGGGGCAGCACGCGGCGACGCTCTACCGCTGAGCTAAGGGTCCCGAGTGGATGGTCCCGCGCTACAGGGACCACAACCAGCGGCTCTGCCATTGAGCTACGAACGCCATAGAAACTGCGAACCTGCTGATCACTGTTGGGCTTGAACCAACGACCTTTGCCACGTGTCTTGCTTGCTTGTTTCAGCGCCGCTTCGCTGGCGCATCATGGATACCGATGACCGCCAGGGGGCGGCTCTTGTTGTTAGCGCCGATGTAAAACTGACCCACTGTACCGAAGTAAAACTGACCCACCTGAGGGAGGATGGCAGTCATTTCGGGGCTGCTGATGTTGAACCAGGAGCAGGCAGTGGAGATCCGAGTGATGGCCCGAAGGGGCGAGAGTGTCAGGGCGATCGCGAAGCAGTTGGATTGCTCGCGCAACACGGTGCGCAGATACCTGCGTGACGAGGCGGCGCGGCGTTACGGGCCACGTGAACCACGCGTTTGCAAGCTCGATCCGCACAAGTCCTATCTGCAGGAGCGTGTCGAGCAGGCCCGACCGCGCTGGATTCCTGCGACAGTGCTGCTTCGCGAGATTCAAGAGCGTGGTTACGCCGGAGGCATTAGCCAGCTCAGAGCCTGGCTTGTGCCCCTTAAGAAGAGCGAGCCAGAACCGCTGGTGCGCTTCGAGACACCTCCCGGCCAGCAGATGCAGGCTGACTTCACCTACGTTCGGCGCGGCCGGCAGCCGCTGCTGGCGTTCGTCGCCACGTTGGGCTACAGCCGCTTCACCTTCGTCAAGTTCGTCTCCTGCGCCGGCGAGGACGTGGCAACGCTGTGCGCCGGTTTGCGCGAGGCGTTCGACTACTTCGGTGGCGTGCCTGAGCACGTCTTGTTCGACAACACAAAGGCGGTCGTGATCCAGCGCGACGCCTACGGCGAAGGCCAGCATCGCTGGAATGCGCAGTTGCGCGAGCTGGCCGAGACCTGCGGCTTCACGCCGCGGCTGTGCCGGCCGTACCGAGCCAAGACCAAAGGCAAGGTGGAACGCTTCAATGCCTACCTGAAGGGCAGCTTCGTGGTGCCACTGGCAGCGACCTTGGAAGCCAGCGGCCTGCGGCTGGATGCCGATCTGGCGAACTTGCATGTACGGCGCTGGCTCGACGAGGTGGCGAACGCTCGACTGCACGCCACCACCAAAGCCGTGCCGGCGGTGCGATTGGCCGAAGAACGCGGGGTGATGCTGGCCGCGCCGGCGCTCCAAGCCCCAGTGTTGGTGCGTCAACGTGTCGCGCTGCCGATCGAGAGCCTGCAGCATCCGCTGGCGGTCTACGACGCGTTACTGGAGGTGGTGTGATGAGTCTTCAACACGATCGCATCAATGACCTGTGCGCGCAGTTGAAGCTCGCCCGGCTCGCTGCCGAGTGGCCGGCCTTGGCCCAGGATGCCGCCCGCGACGACGCTTCGTTCGCCGACTTCCTGGAGAAGGTGCTCGTCAGCGAGAACATGGCCCGGGAGGAGCGCAAGCGGGTCGCTTTGACTCGCCTAGCCACGATGCCAGCCGTCAAGACGCTCGAACAGTTTGAATGGGCACACGCCAGTGGCGCGCCGAAGGCGCAGATCTCGGAGTTGGCTCACCTGGCGTTCATCGAGCGCGCCGAGAACGTCGTGATGCTCGGCCCGAGCGGCGTCGGCAAGACTCACATCGCCCTGGCGCTGTGCCAGCGCGCGGTGATGGCTGGCCACAAGTCGCGCTTCATCACGGCGGCCGACCTGATGATGCAACTGGCCGCGGCCAAGGCGCAGAGCCGACTGAAGGAATACTTCAACCGCGCCATCATCGGCCCGAAGCTGTTGGTGGTGGACGAGATCGGCTACATGCCGTTCGGGCGCGATGAGGCAAACCTGTTCTTCAACGTCGTCGCCAGGCGCTACGAGCGCGGCTCGATGGTGCTGACGAGCAACTTGCCCTTCACGCAATGGGCAGGCGCCTTCGCCGATGACCAGACGCTGACGGCGGCGATGCTGGACCGGCTGCTCCACCATGCGCACATCGTGCAAATCACCGGCGAGAGCTACCGGCTCAAGGACAAGCGCAAGGCCGGCCAGGCGACTAGGAGGAAGGTGACGGTGGAATGATCGGCCGCGCTGCTCGGCCGCTTCGGCCTCCGGCCTGCGCGCCCGAGCAGCGCGATCAAAGGGCCCCAGGGTGGGTCAGATTTACTTCGGTGGATTCGCCAGAAGTGGGTCAGATTTAAATCGGTGTTGACAACCAGTTCTCAGATCTGCGACGGCTGTGGCCTCGATACGCCGTTTGGCGCGAAGGTCAAAGGCTTCTTCCTCTGCGACTCCAAGTGCAACAAGAGCGATCAAGCCAGGGCGGATGCTCTGTTCGCGATCGCGGAGCGGCGCTCTGCGGCGCAGCGGGCTCGCGTTGGCGTTCCTGCTGTTGCCGCTGCACCGTTCGTAGCCGAGCAGCCAGCCGCACCGGCACACGCCTTTCGCCCCGTCCAGCACCAGCAGATGAACCAGGCTCGCTACTACTGCAACTCCTGCCAGAACTACTCGTCGACCGCGCTGATGCGTGGGAGCGGCTGGATCGAGCTGGCCTGCTATCTCATCTTCTTTTGGCCCGGCATCCTCTATTCGATCTGGCGCCGCCAGGGAACCCCGAACGTGTGCCCGCTGTGCCGCCAGGAAGGGCTTGTCCCGGCCCAGGCAGCGATGCCCGGCTATGTGGCTCCGCCAGGGCACGCGCAGCCTCCGATGGGGGTTGTGGCGCCCGCGGCGCCGGTGATCCGCAACGAGATCGAATGCCCGAGCTGCGCCGAGCCGATCCTGGCCAAGGCGAAGGTCTGCAAGCACTGCGGGAACCCGGTGGCGATCGTCTCGCCGGGGGCTGCGTAGGCCGTCCGGTCCGGTCAAGGCGCGCCGGCGGCGCGCTCGTTCACCACTGGCTTACCACTCGCCGATCTCGCGCACCTGCTGGTCGAAGTCCAGGGCCTCGAAGCGTTCGCGCTTGCGCTCGGCCGATTCGACCGGCTGGTGGGCATGGCCGCGCATCCATGGTGCCAGGCCCCGCGAACGCGCGCGAGAAGCGGGCATTGCGATCGGAGCTTCTCGAATGCCTGAAGGCGCTGTCGTCGCGTTGAGCCGCTGGCCGCGGCACCGGCCGACGGCTACTGCGCCATCTTGTCGGCTTCGGCGTTGCGCGCGCGCTGGTCGGCGCGCATATGCTCCAGCTTGGCTTCGGTGACTTCCTCGGTGGCCGCCAGCGTCTTCAAGTGCGCGAGCATGGTCTGGCAAGATCGGCGTTGCGAGCGAAGACCACCGTATCGCCCTGGGCCGTTATGAAGTCCGGTCGCTGCGCGATGAAGTCGAGTATGGCTTCGAAGCCCTGCAGGACTTGACGCGGGCGGCTTCCCCGCGATTGCGGCGTCCAGAAGGGGAGATCATCCACATTTTGAGCGGGCGATTCGTCTTCGAGGTGGGCGACCGGTCCTTCGTCGCCCGCAAGGGCGACGTCGTGATGATCCCGGGCGGAAGCGCGCGGTCATACGCGAACGTGACGGGGACGGGTGCGCACCAATTGGTCACGATGGTGCCGGGCATCGACGTCGCCGCCTTCTTTTGCGATCTGGCAGAGGCGACCGATCCGGGGGAAGGCTTCGACGCCAACGAGCGCGCCAAGCGGCTGCAGCATTTCGAGCAGCGCTGGGCCATCGATTTTTTGGGCCCGGCTCCCACGCACATGGTGCTGGGCATTGAGCCCTGAATCGATCAGAATTCTGAAAGAACCTATGCAAGTTCATTTCACGCCGTCCCGGGTGCGTATGCGCCTTCATGCCGAGCGCGACGGCCCGCTCAATTGGCTGTTGCTCCCCGGAGGTCCCGGCATTGGCTCGGAATCGCTCAAAGGGTTGACCGACGCGCTCGATGTGCCAGGCGCAATCTGGTTGATAGATCTGCCCGGCGACGGGTCGAACATCGTCGAAGGTGACCTCTACGCCAAGTGGCCGAGCGTGCTGGTCGAGTCCGCGGCGGAAGTGTCGGATGCGGTTTACGTCGGGCATTTGACTGGCGGTGCTTACCTCTTGTCATGCCCCGAGCTTCGTGAGCGTGTCCGGGGAATTACGCTGCTGGATACAGCGCCCAACGGTGACTGGTACGCCAAGTATGTGCTGATGACCAAGGACAACCCGTTGCCCGGATTCAACGCGGCGTTGAGCCTTTATATGGCCGATCAGACGCAAGTCAACCTCGCAGCGCTTTGCGTCGCTTCTGCCGAATGGAACTTCAACCCCCGCGGAGTACAGGCCGGGCGGGAGCTGTTGGCGGCAATGCCCTACAACGCTGCTGCCGTGGAATGGTCGGACAAGAACTTCGATCACACCTATCGCGCCGCCTGGTGGCCTGACGTTCCAACGTTGCGCATGGCAGGAGTGGATGGTCGAATCGTCTCGCAAGACGACTGGAACAACCCAGCGTACCACACGCCGAATGCCTTGCATTGCCTGATTCCTGGTGCTGGGCATTTTCCGTGGATCGAGAACCCGAAGACCGTGGCCGAAGGATTTCACCGCTTTGCTCGCTTGATTCAAGCGACTATTTCATAGCACGAGCGCCCGCTAAAGACTGGTTGCAGCCGGTCGCAGTTGTTCGCTGAACGGCGGCTCTCACTGAAAGCTGCCGCATGGCGTTCAAGCACGCGCGCGACGGCATCGGCAATGGATCGGCCGCCAAGCTCTTCGTCGGCAAGGTCCATGCGGCCCAGGACGTCATCCTCCGGTAGGCGCCTGCCCGCTTCTCGCTCGACGCGACATTCGTCGGTGCCGACAGTGTCACCACCGTCTCCGAGGACGATGTCGACGAGATGTCCTAGGCGTCCACCGGGAGCTTAAGCGCTTGATCGTGGTGCTGGAGCCGGATGAGCTGAATGTCGGTCTATAGGCCGAACGTAAGGAAATCGTCTCAAAGGCCGTCATGGGAAGCCACTGAGCGCAGCCACGTCAACGCGGCGGCACTCCGTGCAGCATTGAAGCCCTGAGTTCACTTCGATCGAAGCCCTCGATGCGTACACGAGCCCTCGGATCGTCCTCCTGGCCGTTCTAGCCAGCAGGCTAGCTGCCCGGGGGCACGCTAGTCCTCGCCCACTTGAATGTCCCCGTTGAACTGGAACACAGCAAGCCCTCTTCGTTGCGCAGCCATGCTTCGACAAATACCAGGCTGCGTGTCGCAAAAATGATCTTGCCAATGCACGCGGCCTTGCCACGCAAGGGCTGCATAAAAGTCGACTTCATCTCGACCGTCATGGCGTTGCTTCCGAGCTCGTTCCCGCTTTGCGCTGCCAACGACATCGCCACATCGAGCAGGGTCATGCAAACACCGCCGTGCACCGTACCAAAGGTATTGAGGTGCTCAGGCCTAGGGTCAAGAGTCAATTCGGCTTCCCCGGAGTCCGCGCGGAGAAGCCGAATTCCAAGGTGCTGGACGAATGGTGTCTGAAGATTGATATTCATGTCGATGGCCTAGCAGTCAGGAGGAATCGAGTGAGGCGGCCGTTGAGCACTCGAATTCCAGCGCCGGAGCACATCGTTCGGATCTGCCACGACGTGTGCAACTATTTCTCTGCAAGGTGTTCTCGAAAATCGAGGTGCGGGCGAAGGTTGCAGCACTCCATCTAGGCTTGTGAACGTTCGTCGAGCCAAGTTGTGCGGATGTCGGGGCGCTTCGTCCCAGTCGAGAATGGGTGCGACACAGGCATCACTCCCTTCGAACAAGGAGCACCATTCATCTCTACTCCGCTCCAGAAAGATTCTCGCAAGCCTTGCCTTCAACGCGGGCCAGCGAGCCGCATCATGTTGCTCCTCCGGGACGAATTCGACGTACCCGCAGGTCTCGCACAGCTGACGATAGAACTCGGGCTCGATCGCTCCGACTGCTACATACTTGCCGTCGGCACAGATGTAGCTGCTATAGAAGTGCGCACCTCCGTCGAGCAAGTTGTCGCCACGGCTATTGCTCCACTGATCCGCCGACTTCATTCCATACATCGTTGCCGAGAGTAGGGCCGCGCCGTCGGACATGGCTGCGTCGACGACCTGGCCCCTACCGGATTGACGCGCTTCGTGAAGTGCTGCCAAGACCCCGGACAGCAGGAGCATCGCACCCCCGCCGTAGTCGCCCACATAGTTCAGGGGCGGTACAGGCGCTTCACCTGCGGCACCGATCGCATGCAGTGCCCCGCTGATCGCGATGTAGTTGATGTCGTGTCCGGCGCGCGCAGCGAGCGGACCCGTCTGTCCCCACCCGGTCATTTGTCCGTAAATCAATTTCGGATTGACGGATTCGAGGGACTCGGGACCTAGCCCCAGGCGCTCCATAACCCCGGGCCTGAAGCCTTCAAGCATAAGGTCAGCCGTGCATGCCAACTCGACGACAAGGTCCTTCGATCCTGGCGCCCTCAGGTCGAGCTGCAGGGTTTCACGACTTCGGCAAGTAACGTCGAAACGGCTGATCTTGCGACCCGGGCGCTCGATCCTTACGACCTTGGCGCCCATGTCCGCCAGGAGCATGGCGCAAAAAGGTACGGGACCGAGGCCGGCCATCTCGATCACCTTCAGACCTTCAAGCGGGCCGCCCATTGGAGGCTCCTTTCGAAGCGTCAAGTGTCTTGCGGTCGAACGCGTCAATATTGGGTCGCTTGCGAAGACCGGAGCGATCGATTTCCATCTTCGTCGTCGACCTCGGCAGGGTATCGATGAACTCGATGTAACGGGGTACCTTGAACGCGGCCATGTGATCGGCAGACCAATCCCAGATTTGCTTGGCGGCCTGTGCCCCGGGGAGGTCGACAACGATAAAGGCCTTGACGTCGTCCTCGCCAACTTCCGACGGCACGGCTACCACGGCCACGTCCCTCACCGCCGGACAGTCGCTGAGGATGGTCTCGACCTCAACAGCGGAAATGTTCTCGCCGCGGCGGCGCAACCATTGCGCCTCTCTGCCTACGAACCGGAATTCTCCGTCGGCGTCGAGGCACCCAAGGTCCCCGGTGCGCAACCAATAGTCGTTGCATACCTCTGCCGTGCGCTCCGGATCGAGGTAGTAGCCTGACATGAACATCAGGGGAAAGGTCGGTCGAAGCAGCACCTGTCCGATCTCGCCGGGGTCTACCGGCATCCCCGCGCTATCGGCGACGCGAATCTCTACCCAGCCATGGGCTTTACCGTTGGCCGTGCTGCGCGACGATCGGTCCGCGGTCAGCATTGCTCCGCCGCCTTCAGTCAAACCGTAGAGGCGAATCAACGGAATGCCGAATCGCTCGCTGAATTCGCTCGGAATATGAGGCGCCAATCCATGTGTCGCGCCAATGGCAACCCGAACGTCGTGCTGCCGATCGAGCTCTGATTTGGGCTGATTGCAAAGCATGGTCAGCACCACGCCGAACGGATCAATAACGTTCGCCCGAGTTTCACGCAGACGATCGAAGTAGCGGCTGGCGCTGAACTGCTTCTCGACCACAGTCGTCATGTCGTTCACGAGAGGGCCCATGACACCCCATTGGAGTGCCCCAGCGTGAAAGAGAGGCATCGTGGTGAGGTGTTTTTCCCCCGGACTGACCGAGAATGTCTCGCCGTATCGAATGCCTGCCAGGATGAAAGAAAACTGCGGGAGGACGACGCCCTTGGGGAACCCTGTCGTGCCGCCGGTGTAGAGAACTGCGCCTGGATCCGCCGCTGCGGTAGCCGGGAGAGGACCGTCCGGGAACTGCTCCAGCGCGGCGATTGGCAACACGCCCTCACCGGCTTCGCCGGTGGTGTAAATCTTGACCGATTGAAGGTCGTCCTTCACGCGCTGAAATTTGGCAACACCTTCGTCGTCGGCAACCAGCACAGTGGATCCGGAGTTTCGCAGCGTATAGACGAGATCATTGCCCACCAAGCCGGCATTCAACGGCACCCATATCAGTCCTGCCCGCACGCTGCCGAACCACACCAGCAACTGCGCCAGATCGTTGGTCATGAAAGAGGCGACGCGATCCCCGCGTGTAAGACCGGAACCGAGCAGCCCGCAGGCGACCTTTCGTGACCGTGCTTCCAGTTCTGCATACGTGATGTGCTGCCCTGCTACCTCCGCGAACGGTGCCTCGCCGTGCCGCGCTGCTTTGTCGCACAGCAAAGCATCCAGTGTGAGCCAAGGAATATCTCTGTCGTTGATCTTCATGCTCAAACTCCTGCTTGCAGGACATCGCCGATCACGTGCAATTCGTCCCGTGCGGCGCGCTCCAGTGACTCGCGAAAAGAGGGATGTGCGATTGAGATGAGGAGCTTGGCGCGTTCATCGAGGGGTTTGCCGCGCAGATCGGCGATCCCCCACTCCGTCACGACATAGTGGATGTCGTTGCGTGTGATGCTTACTGCAGTGCCCGCAGCCAATGTCGGGACGATGCGCGAAACCGTGCCTTGCTTTGCAGTTGAAGGCAGAGCGATGATGCCTTTGCCGCCATCGGCCAGCCCGCTGCCATAGTGAAAATTCCATTGCCCTCCGATCCCGCCGTGATGGCTGGAGCCGAAGCCTTCGGACGCGCATTGACCCTGCAGGTCAATCTGCAAGGTGGCATTGATGGACACTGGCTTGTGCCCCCTTGCGATGATGCGCGGCTCGTTCACATAGGAGAAAGGTCTGATCTGCGCGCCGGGATTGCGATCGACAAAGTCGTACAGACGTCGACTCCCGATCGCCATCGCTGCCACCATTCGACCGACGTCGAGATTCTTGCGGGAATTGGTGATGATGCCGGCCTCGGTCAAGGTGACAACCCAATCAAAGAAGGACTCGGTGTGAACTCCAAGATCCTTGATTCCGGACGCGGCCAACTGGTTGACGATGGCCTCTGGGAGGCCGCCCGCACCCACTTGGAGGGTAGCGCCGTCCTCGACCAGGCTCACCACGTTCGCGGCGATCCTTTGCTCGATCTCGCTCGGTGCTCCGCTGGACTGGGGCAGCTCGACGATGTCATAGTCCGCTTCGATCACGCCGTCGACCCGGGAGACATGGACGTAGTTTTCACCGAAAACGTGAGGCTGTTTCGGGTTGACCTCAAGGACCAGTTTTCGCGCGCGTGGGATGAAATCGGAGATCCAGCCACCAAACGCGCCAAGATTGAAATAGCCATGCCTGTCCATTGGCGCTGCCGCAGCGACGAGCAGATCGATCGCATGCGGAAATCGGCGTCCCCCGTCGCTTGAATGCGTAGGCCGATAGGACGCACGACCTTCGTGGATCGCTTTGCGAACCGAGGCGTCGTAGGTGAAGTCGGAGACGTGAAAAATGTGACCGGCCAGATCTGGTGAAGTTGGATCCGGGTCAAGCGTCGCTGTTTCGCGGCGCATCGGGTGGAACAGCCTGACGTCGTGCAGGCCGGTGGCTGCGGCTGCCATTTGCTGCATAAAGCGATTGGGAAATCCGGTCGCGCCGTTGACGTAGATCAATTGCCCGTCCTTGACGTAGCGCAGAACGTCCTCGCCGAGCAGCCGCGCGCGAAATTGCGAATCAAAGTCAGTCATGCGTGGTCGTTCCAATGAAGCTGGAGTCCAGACCGAGGCCACTGTGTGGTCAGCAAACGGCCGGTCGACGACGCCGTGACAAACGCAGTCTTCATGTTTGAGCCTCCGAAACAGATGTTTGTGGTGATCGGGTCGCCGGTGTGGACCTGTGCCAGGCGACGGCCCTGCGGGGAAATTACAGTGATGCAGCCAGTGGGGATGTCCGCGACGCACACGTTCCCATCGCCATCAACCGCGAGCGAGTCGAGCGTGCAGTAGTAGTCAGGCGCCCAGAGCAGCCTTCCCTTCTCCCATGCGGGCGCCGCGGCGTGACGCTCAACTACTCCAGGCGCAACGACCCGAAAGGCCCAGACTCGACCAGTCGTGCTTTCCGCAACGTACAGCGTTGCACCGTCGGGCGAAAGGCCGATGCCATTTGGCCCCTCCAAAGGGAAGATGACACGGGAAATGGACCGCCCGTCAGGTCGTGCGTAGTAGACGGCACCCCGGTCACGCTGCGCGGCGCCCTTGAAGGTCTTGCCAAGGTCAGTAAACCAGAAGCCACCGTCGGCGTCGAAAACGAGGTCATTGGGTCCGCGGATCTGGTGCGTGCCGCAGACCGTGTACATGTGCTCGACTTCCGCGGTATGCAAATCGACAGCGTCAATCCAGCCGCCCGCATAGTCCGGGCTCGCGAGACCAGGGAGGATTCGATCTCCATCGCGCATGAAGCCCATGCCGCCGTTGTTGCACACATAGCACCGTCCATCGGGTCCGAGCGCTGCGCCATTGGGTCCGCCGCCGAGCTTGGCTACGACGCTGGTCGAGCCGTCGGAGGCGACCCTGCTTAGGGCTTGTCGTTCCATTTCCACCAGCAGAACGCTGCCATCGGGCATCGCCACCGGTCCTTCCGGAAAGCGCAGTCCGCGCGCCATCTCATGCAAACCGCTAGGCAGGGAATCAGTGCCGATCATCTCAGTCGACCCCCAGATATCGGTTCATGAGCAGCGGATCCGCCAGTAATTTCGCCGGGACCGATTCGTGAACGATCCGGCCGTTGGCAAGGATGTAGACGCGATCGGCCACCTGCAGCACCTGATGGATGTTCTGGTCAACGAGCAAGATGCTGGCGCCGGCGTCCCGCAAATCCGCAAGCCGAGGCATCAGCTCTGCCGTTGTCCTGGGTGAAAGCCCAAGCGAGAGTTCGTCGATGAGGATCAGCCGAGGTCCACCGAGCACAGCCCGTGCGATCGCGAGCATCTGCTGTTGTCCACCCGAGAGCATGCCGGCAGCCTCCTTGAGACGGGTGAAGATTTGCGGAAACCAGGCCTGAACCTTTGCTTGCAGGTTCGGATCAAGCCGTCCGCGGACCCGGGCTCCGAGCCGGAGGTTCTCTCCGACAGTAAGCGTCGGCAGCATTCCACGTCCCTCTGGGATATGGGAAACGCCTCGTTCGACGATGCGGTGCACGGGCGTCCTGCCAATGTCCGCTCCGTCGTATCGCACCACGCCAGAGGCAGGCCTTACCAGCCCTGATATGCAGCGCAGCAGGGTCGACTTTCCTGCACCGTTTGCACCGACCACCGCGACAATCTCCTGTACGCCCACGACAATTGATGCGCCGTGCAGTGCCTGCGCCTGTCCGTAGCGCACCACGAGGTCCTCGACCAACAAGAGAGGCGATGGCGTCATGCAGTCCCCAGGTAGGAGTTGCGGACCCGCTCGTCGGTCTGCACAAGTTCCGGAGGCCCCTCCGCGATAACCCTGCCGAGTTCGAGGACGGTGACCCGGTCCGCCACGCGCAGCAGGAACTCCAGATGATGTGTGATCAAGAGAATCGTCAGGACCGAGCCGCTTCGGATGTTGGCCAAGGCGACCGCCAGATCAGCCATCTCGCGGCCATTCAAACCAGCAGTCGGCTCGTCCAGCATCAACAGTCGCGGCCGGGCGCAGAGCGCGCGGGCGATCTCGATCGACTTACGCACCCCATAAGGCAGGCCGTCGATGCGCTCGTCGGCGTGGCGAGCCAAGCCCAGTTGCGACAGCGCTTCCATCGCGACATGCGTCGCAGACGTCTGCAACAGCGATCGCCGGCGACCAGGAAAGAAGTCGCTCCAGCGTGCAGTGTGAGCGCCAGGCTCGTGGCCGACGCAAACGTTCTCCAGCACAGTCGCTCCTTCGATCAGCGCCAGATTCTGAAAGGTCCGCGTGATGCCCCGACTGGCGATCGCATGCGGAGGCAAAGTCAGCAGATCGTGGCCATCGAAGACTATGCGGCCCCGATCCGGGCTCACTGCTCGTCCGACGCAGTTCAGCAGCGTGGTCTTGCCGGCACCGTTTCCCCCGATGAGACCGTGCACCGTTCCCGTGTCGACGCTCAGGCTCACGTCGGTCAGTGCCTGCACTCCGCCGAAGGTAACCCCGAGATCCTGCACTTGAAGTAACGTCATCGCGTGCTCGCGGTCTTGCGCATGCCGAGCGATGAGGCGAATTGCTGTATGCCCCCCGGATACAAGGTCGAGATCGCGAGGAACAACGCTGCGTAGACGATAGCGCCGAGGTTCTGCGTTGCTTGCGTCAACTCGGGGATCATCACAACGAACATTGCACCGAGGACAGGTCCCCACCAGCGCGCCGCCCCGCCAATCATTACGGCGGCGAACATATCGATCGACAGGGAAGGGCCATATGCGTCAGGAGAGATGTATCCGACACTCAACGCCAGTAAGCTACCGGCAATTGATCCATAGATCGCGCTCAGGACAAACCCCAGCGTACGAATCCTTAGCAGATTGACGCCAAAGCTTTGGGCCATCAGCGCATTCGCCGCCGAGGCTCGCAAGGCGCGGCCGATCCTGCCTTGCGCCACGCAATTCGAAACCACTGCGCCGATGACCGTCAAGGCAAGGACCAAGAGGTAGAACACGCGACCATCGAACCACTTGACCAATTCGAGCTGGGGCAGGAATAGTCCTTGCGGACCACCCGTGAACTCGAAAGACTTGACGGCTTGGAAGAGCAGCGAGGCGGCTCCTATCGTCACGATGGCGAGCGCGAAACTTGACAACCGAAGCGAAGTCAATGCCAGCGCTGCGCCGACAATCATCGAACTCGCCACGCCGATCAGCACGCCCAGCGGTATCGCCCAGCCCACCGGCACGTGACCGACAGTGATGAGCAGCCCGAGACTGTATGCTCCAATCAGCATGAAGGCGCCATGTCCGAAGGAGTAAAGCGACGCCAGGCCGATCGGGATCTGCAGGCCGACGCCGGAGATTGCATAGATCAGCCACAACGTCGCCACGTAACGGGCGTATCCGCCCACCAGCAGGGGCACGCTGGCCAACAGCAGGAGCAGTAAGCGAGAACGCCACGCCATGATCAGACGCGCTCCCGAGATCTGCCGCTGACGAACAATCCTTTGGGCCGCAGCAACAAGACTAGTAGCAGAACGGCGAAGGAGACAGGTTCGCGAATCTGCGGTGAGCTACCTGCAACCGCGAGCGACTCAACAATGCCGAGCAAGAGGCCGCCGGCAACGACGCCGGGAAAGCTGCGCATGCCGCCGATCACCGCGGCGGTGAAGGCCTTGAGAATGTAGAACGACATCAAGCTGGTTTCGAGGAAAGCGATCGGCGCGACCAGAAGACCAACGATCGCGCTGATGGCTGCTGCCACTACCCAGGCGATCAGATTCATACGGTTGACATTCACGCCCAACAGCGAGGCCACTTCCCGATTGACGGCGACTGCGCGCATTGCCAAGCCGGTCGCGGTGTAGCGAAAGAAGCAGAAGAACGCAGTCGCTACCACGAACGCCACGACCAGCGTGCCGACCTGGTCGCGGCTGACGGATGCGCTACCGAACTGCACGCTGCCCACGCCGAACAGGGTCGGAAACTTGTACGGCTCGTTGGCGCCCCACCAGAAAACGGCCAACGCGTTGAGTAAGCTGGACAGCCCCAGTGTGCGCACGGTCAGGTTCAAATGGTCTCGTGCCCTCGGCCGGATCAGGCACACGTAGATCAGACCGCCGAACACGGCCACCGTCGCAATGGTCGACAACCAGGCAAGCGGCAGATTCAGACCGCCATGCTGAACCATGAGGAGCAGAAGGATCGCGGCACCCAAGGTGGCGATTTCACCCTGGGCAAAGTTGGCAACGCCTGTCGTGCTGAAGATCAGCACGATGGCCAGCCCGAGCAAGGCGTACAGCCCACCGTTCAGGCAGCCGGTGATCGCTGTCGCGATCAAGGTTTCGAAGCTCATCGTGTCACTGCAGGGGAATCGCTGGCCCCAATACCTTGAAGCTGCCGTTCGCCATGCCAAGCGGGTAGATCTGTGACAGGCCCTGGCGGATAGTTGGACCGAAGGTGACCGCTCCACTGACGCCCGTGTCGTAGGCCTTCAGCTTCTCGATGGCGTCGATCAGCGATTCGCGCGTCGGCTCCTGGCCGGCGCGCCGCAACGCCTCTACGAAGACCTTTGCGCTCATGCAACCGAACATTGAGAGACTGCTGGGGGTCAGCGACTTGTCGAGATCCGCCAGCGCATCCGTGCACTCGCGCGTGCGCGGATCAGTAGAAGGCAGCACGACGCCTGGAGCATAGGTGATCTCGGACATGGGTCCAGCGCTGCGAAGGAAGACTTCGTCCGCCAAGGTATTGAAGCCCGTGATCGCCTTGGGCTTCCAGCTCTGGCGCTGCATCTCGATTTCGACCCGGGCGGCGCCCGCGGCTGAATCCAGCAACACGAAGAGGTCGGGATTCTTTCCCTTCATGGTGGTCACCATCGCCGACTTGTCGGGTGATGCCACGTCGATCAACTCTTCGTCAAGCACAGTGATGTTCTGTTCGGCGAGTTTGGCGCGAATGATCTTCAGCCAGCCGTCGTGACCCGCGATGTTCAGCACGCCGACGGTCGCCGTCTTGTAGCCCTTTCCCTTTGCCACGTAGTCGATCATTGCTGCCGTCTGTGCGCCATAGAGCGGCAACAACGAGAAGACGTTTTTCTTCGGGGGCTGCGTCAATTCGTCGATTCCTGCGTACGGAAAGACCCACGGAACGTCGGTGTGCTCGATCAGGCCCAGAGCGGCAGCGCTGGTGGCCGTTCCGCAGCCTGAAACCAGAGCGAAGATGTGCTCTTGATCGATCAGTCGGCGAACGTTGCCAATCGTGCGTTGCGCGGAATAAGCGTCGTCCAACACCTGGTAGTCGATCTTGCGGCCATTGACGCCGCCGGCGTCGTTGACCTTCTTGAAGTAAGCCCTGGCCCCGTCAGTCACCGCCGCACAGGCGGCGATTGGGCCGGTTAGCGCGTTCGATGCGCCGATCGTGACCGTTGTCTTGGTAATCCCGTCTGTGGCGGCCGCGCCGACCGCCGCGACCATCGCCCCCAGAACGATGGCGGACTTTGTCGTAGTTGCGAGCTTGTGCAAGCGCGGCATAAGTGTTGTCTCCTTGTGGTTCGTGATCTGCCTGTTTGAAAATTCACTTTAGCATATCTGCTATGCGTAGTAGTAAGTGGCAACCCTATACGATGGTGCCCACCTGGTGGGCTAGAAGATTGATCTCGAGGAATATTAGATATGCGTTATGGCAAGACAACTCAGGTGGGGAGGCGTGCATGCGATGTCACGCGTGCATGGTCGCTAGGATGTCTGTTCCGTGGCAGGTACTCGCCATGACAGCGCGAGCCCTGTCCGCCAGCAAGCGCGTGCCCAGCGCAATCGCTCAGATGGCGACCCGAGGTCTCATCGACTCGCGGCGCCTCTTCTACTTCTTCCACGTTGCCAAGCATGGAAGCTTCTCCGTTGCTGAAGCCCGGCTCGATGTGGCTCAGCCCGTCATGACGCGGCAGATTCAGCAACTCGAGGCCGACATCGGCGCACGACTTCTTGAGCGCACCGGGCGAGGCGTCACCCTCACCGTCCAGGGTCAGATCCTGAATCGCCACGCTGAGTCGATCTTCAATGGCATGGCCGCTGCGATGGAGGAAGTCGAGCTCAGTCGCCGCCGGCCCACCGCTCGACTATCGATTGCCGCGTCGGCGGTCTTTTCGAGCATGGTGATGCCGGAGGTGATTCGCAGGCTCTTGACCAGAATGCCCGATATCGAATTGACCGTGTTGGAAGCCTCGACCGGCCAGGTCCACGAGTATTTGTCGTCCGGTCAAGTCGATCTCGCTGTGGTGCTTCACGCACCGAAGATCGTCCACGCGAACCATGTCCTCGCACGCGCGTCGTTCGTGAGCCGCGATCAAGTTGCTCAGCTTGAACTGATTATGCCTTCGGGCAGTCACGGCTCGCGCCGCCTGATGGATGAGTATTTTGACGAAGCCGCGCTCGCACCGGTCGCCTCGCTCAAGATTGACAGTCTGGTGATCACCAAGGCGTTGATCGGACAGGGTCCGCGATTTGCCTCCATGCTGCCGGAACGCTCGGTTCGAGAAGAGGTGGCTGCCGGGCATCTGGTCGCGATTGCCATGAGGCCGGCACTGCACCGTACGCTTTACCTGGCTCGCCTCAGAGATCGGCCTCTGACGCCCTGCATCCAAGAGATGACCGAGCAGATCGCAAGTGTCGTGCGTGACCGGCAGATTGCGTCACTTCAGGCGAGGCACGGGCGTGAGAACGCAAGTCCTGGCTAAGACCCGCTTGGAAGGCAAGTTTTCTGCCCGCAGAGCAGGCAAGCGGTTGAACCGAGCAGCCCCTGCAGGCGTCGGGGTCGACGTTGAGTGGTGACGTAAACTACAGCGTTTCGCCTTGGTCTATTTCAAATCTCAGGATGGCTGCCGACAACAAAGCTACCGCACGGAAGAGGAGCTCGATCGCCGAGATATCTTCACGAAATCTCTTGGATTCCCGTCGGCTCTTTTATTTCTTTCACGTTGCGCGTCTCGGTAGTCTGAGTACGGCTGAGGCCGTACTCGGCGTAGGGCAATCAGGCATCAGTCGTCAGTTGCAGCAGCTGGAAACGGAGATCGGCGAGCAGTTGCTCCAGAGAACAGGACGCGGCGTCACGCTGACACCGGCCGGCGAAGTCCTCTTCAAGCAGGCCGAGACGATATTGCAGGAAATGTCGGGCACGATGGAGATGCTCGACCAGCTCAAGCGTCGTCCCGGGGCAGGCCACATTACGATCGCTTCTCCGCCGACCTTTTCGAATGTCTACATGCCGGAAGTGGTCCAGCACTTCGTGGACATGTTCCCAAACGTGCACTTGGTCGCCTACGAAGCATCGACTGGGCAGGTATATGACTATCTGGCTTCGGGACAGGTGGATCTCGCGATTGTCTTGCACGAGTCCACTTCGCAGAAATTGTCCCTGCACAAGCTTGCGGTCGAACCGTTGATGCTGATCGCAGGCGCCACACATCCTATTGCCGGAGAGAAGAGCGTCTCGAGGGAGCGCCTCGCCGACTTGGAAATCGTCTTGCCCGTAGCCTCGCACGGATCGCGTGCCTTGGTGGAGGCCTATTGCGACGAAGGTGGGATTGTCCTGGATCCGAAGGTTCGTCTGGACAGCCTGGGAATGACCAAGGCGGTGCTGAAGAACGGCCGCTACTGCGCCATTCTGCCGTTGATCGCATGCGGCAACGAGGTGGCGAGCGGCGAACTGGTGGCCATTCCGCTTTTGCCGACGCTCAAGCGCACCCTTTATCTCGCCAGCCTGCGTGATCGACCGCAGTCATCCTTCATGAAGGCGATGACTCGCGAGATCACGCAGATCGTGCGCTCAAAGATAGAAAGTCGTTAGCGCGCATGGGCATGCCCGAGTTGCTTGGAAAGTGCGAGTGAGGTCGCTCTCAATTCGGACTCGAGTCGACGCGTTTCCTCGGTCTCCTCGGAACTCCCGATCACGCCGCAAAGCGCAAGCACCATGCGGTTCTCCGAGTCGAAAACAGGAGTTGCCAGGCCGTAGCGGCCCCGCTTGGTCGTCCTCAGAGACGTAGCAAGTCCGCGTTCTCGTGTACGCGCAAGCACTTGGTCGTATTCGATGGCCGAATCTGCCTCGACCTTGGATGTCATGGACGCTTCCTGGACGATGGCCTGCGTGAGTTCCGCCGGCAGGTATGCGCCGAACAGGATCCCAACCGCCGAGGTGAGCGGCGACATGACGACCCCCGTACGCAGCTCGGGGCTCGCGCTGCGCGCCGCCGGTTCCCACCGAATGATGGTGGCTCCGCGATTTCCCCAGACAGCAACGCCGACGGTGCAGCCGCTGCGTTTGGCAAGCTCCGGAAGAGCCGCACAGGCAAGACGGACCGCGTCGTTGTGTGCGAGATGCGGAGCGTCGCCTGGCGGTAACGCAAAATCCATCTCGTGCTCGAACGCAAGCATGTATTTGCCGCGTGCGAACGCCAACGGTCTCCTGTCGTTTCGCTCGACATTGACAACTTCGCCAAGGAAGACAACATGGTCGCCGCCGGGATACATGGCGACCTTTCGGCATTCGACCCAGGCACAACATTCGGGTAGCCCTGGCATCGCTGCATGCCTGCGCTCAACCTGAATGCCGGCGAACTTATCCGAGCCTGGCGTGGCGAATCGTTGGGAAAGATCGCGCTGGTGCTCTGCCAGGATGTTGACGATGAAATGATCGGCGTCTCGAAAGGCTGGAAAGCTACGAGCAGATCGGGCCTGTGACCAAAGCACCAAAGGCGGATCCAGAGACACCGAGCTGAACGAATTTGCAGTCACTCCCTGGTCCTGCCCCTGCTCGTCGACGGTCGTTACAACCGTGACGCCGGTCACGAATGTGCCGAATACGTTGCGCAGCTCTTTGGTGTCCATGTCAGAGTTCCTTGCCCAACACACCTTCGGACCGCAAGCGTCGGATGTCATCGCTCGAGAGTTGCAGCAGGCCGCTCAAGACCTCATCGGTGTGTTCTCCAAGAGCGGGCGCAGCCACCGGATCTGCCATCGGGGTGTCCCGCAGGCGCAAGGGCAATGCCAGGTTCGGAAGCCAGCCTGCCTTGGCATGAGGTATGCGGGACACCAACTGGCGATCCTTCACCTCAGCGGAGTTCAATCCCTCGGCCAAGGATCGCACTTCTCCGGCTGGAATGCCTGCATCCTTGAGCAATACCTTCCATTCGGAAAAAGGCCGCGTGATGAAGTGTTCCTGAGCGATCCGCTCAATGGTTGGCCGCGCTGCGACGCGCTGGACCGCGGTTTGGAGCGCCGGATCTTCAGCGATGTCCGACCGGCCAAAGAGCCGGAAAAGCTTCTGAAACATGCCTGTGGTGCCGCAATTGATGACGAACAGCTTGTCGCTGGCGCGAAACATCCCCGCTGGCGAAGCTTCCAGGTTGAGGTTGGCACAGCGCTCGCGCTCGACGCCAGAACACATCACCTGCATTGCTGCGTAGCCGGTCATCGTCATCGCGCTGTCGATCATCGCCACTTCGACGAATTGGCCGCGACCGGTGCTGGTTCGTGCGAACAAGGCTGCCAGGATGGCGTTGCCTGCCATCAACCCGGTCGAGATGTCGATCACAGCGGAGCCGCTGCGCACCGGATCGCGGTCGGGGTAACCGTTCATCGAGGTGAAGCCACTTTCGGCCATGACGATGCTGTCGAAGCCGAGGCGATCCGCGAAGCGCCCCTCTCGACCGTAGGCCGAGACGGCACAGTAGATCAGCCGCGGATTCTCCTTTGCACACACTTCGTAGCCAAGACCCAGCCGGTCCATGACACCCGTTGAGAAGTTCTCAACCAGGACGTCCGCCTCGGCGACCAGCCTTTTGACCAGTTCGACCCCAGCCTCGGTCTTCAGGTCAATCGCGACGCTGCGCTTGTTCCGGTTGGTCCACAGAAAGGGTGCGCCTTGCGTAGGCAGATCGGGATCAATGGGCGGGTACTTGCGGAAGCTGTCACCGCCGGCTGGCGATTCGATCTTGATCACATCGGCACCGAGGTCGGCCAAGATCAAGGTACCCATGGGACCTGAAACGAACTGGGTGAAGTCGATGACACGGATTCCGCCAAGCGGCAAGGGCTTGCCCTCGGGACGCGCGACGTGCGGCGGAAAGTTTTCTTGGATGCGTTCGCGTTGCAACATGGTCAGCCGTGGAAGTGAACAATGGTCTTGGTGGTGCTCATCTCATCGAGTGCGAGCAGGCCCTTCTCGCGGCCATGGCCGCTTCGCTTGGTGCCTCCGAAAGGGAGTTCGACGCCCCCGCCTGCGCCGTAACAGTTGATGAAGCACTGTCCGGTCACCAGTCGGTTGGCCAGGCGCGCAAACCGATCGCCATCACGAGTCCAGATGCCCGCGGCCAATCCGTAGGGTGTGTTGTTGGCAAGCGCCACGGCTTCGTCTTCGGTGTCGAAGACCAGCGCAGCGAGTACTGGGCCGAACACTTCTTCCTGAGCCAGCGGATGATCTGCGGGAACGGGACCGAAGACGGCCGGAGCGACAAAGTGCCCCTGCTTGCGCAACTCATCGCGCAACGGGGCACGCCCCAGAAGCGCGATTCCATCCTGCTCTGCCTGCGCGACATAGCGTTCAACGGTCTGACGCTGGCGGGCATTGATCACCGGGCCCAGATCGGCATCTTCCTCCGGCACGCCGATGCGCAGCTGTTCGAAGCCTGCAGCGACCTTGCGCATGAAGCTGTCGAAGATCGATCGCTCGACCAGGACACGGCTGCCGGCCGAGCAGGTTTGACCGGTGTTCTGGGTGATGGCCTTTACGACCGTAGTTGCCGCGCGATCGAGGTCCGCATCCGCAAAAACCAGCTGCGGCGACTTCCCGCCCAGCTCCAGGCACACCGGAACGCTGTTCAATGCGGCTGCCTGTTGTACCAAGGCGCCGACACGCGGCGATCCGGTGAACGAGATGTAGTTGACGCCGGGGTGCGCGGACAGCGCGGCGCCGGCCTGGGCGCCCCATCCAGTCACAACGTTGAGCGCCCCCGCCGGGAAGCCGGCCTCCAACGCAAGTACTGCGACTTCGAGTGAACTTAGGGAAGCGTCTTCGGCCGGTTTGACCACACACGCGTTGCCCATGGCCAATGCTGGCGCGATCGACCGACCGAGCATCTGTACCGGATAGTTCCAGGGAATGATGTGCGCCGTCACGCCATGCGGTTCGCGCACAACCTTGACCGAGTAGCCCGGCTCGAAAGGGATGACGTCACCCAAGACTTTGTCTGCCGCGCCGCCGTAGTACTCAAAGTAGCGCGCCAGGACCTTAATGTCGTTTCGAGCCGTAGTGATCGGCTTGCCTGTGTCCAGCGCCTCGATCCAGGCCAAGCGCTCCAAATCGCGAAGCACCAGTTCCGACAACTTCAAAAGCAAGCGCCCACGAGCCGTCGCGTGAACTCGACCCCAGGCACCGTCCAAGGCCTCGCGCGCTGCTGCGACTGCTTCGTCGATATCTGCCTCGTCGCCCGCTGCGATATGACCAAGCAGCGATCCGTCGGCGGGCGACAGAACTTCGATCGGAGCGTGCCTGGAAGCGCGCCAGCCACCGCCAATGAAGTGCCGTGCCCCGACGGCCCTGAGGTCGAGCCGCAGTTGTGACGCCTCGGATGCGAATGTTGTCTCTGACATAGGTAAAAAGGCCTTGCGTGGTTTGATGCTTTCTATGTTAGCATATCTGCTATGTGATGTACGAATATCAACGCGACAAATCAAGAGACCCACATGGACGCAACAACTACCCCGATCCAAGCACCTCCTGCACGAAAGCAGGCTCTCAAGGACTACTTCGTCGTCTCCGCCGACAGTCATGTCAACGAGCCGCACGACCTCTGGCTGAAGCGCATCGACGAGAAATTTCGCGATCGTGTGCCGCATATCAAGGTTGACGAGAAAGGTCGCAAGTGGTTCGTTGTCGAGGGCTTCCGCAGTTCGATGATTCGCGAGGCACCGCGTGACGAACAGGTGACCATTGATGAGTTCAAGCGCCAGAGCGAGGCTGCTGGCAAGCGAATGGAGCTCGACCGAACAAAGGGCGCCATGTTTCAGCAGCGAGGCAATCCAAACTTGGATCGCTACGCGGACATGGACTATGACGGCATTGATGCCGAAGTACTGTTTCCGAACAAGGGGCTCGCCAATTGGTCATCGCCCGATTCGGCACTGCACGTCGCGATGTGCAGCGTCTACAACGATTGGGCTCACGAGACCTTCGGAAACAGCACGCGCAGCTTTCCGACGGCTTGCGTAGCGCCGGGCGACATCGACGCATGCGTTGCAGAGATCGAGCGCGTAGCGAAGCTTGGCTTTCACAGCGTGACGATGCCGCCGCTGGTACAGGGCACCGGCTACAACCTGCCCGAGTTCGATCGCGTCTGGTCCGCTTTAGAAGAGACCGGCATGCCGGTCTGCTTCCATGCAGGCACAGGCAAGGATCCGCGTACCGCGAGCGGCAATGGCGGCGCGATCATCAACTACGTCGTACATGCTATGAACACGGTACTCGAACCCTGCGTGCAGCTGTGCTCGTCAGGTGTATTCGAGCGACATCCGGGCCTCAATTTCGCGACCATCGAGGCCGGCGTCGGATGGGTGCCCTATGCGCTTTGGGCGATGGATCAGGGATTCGACAAGCACGCGTTTTGGGTGTCACCGAAGATTAAGCGCAAGCCAAGCGAGTACTTCAGGGAACACGGTCATGCCAGCTTTCAAGAGGACCCGATCGGGATCGCGCTGCGCGACTGGGTCGGCATTGATAGCATCCTGTGGGGCAATGACTACCCACACATCGAAGGTACGTGGCCATACTCCGAAGAGGTGACCAGTCGGCTGACCAAGGATCTGAGTCGTGAGGAGCGAGCCAAGATCATCGGACTGAACGCTGCGCGGCTCTTCAAGATTGAAGTTCCTCAAGATAAGCGGGTCTGACAGCCATGCAAGTCAGAGACGCATATATCGCCGGCGTGGGGCAAACCGAGTTCACCCGGCACGGCGGCATCATGAACCGCAGCCAGTTTCAGGTCGCCGCCGAAGCGATATTGGCCGCACTGGCCGATGCAGGCATGCAGCCAGAGGAAGTCGATGGCTTTGCCTCCTACTCCAATGACGCCAACGAAGCGGCATTGATGCAGGTGACGCTCGGAGTGCCGCAGATGCGCTGGTCTTCGATGGTATGGGGTGGGGGCGGCGGCGGTTCCTGCGCCGCAATCGCGCAAGCAGCTGCGGCGATCGAAGCAGGCCATGCAAGCACCGTCGTCGTCTATCGTGGGCTCTGCCAAGGGCAATCCAGACGATTCGGGCGCTTCGGCGACGGCCGTACGCATGGCAACTTCGTCCATCCCTTCGGCCTTTTCGCCCCGGCGCAGATGTTAGCGCTGCTGGTGCGCCGACATATGCATCTGCACCCGCAGATCGAGGAAAAGCACCTGGGGATGATCGCCGTGAATGCGCGCGCCAATGCCAATCGCAACCCCGCTGCGGTCATGCACGGTAGACCGATGACGATGGAGGACTATTTCGCCTCGCGCTACATCGCCGAGCCGCTGCGCCTGTTCGACTGCTGCCTGGAAACCGATGGCGCTTGCGCCATCGTGGTCACCACAAAGGAGCGAGCGCTTGATGGGCGCAAGTCTCCTGTGAGGATTCTGGCCAGCAAGCATGGCAGTGGACCGGGTTGGGGTTCCGGGCCGCTTGGCAGCCAGAACATGCCGGACGAAGACTACGACAGCACCAATTCGCGCCGGATGGCACGCGAACTCTTCGCCAGTGCCGGCGTGACGCCAGCCGACATCGACGTCGCGCAAATCTACGATCACTTCTCGGGGATGGTACTCATGGCGCTCGAGGAGTTCGGGTTTTGCGATCCAGGCGGCAGTGGCGACTTTGTCGAGCGTGGAAACATTGCCTGGCCGAACGGCAAGCTGCCGATCAATACCTCAGGCGGCCAGCTCTCCGAAGCCTATGTACATGGGCTCAACGTCGCGATCGAGGGGGTCAGACAGATGCGCGGCGAATCGACCTCTCAGGTGAACGACGCCAAGCTGTGCCTGGTCACTGGTGGCCTCGGGGTATCACCGACCAGCTCGATCATCATCGGAAAGGATTGACATGGCCTACTTCCCAGAAGGCATGCCGGCGCCGAGTCCGAATTTCGACGATCGCGAATTCTGGCGTCACTGCGACGACCGCGAGTTGCGCTTTCAATGCTGCGCGGCTTGCGGCAACGCCCGCCATCCTCCTTCGCCGGTTTGTCCGAAGTGCAGATCCCTGCAGGCCAAGTGGCAAGCGGTGCAAGGAGAAGGCAAAGTGTTTTCCTTCACGGTGATCCACCATGCCAGCCATGAAGCGGTCAAGCCCAACCTGCCCTACGTCGTTGCTGTCGTGACGTTCGACGACCTGCCGGGCGTGCGATTGGTGAGCAACGTCACGGATATCCCGCCGTCCGCTGTCCACATCGGCATGCGGGTGAAACTCTGGTGGGACGAAATCTCAGACGGACATTGTTTGCCGCGATTTCGGGCGTCCGGCCCGAAGAACGAGCGGTAAATGGCGCCCACGTTGGCAACCTGAAACTTCAACGGAGACAAGAAAAGTGACTGAACTCTCGACCACGCTTCCCCCTGCATCCCGGCGCCGGCTGTTGCTGGCGGCGGCCGCTATGGGCCTCGCAAACTTTCCCGCGTTCGCGCAAAACGGTACGGCCGCGATGCCGAAGTTCATTGTTGCGGCCGCTGCCGGCGGCGCCACGGATCTTGTCACCCGCCTGTACGCCCAGTGGCTCACGGAAGCTTGGGGTCGCCCAATCGTGGTCGACAACCGGCCGGGTGCGGGGGGCGTTATCGCAACGCAGATTGTCCAGAAGGCACCACCGGACGGTTCGACCTTGATGCTGGCCGCGTTGAGCCATGTCGCGAACCTGGCGATGATGGACAACGTCAACTACGACCCCGTCAAGGACTTCACGCCAATCGCCAAGCTGGTGACATTCGGCTCGGTGCTGGTGGTCAATCCGGCCGTTCCTGCGAACGACATGAAGCAATTCATCGCCTATGCGAAAGCCAATCCTGGCAAGCTCAATTGGGCGTTGGGAGCCACAGGAACATCTCAGCATCTTGCGGGCGTTCAGCTCGCACACGACGCAGGCATCAGCTTTGCCACCATACCGTACAAGGGTGAAGGGCCGGCGATGAACGACCTGCTCTCCGGCCAGGTGCAGTTCATGATCGAGAGCATTCCCACCGCCGTGCCGCATATCCAGTCGGGCAGCATCCGTGCGCTCGGCGTCACCGGTATCCAGCGCTCGTCGGGGCTGCCGAACGTTCCGACAATCGCGGAAGCCGCTCTGCCCGGCTTCAACGTCGAATCGTGGTTTGCACTGATGGGTCCAGCCGGCATTCCCGACAGCTTTTCCCAGTCCACCTACGCGAGCCTGCAGAAGATCATGGCCCGCAAGGAGGTGACTGACAAGCTGCTTCTCCTTGGAGCTCGTCCGGACCTACTCAATCCGGCACAGACGCGCGCCTTCTTCGAAGCCGAACAGAAGCGTTGGGTGCCTTTCATACGCGAAGCCGGAATTAAGATTGGCTGAATGACCGCGAGACCTACCGAGGCACATCAATCTTTGACAAAGGCGAGCGCGACATGCCAGGACCCTTGAACGCCATCACGGTCGTATCTCTGGAACACGCGATAGCAGCGCCATTCTGTACGCGCCAACTCGCTGATCTAGGTGCACGCGTGATCAAGGTGGAGCGTCCTGGGGTCGGCGACTTCGCTCGTCAATACGATCACCGTACCCAAGGACTGGCCTCTCACTTCGTCTGGGTGAACCGCTCCAAGGAAAGCCTTTCGCTAGACCTGAAACAGATCGAGGCGCAGGTAGTGCTCGCAGAAGTGGTGGCTAAGGCGGACGTGCTAGTGCAGAACCTCGCGCCGGGCGCTGCTGGACGCATAGGAATGGGCTACGAGGAACTGAGTAGGAAACATCCGCGCCTGATCGTGTGTGATATCTCAGGCTATGGCGGGGACGGTCCTTATCGTCAAAAAAAGGCCTATGACCTCATGGTGCAAAGCGAATCTGGTTTCCTCTCCATCACTGGTGGCCCCGATTCGCCGAGCAGGGCGGGAATATCACTCGCCGACATAGCCGCCGGCATGTACGCCTACAGCGGAATCTTGGCTGCCTTGCTGCAGCGCGAGCAGACTGGCTGCGGCTCGCGCATCGACGTCTCAATGCTGGAGGCAATGGGCGAATGGATGGGGTTTCCCATGTACTACGCGTATGGGCGGCAAGCGGCGCCCCCGCGTAGTGGTGCTTCACACGCCACCATATATCCCTACGGGCCCTTCCGGGCCGGCGACGGCAATACCGTCATGCTGGGATTGCAGAACGAGCGTGAATGGAAAGTGTTCTGCGAGAGAGTACTCCGAATGCCGGACCTTGCGGTCGACCCACGCTTTAATGCCAACGCCGGGCGTAGTGAGAACCGCGCTGCACTTAAAGCGTTGATAGAGGAAGTCTTTGGTCCGCTCCGCGCGCAGCAGGTCATCGAGCGGTTGGAAGACGCACAGATCGCCAATGCGCGCCTTAACGAAGTAAGCGAGTTGTGGACGCACCCACAGTTCGAGGCACGTGGGCGCTTTCGCAAAATCGGCTCGCCTGTGGGCGAGCTCGCCGCCATGCTGCCGCCGGGGGTCAACAGTAGTTTCGAGTACCGCATGGGTCCGGTGCCTGAGGTAGGGGAGCACAGTGAGGCAATTCTTCGCGAATTGGGCTGTAGCGAGGCCCGGATCGCGGCGATGCGTGCCAGTGGGGCGATCTGATTTCGTTCGTCGGAGGTTCCACATGATGGAGGAGCCGGGCAACATCGCCACGAGCTTTGGCTACTCGTTTTGCGCCGCCCACATTGCTGGATACCTCGGTGCGGTGCATCTGAAGGCGCGCATCGGTAACCGGGCGATGATCTCGTTCGATATGCGATTTGGCGGCTCCTTCGCGCTCGGCATGTCGTTCGCCGTGTCCAGCCAGATTGCGGTCCTGGCGGGTGTGTACTTGTCGTTATTTTTGAATGGCACCTAGGCCGTTCTCGACGTCGATCCACACGACCGACGGCACTCCGTATCCTCGGTCGGTCGGATCGGTGCCATCATCGTGGCGATCCTAGTGGTCTCAGTATCTGACTATTGTTTTTCTGGGCATCCTCGGTTTCATCACCGGGGTGTTGCTGGAAGACGCCGCGACCGTCATCGTTAGGCGTTCTGACTCGTAGCCACTCGTTGGAAGAGACTGCGCCGACCCCGCTCGACGGAAATCGCCCGGAACAAGCGACGATTGATGTTTTGCTTTGAATGCTCCCGAAGTGCCTGCGCCCGATGAATACTGGTCTGGTGGAGGAGTGGTGTTTTGTCTTCTAATCCGAAGAAGACTCCGGCCGCGAGCTTTAGGCACATGACTTTGCCTTTTTCTACGTGGTGGCCCAGCGGGCGGCGAAGAGGTGCTAGCCTGGGTTACACAACTGCATTGCTCCAGCAACCCGCGGCACGCACTTCGCCTTTCGGACCGAACTCGACATCTGACCTAGCCTGGAGTGGGGCGATGCCAATGACAGGAAGGCGCCGGATAGCAGGTGCTCGCGACCCGCAGGTGAAGGGCAGGAACCGCTGCGTACCGGCCGAGCGAGGTTCGCTGGCAAGAGGCGAGTAGATCCTTGCCGACTTCCGCCGCCTAAAGTTGGGGAGATGCTCCATTCACATGCGCCGATCGCTTCCGCCAGCGCGGTCTGCTACCTGTGTGAAGTGCGCCCGCCAGCACCTCAAAGGTATGCGCTCAAAGGGAGTTGGGTCGCGGCCAGCCTAGAAAGACGCGCCGCCTCTGCTTGCCCTCTACGAAGCGTCCGCAGATTCATCCTTTTTTGAGCATGGCAAACTTTTCTGCCATCGTCGGATTCGCACGTGTCAGCCGTTTGATGGTCACATCCTGCGCCTTGTCGTTCGCCAAGCGCAGATTGCGATCGGCGCCCTGCAGCGCCTCCTTGGTCTTGTGGAGGTGATCAATCGACTTATCGATTTCGTCAATCGCTGTCTGAAACCTCCGTGACGCCAGATCGTAGTTTTTCGCGAACGCCGTTTTGAACGATTCGAGCTCAGTCTCAAAATTCGTAATGTCGATGTGCTGCGCCTTCACCAGCGCCAGTTCCGACTTGTACTTGAGTGAATTCATCGCAGCATTTCGCAGCAGAGTGATCATCGGCAGAAAGAACTGCGGTCGGATCACGTACATCTTTGGGTAGCGATGGAACACATCAACGATTCCCGTGTTGTAGAGCTCGCTCTCCGGCTCCAGCAAAGACACTAGCACTCCGTACTCACAACCCTTCTCGGCGCGGTCCTTGTCCAGCTCCTTCAGAAAGTCTTCGTTTCTGTTCTTTGACGCGGTGCGATCGCTCTCGTTCTTCATCTCGAACATGATCGAGACAATCTCGTTTCCCGCCTCGTCCGAGTCCCTGAAGATGTAGTCGCCCTTGCTGCCGCTTCGCGCGTCGTTGTCCTTCTCGAAGTAGGCTGTAGGGAACGCCATCGACCGGATACGATTGAATTCGATCTCGCAATGCTGCTCCAGCGTCTCGCCCACCATCTTGGTCGACAGTTTGGCCTTCATGTCGCGTAGACGTTCGATCGCATCGTCACGATCCTTTATCTGCGTCTCATACTTTTCCCGGAGCGCGCGCTCGGAAAGTTGCTTCTCGAGTTCTACCTCTCGGAGCCCGCTCTTCAACTCGTCGCGCTCCCTTGCGACAACGCCAACTGCCTCGGTGATCGCTAGCTTTTGCTTCACGCCTGTGGTCTCGGCCTCAGCCCGCAGGCGATGGATCTCAGCGTCCTTCGCGGCCGTCGCAGCCTGGAGCTCGTTTGCGAGCCTGGCTTCCGCCAGCATCGCAGCGCTCTCCTTGTCTTGCGTGACCTTCGCGAGCTGAGCCGCAATGCCATCGCGTTGCTTCTCAACTGCACTCAATGCTTGAGTCACAGCAAGCTCCTGCGAGACGCCGGTAGCATCGAGCCTGGATCTCAAGTCTTGGATTTCCCTGTCTTTCTCTGATGCTGCGCGCTGGGCCTCGCTCGCGACCTTGGTTTCCGCGAGTTCCACTGCCCTTAGCTTGTCTTGATCGGCCAGTTCCAGGCGCTCGTGAAGTTGCCTGTCGAAATCGCTGTCCCTAACCTGCTTCAGGATGTCCGCATATCCGGCTTCGTCGATCTTGAACGCCTTCGCGCAACGCGGGCAAATGATTTCATGCATGACCGTTTCCTCTTCCTTATTGTTCAACTATCTGTCTTGGTCGCAAGGCACCGCCTGCAAAGGCCTCCTGCTGCCCGGCATTGTGCATTGCCATTCACTGAAACGCCTTGGATAGGAGCATTCGAATGCATCTCCGCACTACGACTTTTTCCTCTGTGGAATGCTTCAACGGTTTTGCGCACGCAGATCGCCAATTTTGCGATCTCGTCAACTTGATCCAGTTCTAGCGAGCATTGATTGCACCAACAGGGACGGGTCCGTCGCTTCGTGCCGCCAGCTCGCGATTGCCGGATGAGTCGCGGTTACCACCACGAGGCCATCGGCCGCGGAATGCGCAGTCGAAGTCCAGCCGCGCTCGTTCTTCTCGACGAACTGGTCGACCAGAGTGGCTGCTCCAAGCCGCTTACAGACCCAATTCCCGGCATCCTTGCCCATACACAGAATGACCCGCACGCCAAGCTTCTGAATAACTGCAGCATGAACAGGCCAACACTGGTCCGCAAGATCGTTCATGCGGAATTTCAGATCTGCAGCGGATCTGGTGCGTTCGAAGATCAGGTTGCTGGTGGGTACCTCATGCGCCTCGAATCCGAGGCGCTCCAACAGATGCACGATTCTCGGCTGCATGCCGGTGGCACCCGGTGGACGGCCCTTCCATGATTCATCGCGGAACGCCGCCCATGCGCGTGGCTTCGCAAGAACGGCTGTCATTTGAGAGCCGACCGTCTCGTGCTGATGTGCCTCGGGATCACCACCCGGGTTCAATCCGAGAAGGTACAGCGCTGCGGGCTTGCTGAATGCGTGAGATCCGGTATTGAAGACAGCGCCAGACTTGGCAAGCAGGGATTCTGGTATCAGTTCTCCAAACTCGGTCAGCACAGCCCCTCCCCGCCTGCTGGCGATGTCACTGGGTCGAAGTCAGAAGCTCAAGAGATCCTTGAGCTTCTGACTTCGTCACTGCCGTTTCGTCATTGTTCGTCACTATCGTGGCAACGGGCGCTGTCGGCACCGCACCACTTCGCGGATGTTTCTGCTTTTTCATGGGTGAGCTAGAGACTAATTGCGGCTGTCGAAATCCTCTCATCAATATTGATGATAACTAGAGCATTGCGCCTATCAACGCATCAAACGCCGAGTCCTTGGCGGGCTTTTTGCACGATTTGGCTCCAAATTGCCAAGGAGACTTGGAAAAGCTTCCCTATGCCGCGCCTACGATGCTAGACGAGCGAGGAATCTATGAAAAAGAAGGCAACGCAAGGCGCGGTCGTGTGGTACTGCCTGCGAACACAGGTGATGTCGTGACACGCATCTATCGTGACGCCACGGACAAGACGCCATTCGGCTATAGCTGGCTTGAGCGGTGGGGCGGTCCTGACGGCGGCCTGGTCTGTTCATGGCTGCGCGGAATCCAGAAAGCGCAGGAGTTGCCAAGCCTGTCTGAGGCGGCGCGCCGCGGGGAACTTCCTCCGCTGGCCTGGAAGGGCGGGTCGGACAAGCCTCTGAAGGCAGGCAGGCGCTTTGGCTCGATGCACTATCTCGCAACCTGGCAGGGTTTGCGCGGCGAGGACTTGGACATTGACACTGGCGTCCCGATCAGTCTGGTCTGCACGCGATTTCAGACTCAGGTCACGTTCGCGGATGACGCCCAGACGCTTGCGCTTTTGACGTCAGAGGATAGCTGAACCGTGACTCGCTTCGTCGCCATTGACGTCGAAACCGCAAACTCGCGCCGCGCGTCCATCTGTCAGATCGGCCTCGTCGTTTACGAGAACAGAGTAGTGGTGGACGAGTGGACCACCCTCGTGAACCCAGAAGACGAATTCAACGTCATCAATGTCGCCATCCACGGGATTGGACGCAAGGCGGTCGAACACGCTCCGACTTTCCCAGAGATCATCGATGAGGTCCGTGCCCGGCTCGGCGTCGCTTACATAGCTAGCTATGGCGACTTCGACCGAAGCGCATTTTCGCAGTCCACGGCTCGGTACGGGCTACCGAGCCTCGAGAACACGTGGCTTGACCTCCAGCATGTTGTCAAGAAGGCTTGGCCTCCTGAGTTCACCGCGGATGGATGGGCGTTGAAGAAGATCTGCGCGAAGCTGCAGATCAACCTCACGAGCCATCACGACGCTCTATCCGACGCAAGGGCGGCTGGCGAGGTTTTCGTGAGAGCACAGGAGAGCACTGACACCTGGGCCCGCGACTGGCTTGGCACTGTCGGCATCCCAGCCGTCGAAAACAACGATCAGCCGCGCAAGAGGGCTCCTGCTCCTGAACCCAACTGCGTGGGTCCCTTGGCGGGGACGAAGATCGTGTTCACCGGCGAGCTGTCCGTGCCGCGTGGCACCGCCGAAGCCAAGGCCGCCGCGCTGGGCTGTCAGTGCTGCAGCAGCGTCTCGCGCAAAACCAACATCGTCATCGTCGGAGATCAAGACGCGTCCCTGGTCGGCGCGGACGGCATGAGCACGAAGCAGCGCAAAGCCATCCAGCTGAACGCGGAAGGAGCGCACATCCGGGTCCTGGACGAAGCCGCCTTTGCGGCGCTCCTTCAACAGCATGGCCAATTCCTATCGCTCACCGATTGACCGTATGGCACGTCGCAAGAAGAACAACTCTGCAGACGACTTCATCGCTCTGATTTCAATGCTGCCTTGGTGGGGCGGCTTGGCGCTCGCCGTTCTCAGCTACGTCGTCTTGCATCAACTGGCAGCTTCGCCAGCGACGGTTGCTACCCGACCAGATCAGATCGGCCAGGTAGTCGCCAGCTCCGCTTGGCGGGGTCTTGCCTATCTGGGCCAGTTCGTGGTGCCCGCCGTCTGCATACTTGGCGCTTTGGTTTCCATCCTGGAGCGGAAAAAACGCCAAGGGCTTGTGGAGAGAGTGAATTCGCAAACCGGCGTCGGTGTCCTTGACGACATGAGTTGGCGCGAGTTCGAGTTGCTCGTCGGCGAAGGCTATCGTCTTCAAGGCTACAAAGTCCTGGAAGGCGACGGCAAGGGTGCCGATGGAGGAGTCGACCTGCGTCTGCGCAAAGGCAGCGAGAAGTACCTTGTTCAGTGCAAGCAGTGGAGAGCGCTCAAGGTCGGCGTTCAGATCGTGCGCGAACTCTACGGCGTCATGGCGGCCGAAGGCGCAGCGGGCGGGATGGTCGTGACTTCCGGCGTATTCACAGCCGAAGCGCAGGCCTTCGCTCAGGGACGGAACGTGCAGCTTGTCGACGGATCAGCGCTGAAAGTTCTGCTTGACCAGGCGCGCGTCGCCGCTGCGCCCGATCGATCGGCCCCCTCTCCGAGCGCTCGGTCGGCCTCTTCGGCACAGGTCCCGCCCCCCTGCCCCCTCTGCCAAGCGGCAATGACACGTCGAACCGCCAGGCGCGGCGCGAACGCAGGCAATTCCTTTTGGGGTTGCAGCACCTACCCAACGTGCAAGGGCACGCAGCCATGACAGATCCTAAGCTCACCGATCAGATTCCACCGCCTGAGACATCGCCAGCGGAGCCGCCGCGCATTGTTCGGTTGGACGCCGTGATCGCAGGAAAGCTCAATCTCGCCGACTTCCAGAACGCCGTGCCGATGATCAAGGCTTTGAGCATCGTGAACGAGACGCCATCGGCGCTGGGACAGGTCGATCTTTGGATCGAGAGCGTTCCCGCCTTTCTGCGGCCGAAGGTCTGGCGGATCGAATCGGTCGCCGAGGGTGCAACGCGCAGCCTTCCCGATCTCGACGTCGAACTCGACGGTCCTCTCCTGACTCGATTGACCGAAGCGGAGCAGTCGACGGTCTCTTTCACACTCAGGCCCCGGGGAAATGACGCCACGGAGCTTGCCACGCTGCAAAGTCAGGTCGAATTGCTGCCCCGCAACCAGTGGGGCGGCCTCTCGCACATGCCGGATCTCGTGGCCGCCTTCGTTCAGCCGAACGATCCGGCCATCGATCGCTTGCTCAAAAAGGCTGCCGACATTCTTCGCCAGAACGGCAAAAGCCCGGCGCTCGACGGGTATGCAGGCGGCAATAGGCGGGCATGGGAGCTGGCTTCAGGGATCTGGAGCGCCGTTGCCTCGCTCGGTTTGGACTACGCACTCCCACCCGCAAGCTTCGAGCACACCGGCCAAAAGGTCCGTGGCGCCGGCCAGGTGACGGACGCCGGCTTGGCCACCTGCTTGGATCTTGCATTGATGTTCTGCTCCGCGCTGGAGCAGGCCGGCTTGAACCCCATCATCGTCTTCACCAAGGGACACGCGTTCGCGGGAGTCTGGCTCAAAGCCGATCAGTTCACGACGACTGTTGTGGACGATGTCACTGCCCTTCGAAAGCGGATCAAGCTTAAGGAGCTGGTGGTCTTCGAGACTACGATCGCCACACAGCGACCCGCTCCGACCTTCAGTTACGCCACGCAGCGCGGTGCCGAGCAGATCAGCGAGGCTGTGGAAGAAAAGTTCGAGCTCGCCATCGACATCCGGCGTTCTCGCCTGCAGCGCATCAAGCCGCTTGCCAGCGTGGAGACCCTGGTCATCGCGCCGCCCACGGAGCTGGCTTCGGCGTCGGAACCGACATTCGACGACGCCCCGTCCGACATGGCGGACGAGGGTCAGGCGCAGGAGGCCGACCCGGCGTCCCTGAACCCCAAGGACCGGCTGGCTCGGTGGCAGCGCAAGCTTCTTGATCTGTCGCTGCGAAACAACCTCCTGAACTTCAAGGGCAGCAAGAAGGCGCTGAAGCTGGAGGCGCCCGACGCAAGCTTGCTGGAGGATGTGCTGGCTGACAATCAGAGCCTCAAGGTACTGTCCCGTCCCGATCTCATGGATGGCGCCGATCCACGCAGCCAGGCGGTCTACGAAAGCCGGGAGCACGAAGACGTGCGACGCGCGCACGCCTTGGACGCCCTGAAGCGCAAAGAGGTGTTCGTCGGCGTTCCAAAGGATGAACTCGAGGCCCGCCTTGTCGAACTGTTCCGCGCGGCCCGCACAACCATGCAGGAGGGAGGCTCGAACACGCTCTACCTTGCGCTCGGCTTCCTGAACTGGACGCGAGACGATCGTGCGGGCCAGAAGTACCGCGCGCCCCTGATCCTGGTGCCAGTCACGCTCAGCCGAAAGAGCGCCCGCTCGGGCTTCACCCTGGCGATCCACGACGACGAGCCGCGCTTCAACCCCACGCTCATCGAGATGCTTCGGCAGGATTTCAACCTGAATCTCGGCGTTGCTGATGGCGAGTTGCCCAAGGACGACAGCGGCCTAGACGTGCCAGCGGTCTGGAAGGCAGTGTCCACTGCGATCAAGGACATCAAGGGATGGGAGGTCTCCGAGGAGGTCGTCCTCGCGATGTTCTCGTTCGCCAAGTACCTGATGTGGAAAGACCTGACCGAGCGCACAGACCAGCTCAGGCAGAACGCCGTGGTTCGCCACCTGATCGATTCACCGAGGGATAACTATCCCGCAGGCGTTCCCTTCCCGCATCCCCGCAATCTGGACCGCGAGTTCGGCCCTGAGCAGACCTTTTGCCCGCTACCGGCCGACTCGTCGCAGCTGTCTGCCGTCATGGCCGCGGTTCGCGGCAAGGACTTCGTGCTCATTGGGCCCCCCGGCACCGGCAAGAGCCAGACGATCTCCAACCTGATCGCACAATGCCTAGCTGAAGGAAAGCGGGTGCTGTTCGTCTCCGAGAAGATCGCGGCGCTTGACGTGGTGTTCCGCCGCCTGCGTGAAGTGAAGCTGGGAGAGTTTTGCCTGGAACTGCATTCCAGCAAGGCGCGCAAGCTCGATGTGCTCGCGCAGCTGAAGAATTCCTGGGAAGCCACTGGAGACGTCGACCCCGAAGTCTGGCGCGCGGAGGCCGGGCGACTGAAGGCGCTGCGCGACGATCTGAACGCCTACGTCGAGCGGCTGCATTTCCGCTTCGGAAATGGAATGACGATCTACGAGGCGATCGGGCGGGTCGTTGATGGCGACGCGGTTCCGCAGCTGGGATTGTCTTGGGGTGCAGCCCACCAGCACGACGCGGCGGCCATGCAGGCGATGGTCAACGTGGTCGAGCGCCTGGATGTCAACGCAAAGGCGGTCGGCTATGACGGCCTGCTCAAGAACCCGCTCGCGGACGTCGGCCATAGCGAATGGTCGCCCACGCTGCAGCAAGCCCTTGTGGATGCGGCACGCAACGTCCTTCCGGTGGCTCAGTCTTTGATTGCCGCCTATGAACACCTCATCGGCGCATGCGGCTTCCCTCGCCTTCCTTCGACACGACGTGTGCGAGGTGCCATGGGCGTGCTTGCCCGCGCACTCCCCACGGCATCTGGTCACGACTGGCGCTTCGCGGCCCGGGCCGATTCCCGTGCGATCGCCGACCGACTTCGCGGCGGCCTCGAGCAACTGGCACAACATCGGGAACTGTCGGCTTCCTTGTCTCCGTCCTGGTCGCCCTCGATCGTCGCGTCCTGCCGCCGTGGAATGCTCCTGATTGAGCAGCGGCGCGCTCTCCACAGAGCACTGGGGACGACCTGGTCCGATGACGTCGTGCAAGAGCTTGAGAACGGACTTCGGTTGCTCGACGACATGGGCAAAGCCATGAGCCAGCTGTCCGTGCAGTACGGCGAACAGATCGAGCATTTGAACGTTTCTCAACTCCAGCGAGAGCTCGCGAAGGCTGAAAAGACCGTCTGGCCGCTCTCGCTTGTCGCCAAGCGTAAGGTGAGGCAAGCGATGGACGGCTGCATCGTCGGCGAAGGCGAGCCCAAGGTCGCGAGCGACTTGCGCCTGTGGGCCCAGATTCGGGCGTTGCGGACAGAACTCGATGCTCTGGAGATCGGACCGGCAGTCGACGGCGTATGGGCTGGCCTCAAAACACGCCCCGAATTCGCGCGAGCGGCGCTCAAGTTCCAGGCGGAGCTGGATGGCGCGAAAAAAGGCCGCGAATGGAATGATGCGGGCTTGGAGCCTGTGGCCAACGGTCGCTGCGGCGACCGGCTCGCCGAAGAACTCAAAAAGCTTCGTGCACTTCGGGCGATCGACGCCGAAATCTCAGCCCTCGAAGGCCTCGCGGCACCCACCGCCTCACTGTGGTCCGGGATCTCAACTCGGATCGATGTCCTGGAGGCAGCTCTGGATTTCACCGCCGCGACCGAGCAAGTCCGTGGCCTTGGATCGCTCACTGAGCCCCACGAGGCGGTCGCGGCTGGCTCTTGCGGCGAGGCCATGGCGGCAGACTTTCGGACGTTGCAACGACGCGCGGGTGTCGAGCAGGCGCTCGCGCAGCTGATCGATCTGAAAGAAGCGACGAACGGACTTTGGGACGGACTGCGTACAAATATCGACGTGGTCGACAAGGCACTGAAGTTTCAGGCGTCCGTCAGCACCGCCATCTCGAACTTGGCGGCAACGCCTGAAGACCTCCATGCCATCACCGCACCCCTGGAGCGGCTGATCGGCGAGAACAATGCTCTGCTTGAACCGAGCGGCGCCGTCGCTGCCTCGGGACAGGGCTACCTCACGGCATGGCTCGCACTTCAGCCAAAGATCGACCAGCTATGCGTTGCGGGGGCGTTCTCCGAGCAGTCCAAGGCGAACCTCGGTGAAATCCCGCTGATCGACCTCATCGATCGTTGCACCGGGATCATCCAGTCCGAGCCGCGGCTGAATGCGTGGTGCGCATGGCGGAAAGTCCGCGGTCAGGCCATCTTGCTTGGACTGTCGGGAGTCGTTGCAGGCATCGAAAACGGAGCCGTGAACGCCGGGCAGGTTCGCCGCGCGTTCGAGACGAACTACAGCCGCTGGTGGTTGAACATCGTGGTCGACAACGAACCGGTGATTCGGACCTTCGTGGCAGCAGAGCACGAGAAACGCATCGGCGATTTTCGGGCGCTGGAAGCCCGGTACACGGACCTGACGCGCGCATGGATCCGCGCGCGCCTGTGTGCGGACCTGCCCCAGCAGGAAAGCGTGACGCGCAACTCCGAATGGGGTCTTCTTCGCCATGAGATGACGAAGAAGACCAAGCATCTGCCACTGCGGACGCTGATGTCCAGCATTCCGACAGCCTTGACCAAGCTGACGCCTTGTCTCCTGATGAGTCCGCTGTCTATCGCCCAGTACCTGAGCGCGGACGCCAACGCCTTCGACGTCGTGGTTTTCGACGAGGCCTCCCAGATTCCCGTCTGGGATGCAGTTGGCGCGATCGCGCGCGGCAAGCAGGTCGTCATGGTTGGAGATCCGAAGCAACTGCCGCCGACGAGCTTCTTCGACCGTGCCGAATCAGTCAACGACGAGGAGGATACCGAAGGCGATCTGGAAAGCATCCTGGACGAATGCATGGGCGCGAACTTGCCCACGATGAACCTGTCCTGGCACTACCGCAGCCGGCACGAGAGCCTGATCGCGTTTTCGAACCATCGCTACTACGGTGGATCACTGGTCACCTTCCCTTCACCGGTAACGGTAGACACCGCGGTGAGCTTCCATCACGTCGCCGGCGTCTACGAAAAGGGCGGCGCCCGCATCAACAAGCCCGAGGCGCGTGCCGTTGTTGCCGACATCGTCGCCAAGCTCAAGGAGCCGGGATTCCGCGAGACGGGTCACACCATCGGTGTCGTGACCTTCAACTCGGAACAACAAACGCTGATCGAGGACATGCTCGACGAGGAGCGCCGCAAGGATGCGTCGCTCGAATCCCATTTTGCAGAGTCGGCGCTGGAACCACTCTTCGTGAAGAACCTGGAGAGCGTGCAGGGCGATGAGCGCGACATCATGTACTTCTCCATCACTTACGGCCCGGACCTCACCGGCGCCGTGTCGATGAACTTTGGCCCCATGAACCGCGAAGGCGGTGAGCGCCGCCTCAACGTGGCCATCACGCGTGCCCGCCAGGAACTTCGGGTGTTCTCGAGCCTTCGGCCGGAAAAGATGGATCTGGCGCGCACGCAGGCCCGCGGCGTCAGGGACCTGAAACACTTCCTGGAGTTCGCGGAGCGCGGACAGAAAGCCCTTGCAGAAGCGACGAAGGGCAGTCTAGGCGGATTCGAAAGCCCGTTCGAAGAAGCGGTGGCGGCCGCACTTTCCGCCAAAAGGTGGGAGCTTCATACGCAGATCGGTGCGTCCTCGTTCCGTGTTGACCTGGCCGTTGTGCATCCCGACGCGAGAGGCACGTACCTGACTGGAATCGAGTGCGATGGAGCCACCTACCACCGATCGGCGACCGCGCGTGACCGCGACATGCTGCGTGAGCAGGTCCTGCGGGGTCTGGGCTGGGAAATCGTGCGGATCTGGTCGACGGATTGGTGGGTCGATCGTGCTGGGACTCTCGAACGGATCGACCTTCAACTCAAGGCGTTGCTTGAACGAAGCCGCGCGCTACGCGCCGAGGAAGCAGACCGAGAGGCCGCCCGCGTAGCCGCCGCAGAAGCGATCAGCAGGGCAAAGAACGATGTGGAGGACCTACAGAAGAGTCCGGCGACCCCAACCGATTCCCGCAAGGACGATCATGAAGAGATTGAGGGAACGGGCGAAATCCGCAATGAGAATGCTCCTGAGCGAGTATCTGCTGAGCTCTATGCGCGCAATGATCCAGCCGCACTGGCGCCTCCGCTGACCTCGTCGGTGTACGCGGAATCCGATCCCACCGCTGTGGTCGCAGCGGCAGACCCAAATCGGTTCTTCGAAGCCTCCTACGACGCCACACTCAACAAGATGATCTCGCACGTCGTGGCCAGCGAGGGTCCCTTGCTGGATTCCGCGCTCGCCCGGCGCATCGCACGAGCGCATGGCTGGCAGCGCACCGGCGCGCGCATCCAGGAACGCGTGGTGAGGCTGGCCGCGAAAAGTTTTGAATGCTCGAGCGAGGACGCAGGGGACTTCTTCTGGCCCGCCTCTGCGAGGTCGGAAGAGCATTCTCGCTTCCGGGCAGCTGGGGAAGACGCCCGGCCGGTTGACGAGATCTGCATCGAAGAGATGATGTCGCTTGCGCGATCAGTTCTTGTCGAAGCTGGCTCGGAAGAACCAATCAGCCGAATGGCAAGAGAGCTTGGGCTTCGGCAAATTCGCGCAGCCAGCCGTGCGCGCATGGAAAAAGCGCTCACTCTGGCGGCGAAACGAATATCTCAAGACCTTTAGCGCAGCTCACGGTGTGCGTACAGTGGAGAGAAACCTGCGCATACGGTGGGCGAAGGCGGCCCCAGCGGGCAAGCATAGTGCCTCACGGTAGCCGGGCTCCCCGATCAACTTCGCATCGCCCCGTGATGTTGCGAAGCCGCTTGTGGATTCGCTTGGCGACGTTGATCAGCGAGCCGCCGTCCAGGTCGTGAGTCTGGAAGCCTTCCTGAAACTTGAATCTCCAGGTTTTCATGCGATCAATGCAAAGCCTGTCTGCTTTACGACGCGGGCCAAGGCGAGTTCGCGAGCGTGGTTTCGTGAACGATCCCGGTGCTTGCAAACACGACGTATCCCTTGGGCGTTCCGGTCATGTCCAGATACGACCGAATTTGCGCCTTGTAGTGAGCCACTGCTTCCGCTGTTGGCGCAACATCACTTTTCCAGTCGATCACGGCCAGTGGTTCCCCGTCGTCGCCATAGGCGATCGCGTCCACGATGCCCGCGCGAACGTGCTCTTTGCCATCGAACTCGTTGGACGCATAGACATTGAACTCTGGAACCAGACGTGACCGCAGGGCCGCGACGACATCGATCGCCAGCGCCTTGCGAGCGGTGGCTGCGAGTTCGATAGGAGAAATGCCCCTCGCAGGGTCCTCGCAGACACTCGTGCCAAGCATCTTGCACAGTTCGGCGGCTCGCGCGACCAGCCCGCCAGCGTCGTCGGACGTCTCGCCTGTCAAAATCTCTTCCAGCAGCTTGTGCAAGATCAGCCCGCGCTCGCGCCCGCCTTGGGTTGGCGGCAATTCCCCCGGGGGTTCAGTGGGATGGTCCGCGGCGGCGACGTAGACTTGTCTTGGTTCCTCACGCAGAAGGGGCGTCGCGGCATTTTCCTCGCGACTGGGGACCGCCCAGACGATGGCGTGACCGGCTGCCGCGATCCGCACAGCCTCCTCCTGAAAGGCATCTCGAGTTTGCGCGGTCGTCGCCTCCTGTGCGCCCGGGACCATTGCCGGAGGGTTCGTCGGAATGGCGACTGCGGGAAGTGTCGCCAGTCCCAGGTCGACGATCGCATTCCAGGAGTTCGCAGGGGCGCCAACGTCCAGGCGGGGAATGATCATCAGTTCGCGTGCGCGGGTGGCGGCCACGTACCAGAGTCGCACGCGCTCGCGCTGAAGTTGGGACGCTTCCGAGGCCAGGGCTTCCTCGTGACCCAAAGGGGCCACTCCCAGAATCGGGAAATACAGCGTGCCGTCATTGCGCGAAAGCACATGTCTATCGGGCGCCATGGTCGCCGTGGCACCGTTGATGGGTATGACGACAGGCCATTCGAGTCCTTTTGCCGCATGCATGGACAGCAGCGCGACGGACTCTTCCTGGGCGTCCGGCCGCCCTTCCACCGCGCGGCTCTCGTCTTCCCATGCTAGGCGAACCGTGTCCGAGAACGCAGTCAGGCCTCGAAGGTCGTAGGCACGGGCAAGGTTCAGAAAAAGGTCGACGTTTGCCAATGCGCGGCCCGCCTGGCGGCCACCGCGCTGCATCAGCACGGGTCTGACACGCAGTTCGTCGACGGCCTGCGCGAGTAGGTTGTGCGCGGTCGTGCTGCGCGACCGTCGCCGTAGTCCCTGCAGGCGCTGCATGACGTCGCGGACAAGCGGATGCTCCACGCGTGCGACATCCAGGTTCAGGTTGAGCGCGGCGGGCAAGTCGGTGTGCGCATCCCGAAGGATCCAGAGCATGTCCAGAATCTCCTCGTCGGTGAGCCCTACCATGGGACCTCGGAGCAGCGCCCCGAGCGCCAAACTGTCCCGGCCGTCGGCAAGCACCCGGGTGAGGGCGATCAGGTCCTGCACCTCCTGACGCCTGAAGAAGCCCTTGCCGGCCTGCGTCGCGACCGGGATGCCAAGGTCCTCCAGCGCCTGCTCGTATCGCCACAAGTCCGCACCTGTCGGCGCGAGCAGCGCGATGTCGCCGGGACGGCACGGACGACGTTCGCTGGTGGCCGGATCCTTCACGAGTTCGTTGCGGATCAGATTGGCGCAAAGGCGCGCAACCGCTTCCGCTTCACCGTTTCGTATGGTTTCGGCATTCGCCTTGCCGCTCGCATCGGCCACCAGTACGTCGAGTGCCGTGACGCAGGGTCCGCCCTCGCGCGCCGGATGCCAGGCGTGCAGTTCGATGAAGCCTGGCTGACCGGCAAGCGCGAGCGGCGCCGCGAAACGCTGGTTGACGTGGTCCAGGATCGGGCGACAGGAGCGGAAGTTGACGGCGATCGAGAGGATGCTGCTCGGATCCTGCGCGCGCAGCGCCTCGCGCGCCTCGAGGTAGGCGAGCACGTCGGCGCCTCGAAAGCGATAGATGGCTTGCTTGGGGTCGCCAACGAGGAAGAGGGCGCCAGGGCGAATCCGGAACCGCCGCCAATCGGCGCTGTCGTCTCCGGCGAGCGGATCACCACACAACCGCCAGAAGATCTCCGTCTGGACCGGATCCGTATCCTGGAACTCGTCCACCAGCACGTGTCGGTATTTGGCCGCAAGCGCTTCGCGGACGGTCGGGTGGCCGCGCAGCAGGTTGCGCGCCGCCCTCAAAAGGTCATCGAAGTCCATGAGCGCCATGGCTCGCTTGGATTCCTGCATGCGATCGACCGCTGGTCGCAGGATGGGCAACAACTCGTTCGCCGCCCACGCGGAGGAGGCCGCAAGCAGTGTGTTCCACGCTTCGCAGCAGTCCAAGTATGCGTCGGTGGCTTCAGCCGCCACCTGCGCGCCCCGCGCGGTCGACAGACCCGCTGCCTTGGCAGCCTGCTCCCATTTGCCCTTCTTCTTGAACGCCTTGAACTTGCCGGCAGCGGTGCACAGGGCATCATTTGGCTTCGAACGCAGGAGTCCGACAACCCCGGATGCCGTGACGACATCGAAGCGATCGAGGTCGCCTGCCATCTCGGCAAACGCTTCAACGGCTTCGGCGGTCTCCAGCTCCGAAAATCCGGCATCCACTCGAATCCGGGAGAAGCTCGCAACCGCGGTCTTGAAGGCGATCCGTGCCGCCGAAAGCGACCGAGATTGGGGCGCCCTAACATGCTCGTTCGCCTTCAGGTGCTTGAGAACCGACCGGACCGTCGCGAACGTCGCGTCGGTATCCGCGAGCATCAACTCCGCGAGGATCCCCTGTGCGTCCGCTCCCAGTTCCGTGCGTAGCCAGCCGTCCACCACTTCGTCGAAAGCGGACGCGGCCTGGTCGGCGTCCATGATGGAGGCGCCCGGATCGACATCGGCCTCGACGGGGTAGGGACGGATCAACCGCTGGCAGAAGCCATGGATGGTGGAGCATGTCACGTCGTCGAGATGGGCCTGCGCACGGTGCAGCGCCTGGCGCTGGGCTTCTGTCGGACCGTCGGGAAGCACGAGCCGGAGCTCGAGCGGGATATCGCCGCGCAACAGACAGGCCACGAAGTGACGTACCCGCTGAAGCAACTCGCTCGCGGCAAGTTCGGTGAACGTGACCGCGGCGATGCTCTTCGGCGCTTTTCCCTGCAGCAGCAGCATCGCGATGCGGCCCGCCAGGACCGCCGTCTTTCCGGAGCCGGCTCCGGCTTCCACGAGCAGCGTTCGATCATGTTCACTCAACGCCGCGTGGCGCGCGGCGGCATCCGCCAAAGGTGCGGTCGCCATCATTCGGCCTCCCAGATCAGTGTTGCATCGCCCAGCAGCTCGGATACCGCTTGCTGCTTTCGTCTCTTGTAACTCGCCGCGGCGTTCGCGGGCAGTGCAAACGCCAGATCGTCATATGTGCCGGCCGCGTCGATGCCAGGCACCGCATTGCCCACGACGAGATTGACTCTGGCGGTATTCAGGTACTTCTGCAGCGCGGCCAACGCCGCGCCGGGGTCTGACATCGGCATCGAGTGTTGCGCGCGCAGGTACAGCAGGGAGGGCACCACCATCACGGCGGGGTCCAGCAGCGCCTTCACCGCGAAGGCGTATAGGCAGCGCTGCAGTTCTCTTCCGCCGTCGAGGACGAAGTCTCCCCGCGCCTTGCCGGTTTTATAGTCGACCACGAGGGCGCGAGCGTTCCCGGCCTCGAGGTCCAGCCGGTCGATGTAGCCGCCCACGCGAAACGGTGTTTCAGGAATAACCACCTCCCGTTCGGGGTCCCACGGCAATGCGGCATCCATCCTCGGCTTGACGCCGCCGAAGGCGACCTCGCTGAAGGACGTCCAGCCGGCCGCGTGCTGGTGCGTCGACGCCAAGGCCTGCCGTGCCAGCTCGCCGACATCCGCGAGCGTGCGATTCCAGATGAACTCGGGCGGGACCGGATGAACCGCCTCCCAGCTCGAGCGGATGCCTGCGAGCGCGGTGGTCACGGCGATCGAGAGATCGACGGGAGTGCCAGAGGCCTGTTGGGCCACGGTGACCTGCAGCGCCATGTCGAGCACGGCATGCACGAGATTGCCGAACTCGCGCGCGTCAAGAACCAGGGGCTCCTCGGAAAGCTCGGGTGCCTTGAGCTTCATCCCGTACCGCCAGACGAAGCCCAAGGGATTGCGTAGCATGAGAGAAAGCGAGCTCGCGGACTGCCGGCGACCCAGCGCGGCGAGGACGACCGGATGCTCCGCACGGACGCGACCGTCGTTCGCGGTCAGATCGAACTTACCCCAACCAATCCAGCAACGGTGGGCGCTCGCGGCCTGTGCTTCCGTGGCGAATTCGTCGGGCCTTGCCGCCAATCGGTCGGACTCGCTGAATGCGTGGTCCGCGCGGCGGTGGCGGCGCAGGTAGATCGGCGTCGGCATTGCGTGGAGCAGGCTGCTCAAGCCCAGCAGGCGCCCCTCGCCGTCCCGGCGCGCATAGGACAGGACCACCTGGCGCGCTGACGTGCGCAGGATCGTCTCGAAGTCTCGCCGGTCCGCTTCCGACACGGCGAGCGGTTCGAGCTTTTCGCTCGGAACGATGTGGTCGGACAGCAGGCGGTCTTCCGACTGGCGTCGCGGCCAGCGCGACGAGTTCAGGCCCAGTAGCCTGACGAACGGCCGCGGAGCCGCCGCGAGATGCGCGGCAGGCAGCCAGACAACGCTCTCGCACGCCTCGAATCCGTCGTCCTCGCGCATCTCCTGCAACGTGAGGTCCAGTGAGGCCGCGGGGCCCGCGGCGAGCGCCTTCTTCCAGATGCCCAAAGCTCGACCGTGAAGGAGCGTGGCGCCGGCAGCGTCCGCGCCCGGATGACCCAACTGGAGCAGTCGAAGAATCTCGCGCAGTCGGAATGTCATGTCCGCGCCATCCGGCCAGGACTGCGCAGTGAGGGCGGCGGCCAGCTTCCGCCAGGATTGCGGCGACGATAGTGGCGCGTCGGCTGGCAGGATCTTCAGCCAGCCTTCCGGAAATCCCGCGAAGGGGCCGACGGGAGCCTGCGCGAGCGCCACGAAGCGACGAAACCGGCGCTGTGTCAGCCCGCGCAGCAGGATATCCGCGAGCGCGGCGGCGGCTTGGCCTTCGCGGCTTGCCATCACCTTCGTGCCGTGGACAAAATGCAGGTCCATGTTCGCGTCGGCCCGCAGCGCCAGGAAGTGGTCGTCGAACTCACCAGGGGACGTGGATGCGATTGCGATCTCCCGCGGATGAGCCTCGCCGCTCGCAACCAGTCGACGCGCCCAGCGCATCGCCTCCACCGCCTCGTGCAGCGCCGATGCGGCGCTCACCGTCTCGCGACCCGGCGTAGTCGCTGCGGAGCTCAAGACCTTCACGCCCGTGCCAATCAGCCACTCCGGAACGAAGCGTGGCCCGGCGTGCCACCGAACCTCCGTGACCCCGGTTAGCTCACCGAGCAGCGGGCGCCAGCAGGGCTCCATTTCCGTCATGCCGTGGACGTCGATGCGTCCCAGAACGGCCGGTGCGTGCCGAATGCGTGAAATGGCGGCGTCGACGAGTTCGCCCGGGCGTTTCATGCCGGGAGGCAATGCGGCCAGCAGCGCACCTTCCAAGGCCGCGAGCGAGGCCAGTCGCGGATGGTCTCCGGCGTTGGCGAGGTCGATGCGCGCCGTCCAGACCTTGCGCAGGGTGCCCACGCAGGCATCCACCATGCCAGGGAGAAGCTTGATCTTGTCGAGTTCGCCCAGCGGGGTTTCCGCCAGCGCTATCTGCAGGGCTTTCCGAAGCGCTTCGTCATCGATGGGCCGGAGAAATCCGCCGGCCAATCGGCACGCCAGTTGCTCCATGGTCATGACCTGCAAGCCTGCGACGCGACTGCGCGCTGCGGCAAGTCTCAGCTCTCTGGACTGCAGGCGGCCGAAGACGACGGCCGTGGCCCGGGTGGCTTCTCTCATCACGTTCTTCCTCTTTATTCCAGCACGTGATGCGTCCAGCAACGGCCGAAATGCCGTCGCAAGCCCGTCTCCTCCACGCCGAACTGCGCAGGCATTTCAGCAGAACGCAAGTCGCGAGACAACCCGCGCGCATGTGGTGTTGGACTGATACGAGTCACTGGCCACGTTCAATATGTTCATGCCGTGAAATAAGACACGGTTCGTCGAGTCATGCCTCGCCGACCTGATGACGGCCCACTGGACCACCCTCGCGGTGTCGATGGACGCGGGTCGTGCGCAGGACGGGGTCGCCCTCGGCGCCGGGCGGTCGGCGCTTGCGACGAACCGGTCGTCCGCCGGGCTGAGCAATCCGTGTTCGTTGCGCGATCGCCGGTAAACAAGGCAGTTGACTCGACGCCGATCGAGCGTCGATCGCTTGGAATCGACTTGCGTGCCCCCGCGACGTTCGATGCCGCTGGGGCCAGTCGCAGCTGCTCGGCCAGGCGTGCGAGCGAGCGCGCCGGACAGCGAGTCACGTCGCCATGCACCAAGTCCAGAGATCGCGGCTGCGACCATCCGCACGCCATTCGCACCCTGAGCAAAGCATGGCTGCGCGTCGCCCAGCGTGCATGGATGGATCACAACATCAACGCTCCCACCACGCATCGCGTCGTTTGGAACTTGCTCGTGCTCGCGAAGGGTTGACACGGGGTATCTCATGACTTCTCCGCCACGGAAATCCAGAGATCAAGGATTGGCTCCGGATCCGCGGCAATAACGCGCCGCGCCGCGGTCAGACAATTTGCGTTTGGGCCGAACCGATCGATCATTGCCCTCATGAACTCGCGATGGCTACGATGAGTGGAAGCTGACTTCGCGATTTGGAGTAGCGCGACTGCACCGTGGACGCCTTGTCCATGCGGCAGTTCGCAGGCCACGAGCGCATTCGCAAGCGCATCGCGCAAGTCGGCGCCGATCGCGCAGCGCGCGTGGCGAACGGCCGCGCCGCCTTGCAGGGCCACCGAGATGTCCTCCTCGTCCCAAGCGGGCCCCTCCGACCCCAGGAGCAGGGACGCCACATGGTTGACGATGGACGGGTGTGCGGGCGAGCCGCCGGCTGGACTCATGCCTCACCCCCGGTGGCCAAAAGCGCGTTGAATGCGTACTCGAGGATCGCTGGCATGGGTGCGTTGACGTCGCTCACGCGCAACCAGCGAAGCGAGCTGTCAGGAAGGATCGACTCCCGCACGACTCGATCCATGATCGATGCGGCCAGGATCGGTCGGAAGCGAAGCGCGTCGGTGCCAATCGGGGGCACCGCGACGGATTCGAAGCAATGTGCGCGAACCATTTCCATTGCCGAGCGGATGGCGCGTGCGCAATGGGTCTCGGGGGCTCTTCCTCGTTCGGGTAGGGCCGTGCGTGTACATGCACCATCCATGAATTGCCGAGCTGGAAGGCCGGCGTGATCGCGGCCGCGCCCCAAACTCGGCGGGGAATGCGGTGCGCGGAACGCCTCCAGTGCCGGGCCTGCGGCGGTGTGGATGGCGACGGCAACGCCCGACGCGAAACATGGCCCGGCGTTGGCCGATATGACCGAGTAATTCGCACTCGCTCGCCGGTCGATGTCGCCGACCACGGTTTCGTTCTTCATGGTGTTGCCTTGCAGTGGTGCGAGCGGTCGGGATCGTGCCCCAAGTCACAGGAAGCCGATGGCGCCGCGGGCGCAGCCGGGCTTGGCGCGGTGTTCTGCCTCGAGCTCGGTGATCCAAGCGTCGACGCTGCCCGCCAGGCCCAGGGCGGCGAAGCGCTTGCCGACGTTGGCGAAATCGCCTGGCGTCAGCTCGTCGAGTCGCCGCAGCCTGAGACGTGGCATGGCCTCGAGCGGGGCGTCATCGATCGCCGCACCACCGCTGGCGGAGCCCACGCATTCCCGGAACAGGGCTTCGCGCTGCGCGGCGCTGAGCGGCAGGAGTTCGATCCGAAAGACGAATCGGCGCATGAGGGCCGCATCGAATACGCGCGCATGGTTGGTCGCGCAAATGAAGACGCCTTCGAACGCCTCGACGCGACGCAGGAATTCCGCCGTGACGGCGCGGTCGGCCCGGTGCGCAGTCGTGCCGCGATCGCCGAGCAAAGTGTCGGCCTCGTCCAGGAAGAGCACCTCGCCACGAGGATCGCAATGCGTGAACAGGTCGGCCACGTTGCGCTCGCTCTCTCCATACCACTTCGAGTTGATGTCCGCGGCCGTGCGGTAGACCAGATCACGGCCCAGTTCGCGCGCGATTCGTGACGCCAACTGCGTCTTGCCGGTGCCCGGCGGCCCCGCCAACAGCACGCTGCCGCGCCCCGTGCGCGCGAGGCCGCTGATCATCGGCGCAGGCTGCGCGCTGCCGGCGACGTTGAGGTAGGCGAGATCGAAGCGAGTCGTGCCATCGACGACCGAGGCCCTGAATGGCTGGCCCATGGCCCGCAGCTGGTCGGTCAGCATCAGACGGACCGCGCCGTCGACGCGCTCGGTGCCCGCGCCGCTCAGCGTCGCGAAGCGGGCGGCCGAGGCGAGCAGCGCCGCGGGAAGCGTCGCATGGGTTGCGGCCTCCTCGATTAGGCGTGTGGATGCACCGATCGGCGCAAGGTGCGTTCGAGCGATGTCACGGCGTTGCTCGCGTGGCGGCACCGGAAACTCGAGGCAGTAGGTGAAGCGCCGCAGATAGGCCGGGTCGATGTGGTCGACCTGGTTGCTGATCCAGATGACGGGGACACGATTCGACTCGAGGCGTTGGTTCATCCAGGCCTTGCTGTCCTCCTGGGCGCCCATCACACGTCTCAGCGGGCTGGTGTAGTCGCCGCGGAAAATGTCCTCCGCCTCGTCGAGCACGAGCACGCTCTTGCCGACCGGCGCGAAGATGTCGCTCAGGCGCAAGCTGCCCAGGCGCTCGTCGCGCGACGCGGCGCGCTGTCGGTTGTCGCACTCGTCGATTCTGAAACCCAGCGCGCCTGCTTGGCGCACCAGCTGGCGCGCGTACTCGGTCTTGCCGGTGCCCGGCGCGCCGTACAGCAGGATGTTGATGCCGGCCTCGCCAGTGCGAATGGTATTGCGCAGCATGTCCGCGAGCAGGTCGGTGCGATCCGCGAGGTGCGGCCAGTACAGTGAACCGCGTGCCGCTGGCAGCGGCTTGAGGACGACTCGTGACATTTCTTCGATCGACTCGAAACACGCCGTCGTGAGCAGCGACCCGAGGCGCGACAGTCGCAGCAGATCGTCCAGGTCGGCGTCGGACCGATCGCCCGGACGCAGCAGGCCGCTGTGCTGCAGGGTACCCTGGCGTCCCACCACGGCGGCCAACTCGTGTTCGTCGGTGCAGCGGCAGGCGGCGCCGAGCGCGCGGATCCGACGCACGGTCCGCCCGACGTAGGTCAGTGTCTCGCGCGAGATGCTTCCGAGTTCAAGCGCGGCGCACAGCGCAAGCACGCGCTTCTCGAGATCGCTCATGTCGAGAAGGGTGCCGAGCCAGTCGATGTTGCGGTCCAGGGTCAAAGGCTGCGCCGCGCGGCGCTCCAGGCGTTGCTCGACGGAGTCGAAGAAGGCCCGGAAATCCGCTCGGTCGTTGACCAACGCGGATCCCAGGACCTTGAGGAAGGCATCGTTCTCGGGCGGGTCCAGCGGCAGGACCGCGCGTGGGTCGCTCATCGCCGCGAGCCACGCCGGCATTTCGGTCTCGGCGTCCTCGGTGCTGCTATCGGGCAGGAGCGCGATGCGTGGTCCGGTGATCAAGACCGTCCCCGCGCTCGCCACGAGCGCTGCCTTCATGGCGCGCTGCTCCAGCCGCAGCGCTGGCCATAGCGGCCGCACGATGTCATCGAACAGATGGCGTTCGACGCCCAGTCGCGCCTCGCGAAAGATGCGCAGGATGGCAAGGCACACGCGACTGTTGACGACACTGGCGAGGTTGCGTTGACTTGGCGACCAGCCGATATTCTGACGGGGCAAGGGATCTCCTTGGAAGGCCTCCAGTGTCCCGCCGGACGCGACATATTGTGTCGCTGCGCGTGCGTTTTGCACGTTTTGCGGAATCAAGCGATCAGGCACCGCGCGAGCCGGCATTAGAGTGCCGCATGGCCGAACTGCACCCTGGGATTCGCCGCGCCTTGGACGCGGGACGGTACCGTGAAAACGAGATGCTGGCACTGCTCGCGCAGGCGCTCCCGGCCGCATGCCGGATCTACCACGGCATGTCCATGTCGAGCGTTTCTGGTGCGACGCAGCGCTACGGCGAGCTCGACGCCGTCGTCGTGTTCCCGTCCGGACATCTGGCGGTGCTCGAGGTCAAGGCGGGCGAGGTCGACCTTTCCGAACGCGGGATCTTCAAGCGCTATGGCGCCAACGAAAAGAACCTCGCGCTCCAGACCAAGGGGCAATGGCAGGGTTTGATCGGGCGCCTGCGCGATGTGCGTCTCGACGAGGTCCGCGTCGCGCATTTCCTGCTGCTGCCCGATTTCAGGGTGGGGCAGGGGACTATTGGGTACCCGCGCGAGCGCATCATCGACGCCAGCCAGCTCGACCGAATCGGTGCGCTGCTGGCGGTCGCTTGCGCCCATGCGCCGCTCGCGGGTGAAGCGCTCGAGCGGTTGCACGACTTCCTGGCCAACCGATTTGCCGTTGTGGCCGATGCGGCCTGCCGCCAGGGACAACGCCAGGCCGCCACCCGCAGGCTCGCCGAGGGCCTCGCGACATGGGTGCCTCGCGTGCATTCACCTTCCGGACTGTACGTGGTCGAGGCCACCGCGGGATCGGGCAAGACGCAGCTGGCGCTGGCCCTGCTCAAGGATGCCGACAGCCGCCGCGAGCGAGCCCGCTATGTCTGCTTCAACCGGCCGTTGGCCGATCACATCGCCCGCCTCGCCCCGGTGCGCGCGGAAGTCGCCACCGTGGACGAGTTGGGCATCGCGGCGCTGCGCGCGACCGGCGAGAATCCCGACTTCGCCAACGACGCCGCGGTGTTCCGACGTGGCTTCGAAGCCCTGCGCGCGGCGAACGTGGTCGCCGCCCCGACGATGGACCTGCTGATCATCGACGAGTCGCAGGATCTCGATGGGGAGTGGGTCGAAGCGCTCTGGCCAAGGCTCAAGCCGGGTGGGCGGCTCTACGTGCTAGGTGACGCATCCCAGGCCATCTATCGGAAAGCGCCATTCGAACTGGCGGACGCGACCCGCATCGCTTGCCACGAAAACTTCCGCAGCCCGCGACGCATCGTCGAGACAATCAACCTGCTGGGCCTCACGCCCGTGCCCGTGGTGTCGCGAGGTCCCGATGTGGGGGAGGTCCCGGACCTGCACGTGCACGTACCAGACGACGCGGGGGGGCTACGCTTGGTCGAGCGTATCGTGGCGAAGCTCTTGCAGGACGGTCACGCGCTGACCGAAGTAGCCATCGTCAGTTTCGCGGGACGGCAGAAGTCCACATTGCTGCAACGTGACGCGCTCGGGCCGTGGCCGCTGATGCGTTTCACCGGCCAATTCGACGCTGCGGACGCGCCGGTGTGGTCAAGCGGGGAATTGCTTGCGGAGTCGATCTATCGGTTCAAGGGACAGTCGGCACCGGTCGTCATCGTGTGCGAGATGGACTTCGACGAGCTCGACGACCAACGAGCACGGATGCTGTTCGTGGCCATGACGCGCGCCCAATCTCGGTTGCACCTTGTCATGTCCGCGGCGGCGGAGCAGGCGCTCGCGGTCCGGTTGCAGCCCGCGCTCAAACCTGTCGCCGCCGGGGCTTGAAAGGAAACGACCATGCCATCTCGCGCGAGCAACCTGGAAACCCTTTCGATGTCGCTTGAGCTGCTCAAGCGCATCCCGCGCGTCGGAAGGATTTCGGCGCTCGAGCTTCAGGAGCAGCTTGGCGCGGCAGGTTTTGTGCGCGACGTACGCAGTATTCAGCGGCTGCTGGAAACGCTCAGCGAGCGGCTCGACATCGAGCGAGACGACCGCACCAGGCCGTACGGCTACCGGTGGAAATCGCATTCGCAGGCGTTTTCGGTTTCGCACCTCAACGAGCAGGAGTCGGTGCTGCTTTCGCTGGCGGAGCAGCACTTGCGAAACCTCCTGCCGGCGAGCCTCATGCGCTCGATGCAGGGTTTCTTCGAGCAGGCCCGGATGCAGCTTGGCCCGCACCAGCAGCGCGGGCGCGCGCGAGACTGGCTGGCCAAGGTGCGCGTTGTCGGGACCACGCAGCCCCTGCTGCCGCCGCGCGTCGCGCCGGAAGTTTTCGAAGCCGTGAGCAACGCGCTCTATGCCGATCACTGGCTGGACGTCGTCTACGGAAACGCGGCCGGCAAACGCAGTCAAGGGCGGGTCATGCCACTGGGCCTGGCTCAGCAGGGGCCGAGGCTCTTCCTGGTCTGCCGGTTCGAGGGCTATGACGATGACCGCTCGCTCGCATTGCACCGGTTCCACTCGGCCCACGACAGCGGACAGGTCTTCCCGCGCCCCGTGGATTTCGACCTGCAGCGCTTCGATGACGAGGGCCGCTTCGGCTTTGGCGCCGGCCGCCGGATCGAGCTGGTGTTCCGGCTGCCGAAGGATGCCGCGCTCCATCTCACGGAGTCGCCGCTCGCGAGCGACCAACGGTACCGGGTCCTCGCGGACGGTCGCTTCGAGTTCACGGCCACGGTCGTCGAGTCTCTGCAACTGCGTTGGTGGCTGCGCGGCTTTGGCGACGCGCTGGACTTGCGCCGGCCCAGGCGCCTGCTCGATACCGCGATCTGAGGCGCCGCCTCGAAACGCAGGCACTTCACCGACTCCCCACGTGAACAAAACTGACCACCTTATCCAGATTTTCACCGCCTCGGGGCTCGACAAGCACTTCACGACCAAGGGAGTGAAGTATTTCGAGAACCAGAACTATTCCAAGCTCAAGTTCATCGGCAATGAACGGTGCATCCGCTCGATCGAGTTGTGGGACCTCAGTCAAGGTGGAGGCTATTTCCGCATCCACTATCTTGAACGGGCGCCGCAGTGGCTCAAAGCGGCACTTAGGTCGTGGCCTGGTTTTCGCGCAGAGAACTCGGCCGGCTGCAGTTTCGACGGGTCACCGCTCGAGACGGCTCGCGCGCTTGCCCTGTTGTTGAGAGGTCGCCCCGTCTACTGAACGGACGACCACTCATGCCATGCGCATCGCTTGATCCCTTCGGTCCTACTTGGCTCCGCGCCTTCCAAACAACGGCCGCAGATCGTCCCAGAGGCCATCCTCGACAACCTGCAGCGTGCCGTCCGTGATGCCCGGGAACGTCCAGACGAACAGCTCCACCTGGAGGTCCAGGCGTCTTGCCCAAGCCGCGAGGCGCAGTGCGTAGGTCTGGCGGGAGCAGTCGGCGCGAAGGTGCCCTCGCAGTCGCGACGCGATGTTCCATGACCGACCCACGTAAAGAACGCGGCCTTCGTGGTCGGCATTGATGGCGGGAAGCTTCCCCTCGTCACGGCCGTCGGTTGGTGCCTTCGCGTCGCGCATCGCCGACTTGATCGAAGCCGCGTCAGTGGAGCATTCAGCGGCCTGTTGGAATGCATACAGGAAGCCTCTGACGCGCAGCTTGCCCTCGCCGCGCGGAATCTTCGGGCCGGCATCGAGGACCCTCGTGATCCCACTCAAGTCGAGGCTCCCGGTCCGGAAGACGATCGGCTTCACTGCAGGTACCGCAAGCGCGCGGGCTGCCTCGATGGCTTGGCGCGTGGTCGCCTCGTAGGCGTCGACGACCCGGTTCAGGTTGGCTTGGTCAAGCAGCGCTGGACGCTCGCGCCTGGCCATGTCCGTTTCAATGCACGACGTCATGGCCGCGCCGCCCCGGTCGGCTCGCAAAAGACATGGGAGGCGTGGTCGGTGCCCCCGAGGATATGGCTCATGGATCTGTCCTATGACTGGAATCGGTAGCTCGGCATCGTCGCACCCCGACACGCCACTCGAAATCCTTTTGGATTTGAAAGCCACGAACTTTTGCACGGTCCGAGCGATTTCCGACGGTGAGCCGGCGCGGCGATTTCGCCGCTCCTTCACGCTCGAAAGTATTCCCACTATCATCCAAGCCCTCGCGCGGTGCCCTCGAGGCGGCGTTGTCGCGGGCTGGTCCGGTCCTTCAAAATGTCGTCATGGCTGACCCGGGACCGCCCGATGCGTCGCCGGGTATCCTGCATCTCGGACGCACCTTTTGCCGCCATCTCGACATGGTCGGCGGCCGCGCCCCGGCGGGGCTGGCAGGGCGAATAGTGCGACACCATTCGTCGCAGCATCCCGGATGATCGCGTCATGACCAGTACCACCGCAGAGCGTTCGCCACCCATCCCCCCAACCGAGCTCGTCCGGCAACTGCGCAAAGCCCGTCGAATCGCGGTACTGACCGGTGCGGGTATGTCGGCGGAAAGCGGCATCCCCACCTTCCGCGATGCACCTACCGGCATGTGGTCGACATTCGATCAGCGAAGCCTCGCGACGCCGCAGGGCTTCATGAGGGATCCAGACCTGGTTTGGGGTTGGTATGAGAGTCGACGCCACGACGTGTCGAGGGCTCGCCCGAACGCGGGGCACGTCGCGCTCCGCGAAATCGCCACGCTTCCCTGGATCGAAGACCTGACCATCGTGGCGCAGAACGTGGACGACCTTCACGAGAGGGCAGGGTCCTGTCCAGTCCATCATCTGCATGGCAACTTGTTCGCGTCGCGGTGCTTTGCTTGCGGTCGCCCGCACGCCACGACGGGGCCCGCGGCGGATGAGAACACAGGCGCCGCGCGCGCCGCGCCCCCGCGTTGCGCGCACTGCGGCGGGCTTATCCGGCCCGGGGTGGTGTGGTTCGGTGAAATGTTGCCTGACATCCCGTGGAAGTTGGCGCTTGCCTGCATCGAGCGCGCCGACCTCATGCTCGTCGTGGGCACGTCGGGCCAGGTCCATCCAGCCGCGTTGTTGCCCGCGACGGCGCGTCGCATGGGCTGCGACGTTTGGGAAATCAATCCGGACGAGGACTCAAGGGAAGGCACCGTCCAGCTCTGGGCTACGACAGCGGCAGGTGGCCTCCCCCTGCTGCTGGCGGTCCTTGCCTCCTAGTCAACGGGAGCCCGGCAAGTAGTTTTGCGCGACGCAACCAACTCACGCGCCACCTGTGGTCTCGTGCACCGCTGGGCAACCCATCCCACCTCGGCTGTCCTAGCGTGACTTTGTTGCGCATCCGATCGCGATTTGGGAACCACGCGACACAACCCGTCGCATGGCTCTCTAGACTGTCGGTCTTCGCATCAGCCAGCCATTTGAGAATGCGCACCCAAACAGAGAAGAATGAAAAGCCGGCCTGGGGCTTGCTCGGACCGGAGACGCTGGAAGGTAGTCGTCGCACGCGCACGCTGGATATCGCGGCAGCGATCCGCAATTTCAACGATCTCGCCGTCCCTGGCATGGGAGGCGTCTGGTTCGCGAAACAACTCATGTTGGCGACCTTGGGAGTAGCGATCGCGGAGCGGCTGCGCGAGGCGGGACTGCGGGCGCAGAACATCGAGACCGCCAACGCCGTCGAGGCGCTCGGGTGCTGGCTGGCTCTCAAGGGAAGCTCTCGCCAGCAAGATCCCCGCATCCGGGGCCGAGAAAAGTTCAGCCTTGACGGCGATAGCGACTCCCTGTCTTTCGCTCGGATGCGCAAGCCAGGTTTCTACGTGACCCAACCGATGCGGATGGCGACCGTCCAGCCGCTGCGCGCGCTGGGCCTGGTGGAGGGAGACGGCGGCCGCTTCAACGCATTCCGGTGCACGCCCACGGGAATGGATTTCCTGGACCTCGCGCTCGGCCCGGCGGGGAATGTCTACAGGAACTCGGGCGTCCTGGAGCATCTGGTGGACTGGGCGGCGGGGGAACGCACTGGCGTCGCATGGCGCAATCCTGGTTTCGTGACGGCGCTCTCACCCAGGACGTCCATGCCCAAGGCCGCGCGGGAATACCTCGCGGGACGAATCGTCCACGACGCGGGCTCGCACGGGCGGCGCGCGGCGGCGCTGGCTTGGACGGAATCGCTGCGCAGCAACCCTTCGGAGGTTGCCTGGTCGAGCCGACCTTCAGCCATCGACGAGGCGCACTGGGCGGACCTGCACGTCGGCGCGGCTTTTTTCGCGGCACGCGACGCAACGCTGGACCTGCTCGATCGGACGGAGGCGTGGATTGGCAACACGCAACCCGCGCTTTCGCTCGCCAGTCCGCTCCCGGCCGTGCTCGTGCAAGCCATCGAGAAAGCGCGACATCGATGCCGTGACTTTCTGGCCGCGAAGCACGATCCGACGGAGGGCGCGCTGGCCAGCACGTTCTGCCGGGCCCTGTCGGTGGCCGATGATGCCGCGGTTCTGCGGGAAGCGGTGAGTCGCGATGGTCGCGTCCTTCGCCTGCGCGGGGATGACGCGGTGGTGCCGGGCTCGGCCTTCCAGGGTAGTGGTGGACGACCGGGTTCCGAAGGGGAGAGCGACGCAAGCGCCGACGAGGCCGGCGCCACCTTGGTCTTCGATGCGCGATCGCCTTGGCCGCGCAACGCCTCGCCTCGTCTGCATCGGCTGTTCCAGATGAACCTCGACCTTCGAGGTGAGCTGGGCGATTGGCTGGCGGCAGGTCGCGAGGCAGCTGCGGCATGAGCAAACCCAGCAACTTCAGGCCGGCAACGCTGACCCAGTACTTCGAGTCGCCGCCCGACTACAAGGGCGAGTTCGGCTGGCTCTGCGCCTACTCCGCCGACGAGTGGTTCACGGAAAGGGTCGCGGAGCGCTTCACGCGCGAGACCAAGGCGCAACGCGCCTTTATGGGTCGCATCGCCCTCGCGCTCATCCTTAACCCGGAACATCCACAGTTGCCGCCGACGGAGGTACCGGGCGTGCTGCACCTGCCGCTTCGCAGCAGTGGCGACCGGCCATTCCGCCTGATGCATGCCAAGGTCGCGCTCCTAGGATTCCGGCACGTCAGCGATGCCGGGCAGTGGGTACTGCGGCTTGTCGTATCAACTGGCAACTGGACGCGAGAGACCGCGGAGGAGAGCCTGGACATCGCCTGGAGCGTGGAGATCCGTGCCGCCGACTTGATCGACGGCTCCGAGGAACAGCGCCTGGCTCGCGCGGATATCGCGGCGGCGCGCGATTTCTTCGCATGGCTGCGTGACCGCTTCGACGCCCAGGCGCTGACAGTCGAGCGGCCGGACGGTCGCGCGAGCCTCACCACGCTCGCGTTGAACCAGGTCGATGCCTGGTGCCATGCCGTGCGCGCACCGGCGGGTGAGTCGCCTCGCTTCTTCGACAACCGTCGTCGGTCGCTGCTGAGCCAGCTCCCGGAACAGGTTAGGGCAGTTGGTCGAAATAGCGCCAGCAGGACGCTGGCAATGGGCTCGGGCTTCTACGAAGGCGGCCCGGGTGGCGCGCTCCCGTCGGTGCCAAAGCGAATCGTGCAAGCATTGCAAGGCGGGGACGGCGCGCGAAGGCTCCTCACCTTGAGCGCCGAAATTCACCTTTTCGTCAATCCCGACGCCTGCCAGTCGATCGCGACCAGCGCGGAAGCGATCGCGCAGGAGGGTTGGACCCTGCGGGCACCTGGTCGGCCGGCATGTTTCGGGCCGCAATCACGACGCATGATGCATGCGAAGTTCATCCTTGGCGCAGGAAACTCCACCCGCGACGCGAAGTGCGGCCCCGCTTGGATCTACCTGGGGTCTGGAAACCTGACCGGCCCGGGGTTCGCCCGCGCCATGAGCACAAGCCACGGGAACCTCGAGGCCGGCGTGCTGCATGTCGTGGACGGGCTGCACTGGGGCACGGTCGGCGAGGAGGCGCAACTTCATGTCGGAAACCTGCTGCCTGTTCAATGGCAACAGGCGATCGCGGCCACCGACGCGGCACTGTCCGCCGGGGGCGAGATGCCGGAACCCGGTGTTCCATTCCTGGCGCCGCCAGTGCCATGGTTTGCTTGGAGCAGCGAGGACGACGACGCGAGCTCGCAAACTGCCAGCGGACGCGGCTGGCTGGCGCCGCCCGGGGAATCTCGGCAAATGGAGTTCCAACTGTTGGACCCGACCGGTCACTCTTGCGCGAGACACCACGACGGTGCCTTCATCTGGCCTCACCGTACCCGTCCCCGGCAGGTCGAACTGAGCTGGAGCGCCGACGGCCTTGAACACCGAGCCCAAGTGCCCGTGCTGGACGCGCTGCACCGGTTCGCAGGCTCGGAGTTGGCGCCCATCGACATCGACACGGCCTGGGACCGGCTCGACAACTTTCCGCTGCCTCCCAACGAGCAGGAACTCGATGACGGCGACGATGCGTTCACGCCACCCCCCATTGGAACCGCGCCGAGGAAGGTATTCGCGGCCCGGGCAGCATCGGCATCTTCGCGCTATCCGATACGACGGATCATGAAGCTTGTCGAGGACATCGCAGCGAAGCAGACCGCTATTCCACGCGCCGACTGGACCGCCTGGTGCGTGCGGCTGGCTCAAACGATGCAGCAGACTGCCTCCAGTCCGGATCTCGCCTCGTTCGCGGCGTTGGGATTCAATCCGTTGAGCCCGCTCAGGCATGCCCCGTTCAGGCCCGACTTCGCGGAGACCGACGCGACGTTGGAGGGCCGGATCTACGCATCGACCCTTCGGGAAATCGAGGCAGCGTGGAACGTCGGCGGGCTGATACCTCTGGGGAGCATCGAATGAGCAGAAGGTTCGAGGGCTGGGCAAGCGTGGCGGCACGCCTGCGCGAACGCGTCGCCCTGGAGCTCCAGGTTTCCGCGTCGCATGGTGATCAAGCGGCCCACCTGAATGCCGGCCAGCGCGCGAGCCTGGTGGCGATCGCCAAGCGCATCGAGCACAACGGCGTCGTCATTGCCGACGAGGTTGGCATGGGCAAGACGCGCATCGCCACGGCGCTCGCGCGATGCGTCGTCGAGAGCGGAGGGCGCGTCGCGGTGCTGGTGCCGCCGGGCTTGGGCTTCCAGTGGAAGGCGGAGCTCGGGAGCGGTGGCCTCGAGGTGCCCGACATCGTGCGCAGCCTGGCCGGGTACCTCGAGCCGTGGCAAGACAACGACTCTCTACCCTGGTTCAAGCAGCCGCTGGTGTTGGTCTCCCATGTGTTCGCAAACTGGCACATGGGCGCGAGTTCCCATGCCTGGCGCTGGAGCCTCTTGCCCCACGTCATCGCGCAGTGGCGCAAAAGCGAGAGAAGGAACTGGCCGACTCACTACCAGGACTTTGAAGCATTGCACGTCGCTGGTGTCCGAAACATGGCCACCAGGGCCGCCGCCATTTCGATCGTTGGCGCGATCGATCGAAGCCTGCCGGCGCGCCGAGCTTTGGAACCGCTCGACGCATCCGTCAACTGGCCGCGCTCCATTGAGAGCGAGAGCTACGCGCAGGGTGGAATCCTGCGTGAGGCGTTGCAGCGCGCGGTGGGAATTGGCCTCGGGTCGTTTGATCTCGTGCTGCTCGACGAGGCGCACAAGTCACGCGGCAACGATTCAGGACTGAGCCGGCTGCTCGACACGGTCCTGCTGTGCGCCAAGCGACATCGACGCGTGGCGCTGACTGCGACTCCGGTGGAGCTTGAGGTACAACAGTGGCGCGGTACTCTGGCGCGCATTGGTGTCGATGACGAATCCCTGGAGCAAGTCGTGTCGGTGGCCGAGGACTATGCCGAGGGATTGCGCAAGATCCGGGCGGGTTGGCGCACCAGCGCGGAGATCCGCGCTGAGTTCCAATCGGTGGCCCGGACCTTTCAGACGGCGCTCTCGCCGTATGTCCTCAGGCGCGACAAGCGAGAAGACGTGGCAGTCATCGCGTACGCCGGGCGAACGGAGCGCGGTTGGCGTGGCTTGCACGACTACCGCGACGAGACGCGGGAGATCGCCATCGAGCCTCACACGCTCTCCGCAAGGTGGCGACAAGCCCTCTGCGCCGCGGAGGCGCTATCGTTCGTGGCCAAGCGCGCGGATGGCCATCGGTTCAAGCAGCTTCGTCTCACGATGAGCCACGGCCATGGCGTCTCCTCGTTCGCCGCAGGCGCCGATCTCGCGGACGGCGCCATGGCCATGGAGCCCCAGGACCTTGAGGCGGACGAAGGTGAGCCGGCGTCCCTGGATCCTATGGAAGCGAAAAGGCAGTCGCGACTTCAATGGTGGCGTCGGGTAGTCGCGCGAGCCGGCGAGCCGCAGGGCGATGCGCTGTTCAAGCACCCGGTGATCACCCGCGCCGTGGAGGAGATCGAGCAGGCAAATCGCGAAGGTGAGAAGGTGTTGGTGTTCGGGCGGTTCACCGCACCGATGCAGGCACTCGTCGATCTGCTCAATGCGCGTGAGCTCATGCGTCGAATCCATGCGGGCCTTCCCGTCGCGCAGTCGAAGATCCACGAGAGCCAAGCGCTAGCGACCGATGCGGCCTACGGGCAATGGGAAGATGAGCACGGAACTCCCTTTCGCGTGCCGCGCGGTTTGCTCGACGACGTGCTGAAGAAGCAGTATGACCTCGAGCACCGACGGCTCGAGCGCAGCCGGGCAATGCTGATCGGCGAGCTGCGCGAAGGCTTCGCGCAGCTCGTGAGTCAAGAACCCGCCGCGTGCGGGCGTCGGCATCGTTCGGCGCTCGATACTTTTTGCGATACGGTCGACGCGACCGGTGACCATGATGCATCCGGGCTGGTGCTGTTGCACCGTGCGCTGACGGAAGTCGTGGGAGTCACCGAAGCAGGCGGAACGCCCTTGCTGCTGGCCCGCGCATTCGTTGACTTGCTCGATGGCGCGATGGACCTCGACACGTCAGAGGAGGAAGCCGAAACCGACGATGAGATCGGCGACGGGGCTAAGACTTGGGAGCTGGTGGTGGAGCGCTTGGCTGAAGAATACGACCGGCCGCAAGGTGGTTTCGCGCGGATGATGCACGGTCCCACGTCGCAAGCTTCACGTCGCATGATCCAACAGGCGTTCAATCGGGTCCACGGACATCCAGCCGTCCTCGTCGCCCAGTCACTGGTCGGTCGGGAAGGACTGAACCTCCATGGTGCCTGTCGGATCGTCGTGCTTTTGCACCCTGAGTGGAACCCCGCCGTCGTCGAGCAGCAGATCGGGCGGGTGGATCGCGTTGGCAGCCATTGGGCTCGCCAGGTGGCGGCATTGAAGGATGCAACGGGAGACCAACTTCCCCGCATCGAGGTCCGGCCAGTTGTCTTCAAGGGAACTTACGGCGAGCACAACTGGAATGTGCTCAGAGGCCGATGGGACGACTTGCGCGCCCAGCTGCACGGGATGGTGATCCCGCAGCGCCTTGCCCTGAATATTCATGACAAAGACGAAATCGACCTGATTGAGCAGGTCATGGCGATGGCACCAAATTTCTCGCCACTTGTCGAAGCTGGGTCAAATGAGTGAACGGCATCGGCCGTGACACGATGAGCACGCTAGACCGACTCAAGCTAGGATCGGGAACATCAATTTCCATCCCGTCCCTGCCTTCTTGCCAGCTAGCCAGCTCGAGACATCTCGCCGAATCGGCCGAGACCTCGGCATCAGCCGACACACCCTGCAACGCCATGACATTCGGGGTTATCTTCTGGGGTCGACATCGACATCGACATCGACATCGAAGGGAGAAGTGTTCGATTCGAGAGAATCGCCGCGCCGACTGAGGGCTATCAGTCTTCCCTTTTTGCGCCTCGCTCTACTGGATCGGGATCTCGTAACCTGTTGACACGCCAGACCGCGTGCTCAAGCGCCCGTGCTCGTCTCATCGTCATGAAGCCCGCTTCATCCATGCCCATCGCTTCGACGACATCGGGCGAGGACAGAGGAATGGCCATGGGGCGATCAAACAGCGAATCGGCCAAGGGAAGTGAGGCGATTTGATCGATCGCAGCATGTTCGCTAGGTCCGACTGCGAGAGGACGATATCGCTCGTATACCTCGGACTGGCAGCGTCTCGCGAGCCTCTCCAATTCATCCAGGGTAAACGCGTAAAGATGATCCTCGGTGAGCCGGCCTACTCGAATGGCAAAATCACGTAAGTCCTCGATGTTCATCATTGATGCATCCTCTCACGAGATTTTAGTAGCCTTCATAGGCCGCACAGGGAAGGACTTCGAAACCGGCTACGTCGGCGGGCCTTCTGGACTTCATCCTTCGCGAAGGCGCGGCGGCGGATCGCCGTCAGTCTTTGGAAGCGTCGTCCAGCCCTTGACGCGTGAGATGGAGCAGGCCGGCGTGCATGGCGGCACTGCCAGCCAGCACGCCTTCGCCTTCCCAGCTGAAAGGGTCGCCGCGCAGGCCGGTCACCACGCCACCGGCTTCGCGGACCAGCAAGGCGCCAGCCAGCCAGTCGGCGGTGTCGCGTCCGTTCTCCCAGTAGCCGTCCAGGCGCCCTGCCGCGGTGTAGGCCAGCTGCAGCGAGACCGCCGCCATCGGCCGCACCACGAAGACCTGCCTGGCGATGCTGCCCGCGGGCCGCAGCGCCTGGTCCTCGGCGCCGACCTGCACCAGCGGCGGGATCGCGGTGCCGACCACCGCGGTCGACAGCGACGGCTTCTGCGACACCCGCACCGGGCGGCCCTCGCACGAGGTGCCTGCGCCGGCTTCAGCGAAGAACATCTCCTTGCGGGTCGGGTCGTACACGCAGGCCATGACTGGCACGCCGTGCCGCACCAGGACGAGCGAGCTGGCCCACAGCGGCAAGCCTTGCAGGTAGTGGTAGGCGCCGTCGATCGCGTCGTAGAGCCAGTAGGCGTCGGCCTTCGGCCGGTCCTCTTCGCCGGTCCAGCCGACCTCGGGATACAGCGGCCGCAGCGCTTCCTGCAGTTGCCGCTGCGCGGCGTCGCTCACGGCGCGGACGTGCGCGATCTGTTCGGGCAGGGATTGCGTCGATCCGCAGGTCGGGCCCTGGGCGGCGATGTCGTCCGCGAGCCGGC
>NZ_LMUW01000186.1:95795-96108 GCF_009765735.1 Xenophilus sp. L33
GTGCCAGTGAAGTGGCCGGTAAAGCGGATGTGGGAGACCACCCGGTCGCCGACGACCAGGCGCTGGACCACCGAGGCGTTCAGATCCGGCACCGCGGCCAGGAAGCCCTTCGACGCGGCGGCCGGGCCGGCGATGCCTTGCGGGCGTCCGGGCGGCAGCGTGTGGTCGACGAAGGCGGGCGACAGCGCCTGCTGCAGCAGGGCCGGGCTGCCGTTGTTCCAGAAGCCGTAGAAGGCCTCGACCGGTGCGAGCAGCGCCTGCCGCTGGGCGGGGTCGAGCGTCTCGGCGCCGATGGTTTCGAGCGGCGCGGCCA
>NZ_LMUW01000187.1 GCF_009765735.1 Xenophilus sp. L33
CCGCCCTGGCCCTGGCCTTGCCCCGGGCGCGTCGCGCCGGGCGTGCCGGCCGCGGCCGGTGCCGGTCGGTCCGGTGCGGTCTGCACCGTCGCGCCGTCCTTCAGCCGGTCGCCGCCTTCGGTCACCACCTGCTCGCCGACCGCCAGGCCCTTGGTGATCTCGACGTTGTCGACGCTGGCCTGCCCGGCCGTCACCAGCCGGAGCGTCACCGTCTTGTCCTCGTTGATGACGTAGACGAAATCGCCGTTCGGCCCATGCCGGAGCGACGTCACCGGCACCACCACGGCGCCGCTGATGGTGCGCAGGAGGATGCGCGCATTCACGAACTGGTTCGGATAGAGGTTCTTCTGCGCGTTGCTGAAGCGGGCCTTGGCCTTGATGGTGCCGGTGGTGGTGTCGATCAGGTTGTCGATGGTCGAGAAGGTGCCGGTGTCGAGCTGGCGCAGACGCGTGCGGTCGAGCGCGGTCACCGGCAGCTGGGCGCCTTCGACCATGCGGGCCTGGATCTCGGGCAGACGGTCCTGCGGCACCGAGAACTCGACGTCGATCGGCTCGATCTGCGTGATCACCGCGACGCCGTTGGTCGAGCTGTTGGAGGTGATGTAGTTGCCGGCATCGACCGGCCGCAGCCCGACCCGGCCGCTGACCGGCGCCACGATCCGGCTCCAGGCGAGGTTGAGCTTGGCGGTGTTCTCGTTGGCGAGGTCGACCACCACGGTGCCCTGGAGCTGCTGCACCAGCGCGGCCTGGGTGTCGACGGTCTGGCGGGCGATCGAATCCTGGCTCAGCAGCGTCTGGTAGCGCTTCAGGGTGACGCGAGCGGCCTCGAGCGAGGCCTCGTCGCGCTGGCGGGCGCCCTGGGCCTGCTGCAATGCGATCTGGAACGGCTGCGGATCGATCACCGCCAGCACGTCGCCCTTCTTGACGTACTGCCCTTCCTTGTAGGGCACCGAGACCAGCACGCCGGACACCTGCGGCTGCACCGTCACGTTGGCCAGCGCGATCACGGTGCCGAGGGCGTCGATGGTCACCGGGATGTCGGCGTGCTTCGCCGTGGCGACGCCGACGGTGCTGGCCGCGGCGTTGAAGCGGCCGCCGCCGGGACCGCCCGGGCCACCGGGACCGCCGGCGCCCGCCGGGCG
>NZ_LMUW01000022.1 GCF_009765735.1 Xenophilus sp. L33
GGCGCAGGCGCTGCCCGAGGCGCAGACGCTCAAGGGCCTGGGCGCGGCGCCGGCCGGCAGCGGCGGCCACCGCATCGCGCTGGCGCTGGTTGCGGCGGGTGCGGTGCTGGCGGCCGCGCCCTCGGTCTTCGGGATCCCGATGGCCGCCTGCCTCTCGGTCGCCCTGCTGCTGGTCGGCGGCATCGCCGCGCTGCCCTGGCTGATCGCCGCGATCTACGACCGGCTGGCGCCGCGCCTGTCGGGCCGGCTGCTGCCGCTGCTGGCGATCGAGCGGGCCCGGCGCATGCGCGGCACCGCGGCGGTGGCGGTCAGCGGCGTGGTCGCCAGCCTCAGCCTGGCGGTCGCGCTGACCGTGATGGTCGCCAGCTTCCGCGACTCGGTCACCCGCTGGCTCGACGTGGTGCTGCCGGCCGACCTCTACCTGCGCAGCGGCACCAGCGGCACCGGCGCGGGCATCGAGGCGGCGCTCTTCACGCAGCAGGTGGTCCAGCGTCTGGCGCAGTTGCCCGGCGTGGCCCGCGTCGGCACCTTGCGCACCCGCTCGCTGCTGATCGATCCGGCGCGGCCGCCGGTCACGCTGATCGCGCGCAGCCTCGACGAGGGCGCCGACCGCACCCTGCCGCTGATCGGGCCGGCACTGCCGGTGCCGCCCGGCGAGACCGGCATCTATGTGAGCGAGGCGGTGGTCGAGCTGTACGGCGCCCGGCCGGGCACGCTGTTCGAGCCGCTGGCGCGCGCCTGGGGGCCGGTGGCCGGCGCGCCGCCGGTCTTCTTCGTCGCCGGCGTCTGGCGCGACTACGTGCGGCAGTTCGGCGCGATCACGCTGGACGCACGCGACTTCGAACGCCTCACCGGCGACAGCAGCGTCAGCGACGTGGCGCTGTGGCTGGCCCCCGGCACGCCGGAAGGCCCGGTGCAGGCGGCCATGCGGGCGCTGGCGGCGCGCGAATTCGGCGCCCAGGAGCCGATCGAGATCGCCTCGGTGGCGCAGATCCGCGCGACCTCGCTGCGCATCTTCGACCGCAGCTTCGCGGTCACCTACTGGCTGCAGGCGGTGGCGATCGCGATCGGGCTGTTCGGCATCGCCGCCAGCTTCAGCGCCCAGGTGCTGGCGCGGCGCAAGGAATTCGGCCTCCTGGCGCACCTGGGCTTCACCCGCGCGCAGGTGCTGGCGATCGTCGCCGGCGAAGGCGCCGCCTGGACCGCGATCGGCGCGGTCGCCGGGCTGGGGCTCGGGCTCGCGGTGTCGCTGGTGCTGGTGAAGGTGGTGAATCCGCAGAGCTTCCACTGGAGCATGGACCTGATGGTGCCCTGGCTGCGGCTGGCCGCGCTCTGCGCCGCGGTGGTCGCGGCCGGCACGCTCACCGCCTGGCTGGCCGGCCGGGCCGCCGCCGGGCGCGACGCGGTGATGGCGGTCAAGGAAGACTGGTGAGAATGCGAGCATGAACGCCCCCACCTCACCGGCCGGCGGCTGGCTCGGCAACGCGATCCAGCGCATCGAGGCCGACTACCTGCGCAGCGCCGACACCCATCTCATCCCGCTGCGGCTGCCCGCCTTCGCCGAGGCCGGCATCGACCTCTACCTGAAGGACGAGTCGACCCATCCGACCGGCAGCCTCAAGCACCGGCTGGCGCGCTCGCTCTTCCTCTATGCGCTGTGCAACGGCTGGATCCACGAAGGCACCACCGTGGTCGAAGCCTCCAGCGGCTCGACCGCGGTGAGCGAAGCCTACTTCGCGCGGCTGCTGGGCCTGCCCTTCATCGCCGTGATGCCGCGCAGCACCTCGCCCGAGAAGGTGGCGCAGATCGCCTTCCACGGCGGCAGCTGCCATTTCGTCGAGCGCGCCGGCGAGGTCTACGCCGAGGCCCAGGCGCTGGCCGAGCGCAGCGGCGGCCACTACATGGACCAGTTCACCTACGCCGAGCGCGCCACCGACTGGCGCGGCAACAACAACATCGCCGAAAGCATGTTCCAGCAGATGGCGCGCGAGCGGCATCCGGTGCCGGGCTGGATCGTGGTCGGCGCCGGCACCGGCGGCACCAGCGCGACCATCGGGCGCTATCTGCGCTTTCGCTGCCACGACACGCAGCTCGCGGTGGTCGACCCGGAAGGCTCGGTCTTCGCCGCCTACCACGCGAGCGGCGACGCCACGCTCGGCGCGCCCGGCTCGCGCATCGAGGGCATCGGCCGGCCGCGGGTCGAGCCGAGCTTCGTGCGCACCCTGGTCGAACGCATGATCGAGGTGCCGAACGTCGACTCGGTGGCGGCGATGCGGGCGCTGTTGGGCCTGCTCGGCCGCAAGGTGGGGCCTTCGACCGGCACCAACTTCGTCGGCATGCTGCAGCTGGCCCACGAGATGCGCGCGGCCGGGCGGCAGGGCTCGATCCTGTCGCTGCTGTGCGATGCCGGCGAGCGCTACCTGCCGAGCTACCACGATGCCGAATGGGTGCAGCAGGCCTTCGGCGACTGCGGCGAGGCCGAGCGGCGCATCGCCGCGCAGCTGGCCTGACGCGCATGCGGCGTCGCGCGGCATTCGGAGGCGGCCTGCGGCTCGTCGCCGCCTGGGGCGCGCTGGCGCTGCCGGGCGCCGCGACGTGGGCCCTGCCGCGCCGGCCGCTGGTCTTCCCGCGCGACTTCGGCAGCCATCCGGAACTGCGAACCGAGTGGTGGTACATCACCGGCCACGCCGAGAGCGGCGCGCGCCGCTTCGGCTTCCAGGTGACCTTCTTCCGATCCCGCATCGACGCGGCCCAGCCGCTGCATTCGGCCTTCGCCGCCAAGCAGCTGGTCTGGGCCCACACCGCCCTCACCGACCTGCAGGGCGGCCGCCTGCACCACGACCAACGCATGGCGCGGGCCGGCTTCGGCGTCGCGCAAGCCGCCGAGGCAGACACCGACGTGCGGCTGCGCGACTGGACGCTGCGCCGCGCCGACGGCCGCTACCAGGCCCGCGTCGCCAGCGACGATTTCGCGCTGGCGTTCGACTTCACGCCGACCCAGCCGGTGCTGCTGCAGGGCGACGACGGCCTTTCGCGCAAGGGGCCGGGCCCGGCGCAGGCCAGCTACTACTACAGCGAGCCGCAGCTCGCGACTCGCGGCCGCATCACGTTGCAGGGCCAGGCCTTCGAGGTCACGGGCAAGGCCTGGCTGGACCATGAGTTCAGCGAAGAATTGATCCCGCCGGAAGCCGTCGGCTGGGACTGGATCGGCTTCAACCTCGACGACGGCGGCGCCCTCGCCGCCTTCGTGCTGCGGCGCGCGGATGGCAGCGACATCTGGGCCAGCGGAACCTTTCGCGGGGCCGATGGAACGCGCCAGGTGTTCGGTACGGACCAGGTTCGGTTCACGCCGTTGGACAGCTGGACCAGTCCCCGCACGCGGGCGCGCTATCCGGTGCGCTGGAAGGTGGAGACACCGGCGGGACGCTTCGAGGTGCGTGCCTTGCTGGACGACCAGGAGCTGGCGGGGAGCGGGCCGGGGAGCGTGGTGTATTGGGAGGGGTTGAGCGAGCTGCTCGACGTCTCGGGAAAGCGCGTGGGGTTGGGGTATCTGGAGATGACGGGGTATGCGGCGCCGTTGGACAAATAGCCTTCTTGTTTCTGGGCGCTGCACGTTGGGCGCTGCGCACTTGGGGGGCGGCGCCCGGCATGCGGTGCGGGCTGGGCGACCCCTGTGCGCCGCTGAGGAGCGCAGCTTCAGGCGGATCAAGGGCCGCACATGTTTGAGCGAAGCGAGTTTGTGCGGACCCCGCCTGAAGCGAGCACCGCAAGGGAGCCCGAAGGGCCGGCGCAGTGGGGTCGCCCAGCCCGCACCGCATGCCGGGCGGACCGTCCGACGCAACACAGCAGCAGTTGCCCTAACATCCACCCTCATGGACGACCTCCTCCAGCGCACCGCCGGCCTGCCCGAGATCAGGCTTGAAGAAGGCGACGCTGTGGTTCGCGAAGGCGACGTCGGTGGCGGCTTGTGGATCCTGGTGTCGGGGTCGCTGCAGGTCAGCCGGCTGGGCAGCGCGATCAACACGATCCGGCGTCCCGGCGCCGCGGTCGGCGAGGTGTCGCTGCTGCTGGATCAACCTTGCGGCGCCACGGTGGTGGCCAGCGAGCCGAGCGTGCTGCGCTATGCGGCCGACGGCCGCGCGCTGCTGGACAGCGATCCGGCCGTGATGCGGCTGATCGCCTCGGGCCTGGCGGAGCGGCTCAACTTCGTCACCACCTACCTGGCCGACCTGAAGAACCAGTACGGCGATTCGCCGGGCCTGGCGATGGTGTCGGAGGTGCTCGGCCAACTGGCGCACCACCAGGGGCCGCCGGCCCGGCCGGGCTCCGCGCGGGATCCCGATCCGGACTACTGACGCGGCGTCAGAACACCGTGCGCGCCGGCGCCTTGTCGGCAGACAAGGACAGCGTCTCCTCCCCCATCAACGACCGCCAGGTCGCGGTGCCCGCGGCCAGGTCGATCACGATGTGCGGCGGCACCGGCCCGATCAGGCGGCCGGCGTTGAAGACCCAGGTCTTGCCGCCGATGCGGTCGGCCCAGTGGCCGGCCTCCTTGAAGGGCGCCTGGTGCACGTGGCCGGCGAGCACCATGTCGGGCCGGAAGGTGTCGATCCAGCCGGCGAGGTCCGCGTCGCCGTAGAAGCGCTTGCCGGTCCAGCAGGTCGGCGAATTCATCGGCGGCCAGTGGTAGACCCAGATCCAGCGCGCGGGCCGGCGCTTCGCATCGGCCGCCAACTGCGCTTCGAGCGCGGCCCGGCCGGCCGGGCCGTCCCACCACGGGCAGACGGTGACCAGCGTGTCGCCGACCACGAGCCCGTCGCCGTCGGTGGCCACGCCTTCGCGCCGGCACTGCGGCAGCCACAGGGAGGCGCGCTCGCCGTTCGCATCGGCGCCGGTCAGGTCGTGGTTGCCGGAGGCCAGCACCAGCGCGGTGCGCGGCTTCATCAGCGAGAAATAGCGCAGCAGCACCAGCGACTGCGCGTCCAGCGACACCGCCGAGTTGGCGTCGAGGTGGTCGCCGGCCAGCACCACGAGGTCGTGCTCCGGCGCGACGCGGACCACCCAGTCAAGTTGGGGCAGCGTGTAGTGGAGGTCGGAGACGAGGAGGATGCGCACGACGGGGATGCAGCGAGTGCGCTCCCATTGTCGGGGCAGCGAAACGTCAGCGCTTGCGGTCGATGAAGCCGATGATCTCGCCCATGATGCCGCGCCGGAAGGCCAGCACGCAGATCACGAAGATCAGGCCGGTCACCATGGTCACCGATTCGCCGAGCGTGTTGAACCACTCGAAGTTCGTGAGGTGCGCCAGCATGCTGCCGAACTCGCCAATCTTGTTCTCCAGCATCTCGACCACCGCGGCACCGACCAGCGGGCCCGACAAGGTGCCGAGCCCACCCACCAGCGTCATCAGGATCACCTGGCCCGAGGCGCTCCAGTGCACGTCCGACAAGGTCGCGAAGCCCAGCACCAGCGTCTTGAGCGAACCCGCCAAGCCCGACAGCGCCGCCGAGATCACGAAGGCCAGCAGCTTGAAGCGGCCGACGTCGTAGCCCAGCGAGAGCGCGCGCGGCTCGTTCTCCTTGATGCCCTTCAGCACCTGCCCGAAGGGCGAGTGGATGGTGCGCACGATCAGCAGGAAGGCGACCACCACGATCGCCACGGTCACGTAGTACATCGTGAGGTCGTTCTGCAGGTCGACGAGGCCGAAGAGCTTGCCGCGCGGCACGCCCTGCAGGCCGTCCTCGCCACCGGTGAAGCTGGCCTGCAGCGCGACGAAGTAGATCATCTGCGCCAGCGCCAAGGTGATCATCGCGAAGTAGATGCCCTGCCGGCGGATCGCCAGCATGCCGAAGACCCAGCCGAGCAGCGCGCCGGTCGCGGTGCCCGCGATCAGGCCCAGCTCCGGCGTGAGGCCCCACGACTTCATCACGAAGCCGGCCACGTAGGCCGAGCCGCCGAGGAAGGCCGCATGGCCGAAGGACAAGAGGCCGGTGTAGCCCAGCAGCAGGTTGAAGGCCGAGGCGAACAGCGCGAAGCACAGCAGCTTCATCACGAACACCGGATAGGCGCCGACGAAGGGAGCGACCAGCAGCGCGACGAAGAGGAGCGCGTAGCAGACGGTGGCGAGCTTTTTCATGCCGTCCTACTTCTCTTTGCCGAACAGGCCGGCGGGACGGATCAGCAGCACGATCACCATGATCACGAAGACGACCGTGGAAGAAGCTTCCGGATAGAACACCTTGGTGAATCCCTCGATGACGCCGAGCCCGAGCCCGGTCAGGATGGCGCCCATGATCGAGCCCATGCCGCCGATCACCACCACCGCGAACACGACGATGATCAGGTTCTGCCCCATCAGCGGCGACACCTGGATCACCGGCGCCGCCAGCACGCCGGCGAAGGCGGCCAGCGCGCAGCCGAAGGCGTAGGTCAGCGTGATCATCAGCGGCACGTTGACGCCGAAGGCCTCGACCAGCCGCGGGTTCTCGGTGCCGGCGCGCAGGTAGGCGCCCAGGCGGGTCTTCTCGATCACGAACCAGGTCGCGAAGCAGATCACCAGCGAGGCCAGCACCACCCATGCGCGGTAGTTGGGCAGCACCATGAAGCCGAGGTCGGTGGCGCTCTGCAGCGCGTCGGGCGCGTCGTAGGACAGGCCCGAGACGCCGTACACCGAGCGGAACACGCCCTCCACCAGCAAGGTGAGCCCGAGCGTCAGCAACAGGCTGTAGAGCGGGTCGAGCTTGTAGATCCAGCGCAGCAGCAGCCGCTCGACCGCGACGCCGAACAGGCCGACCAGCACCGGCGCGATGACGAGCATCGCCCAGTAGCTGATGCCGAAGTAGTTCATCGCCATCCAGCTGAGCACGGCGCCCAGCATGAACAGCGCGCCGTGGGCGAAGTTGATGACGTTCAGCAACCCGAAGATGACCGCCAGGCCGAGGCTCAGGATCGCGTAGAACGAGCCGTTGACGAGCCCCAGCAGGAGCTGGCTCAGCAGACCGGGAAGAGAAAGCGTCATCCAGCCGTCACTTCCACAGGGCGCACTTGCTGTCGGCCTTGCTGGTGAAGACCTCGTCGCCCGGCAGCTTCTGGACCACCTTGTAGTAGTCCCACGGCACCTTCGACTCGGCCTGCGACTTCACCTGCACCAGGTACATGTCGTGCACGAAGCGGCCGTCGGGGCGCACCACGCCCTTGGCGTAGAAGTCGTTGATCGGCGTCTTCTTGATCTGCGCCATCACCGCGTCGGCGTCGGTGGTCTTGGCCGCCTGCACCGCCTTCAGGTAGGTCATCGTGGCCGAGTAGTCGGCGGCCTGGATGTCGGTGGGCATGCGCTGGGTCTTGTCGAAGAACTTGCGCCCGAACGCGCGGCTGGCGTCGTCCAGGTTCCAGTCCCAGCTGGTGGTGAGCAGCAGGCCTTCGGTGTTCTTCAGGCCCAGGCTGTGGATGTCGGTGATGAAGACCAGCAGGCCCGCCAGCTTCATCGTCTTGGTGATGCCGAATTCCTTGGCCGCCTTGATCGCGTTCTGCGTGTCGCCGCCGGCGTTGGCCAGGCCCAGCACCTGCGCCTTGGAGTTCTGCGCCTGCAAGAGGAACGACGAGAAGTCCGACGCGTTGAGCGGATGCCGCACGTCGCCCACCACGGTGCCGCCCTTCTCCTTGATCACCTTGGCGGTGTCGGCCTCGAGCGCGGCGCCGAAGGCGTAGTCGGCGGTGAGGAAGAACCAGCTCTTGCCACCCTGCGCCACCACCGCGGTGCCGGTGCCCTTGGCCAGCGCCACGGTGTCGTAGGCGTAGTGCACCGTGTAGGGGCTGCACTGCTCGTTGGTGAGCTGCGAGGCGCCGGCGCCGTTGACCATGAACACGCGCTTCTTCTCCTGCGCCACCTTGGCCAGCGCCAGGCCGGTGCCGGAGTTGGTGCCCCCGAAGAGCATCGTCAGGTTGGCGGTGTCGATCCATTCGCGCGCCTTGGAGGCGGCGATGTCGGCCTTGTTCTGGTGGTCGGCGGTGACCAGCTCGATCGGCAGGCCGTTGACCTTGCCGCCGAAGTCGTCGATCGCCATCTGGATGGCGGTGGCGCCGCCCTTGCCCTCGACGTCGGCATAGAGGCTCGACATGTCGGTGATGAAGCCGATCTTCACCTTGTCCTGGGCCTGCGCATGCGCGGCACCGGCCGAGAATGCGACGGCGATGGCGACCGGCAATGCGCCGAGCGCGAAGGTCTTCTTGTCCATGTTCTTCTTCCTCATTTCCACAGCTTGCACTTGGTCTCGGCCTTGGTCGTGAAGACCTGGTCGCCCGGCAGGGTCGAGACGATCTTCAGGTAGTCCCAGGGCTTGGTCGACTCGGCCGGCGACTTCACCTCGGCCAGGTACATGTCGTGCTCGAAGGTGCCGTCCGGGCGGATCGTGCCCTTGCCGTAGAAGTCGTCGATCTTCATGCTCTTGAGCTGCGCCATCACCTTGTCGGAGTCGGTGGTCTTGGCCGCCTCGACCGCCTTCAGGTAGGCCATGGTGGCCGAGTAGTCGGCGGCCTGCACGTCGGTCGGCATGCGCTGGGTCTTCTCGAAGAAGCGGGTGGCCCACTTGCGGGTGGCGTCGTTGCGGTCCCAGTACCAGCTGGTGGTCATCAGGAGGCCTTCGGTGTTCTTCAGGCCCAGGCTGTGGATGTCCGACAGGAACACCAGCAGGCCGGCGGTCTTCATCGTCTTGTTGATGCCGAATTCCTTGGCGGCCTTGATGCTGTTGACCGTGTCGCCGCCGGCGTTGGCCAGGCCCAGGATCTGCGCCTTCGAGTTCTGCGCCTGCAGCAGGAAGGACGAGAAGTCCGACGCGTTCAGCGGATGCTTGACCGAGCCCACCACGGTGCCGCCCTTGGCCAGCACCACCTTGGTGGTGTCGTCCTGCAGCGCCTGGCCGAAGGCGTAGTCGGCGGTCAGAAAGAACCAGCTCTTGCCGCCGCGATCGACCACCGCCGCGCCGGTGCCCTTGGCCAGCGCCACGGTGTCGTAGGCATAGTGGATCGTGTAGGGGCTGCACTGCTCGTTGGTGAGCGCGGAGGTGCCGGCACCGTTGTTGAAGTAGACGCGCTTCTTCTCCTCGGCGACCTTGGCGGTGGCCAGCGCGACACCCGAATTGGTGCCGCCGAAGATCATGGTCACGCCCTGCGTGTCGACCCATTCGCGCGCCTTCGAGGCAGCGACGTCGGCCTTGTTCTGGTGATCGGCCGAGACCAGCTCGATCGGCTGGCCGAGCGCCTTGCCGCCGAAGTCGTCGATTGCCATCTGGATCGCCACGATGCCGTTCTTGCCCTCGATGTCGGCATAGAGGCCCGACATGTCGGTGATCAGGCCGATCTTGACCTTCTCCTGCGCCTGGGCCGCGTGGGTGGCGAGCCCGGCGATGCCGAGCATGAGGGCAACGATCTTCAATTTCGCGTTCATGGTGGTTCCTGGATGGAAGGTGGGAGAGAAAAGGGGGAATGAAAAAGGCGTCCTCAGACGCCCAGCAGTTCGTTGAGCACCGGCATCTTCGATTCCAGCTCGGCCGCGTTGAAGCCCTCGACCATGCGGCCGTGCTCCATCACGTAGAAGCGGTCGGCCAGCGGCGCGGCGAAGCGGAAGTTCTGCTCGACCATCAGCACCGTGTAGCCCTTGTCGCGCAGCATGTGGATCATGCGGGCCAGCGCCTGCACGATCACCGGCGCCAGGCCTTCGGAGATCTCGTCCAGCAGCAGCAGGGTCGCGCCGGTACGCAGGATGCGCGCGACCGCCAGCATCTGCTGCTCGCCGCCCGAGAGACGCGTGCCCTGGCTGTGGCGCCGCTCGGCCAGGTTCGGGAACATGGCGTAGATTTCGTCGACCGACATCCCCTTGCCGGCGCCCTTCAGCGGCGGCGGCAGCATCAGGTTCTCCTCGCACGACAGGCTCGCGAAGATGCCGCGTTCCTCCGGGCAGTAGCCGATGCCGAGATGCGCGATGCGGTGCGTCGCCATGTCGATGGTCTCGGTGCCGTTGACCTTGATGCTGCCCTTGCGCGCACCGGTCAGGCCCAGGATGGCGCGCATCGTCGTGGTGCGGCCCGCACCATTGCGGCCCAGCAGGGTCACGACCTCGCCCGGCTGCACCACCATGTCGACGCCGTGCAGCACGTGCGACTCGCCGTACCAGGCTTGCAGGCCGTTGATCTCCAGCGCGGGCGTTGCCATTTCAGTGCGCCCCTTGGAGTTGGCCGTCTGTGGTGCCCATGTACGCTTCCATCACCAGCGGGTTGCGCGACACCTCCGCATACGGCCCTTCGGCCAGCACCGAGCCGCGCTGCAGCACCGTGATGGTGTCCGCGATCGTCGACACCACGCTCATGTTGTGCTCGACCATCAGGATGGTGCGCCCGGCCGACACGCGCTTGATCAACTCGGCGACGCGGTGCACGTCCTCGTGGCCCATGCCCTGCGTCGGCTCGTCGAGCAGCATCAGTTCGGGCTCCATCGCCAGCGTCGTCGCGATCTCCAGCGCGCGCTTGCGGCCGTAGGGCAGGTTCACCGTCAGCTCGTCCGCCAGGTCTTCCAGGCCGACCTCGGCCAGGAGCGTCCGCGCGCGGGCATCGAGCGGCTTGAGCGAACGCTCGCTCTTCCAGAAGTGGTACGAGGTGCCGAGCGCGCGCTGCAGCCCGAGCCGCACGTTCTCCAGCAGCGTGAGATGCGGGAACACCGCCGAGATCTGGAACGAGCGGATCACGCCGCGCCGCGCGATCTGCGCCGGCCGCTCGCCGGTGATGTCGACGCCGTTGAACAGGATCGAGCCGGAGGTCGGCTCCAGGAACTTGGTCAGCAGGTTGAAGCAGGTGGTCTTGCCTGCACCGTTGGGGCCGATCAGCGCATGGATCGAGCCGCGGACGACCCGCAGGTCGACCTTGCTGACTGCGGTGAAGCCCTTGAATTCCTTGGTGAGCTGGCGTGTCTCGAGAATGATGTCGCTCATCTCGCGCGATCGGCAGGGTGCGGGCGGTGGTTGTCGGTCATGCAGTGGATTGTGTGCACCTTCGAAGTAGTGCGACCGCATTGTTTGCGAAGGTAACCAAAGCTGCCACTGGGGCAAATGCCTATGCTGCGATGCAACCTGTCGCGCAAACGACGCGCGGCCCCTAAGGGCCGCGCGACATGACAGCTGAATGACGAAGCGCTAGTGCGCGCCCGCCGCCGCGTCGGAGGCACCGGCGCCTCGCGTCGGCTTCGCCAGCCAGACCAGCGGGATCAGAAGCAGGAACAGGATCGCCGAGCCGTAGAAGACGTCGGTCGCCGCCACCATGTAGGCCTGCTGGTCGATCAGTCGGTTGAGCTGCCCCAGCACCTGGTCGGGCGTGAAGCCGCTCGCACCGAGGCCGGCGATCGCGCTGCTGGCCGCGGCCGAGCCCTGGCTCATGATGTCGGTGAGCTGCGCGTGATGCAGCGTCGCCCGGTTCTCCCACACCGTGGTCGCGACCGAGGTGCCGACCGCGCCGGCCGTGATCCGCAGGAAGTTCGACAGGCCCGAGGCCGCCGCGATGCGCTCCGGCGGCAGGCCCGACAGCGTGATCGTCACCAGCGGGATGAAGAAGAACGCCATCGCGACACCCTGGATGATCGTCGGGATCATGATCGTCCACAGGTCGGCGTTGGTGTTGAGGTTGGAGCGCATCCACATCACCAGCGCGAAGATCAGGAACGAGAAGGTCGCGAAGCGGCGCGGGTCGACCTTCGCCACCGTCAGGCCGACGATCGGCGAGAAGAAGATCGCCAGGAAGCCCACCGGCGCCATCACCATGCCCGCCTGCGTCGCGGTGTAGCCCATGAACTGCTGCAGCCACAGCGGCAGGATCACCACGTTGCCGAAGAAGAGGCCGTAGGCGACCGCGGTCGCGAACGCGCCCGACCAGAAGTTGCGCCGCTTGAACAGCGACAGGTCGACCACCGGATGCTTGTCGGTCAGCTCCCAGATCAGGAAGAAGGCCAGGCCCACGACCGCCACCACCACGCCGCCGACGATCACCGGCGAATGGAACCAGTCCAGCTCCTTGCCCTTGTCGAGCACCAGCTGCATCGAGCCGACCCACAGCACCAGCAGCGCCAGGCCGATGCCGTCGATCGGCACCTTGCGGGTGCTGCTCTCACGCTTCCTGAAGATGCTGAAGGTGATGCCCGCAGCCATCAGGCCGACCGGGATGTTGATGTAGAAGATCCACGGCCAGGAGATGTTGTCGGTGATGTAGCCGCCGAGCAGCGGCCCCATGACCGGCGCGACCAGCGTGGTCATCGACCACATCGCCATCGCCAGCCCGGCCTTGGCGCGCGGGTAGCTCGACAGCAGCAGCGTCTGCGACAGCGGGATCATCGGCCCGGCCACGAAGCCCTGCAGCGCCCGGAAGGCGATCAGGGTCGGCATGTTGGGCGCCAGGCCGCAGAGCCAGGAGCTGACAATGAACAGCATCACGCTGGCCAGGAACAGGCGCACCTGGCCGAAGCGCTGCGTCAGGAAGCCGGTCAGCGGCACCGCGATCGCGTTGGCGACCGCGAAGCTGGTGATGACCCAGGTGCCCTGCGTCGAGCTGACGCCGAGGTCGCCGGAGATCGCCGGCAGCGACACGTTCGCGATCGACGTGTCGAGCACGTTCATGAAGGTCGCGGCCGACAGCGCGATCGTGCCCCACACGCGGGCCGAGCCGTCGAGCGGTGGCAGCGGTGCAGGCGCCGTGGATGCGGGGGCGGTGGCCATCGCGGGGCGAGCCTTCGATCAGCCGGGAGTGGCTTGCGAGCCGGCGGCCGCGCCGGGCTTGGTCACCGAGGCCGGCGCCTTGCGCGCCGGCGCTTCGTCGCGGCCCAGGTTGGCGGCGATGATGCGCTGCACCTCGGCTTCCGCGCCCTGGTCGAGCTGGCTGTAGACGTTGGTCTCGATGGCGGCGCTGGCGCGCGGCACCTCGGCCAGCGACTTGCCGCCCTGGTCGCGGATGTCGACCTCGGCGTCCATCGACAGGCCCACGCGCAGCGGGTTGGTCTTGAGCTGCGCCGGGTCGAGCGCGATGCGCACGGGCACCCGCTGCACCACCTTGATCCAGTTGCCGGTGGCGTTCTGCGCCGGCAGCAGCGCGAAGGCGGCACCGGTACCGACGCCGAGGCCGGCGACGCGGCCGTCGTATTCGACCTTCTTGCCGTAGAGGTCGGCGGTCAGCTTGACCGGCTGGTCGATGCGGATGTTGCGCAGCTGCACTTCCTTGAAGTTGGCGTCGACCCAGACCTGATTGAGCGGGACGATCGACATCATCGGCGTGCCGGCGGTCACGCGCTGGCCGAGCTGCACCGTGCGGCGGGCGACGTAGCCGTCGACCGGCGCGGGCATCGCGACGCGCTGCGTGGCGAGGTAGGCCTCGCGGACCTTGGCCGCGGCGGCCAGCACGCTCGGGTGTTCCTGCACCGTCGTGTTGTCGGTCAGCGACTGGTTGCTGCTGAGCTGCTCGCGCGCTGCCAGCAGGCTGGCCTGGGCCGCGGCCAGCGTGCTCTTCGCAGCGGCCACCGCGGTCTCGCTGTGGTTCAGTTCTTCCTTGGAGACCGCGCCGTTGCCCGCCAGCGCCTGGCGCCGCTTCAGGTCGTCCTGGGCGCGCTCGAGGTCGCTCTGCGCACGCACGATGTCGGCCTGGCGCAGGGTCACCTGGGCGGCCAGCGAGCTGTTGTTGACGAACAGCGTGCGGGCCTGGCGCACGGCCTGGGCCAGCGCCGCCTCGGACTGCTCGAAGGCCACCTTGGCATCCGACGGATCCAGCTGCACCAGCGGCTGGCCGGCCTTCACCAGGTCGGTGTCGTCGGCCATGATCGCCATCACGGTGCCGCCGATCTGCGGCGTGATCTGGATCACGTTGCCCTGAACGTAGGCGTTGTCGGTCGACTCGTAGTGGCTGCCGATGACGAATTCATAGATGCCCCAGCCGATGCCGCACAGCACCACCACCGCGGCCAGGCCGGTCAGCGCGCGACGGCGCGAGTTGTTGGTGGGCGGCACTTCGGGCACGGGTTCGACCGGGACGGCCGGCGCTGCAGTGTTGTTGTCCATGGCTTGACTTTCGGATTCGGATGCGAGAAACGGGGATGTTCAGGGGCGCGTCGTGGCCACGGCCACGCCGCTGCCGGCGACCGGCGCGGCGGGCGTGGCCGCGCTGGTGGTGGTAGTAGCGGAAGTAGCGGGAGCAGCGGCAGCCGTGCTGTCCGCCGGCGGCTGCCAGCCGCCGCCCAGCGCACGTGCCAGGCCGACCTGCGCCTTCAACGCGCGGCCCGCCAGGTCGACGTTGTTGCGGCGCTGCGCCAGCACCGTGTCTTCGGCGGTCAGCACGTCCAGGTAGGTGCCGAGACCGGCCTTGTAGCGCTGCATGCCGACGTCGTAGGCCGCTTCGGCGGCGTTCTGCGCATCGCGCTGGTCGGTCTGCTGGCGCGCCACCGACTGGATCGACGTGATCTGGTCGGCGACGTCGCGCAGCGCGTCGAACACCGTCTGGTTGTAGCTCTCGACCGACGCGTCGAGATCGGCCGAGGCGCCGCGCAGATTCGCGCGCAGCTTGCCGCCTTCGAAGATCGGCAGCCGGATCGCCGGGCCGATGCCCCACGTCTCGCCGCCCTTCTCGAGCAGGTTGCCGAAGCCCAGGCTGTTGAAGCCGGCGAAGGCGGTCAGGTTGATGTTGGGATAGAACTGGGTCTTCGCGTTCTTGACCGAACTGTTGGCCGCCTCGGCGCGCCAGCGGGCGGCGGCGATGTCGGCGCGCCGGCCCAGCAGGTCGGCCGGAATGCTCTGGCCCAGCGCGATCGGCTTCATCTTGCCCAGCTGCGGCGGCACCAGCCCGTCGGTCGCGTTCGGCTTGGCCACCAGCGCGTCGAGCGCGTGGCGGGCGATCGCGATCTGCTCGTTCAGCGCCTCGATCTGCTGGCGTGCCTCGGGCACGCTGCTCTCGCTCTGCTTCAACTGCAGCTGCGTGTCGAGGCCAGCGGCGACCCGGTCGCGCACCAGCTTGAAGAGCTCTTCGCGCTGGGCCAGCGCGCGCTGCGCCACCACCAGGCGGTCCTGCAGATAGGCCCATTGCACGTAGCCGTTGGCGACGTTGCTCGACAGCATGACCTGCGCCGCGTCGGCCTCGGCCGCGGCGGCGTTGGCGGTACCGATGGCGGCATCGAGCGCGCTGCGGTTCTTGCCGAAGAAGTCGATTTCCCAGCTGAAGTTGAGCAGCGCGTCGCCGTCGTTGTAGACGCTGCCGCCGAGCGGCGCCGGGTAGATGAAGTTGGCCGGGAACTGGGTGCGGGTCAGGTCGATCGCGCCGTTGACCTGCGGCATCAGCGCCGCCCGGCTCACGCCGACGTTGGCCTGCGCCCGCGCCAGCCGCGCCCGTGCGACGCCCAGGTTCGGGCTGCCTTCGATGGCCTGGGCCACCAGCGAATCGAGCTGCGGATCGCCGAAGGACTTCCACCACTGCGGATCGACCGAGGGCGCGGCGGCCGGATCGGCCGGGACGGACTTCGTCAGGCCAAGCGAATCGGCGGTCTGCAGGGTCGCGTGCGAGGCATCCGCGCCCATGATCTGGGCGCAGCCGGAAAGCGTCAGCGCCAATGCCGCTGCCGCTGCGGCGACAGCGGTCGTGCCGCGCCGCGCGGCGTGTTCAGGAAGAAGTCGAATCATCTTTTTCTCTACGGGCCGACAAGGCCTGTGCGTTATCCAGAATCCGGCGCAGGTAGCTCTTGAGCTGCTGCCATTCGTCCTCGCTGAAGCCCGCCAGATGGTCGTTCTGGACCTGGCAAAGCACGCGCGGCACTTCCTGCCCGGCCGCCCTGCCCTCGTCGGTCAACTCGATGTTCACGACGCGGCGGTCGGCCACCGAGCGCACGCGGCGGCACAGGCCCTTGGCCTCGAGGCGATCGAGCAGGCGGGTCATGGCGCCGGTGTCGAGCTCGCACTCACGCGCCAGTTCGGCCACGGTCGCGCCGAGGCCGAGCGACAGCTTGTGCAGCGGCATCCATTGCGGATAGGTGGGACTGTGGGGCTGGTGCATCTGCACTTCGACCGCCTGGCTCACCGCGGTCATGATGCGCCGCATCATCCAGCCGATACTTTCCTCGGCGCGGTAGGTTTCAGGGCGGTAGAACGCGGTGGTGCTCGACGGTTCGGCGGGCTCGTCGGCCGGCGGCTCGGCCCTCACGGCCTTCAGTTGGGACATACCCGAATAATAGCTGTCATGACAATTACTGTCAAGGCGACTTTTGTAGGGGCAAGCGTTCGTTAGAATCGGAGGCAATGGCTACTTCCGCTTCAACCTCGCCAGCCAAGGGATCGCCGAAGTCGCTGTCCGGCCTGGCGCCCTTCCTCCGCCCCTTCCGCACGCAGATCTTCCTGGCCGGCCTGTTCCTGGTGCTGGCCGCCGGCACCACGCTGGTCTTCCCGCTGGCCCTTCGCAGCCTGATCGACGGCGGCCTCGTTTCGGCCGACAAGGGTGCGCAGACCATGGCGCTGCGCGAGCATTTCGTCGCGCTCTTCGGCGTCGCGGTGGCGCTGGGCGTCTTCTCGGCCGCGCGCTTCTATACGGTCAGCTGGCTGGGCGAGCGGGTCACCGCCAACTTGCGCAACGCGGTCTACGCGCACGTGCTGCACCAGAGCCCGGCCTTCTTCGAGACCACCCAGACCGGCGAGGTGCTGTCGCGGCTGACCGCCGACACCACGCTGGTGCAGACGGTGGTCGGCTCGTCACTCAGCATGGGCCTGCGCAACGCGGTCATGGGCCTCGGCGCGCTTGGCATCCTGGTCTGGACCAATCCCTACGTGATGGTGCAGGTGCTGGGCATCCTGGTGCTGGTGGTGCTGCCGAGCATGTGGTTCGGCCGCCGGGTGCGCAAGCTGTCGCGCGCCAGCCAGGACCGGGTCGCCGATTCCAGCGCGATCGCCGCCGAAGTGCTCAACGCGATTCCCGTGGTCCAGAGCTACACCGCCGAGGCGCGCGAGGCCGAGCGCTTCGACGCCTCGACCGAGAGCGCCTTCCACACCGCGGTGCGCCGCACCAAGGCACGCTCGGTGCTGGTGGCCTTCATCATCATCGCCACCTCGGCGGCGCTGCTCTGGGGCCTCTACCAGGGCACGCAGGCGGTGCTGCACGGCGACATCACCGCCGGCCACCTGGGCCAGACCGTGGTGTACGTGATCATCCTGGCGAGTTCGGCCGCGGTGCTGGGTGAGGTCTACGGCGACCTGCTGCGCGCCGCCGGCGCCACCGAGCGGTTGATGGAACTGCTGCATGCCCAATCGGCCATCGTCTCGCCGGCCCAGCCGGTGCACGCGCCGGTCGCCGCCGGCGGCAGCGCGGTGCGCTTCGACAACGTTGTCTTCCACTATCCCTCGCGGCCCGGCACGCCGGCGCTGCGCGAGTTCAGCCTGGACATCGCGCCCGGCGAGACCGTCGCGCTGGTCGGCTCCAGCGGCGCCGGCAAGAGCACCGTGCTGCAGTTGATGCTGCGCTACTACGACCCGCAGTCGGGCGTCATCACGCTCGACGGCACGCCGCTCGCGCAATGGTCGCTGGCCGACCTGCGCGAGCGCATCGGGCTGGTGCCGCAGGACGCGGTCATCTTCTCGGCCAGCGCCTTCGAGAACATCCGCTACGGCCGCCCGGACGCCAGCGTCGACGAGGTGCATGCCGCCGCGCGCGCAGCCTTCGCCGACGGCTTCCTGCGCGCTTTGCCTGAGGGCTACGACACCTTCCTCGGCGAACGCGGCGTGCGCCTGTCGGGCGGCCAGCGCCAGCGCATCGCGATCGCCCGGGCGATGCTCAAGAACCCGCCGCTGCTGCTGCTCGACGAAGCCACCAGCGCCCTGGACGCCGAGAGCGAACGGATGGTGCAGGCGGCGCTCGAATCGGCGATGACCGGCCGGACCACGCTGGTCATCGCCCACCGGCTGGCGACGGTGCAGAAGGCCGACCGCATCCTGGTGCTGGACCACGGCGGCATCGTCGAACAGGGAACGCATGCCACGCTGGTGGCACAGAACGGCGTCTACGCGCGGCTGGCGGCGCTGCAGTTCGCGGCCTAATGCAACCTGAGATTGCGGCCCGGGCGTCGGGGCCGCGCGGTGGCTGCTACTGCAGCGTTTCCTTGAGCGCCGTCGGCAGCGCCAGCGTGAACACCGGAATGCCCTCGTCGATCAGGCTCTGGGCCTGGTCGGGCGTCGCCTGTCCGCGGATCGCGCGTTCCTCGGCTTCGCCGTAGTGCATCTTGCGGGCTTCGTCGATGAAGCGCTCGCCGACGTCCTCGGTCTTGGAAATCACCTCGCGTACCGCGCGCAGCCACCGGGCCTGCTGCGACTCGTCGGCAGGCTCCTGGCGAGCGACCTCGGTCGACGGCGCGCGGGCATTGCCGAGATTCAGGCGCGGCGCGGCCAGCAGCTTGGTGATCGCGGTGTCGCCGCACATCGGGCATTCGACCAGGCCGTCGGCCAGCTGGGTGTCGAACGCATCCTGCGATGCGAACCACCCTTCGAAGCCGTGCCCGTGCGCGCACTGGAGGTTGAGGACCTTCATGGGGCCGATTATCCGACGCCTCAGGCGCCGTCGTCCGACTGCCAGTCGAGCACCCATGCGCCGGAAAGGACGTTCTGCAGCCAAAGTACACAGGTTTGCGTCTTGGCGTCGGTCACGGTGCCGTCGCGGACCCAGCCGATCAGCTCCTCGGGCGTGGCGCTGATGACGTCCAGGAACTCGCCATGGTCGAGCTGCCGGTCGCCGAGCGTCAGGCCGCGAGCGAAGTAGACGTGGATGATCTCGGTCGAATAGGCCACCGCCAGGTGCATCGCACCGGCCTTGGCCCATTCGCGCGCGGTGTAGCCGGTTTCCTCGAGCAGTTCACGCTTGCCGCAGACCAGCGGCGGCTCGCCGGCGTCGATCTTGCCGGCGGGAAACTCGGTCATCACGTGCGCGACCGGATAGCGGTATTGCCGTTCGAGCACCACACGGCCGTCGTCCAGCATCGGCACCACCACCACCGCGCCCGGGTGGATGACGTATTCGCGGGTCGCGGTGTGGCCGTCGGGCAGCCGCACCGTGTCGCGCATGACCTTGAGGAAGTTGCCCTGCAGCAGCTGCTCGCCGCCGACCCGCTCCTCGTGCAGGTGCGGATCGGTCGCGGGAAGGGACGGACGGCTCATCGGTGCTTCACCAGGTAGCGCCAGGTGAAGCCCGGGAAGGCCAGCACGATGAAGAGCGCGCCCGTCACCGCGTAGAACTCCCAGCCCTGCGGCGAGATCTGGCCGAGCCGCTTCTCGAACAACAGGCCGATGCCGCCGACCACGCCGTAGAGCACCACCAGTTCGCCGAAGCGCAAGGCCAGCGGCTTGCTGCGCAGCGGCAGCAGGCCGAACAGGCGATCGCTCAGGAAAGGCAAGGTCGCGCCGAGCAAGGCCAGCAGCAACACCACCCAGACCGATGCGCCTTGCGACATGGCAGTGCGATCAGGTCGCCAGCGTCGCCACGATCGCGTTGGCGCACAGCGTCATGAGGCCGCCCGGCAGGATGCCGAGGATCAGGATCAGCGCGCCGTTCAGCGTCAGCACGGTGCGCACGTCGCCCGGCGCCGAAACGGTGCTGGCCGTGACCGGCGCGTCGAAGTACATCACCTTGACCACGCGCAGGTAGTAGAAGGTGGCGATGAGCGACATGATCACCGCGAACACCGCCAGGCCGATGTACATCGGCTGGCCGGAAGCGATGAGTGCCTGCAGCACCGCCAGCTTGGCGTAGAAGCCGACCAGCGGCGGAATGCCCGCCAGCGAGAACATGGTGATCGCCATCACGCCGGCATAGAGCGGGCTGCGCTGGTTGAGGCCGGCCAGGTCGGTGATCTCCTCGCTCTCGAAGCCTTCGCGCGCCAAGAGCAGGATGATGCCGAAGCTGGCCAGCGTGGTGAGCACGTAGGTCACGATGTAGAACATCGCGGCGCTGTAGGCGAACTGGGCGTTGTAGGTGTTGCCGTTGACCACGCCCGCCACCAGGCCGAGCAGCATGAAGCCCATCTGGCCGATCGCCGAATAGGCCAGCATGCGCTTGAGGTTGGTCTGCGCGATGGCGGCCAGGTTGCCGACCAGCAGCGAGGCGATGGCCAGCAGCGCCAGCATCTGCTGCCAGTCGAAGGCCAGCGGCAGCAAGCCCTCGACCAGGAGGCGGATGATGATCGCGAAGGCGGCCAGTTCCGGCGCGGCGGCGATCATCAGGGTGACCGAGGTCGGCGCGCCCTGGAAGACGTCGGGCACCCACATGTGGAAGGGCGCGGCGCCGATCTTGAAGGCCAGGCCGGCAACGATGAACACCAGGCCGAAGACCAGCACCTGGTGGTTCACCTGGCGGCTGGCGATCGCCTTGAAGACGTCGTTGATGTCGAGCGAGCCGGTCGCGCCGTACATCATCGACAGGCCGTAGAGCAGGAAGCCGCTGGCCATCGCGCCCAGCACGAAATACTTCATCGCCGCCTCGCTGGCGACCGCGTTGTCGCGGCGCAGCGCGACCAGCGCGTAGCTCGACAGGGTCAGCAGTTCGAGGCCGAGGTAGATCACCAGGAAGTTGCTGCCCGACATCATCACGAAGATGCCCAGCAGCGAGAACATGCTGATCGTGAACATCTCGCCGCCGGCGAGCATGCCGCGGTCGCCGGCGTAGGGCCGGCCATAGACCAGCGTGACCATCAGGGCCACGGTGGCGAAGCACTTGAGCCAGTTGCCCATCGGGTCGCTGACCACCATGCCGCCGAAGCCGTAGAGCGTCTTGCCCAGGCTGGCGTTGAAGCCGGTCAGCACGGCCACGATGGCCAGCGTGAGCAGGGTCAGGATGTAGGTGCCGGTGCGGCGCGGGCTGGTGGTGGACAGATCGACCAGCGCGATCACGCAGGCCATGATCAGCAGCACCACCTCGGGGTAGATCGTCATCCAGCTGAGTTTGTCAATCATCTTGTTCTCTTACGGCAGCTTGGAGACGGTCATGTGGTGCAGCAGGTCGTTCACCGAGGCGTTCATGACGTCGGTGAAGGGCTTCGGGTAGATGCCCATCCAGAGCACCGCGATCGCCAGCAGCGACAGCATGAAGAATTCGCGCGCGTTGATGTCCTTGAGCTTCTTGACGTGGTCGTTGCCGACGTCGCCGAGGTAGACGCGCTTGTACATCCACAGCGTGTAGGCCGCGCCGAAGATCAGCGCGGTGGCGGCGCCGAGGCCGATCCAGAAGTTGGACTTGACCGCGCCGAGGATGACCATCCATTCGCCGACGAAACCGGCGGTGCCCGGCAGGCCGCAGTTGCCCATGGCGAACAGCAGCGCGAAGGCGGCGAACTTGGGCATGGTGTTGACCACGCCGCCGTAGTCCTTGATCTGGCGCGAATGCACACGGTCGTAGAGCACGCCGATGCCGAGGAACATGGCACCCGAGACGAAGCCGTGGGCGATCATCTGCACGATGCCGCCGGCCATGCCGAGCTCGTTGAAGATGAAGAAGCCGAGCGTGACGAAGCCCATGTGGGCGACCGACGAATAGGCCACCAGCTTCTTCATGTCCTGCTGCACCAGCGCCACCAGGCCGACGTAGATCACCGCGATCAGCGACAGCGTGATCATGAGCCAGGCCCACTCGTGCGCGGCGTCGGGCGCGATCGGCATCGAGAAGCGAAGGAAGCCGTAGGCACCCAGCTTCAGCATGATCGCCGCCAGCACCGCGGAGCCGCCGGTCGGCGCCTCGACGTGCACGTCGGGCAACCACGTGTGCACCGGCCACATCGGCACCTTGACCGCGAAGGCCGCGAAGAAGGCGAAGAAGAGGAAGGTCTGCGCGGTGGCGCCCAGCGGCAGCTTGTGCCAGGCCAGGATGTCGAAGCTGCCGCCCGAGGCGTTGTACAGGTAGATCAGCGCGACCAGCATCAGCAGCGAGCCGAGGAGTGTGTACAGGAAGAACTTGAAGGCCGCGTAGATCTTGTTCGGGCCGCCCCAGATGCCGATGATCAGGTACATCGGGATCAGCGTGGCTTCGAAGAAGGTATAGAACAGGATGCCGTCGAGCGCCGCGAAGGTGCCGATCATGAGGCCCGACAGGATCAGGAACGCGCCCATGTACTGGTTGACGCGCTCGGTGATCACTTCCCAGGCCGAGATGACGACGATCACCGTGATGAAGGCGGTCAGCAGCACCAGCCAGAACGAGATGCCGTCCAGGCCGATGTAGTAGTTGATGTTGAAGCGCGCGATCCAGCTCGTCTTCTCGACGAACTGCATGTCGGCGGTGCCGAGCTGGAAGCGCGAATACAGCGGCAAGGTGACCAGGAAGCCCAGCACCGAACCGATCAGCGCCAGCCAGCGCACGAACTTGACGTGCTCGTCCCGCCCGAAGGCGAGCAACACGACGCCGAACAAGATCGGCACCCAGATGGCAAGGCTCAGCAAACCCATTTTTCTTTTTCTCCAGCGAGAGCCGCTTACCTGTTGAACCAGACGAAATACGACATCAGCACGAAGATGCCGATCAGCATTGCGAATGCGTAGTGATAGATGTAGCCGGTCTGCATCCAGCGCACCGCGCTCGAGATGCGGCCGACCAGCTTCCACGAACCGTTGACGATGCCGCCGTCGATGATCCCCTGGTCGCCGCCCTTCCAGAGGCCGGTGCCCAGCGCGCGGGTGCCGCGGGCGATCACGTTCTCGTTGAACCAGTCCATGTAGTACTTGTTCTCGAGCAGCGTGTAGATCGGCTGGAAGGCGCGCTTGATCGCCGCCGGCACCGCCGGGTTGATCAGGTACATGTACCAGGTGACCACCACGCCCGCGAGCGCGAGCCAGAACGGCGCCGAGGTGAAGCCGTGCAGCGCCATCTGCATCGGGCCGTGGAAGGCCTCGGCCAGTTCCTTCATCGCCGGGTGCGCACCCTCGTTGATGAAGATCGCGCCCTTGAAGAAGTCGCCGAACAGCATCGGCTCGATCGCCGGGTAGCCGATGATGACCGAGGGAATGGCCAGCGCGACCAGCGGCACCCACACCACCCAGGGCGACTCGTGCGGCTTGCCGCCGTGGTGGTCGTCATGGCCGTGGCCGTGGTCGTCATGGCCATGCGCGTCGGCATGGTGATCGTCGTGGTGCGCGTCCGGGTTCAGGTCGTAGCGCTCCTTGCCGTGGAACACCAGGAAGTACATGCGGAACGAATAGAAGGCGGTCACGAAGACGCTCGCCAGCACCGCGAAGTAGGCGAAGCCCGAGCCCCACAGGTGGCTCTCGGACACCGCCTCGATGATGCTGTCCTTCGAGTAGAAGCCCGAGAAGAACGGCGTGCCGATCAGCGCCAGCGAACCGATCAGCGAGGTGATCCAGGTGATCGGCATGTACTTGCGAAGGCCGCCCATCCAGCGCATGTCCTGGTTGTGGTGCACGCCGATGATGACCGAGCCGGCGCCGAGGAACAGCAGCGCCTTGAACATGGCGTGCGTCATGAGGTGGAACACCGCCACCGAGTAGGCCGAGGCGCCCAGCGCCACCGTCATGTAGCCCAGTTGCGAGAGCGTCGAATAGGCGACCACCCGCTTGATGTCGTTCTGGATGATGCCCAGGAATCCCATGAAGAGGGTCGTGATGCTGCCGATCACCAGGATGAAGCTCAAGGCGGTGTCGCTCAGCTCGAACAGCGGCGACATGCGCGCCACCATGAAGATGCCGGCCGTGACCATGGTCGCGGCGTGGATCAGCGCGGAGATCGGGGTCGGGCCTTCCATCGAGTCGGGCAGCCAGACGTGCAGCGGGAACTGCGCGCTCTTGCCCATCGCGCCGATGAAGAGGCAGATGCAGATCACGGTGATCAGCATCCAGTCGGTGCCCGGCAGGTTGAGCTTGGCCAGCGCGTCGGCCTTGGCGAAGGCTTCGCCGTAGTTCAGGGTGCCGGCGTAGGCGGCGATCAGGCCGATGCCGAGGATGAAGCCGAAGTCGCCGACCCGGTTGACCAGGAAGGCCTTCATGTTGGCGAAGATCGCGGTCGGCCGGTTGAACCAGAAGCCGATGAGCAGGTAGGACACCAGGCCCACCGCTTCCCAGCCGAAGAACAACTGCAGCATGTTGTTGCTCATCACGAGCATCAGCATGGAGAAGGTGAACAGCGAGATGTACGAGAAGAAGCGGATGTAGCCGTCGTCCTCCTGCATGTAGCCGATGGTGTAGAGGTGAACCATCAGCGACACGAAGGTCACGACGCACATCATCATCGCGGTCAGGCCGTCGACCAGGAAGCCGATCTCCATCTTCAGGCCGCCGACGGTCATCCATTCGTAGACGGTGCTGTTGAAGTGCGCGCCGTCGTTGACCGCCAGAAGGGTCATCACCGAGATGACGAAGGCGACCAGCACGAACAGGATGGTCAGCGAATGCGTGACCTGGCGGCCGATCCTGTTGCCGCCGAACTTGGTGCCGAAGATGCCGGTGAAGACCGAGCCGGCCAGGGGCGCCAGCGGAACGGCCAGCAGCGAGGATGCGGAAAGTGTTGCGCTCATGAGAAAACCTTCAGCCCTTGAGCGCGTTGAGTTCGTCGATGTTGATGTTCGACTTGTTGCGGAACAAGAGGACCAGCAGCGCCAGCCCGATCGCCGACTCGGCCGCGGCCACCGTCAGGATGAAGAACACGAAGATCTGTCCGTGCATGTCGCCGAGGAAGTACGAGAAGGCGACGAAGTTCATGTTGACCGCGAGCAGCATCAGCTCGACGCACATGAGCAGCACGATCAGGTTCTTGCGGTTGAGGAAGATGCCGATCACCGACAGCGCGAACAGCATCGCGCCCAGCGAGAGGAAATGGCCGAGGGTGAGGGTCATGCCTTGGTCTCCGCCGCTGCGGGCACGGGCTCGGGAACGGGTTGCGCCGCCTGGGTGACGGGGATCTGCACGATGCGCACGCGGTCGCGCGCCTTGACGCGGACCTGGTCGGAGGCATTGACGTGCTTGCTGTCCTTGCGGGCCCGCAGGGTCAGCGCGATGGCGGCGACGATCGCCACCAGCAGAATCACCGCCGCGATCTCCAGCGGATAGAGGTATTGCGAATAGAGCAGCTTGCCCAGTTCGAGCGTGTTCGACGTCTCGGGTCCGGTGGCCACCACGCCGGCCCGCGGCGAGGTCAGCCGGAAGCCTCCCATCAGCACGCCGGCCATCTCGAGCGCGATCAGCGCGCCGACGCCGGCCGCCAGCGGGAAGTGCTTCCAGAAGCCCTCGCGCAGGTCCTCGACGTTGATGTCGAGCATCATGACCACGAACAGGAACAGCACCATCACCGCCCCCACGTAGACCAGCACCAGCACGATGGCCAGGAATTCGGCGCGCAGCAGCAGCCAGATGGCGGAGGCCTGGAAGAAGGCCAGCACCAGGTAGAGCGCCGCGTACACGGGGTTGCGCGAGGTGATGACGCGAAAGGACGCGAACAGCAGCACCGCGGCGAACAGGTAGAACAGACCGGTCAGGACATCCATGGGTCGACTTCTTTTTCTTCTGGCTTCAGGTACCGCTCAGCGGTACTTGGCGTCGGCCGCCTTGTTGGCGGCGATTTCGGTTTCGTAGCGATCGCCGACCGCGAGCAGCATTTCCTTGGTGAAGTAGAGGTCGCCCCGCTTCTCGCCGTGGTATTCGAAGATGTGGGTCTCGACGATCGAGTCGACCGGGCAGCTCTCTTCGCAGAAGCCGCAGAAGATGCACTTGGTCAGGTCGATGTCGTAGCGGGTGGTGCGGCGCGAGCCGTCGTCGCGCACGTCGGATTCGATCGTGATCGCCAGCGCCGGGCACACGGCCTCGCACAGCTTGCAGGCGATGCAGCGCTCTTCGCCGTTCTCGTAGCGGCGCAGCGCATGCAGGCCGCGAAAGCGCGGCGACAGCGGCGTCTTCTCTTCAGGGAACTGGACCGTGATCTTGCGGCTGAAGGCGTAGCGGCCGGTCAGCGCCAGGCCCTTGAACAACTCGAACAGCATGAAGCTGGACAGGAAGTCCTTGAGCGAGAACGGTTGCGTGGGCAGTTGGGAGGGCCGGCGCGCGAGCGCGCTGGTGGGTGGCGCAGCAGACATGGCGGTTCCTGTCATTTCCAGATGTTGAGGGGGGTCTGCATCCAGGCGCCGACCACCACCAGCCACACGAGCGTGACCGGGATGAAGATCTTCCAGCCGAGCCGCATGATCTGGTCGTAGCGGAAGCGCGGGAAGGTCGAGCGGACCCAGAGGAACATGGTGACGACCACGAAGGTCTTGGCGCCGAGCCAGATCCAGCCCGGGATGAAGCCGAGGAAGTCGAACGGTGGCAGCCAGCCGCCCAGGAAGAGCACGGCGCACAGGATCGAGACCAGCCACATGTTGGCGTACTCGGCCAGGAAGAACATCGCGAAGCTCATGCCCGAGTACTCGATCATGTGGCCGGCGACGATCTCGGATTCGCCTTCGACGACGTCGAAGGGATGGCGGTTGGTCTCGGCCAGGCCGGAGATGAAGTAGACGACGAAGATCGGCAGCAGCGACAGCCAGTTCCACGACAGGATGCCCACGCCCATCGACGCGAAGTGGCCCCTGCCTTGCCCGGCCACGATGTCGCTCATGTTCAGACTGGCCGACACCATGAGCACGACCACGAAGCAGAAGCCCATCGCGATCTCGTAGCTCACCATCTGGGCCGACGCGCGCAGCGCGCCCAGGAAGGCGTACTTCGAGTTGGACGCCCAGCCGGCGATGATCACGCCGTACACCTCGAGCGAGGTGATCGCCATGACGAACAGCAGGCCGGCGTTGATGTTGGCCAGCGCCACGTCGGGACCGAAGGGGATCACGGCCCAGGCGGCCAGCGCCGGCATGATCGTCATCACCGGGCCGAGGCGGAACAAGGCCTTGTTGGCCACGCTCGGCGTGATGATTTCCTTGGTCAGGAGCTTGAGCGCGTCGGCGATCGGCTGCAGGAGGCCCAGCGGGCCGGTGCGGTTCGGGCCGATGCGGATCTGCGTGAAGCCGATGGCCTTGCGTTCCCACAAGGTCAGGTAGGCCACTGCCAGCATCAGCGGGATCACGACCACGACGATCTTGATCACGGTCCAGATCAGCGGCCACAGCAGACCCGTCCACCAGCCGGCCGAGATCAGGCCCTGGCCGAAGCCGTGGATGGTGTCGATCATGCGAACACCTCCTGGCCGGCCGGCGCGCCGGCGGCGCGGGTCGCGCGGGCGTCGGCGGTCAGCTGCAGCGACGGCGCGCGGCGCACGATCGAGTCGAGCTGGTAGATGCCGACCACCGCCGGCGCGGCTTGCGGCGCGTCGCTGGTGTCGATCGCGGCGCCGGTCGTGTTGACCAGCTTGTCGGCCGCGATCTGCGTGGGCGCATCGATGTCGGCCAGCACGTCGGCGGTCGACTCGAAGGCGAAGCCCGGCAGGCCCAGCAGGTTGGCCAGCACGCGCAGCACCTTCCAGGCCGGACGCGCTTCACCCAGCGGCTTGACCACCGCGTGGAAGCTCTGCTTGCGGCCTTCGGCGTTGACGAAGCTGCCCGGCGTCTCGGTGAAGGGCGCGATCGGCAACAGCACGTCGCTGAATTCGAGGTTGGCCTTGAACGGGCTCAGCGTGACGACCATCTGGGCCTGCGACAGGCCCTCTGCGGCAGCCGCACCGGCGGCCGAGTCGAACACCGGTTCGGTGTTGAGCAGCAGCGCGGCCTTGAGGCCGCCCGACAGCATCTGGCCGGCGTTCAGGCCGCCGTCCTTCGGCAGCGCGCCGACCAGCTGCGCGCCGACCGTGTTGGCGGCTTCGGTCAGGTAGCCGACGCTGGCGCCGGTCTCGGTCGCGATCCAGTTGGCCAGGGCCAGCAGGCTGCTGGCGCGCGGATGATGCGCCGCCGCGTTGCCCAGCAGGACGGCCTTGCGCTCGCCGCCCAGCAGCGCCGCGGCCAGGGCCTTGGCGGCGTCGCTGGCGGCCACGTTGCGGGTGACCGGTGCGTTGATGCCCTTGCTCTCGGCGATCGCGCCGGCCAGCTCGGACAGCGAGTCGACCCAGCGATCGGCGCCGACGCGCACGGCGTGCGCCACCGGCATCGCCCAGGCGTCGGCATCGGCGAACAGTTCAGCCGACGTGATGGCGGCGACCACGCCACCCTTGCGCACCGACTGGCGGATGCGCTGCGCGAACAGCGGATGGTCCTTGCGCAGGTTGGAGCCGATCACCAGCGTGCGCTGCAGCTGCGACAGCGCCGCGATCGGCAGGCCGAGCCAGCGGATGCCGTCGGCGTTGGCGAATTCGGTGTTGCGCAGGCGGTAGTCGATGTTGCCGCTGCCCAGGCCGTGGATCAGCAGCTTGGCCAGCTGCATTTCCTCGAGCGTGCTGTGCGGGCTGACCAGCGTGCCGATGCTCTGGGCGCCGTGGTCGGCCTTGATCTGCTTGAGGCCATTGGCCACGTATTCGAGCGCGGTCTGCCAGTCGACCTGCTGCCATTGGCCGCCCTGCTTCAGCATCGGCTGCGTCAGGCGTTCGGGGCCGTTGAGCGCTTCGTACGAGAAGCGGTCGCGGTCGGCGATCCAGCATTCGTTGACGTCTTCGTTCTCGAGCGGCACCACGCGCATCACGTGGTTGTTCTTGACCTGGACGATCAGGTTGGTGCCGGTCGAATCGTGCGGGCTCACCGACTTGCGGCGCGACAGCTCCCAGGTGCGGGCGCTGTAGCGGAAGGGCTTGCTGGTGAGCGCGCCGACCGGGCAGATGTCGATCATGTTGCCCGACAGCTCGGAGTCTACCGAGTCGCCGATGAAGGTCTCGATCTCGGAATGCTCGCCGCGGTGCGACATGCCCAGCTCCATCACGCCGGCCACTTCCTGGCCGAAACGGACGCAGCGCGTGCAATGGATGCAGCGGCTCATCTCTTCCATGCTGATGAGCGGGCCGACGTCCTTGTGGAAGACGACGCGCTTTTCTTCCTCGTAGCGCGAGGAGGAGCCGCCGTAGCCGACGGCCAGGTCCTGCAGCTGGCATTCGCCGCCCTGGTCGCAGATGGGGCAGTCCAGCGGATGGTTGATCAGCAGGAATTCCATGACCGACTGCTGGGCCTGGATCGCCTTGGCACTCTTGGTGCGCACGATCATGCCTTGCGTCACCGGCGTCGCGCAGGCCGGCATGGGCTTGGGCGCCTTCTCGACGTCGACCAGGCACATGCGGCAGTTGGCCGCGATGCTGAGCTTCTTGTGATAGCAGAAGTGCGGGATGTAGGTACCCGCCTTGTCGGCCGCATGCATGATCATGCTGCCTTCGACGATGTCGACCTTCTTGCCGTCGAGTTCGATTTCAACCATATTTTTTTACTCGCACCCTTCAGGCCTTGGCCGGCGTCTTCGGCACGTAGCCCGGAATCAGCGCCTCGAACTCGTGGCGGAAATGCTTGATCATGGCCCGCACCGGCATCGCCGCGGCATCGCCCAGCGCGCAGATGGTGCGGCCCTGGATGTTGTCGGCCACCGAATTCAGCAGGTCCATGTCGCTGGCCTTGCCGCGCCCGGTGTGGATGCGGTCGACCACGCGCCAGAGCCAGCCGGTGCCTTCGCGGCACGGCGTGCACTGGCCGCAGGATTCATGCATGTAGAAGTAGGACAGGCGGCGCAGCGACTCGACCATCGAGCGCGAGTCGTCCATCACGATCACGGCGCCCGAGCCCAGCATCGAGCCGGCCTTGGCGATGGAGTCGTAGTCCATCGTGCACTGCATCATGATGTCGGCCGGCAGCACCGGGGCCGACGATCCGCCCGGGATCACCGCCTTCAGCGTGCGGCCCTTGCGGACGCCGCCGGCAAGCTCCAGCAGCTTGCTGAAGGGCGTGCCCATCGGCACTTCGTAGTTGCCCGGCAGCTCCACGTCGCCGCTGACCGAGTAGATCTTGGTGCCGCCGTTGTTGGGCTTGCCGCACGCGAGGTAGGCCGGGCCGCCGTTGTTGATGATCCACGGCACCGCGGCGAAGGTCTCGGTGTTGTTGATCGTGGTCGGCTTGCCGTAGACGCCGAAGCTGGCCGGGAACGGCGGCTTGAAGCGCGGCTGGCCCTTCTTGCCTTCGAGCGACTCGAGCAGCGCCGTCTCTTCACCGCAGATGTAGGCGCCGAAGCCGTGCGCCGCGTGCAGCTGGAAGTTGTAAGTGCTGCCCATGATCGCGTCGCCGAGGTAGCCGGCGGCACGCGCCTCTTCCAGCGCTTCCTCGAAGCGTTCGTAGGTCTGGTAGATCTCGCCGTGGATGTAGTTGTAGCCCACGCTGATGCCCATCGCGAAGGCGGCGATCGCCATGCCTTCGATCACGATGTGCGGGTTGTAGTGCAGGATGTCGCGGTCCTTGCAGGTGCCGGGCTCGCCTTCGTCGGAGTTGCAGACGAGGTACTTCTGGCCCGGGAACTGGCGCGGCATGAAGCTCCACTTCAGGCCGGTCGGGAAACCGGCGCCGCCGCGGCCGCGCAGGCCCGAGGCCTTGACCTCGGCGATCACCTGGTCGGAGGTCAGGCCTTCGCTCAGGATCTTGCGCAGCGCCGTGTAGCCGCCGCGCGCCTCGTAGTCGGCCAGGCGCCAGTTGGTGCCATTGAGGCCGGCATAGATCTGCGGCTCGATGTGGCGGTCATGGAAGCAGGTCTGGACCCCCGTGGCCTGGAACTGCGAAAGCACTTGTTCGGGCGACATCATCAGGCTCCCTTGGTGGCCGCGCCGGGCGTCGCCGAGCGCAAGCCGTCGATCAACTGGTCCAGCTTCTCGTTGCTCATGAAGCTGCACATCGTGGTGTCGTTGACCAGCATCACCGGCGAATCGGCACAGGCACCGAGGCATTCGCTCTGCTGCAGCGTGAACATGCCGTCGGCGGTGGTCTCGCCCATCTTGATGCCGAGCTTCTTCTCGAGATGCACCAGCGCCGTCACGCCGTCGCGCAGCTGGCACGGCAGGTTGGTGCAGACGTTGAGCTTGTACGCGCCCACCGGACGCTGGTTGTACATGTTGTAGAAGGTCGTGACCTCGTGCACCGCGATCGGCGCGATGCCGAGGTAGGCGGCCAGCTGGCGCTCGCGCTCCAGGCTGACGAAGCCTTCCTGCTTCTGGATGATCGTGAGGCAGGCCATGACGGCCGACTGGCGGCCGCTCGGCACGGGCGGGTACTTGGCGCACTCGCGGTCGAACAGCGCGATGGTCTCGGCCGACAGCGGTGCCACGGCGGCTTGAGGGCTGGAAGAGGTCTCGGTAGTCATTCGCTCGTTCGCTGGCTTATCGGTCGATCTCGCCGAACACGATGTCCATCGTGCCGATCACGGCGACGGCGTCCGCGATCATGTGGCCGCGCGCCATCTCGTCGAGCGCCGCCAGGTGCGGGAAGCCCGGCGCGCGGATCTTCAGGCGGTAGGGCTTGTTGGCGCCGTCGCTCACCAGGTAGATGCCGAACTCGCCCTTCGGATGCTCGACGGCGGCATACGCCTCGCCTTCGGGCACGTGGAAACCTTCGGTGAAGAGCTTGAAGTGATGGATCAGCTCTTCCATGTTGGCCTTCATCGACTCGCGATGCGGCGCCGCCACCTTGTGGTTGTCGGTGATGACCGGACCCGGGTTCGCGCGCAGCCAGGCCACGCACTGCCGGATGATGCCGTTGGCCTGGCGCATCTCTTCCACGCGCACCAGGTAGCGGTCGTAGCAGTCGCCGGTGACGCCCACCGGCACGTCGAACTTCATCTCGCCGTAGACGTCGTAGGGCTGTTTCTTGCGCAGGTCCCAGGCGATGCCCGAGCCACGCAGCATCGGGCCGGTGAAGCCGAGGTTGAGGGCACGCTCGGGCGAGACCACGCCGATGCCGACGGTGCGCTGCTTCCAGATGCGGTTGTCGGTGAGCAGCGTCTCGTACTCGTCGACCATCTTCGGGAAGCGCTTGCTGAAGTCGTCGATGAAGTCGAGCAGCGAACCCTGCCGGTTCTCGTTCAGCCGATCGATCGCCTTGGCGTTCTTGATCTTGCTGACCTTGTATTGCGGCATCACGTCCGGCAGGTCGCGGTAGACGCCGCCCGGGCGGAAATAGGCCGCGTGCATGCGCGCACCCGACACCGCCTCGTACATGTCGAACAGGTCCTCACGCTCGCGGAAGCAGTAGATGAGCATGTTCATCGCACCGCAGTCCAGGCCGTGCGCGCCGAGCCACAGGAGGTGGTTCAGCAGGCGCGTGATCTCGGCGAACATGACGCGGATGTACTGCGCCCGCACCGGCACCTCGAGACCGAGCATCCGCTCGATCGCCAGGCAATACGCATGCTCGTTGCTCATCATCGACACGTAGTCGAGCCGATCCATGTAGGGCAAGGACTGGATGAAGGTGCGCGTCTCGGCCAGCTTCTCGGTGGCGCGATGCAGGAGACCGATGTGCGGGTCGGCGCGCTGGATCACTTCGCCGTCGAGCTCGAGCACCAGGCGCAGCACGCCGTGCGCGGCCGGATGCTGCGGACCGAAGTTGAGGGTGTAGTTCTTGATTTCGGCCATCAGTGCAATCCGCCGTAGTTGTCTTCGCGAATCACGCGGGGCGTGATTTCACGGGGCTCGATCGACACCGGTTGATAGATCACCCGCTTCTGGTCGGCGTCGTAGCGCATCTCGACGTGGCCCGAGACCGGGAAGTCCTTGCGGAACGGGTGGCCGATGAAGCCGTAGTCGGTCAGCAGGCGACGCAGGTCGTCGTGGCCTTCGAAGACGATGCCGTAGAGGTCGAAGGCCTCGCGCTCGAACCAGCCGGCGGCATTCCAGATGCCGGTCAGCGAATCGACGATCGGCAGGTCTTCGTTCGGAGCGAACACCTTCAGGCGCACGCGCTGGTTGAGACTCACCGACAACAAGTGACTCACGACGCAGAAGCGCTCGCCTTCCCAGACGCCGTCGCGGTAGCTGGAATAGTCCATGCCGCACAGGTCGATCAGTTGCTCGAAGCGGCAGCCGGGCGCATCGCGCAGCAGGGTCGCGGCTTCGAGGTAGTCGGCGGCGGCGACGGTCACCGTCACTTCGCCGAGAGCGCACTTGACGGCCTTGGCCTTGGCGCCGAGCGTTTCGAGGATCTGGGCCTCCAGCGCCTCGGGAGAAATCGCAAAGTCGGTCATGTCTCTCGCTCTCAGGCGCGGGCGATGGTATTGGTGCGGCGGATCTTCTGCTGCAGCTGGATGATTCCGTAGAGCAAGGCCTCGGCCGTCGGCGGGCAGCCCGGCACGTAGACGTCGACGGGCACGATGCGGTCGCAGCCGCGCACCACCGAATAGCTGTAGTGGTAGTAGCCGCCGCCGTTGGCGCAGGAGCCCATCGAGAGCACCCAGCGCGGCTCGGGCATCTGGTCGTAGACCTTGCGCAGGGCCGGCGCCATCTTGTTGCACAGCGTGCCGGCCACGATCATCAGGTCGGACTGCCGCGGACTCGGGCGGAACAGCATGCCGAAGCGGTCGATGTCGTAGCGGGCGGCGCCCGCGTGCATCATCTCGACCGCACAGCATGCGAGGCCGAAGGTCATCGGCCACAGGGATCCGGTCTTGGCCCAGTTCACCACCGAGTCGTAGGTGGTGGTGACGAAGCCTTCCTTCATGACGCCTTCAATGGCCATTTTTCATTCCCAGTCGAGCGCGCCTTTTTTCCACTCGTAGGCGAAGCCGACGACGAGGATGGCGAGAAAAATCATCATCGACCAGAAACCCACCGCACCGATTTCCTTGAGCGCAATGGCCCACGGGAAAAGAAATGCGATCTCGAGGTCGAACAGGATGAACAGGATGGCGACCAGGTAATACCGGACGTCGAATTTCATCCGCGCGTCTTCGAAAGCCTCGAAGCCGCATTCGTAAGGGGAATTTTTTTGTGCGTCGGGCCGATTGGGACCGAGGATGTAACCCAGCACCTGCGGCGCGACACCGACGCCGACTCCGACCAGGATGAACATCAGGACGGGGAGGTAGGAATCGAGGTTCATCTGGGAGTTATCACCGCTTGACACTGCCAGGAAGCACGTTCCCTGCCAGTGAGATTTGGTGCGGTCGGCGAGACTCGAACTCGCACAGCTTTCGCCACTACCCCCTCAAGATAGCGTGTCTACCAATTTCACCACGACCGCGGTTTTTTCTGTCCGGATGGCATGAGGAACCTGGGAAGGTTTTGGCTTTCCGGACAGCCTAGAGTTTACCCTCAAAAGTTGCCGTTTCTTGCGGCAACACCTCTGCGAGCACCAAGTTGATGAACTACTTTGCCGGGATCTGTGCAGCGCCCGGCGCTGGTGCGGCAGGCGTCGTTGCCGGTGCAGCGGCAGCCGGCGTCGACGAGCCGCTGCCGGCCGGGATCTGCGCGGCCGAGTCTGTCGCGGGCGCCGGCGTCGGCGCGGCGGGCGGTGCGGAGACGGCGGCGCGCTCCAGCAGGCTGTCGCCGCCGGCCGGCCGTGCATGGCCGAAATAGGCCAGCAGCAAGGTGCAGGCGAAGAAGACCACGGCCAGCACCGCGGTCGTGCGCGACAGGAAGTTGGCGCTGCCGCTAGCACCGAAGAGGCTGCCCGCGCTGCCGCTGCCGAAGGCCGCGCCCATGTCGGCGCCCTTGCCGTGCTGGATCAGGATCAACCCGATCATCGCGAGGGCGGAGAGCATCTGCACGCCCACCAGGATATTGAGGACCACGTTCATTCGTTCTGACTCCTAATTCGGGTACGTCGCGGCGCCGCTCTGTCAGCGCGCCGCGGCAATGATCTGCAGGAAGTTGGGTGCGACCAGCGAGGCGCCGCCGATCAGGCCGCCGTCGATGTCGGGTTGCGCCAGCAGGTCGGCGGCATTCGTCGCGTTCATGCTGCCGCCGTAGAGAATGCGGATGCCGGCGGCATGTTCGCTCGCCGCGTGGTGCAGTTGCGCGCGCAGCAGCGCATGCACCGCCTGCGCCTGTTCGGGCGCGGCGGTCTGGCCGGTGCCGATCGCCCAGATCGGTTCGTAGGCGACCACGATCTCGCTGATGCAATGGCCGTTGACGTGGATGACCGCGGCCAGTTGCCGCTTGACGACCTCGGCGGTGCGGCCGGCGTCGCGTTGCTGCAGCGTCTCGCCGACGCAGACGATCGGCGTGATGCCGTGCGACAGCGCGGCGGCCGTCTTGGCCGCGACCTCTTCGTCGGTCTCGCGGTGGTACTTGCGCCGCTCCGAATGGCCGACGATCACGTAGCGCACGCCGAAGTCCTTCAGCATCGCGGCCGAGTGCTCGCCGGTGAAGGCGCCCTGCGGCTCGGCCGACACGTCCTGCGCGCCGAGGTCGATCGGCGAGCCGGCGAGCAGCCCCTGCACCTGCTGCAGGTACGGCGCCGGCACGCAGACCACCACCTCGGAGGCCGGGCGGCCGATGTGCTCGCGCAGGATCTCGATCAGTGCGGCATTGCCGGCCAGGCTGCCGTTCATCTTCCAGTTGCCGGCAATCAGCTTCGTCTTCGTCGTCATCTTGTTCTTGTGTTCACCAGGTCAGCACGATCTTGCCGATGTGCTGGTTCGATTCCATCAAGGCATGGGCCTGCGCCGCGCCGCTCGGATCGCCGAGCGCGGCGAAGCGGCTGTGGATCACCGGCTTGACCGCGCCGCCTTCGAGCAGCGGCCAGACCTTCTCGCGCAGCCCGCGTGCGATCGCGGCCTTGAAGGCCACCGGCCGCGGCCGCAGCGTCGAGCCGGTGATGGTGAGCCGCTTGCGCAGCACCATGCCGGCGTTGAAGCCGCTCTGCACGCCGCCCTGCACCGCGATGATCACCAGCCGGCCGTCCTCGGCCAGGCAATCGATCTCCCGCGCCACGTAGTCGCCGGCGACCATGTCGAGCACCACGTCCACGCCCTTGCCGCCGGTCAGCCGCTTGGCCTCGGCGACGAAGTCGGCGCTCTTGTAGTTGATCGCATGGTCGGCGCCGAGCTTCAGGCAGGCGTCGCACTTGTCGTCGCTGCCCGCGGTGACGATCACGGTGGCGCCGAGCGCCTTGCCGAGCTGGATCGCGGTCACGCCGATGCCGCTGGAGCCGCCCTGGATCAGCAGGGTCTCGCCCTTCTGCAGGCGGCCGCGCTCGAAGACGTTGCTCCAGACGGTGAAGAAGGTCTCGGGCAGGGTGGCTGCCTCGACATCGCTCCAGCCCTTGGGCACCGGCAGGCATTGCGCCACCGGCGCGACGCACAGCGCGGCATAGCCGCCGCCGGCGACCAGCGCACAGACGTGGTCGCCGATCTTGAAGCCGGCTTGCGCCAGGGCCGCGGCATCGCCGGCGACGATCTCGCCCGCGATCTCGAGGCCCGGCAGGTCGGACGCGCCCGGCGGCACCGGGTAGTGGCCCATGCGCTGCAGCACGTCGGGGCGATTGACGCCGCTGGCCGCCACGCGGATCAGCAGTTCGCCCGCGCCCGCGACCGGGTCCGGACGTTCGACGACGCGCAGCACCTCGGGGGCGCCGAAGGTGGTGATCTCAATGGCTTTCATGGTGTCTCCACGACGGCATCGCTGCCATCGACCCCATCAGCCTTGATGCTCGTCGCGGCCCGCGTCCTGCGCCGGGGCATGCTCGACGGCCTGCTCGGCCTGCGGCTCCGGTGCGCGCTCGTTGTTTTCGAAGCGCGGCGCGCGTTCGCCGCGCGGCGGACGATCGCCACGGTCGCCGCGATCGCCACGGTCCGAACGCTCGCGGCGGTCACCGCGGTCGCCACGGTCCTCGCGCGGTGCGCGCTCCTGGAATTCCATGCCGGCCGGGCGCTCGGCCAGGGCCTTCATCGACAGCTTGACGCGACCCTTCTCGTCGGTCTCGAGCACCTTGACCTTCACGATCTGGCCTTCGCTCAGGTAGTCGGTGACCTTCTCGACGCGCTCGTGGGCGATCTGGCTGATGTGCAGCAGGCCGTCCTTGCCGGGCAGCAGGTTGATCAGCGCGCCGAAGTCGAGGATCTTGGTGACCGGGCCTTCGTAGACCTTGCCGATCTCCACTTCCGCGGTGATCTGCTCGATGCGCTTCTTGGCGAGTTCGGCCTTTTCCGGATCGGTCGAGGCGATCGTGATGGTGCCGTCCTCGTCGATGTTGATCGTGGTGCCGGTTTCTTCCTGCAGGCCGCGGATGACCGAGCCGCCCTTGCCGATCACGTCGCGGATCTTCTCGGGATTGATCTTGAGCGTGGTCAGGCGCGGTGCGAAGCTGGAGACTTCGGCCTTGGCCTCGCCCATCGCCTCCTGCATCTTGCCCAGGATGTGCATGCGCGCTTCCTTGGCCTGTGCCAGTGCGACCTGCATGATTTCCTTGGTGATGCCCTGGATCTTGATGTCCATCTGCAGCGCGGTGATGCCGTTGGTCGTGCCGGCCACCTTGAAGTCCATGTCGCCCAGGTGATCTTCGTCGCCCAGGATGTCGGTCAGCACCGCGAAGCGGTTGTCTTCCTTGATCAGGCCCATGGCGATGCCGGCCACGTGGGCCTTCATCGGCACGCCGGCGTCCATCATCGACAGGCAGCCGCCGCAGACCGAAGCCATCGACGAGGAGCCGTTCGACTCGGTGATTTCCGAGACCACGCGGATCGTGTACGGGAATTCTTCCTTGTTCGGCAGCACCGCGACCAGCGCGCGCTTGGCCAGGCGGCCGTGGCCGACTTCGCGGCGCTTGGTCGAACCCATGCGGCCGACTTCGCCGGTGGCGAAGGGAGGCATGTTGTAGTGGAACAGGAAGCGGTCTTCGTATTCGCCGGCCAGCGCGTCGATGCGCTGGGCGTCGCGTTCGGTGCCGAGCGTGGTCACGACCAGCGCCTGCGTCTCGCCGCGGGTGAACAGCGCCGAGCCGTGGGTGCGCGGCAGCACGCCGTTGCGGATCTCGATCGGGCGCACGGTGCGGGTGTCGCGGCCGTCGATGCGCGGCTCGCCTTCGAGGATCTGGCTGCGCACGATCTTCGATTCGATCGCGAACAGCAGGTCGTTGACCTTGCCGGCGTCGAAGGGCTCGCCGCTTTCCTTGAGCGCGCTCATGACGCTGGCGTTGGCTTCGCGCAGGGCTTGCGTGCGGGCCTGCTTGCTGCGGATCTGGTAGACCGCGCGCAGCTTCTCTTCGGCCAGGCCCTTGACCTTGGCGACGAAGGCTTCGTCTTCGGCGGGCGCGGTCCACTCCCAGACCGGCTTGCCGGCGTCGCGCACCAGTTCGTGGATCGCGTTGATCGCGATGTTGGCCTGCTCGTGGCCGAACACCACGCCGCCGAGCATGACTTCCTCGCTCAGCTGCTGGGCTTCGGACTCGACCATCAGCACGGCGGCTTCGGTGCCGGCGACGACCAGGTCCATCTGCGAATCCTTGCGGGCGGTCTGGCCCGGGTTCAGCACGTACTGGCCGTTGATGTAGCCGACGCGGGCGGCGCCGATCGGGCCGCTGAACGGAATGCCGGAGACCGACAGGGCGGCGCTCACGCCGATCATGGCCGCGATGTCGGCATCGACCTCGGGGTTGAGCGACAGCGTGTGGATGACCACGTGCACTTCGTTCAGGAAGCCTTCGGGGAACAGCGGGCGGATCGGGCGGTCGATCAGGCGGCTGGTGAGCGTTTCGTGTTCGCTGGGCTTGGCTTCGCGCTTGAAGAAGCTGCCGGGGATCTTGCCGGCGGCGTAGGTCTTCTCGATGTAGTCGACGGTCAGCGGGAAGAAGTCCTGGCCCGGCTTGGCGGACTTGGAAGCCACCACGGTGGCCAGCACGACGGTGCCTTCGATGTCGACGGTCACGGCGCCGGAGGCCTGGCGCGCGATTTCGCCGGTTTCCAGGACGACGGTCTTGCCGCCCCACTGGAAGGACTTGGTGACTTTGTTGAAGAGGCTCATGGTGTGCTCCTGTTGGTATGGCGGCTCGGCCCGTGACGGCCACGGACCCCGCTTGGGGCCGGAGCGCTTTTCAGAACACGATGCCATTCCAGGGAAGCTCCGCCGGAACTTCATTGGAATGACACAGCTTCGCTCTGTCGGGCACTCCTGAAAAAAAACGATTCGCGAAGTAAAAAACGCCTGAGCTAGACGATCTAACCCAGGCGTTCTTTCATGCGATTCGGCTTACTTGCGCAGACCCAGCTTGGCGATCAGCGCGGTGTAACGGTCGGCGTCCTTGGACTTGAGGTAGTCCAGCAGCTTGCGGCGGCGGCTCACCATGCGGAGCAGGCCGCGGCGACCGTGGTGGTCCTTGGCGTGCGTCTTAAAGTGAGGCGTCAGTTCGTTGATGCGGGCGGTCAGCAGTGCGACTTGCACTTCGGGGCTGCCGGTGTCGTTGGCGGCGCGGGCGTTGTCCTTGACGACTTCGGCCTTGATGGAGGCTGCGATCATGTGATGTTTCCTTGGAGTTCCGGGGGTATTTGACTTGCGGTGTGCGCTGGAACTGCACGCACCGTGCGCCTTGCAATAGGCAAAGCCCTGGGATTATAGCGCGGACGCCGGCGACCCGCCTTCCGCCCGCCCATCACCGGGCAGCGAGCCACCTTTTCAAGCGATCCACGCCCTCGACCAGCCGCTTCGGATCCTTCGAGGCGAAGCACCAGCGCAGCCACCCCTGCGCTTCCGGCGCGAAGGCGTTGCCGGGCGCCAGGCCGAGCCCGGCCTCGACCACCAGCCGCTTGGCCAGCGCCAGCGAATCGCCGAAGCCTTCCAGCTTGAAGAAGGCGTACATGCCGCCGCGCGCCGGCGCCACCTCGACCCCCGGAATGGCCGCCAAGAGCGGCACCAGCGTGTCGCGGCAGGCCTTCAGGTGGGCCACCACGCCGGGCGTGATCTCGTCGCCGTGCTGCAGGGCGGCGATGCCAGCACGCTGGGTGAAGACGCTGGCGCAGGAGGTGTTGAACTCGATCAGCTTGCCCATGGCGTCGACCAGCGCCGGCGGCAGCACCAGCCAGCCGAGCCGCCAGCCGGTCATCAGGAAGCTCTTGGAGAAGCTGTGGGCGACCACCAGCCGGTCGTCGGGCGCGGCCAGGTCGAGGAAGCTCGGGGCGCAGCCGTTGGGCGTCGGCTCGTAGTAGAGCCGCTCATACACCTCGTCGGCCAGGATCCAGGTGCCGGTGGCGCGGCAGTGGTCGAGGATCTGGCGCTGCTCGTCGCGGCCGAGGGTCCAGCCGGTCGGGTTGTTCGGCGCGTTCAGGATCAGCAGCCGCGTGGCGGGCGTGACCGCGGCGCGCAACGCTTCGAGGTCGAGCGTCCACTGCCCTGCCCTCGGCACCAGCGGCACGCAGCGCACCACGGCACCGAGGATCGCCGGCTGGGCCGTGAGGTTGGGCCAGACCGGCGTCACCGCGACCACCTCGTCGCCGGCGTCGACCAGCGCCTGCACCGCCAGCATCAGCGCGTTGACGCCGCCGGAGGTGATCGCGATGCGCCCGGCGTCGATCACCGGATGGCGCGCGCTCATGTACGAGGCGACCGCTTGGCGCAGCTCCGGCAGGCCGAGGTTGTGGGCGTAGAAGGTCTCGCCGCGCTGCAGCGATTCGATCGCCGCCTGGCGGATCGGCTCGGGCGTGACCTCGTCGCTCTCGCCGAACCAGAAGGCGAGGACGTCGTCGCGGCCGAGGCCGGCATTGGCGACCTCGCGGATCTTGGAGGCTTCGAGGTTGCGGATGGCTTCGCGCATGGCGTTCTCTTTCAGATCGGGGGTCGCTGCATGTGGCAGCTGGTGGGCATCTCGGCGCGATCGGCGGAGATGGTCTTGACGATGCGAAAGCCGTAGCCCGAGCCTTCGACGTCGAACTTCACGCCGGGCGTGCCCTGGCGGTCCATCACGCCGACGACCAGCGGCTGCTGGAACTGGTGGTCGGCCGCGCGCATGTGGCCGCTCTGGCCGGCCAGGCTCACCCTGGCCTCCTCCAGCGCCCGGGCCACCGCGACCGCGTCGACGCTGCCAGCGCGCTCGATGGCCTGCGCCAACGCCTCGATCATCAGCTGCATCCGCATGTGAATGTAGTCGTCCTCGGGCTTCGGGAAGCGGGCGCGGAAGGCGCGATAGAAGGCTTCCGATTCCGGCGTCTGGACGTTCGGCATCCAGTCGGCAACCGCCACCACGCGGCCGACGCCGGCCTCACCGATGGCCGCCGGCGCGCCCAGCGCGTTGCCGTAGAAGGTATAGAAGGTGCCGTTGAAGCCGGCTTCGCGGGCGGCCTTCACCAGCAGCGTCAGGTCGTTGCCCCAGTTGCCGGTGATCACGCCCTGTGCGCCGCTGGCGATGATCTTGCTGGCGTAGGGCGCGAAGTCCTTCACCTTGCCGATCGGATGCAGCTCGTCGCCGACGATCTGCACGTCAGGCCGCAGGAGGCCCAGCTGGCGCCGCGATTCGCGCAGCACCGCCTGGCCGAAGCTGTAGTCCTGGCCGATCAGGTAGACGCGCTTCAGCGCGTGGTCGTCCTGCATCACCTGCATCAGCGCGTTGACCCGCATGTCGGCGTGGGCGTCGAAGCGGAAATGCCAGAAGCTGCAGCGCTCGTTGGTCAACACCGGGTCGACCGCGGCGTAGTTGAGGAACAGCACAGCGTGCGCCGGGTCGCGCTCGTTGTTCTTGTCGATCGCGTCGATCAACGCTGCCGCCGTGGCCGACGAATTGCCCTGCAGGACGATGCGCGCGCCGTTGTCGATGGCCGCGCGCAAGGCCGACAGCGCTTCCTCGTTCTGGCCCTTGCTGTCGTAGCGGTCGAGTTGCAGCGGCCGGGCGCCGCCCGGCAGCGGGATGCCGCCGCGGGCGTTGACCCGCTCGACCGCCCAAAGGATGTTGCGAAAGACCGCCTCGCCGGTGTTGGCGAAGGGGCCGCTCATCGACTCGATCAGCGCGATCCTGATCGGCGCCGGCTGCTGCGCCAGCACCGGCTGCAGGCCGGCCGCGCATAGCGCCGCCGCGCCGAATTTCAAGGCTCGGCGACGCGAAATAAAGTGGGGTGACATCGACTTGAATCCTTTTCGGCCATGCCTAGATGTGTCGGCATGCGGCACGTGTTCTTGCTGAAACGCCGCGCAGTGTAAGGGACACACATTCCTTGTCCCGATGTCAAACCGCTCAGGAGATTTCACATGTTTTTCGCACCCGCAGTCCGCACCGCCCGCTTCGTTCCGCGTTCCTTCGACCGCAGCTTCGAGCGCTTCGTCGGCGAGGCCTTTTCCGGCACCCAGCGCTCGCTCAACGTCGAACAGGACGACAAGACCTGGACCCTGTCGCTCGACGTGCCGGGCCTGTCGCGTGACGACCTGACCATCGGCATCGAAGGCGCGGTCGTGCGCATCGAGAGCAAGGCCGAAGCCAAGCGCCAGCTGAAGGCGGCCTACGAGCTGCCGCAGGACATCGACGTCGCCACCAGCGAAGCCAAGCTGGAAAACGGCGTCCTGACCCTGAAACTCGGCAAGCTGGTGCCGGTCAGCAACGTTGCCCAATTGGCAATCAACTGAGCGACTGCGTACCTTTGGGTGCGCGGTAAATACCACAAATAGGCGAGCCGGTAACTTTTTGTTGCCGGTTCGCCTTTTTTGTACTTCACAATAAGTGCAAATTTCGTCACGTTCTGTGACGCTTTTTTCAATGCCCTCCTTCTCCGAAGCGACATGAAAACGCACTTGAAGTTTGCCAAGAACGACAGCCGGTCTGAGACCTTGCTGGTCTTTCTTCCGGGCGCTTTCCTGAAACCGGAGGAATTCGAACGGGAAGGCTTCGTCGATGCCGTCCGCGAACGGGACCTGGCAGCCGATGCCCTGTTGGTGGATGCCGACGTTTCCTATTACTACGACCAGACGTTTATCGAGCGTCTGCAACAAGATGTATTGAAGCCGCAGCGCGCGCTGGGCTACAAATACATCTGGCTGGTGGGCATTTCGATCGGCGGCTTCGGCGCGCTGATCCATGAATTGGCGACGCCCGGCACGGTCGATGGCATCGTGACCCTGGCGCCCTACCTGGGCCGGCGGCCGGTCGGCGCCGAGATCCAGAAGGCCGGCGGCCTGCGCAACTGGACGAAGCCCGAGGGCCCGCCGCCGGACGCCGAAGTCGACCGCAAGCTCTGGCCCTGGCTGCAGCAATACACCTCGCCGGCCGAGGCCAGCAAGCTCCCTCCGCTCTATCTCGGCTATGGCCTCGCCGACCGCTTCGCCGCGAACCACCAGCTGCTGGCGGACGCGTTGCCGGCCGGCCACGTGTTCACCACCGAAGGCGGCCACGACTGGCCGCAATGGTCACGGCTGTGGCGAAAGATGCTGGACGTGCTGCCCTTGCCGGCCCAGGCCGTCGTCGGCGCCGAGGTGCTCGAGGCGGTCGACCTCGCCGATGCGGTCAGGCGGCCGGCGCTGGCATCCCCGCTTCGCCCGAGCGCGCCAGCGGCCATCGCGGCTTGACGTCGAAGGCGTAGCGCTCGCTCGCCGCCTCGATGCCGGCTTGCAGGCGCATCGCGCCGGCCATCGCGATCATCGCGCCGTTGTCGGTGCACAGCGCCAGTTCCGGGTAGTGCACGCGCACACCGCGGCGCGCGCAGGCGGCATCCAGCTGCTCCCGCAGCAGGCGGTTGGCGCCGACACCGCCGGCCACCACCAGCCGGTCGAGGCCGGTCTGGTCGAGCGCCATCAGCGACTTCTTCAACAGCACCTCGACGATCGCGGCCTGGGTCGAGGCCGCGAGGTCGGGCTTGCGCGCCTCCAGCTGGTCGCCGAGCTTGCGGGCCTGGGTCAGCACCGCCGTCTTCAGGCCGGCGAAGGAGAAGTCGAGGTTGCCGCTGTGCAGCAGCGGCCGCGGCAGCTTGAAGGCGGCGCCGTCGCCCTGTTCGGCGAGCTTCGCCAGCCAGGGGCCGCCGGGGTACGGCAGGCCCATCAGCTTGGCGCTCTTGTCGAAGGCTTCGCCGGCCGCGTCGTCGATGGTCTCGCCCAGCAGTTCGTAGCGGCCGACGCCGTCGACCCGCATCAGCTGGGTGTGGCCGCCCGAGACCAGCAGGGCCACGAACGGGAATTCGGGCGGGTCGGCGCTCAGGAAGGGCGACAGCAGGTGCCCTTCGAGGTGATGCACGCCGAGCACCGGCTTGCCCAGCGCGGCGGCCAGCGCGCAGGCGACGCCGGCGCCGACCAGCAGCGCGCCGGCCAGGCCGGGGCCGCGGGTGTAGGCGACCACGTCGACCGCTTCCAGGCCGCGCGCGGCCTGCGCCAGCACCGCTTCGGTCAGCGGCAGCACGCGGCGGATGTGGTCGCGGCTGGCCAGCTCCGGCACCACGCCGCCGTAGGCCTGGTGCATCGCGATCTGGCTGTGCAGCGCATGCGCGGCCAGCCGCGGCAGGCCGGTGGCGCCGCTCTCGACCAGCGCCACGCCGGTCTCGTCGCAGGACGATTCGATTCCCAATACAAGCATCCGGCGAGTGTAGGTGGCGCCCGATCGCCGGGACTTCGCCAGGGCATGGATGTTGCTGCGAGCCTTGTACCCCACGATGAAATCCGGATTGAGCTTCCTGGTCAGCGCCTTGCGCTGCGAAATCGACGAGCTGGATCAGCTCGCGCGGACCAGCGAGCTGGTCGGGACCATCGGCCGGCTGGTGCATGCGCTGCAGCGCGAGCGCGGCATCTCGAACGTGCTCTTGGGCTCGCGCGGCCAGCGCTTCGCCGCCCAGCGCGACGCGCAGATCGCCGATTCGCTGCAGCTGGAGGACGCCGTGCGGCAGGCCTTCGACCAGCTGGAATCGGAGGCGCCGCGCATCGGCAACGGCGCGCGGCTCTTCAGCCGGATCGCCTGGGTGCTCCCGGGCCTGGGTGCGCTGCCTGAACTGCGCCGGCGCATCGGCGCGCTGGCGCTCGACCCGGCCGCCTCGACCGCCGCCTTCGTCAAGCTGATCGCCGGGCTGCTGGCGGTGGTCTTCGAGGCGGCCGACGGCGCGACCGATCCCGAGATCTCGCGCCGGCTGGTGGCGCTCTTCAACTTCATGCAGGGCAAGGAATTCGCGGGCCAGGAGCGCGCCTGCGGCGCCGCCGCCTTCGCCTCGGGGCGCAACGACGAAGCGCGCCGCGAGCAATGGCTGCACCTGATCGATTCGCAGGAGCACTGCTTCCAGCTCTTCACCGATTTCGCGGAACCGGCGCTGGGCACGCTCTGGCGTTCGATCCAGCCTTCGGCGCAGCTGGCCGAGCTGGAGCGGCTGCGCCGCATCGCCTGCGCCGCGCCGGCCGGTGTCGCGCTCGACACCGAGCTGAGCCAGCGCTGGTTCGACTGCTCGAGCGAGCGCATCGATGCGATGCAAGCGGTCGAGGAGCGGCTGGCGGACGGTTTGCGCACGCTCTGCGAAGAGAAGATCGCGCAGGCCCGCACCGAGCTGCAGGTGCACGAGGCCTTGCTGGCCGAGCTGGACGGCGCGACGGGCACGCCGCCGACCGCTTTCCTCGACGAACCCGCCGCCGCCGACCCGGCGCCCTCGCCCGCCGCCGGCGCCGCGCCCTACGGCCGGCAGCTCGAACGCTCGATCCTGGAGATGGTGCGCGAGCAGTCGCGCCGCCTGCAGAGCATGGGCGACGAACTGGAGACGGTGCGCGCCGCGCTCAACGAGCGCAAGACGGTGGAGCGCGCCAAGGGCCTCCTGATGGCGCACCGGCGCATCACCGAGGAAGAGGCGCACAAGATGCTGCGCCAGACCGCGATGAACCAGAACCGGCGCCTGATCGACGTCGCCGAGTCGGTGCTGGCGATGGCGGAATACCTGCCGGCCGGCGGCCCGGGCTGAGTGCATCGCGTGCGGGAATGGTGCGTCGCCGAGCGGCGGCTTCGCATCGCCGAAGTCGCTCGATGAAGGCTTCGAGGCGGTCGCCAGTCGATTCGCTGCTCCTCTATCGATAGCAATCGAAGGCGGGCACGCCGCTTGCAACGAATGGCCGACAGGCAGGCGGCATCCAAAGGCGGGTGCCTCGAGCCGAACGGACAAAGGCGTCCTCGCCCACGCGGCGCTCGAAGACTTCGAGCCCGCGCGCGGCGAGGACGCCTTTTCTTGTTTCCACGTTGAAAAGGAACACCGCATGAACGCCACCCAGATCGCGCTGGTTCGCTCCAGCTTCGCAAAGGTCGAGCCGATCGCCGAGCAGGCCGCCGCCATCTTCTACGACCGCCTGTTCGAGCTGGCGCCGCAGGTGCGCGCGCTCTTCAAGGGCGACATGAAGGAACAGGGCCGCAAGCTGATGGCGATGCTGCGCACCATCACCCTGAAGCTCGACGACCTCGACACGCTGGTGCCCGCGGCGCAGGGACTGGCACGCCGCCACGTGGCCTACGGCGCGAAGCCCGAGCACTACGCGGTGGTCGGGCAGGCCCTGCTCGACACGCTGGCCAAGGGCCTCGGCGACGGCTTCAAGCCGGAGGTGCGCGAGGCCTGGACGACGGCCTACGGGCTGCTGTCGAAGGTGATGATCGACGCGGCCGCGGCGGAAGCGGCCTGAGCCATCGGCCGCCCGCAGCCATGGCCTTCGGCCATGCGGGACAATCCGCCACCCATGGGAATCAGCCACTACATCAAGGAAATCGGCCGCGGCGCCCGCGGCGCGAAGCCGCTCGACCGGGCGCAGGCCTCGGACCTCTTCGGCCAGGTGCTCGACGGCAGCGTGACCGACCTCGAGGTCGGCGCCTTCTGCCTGGCGATGCGCATCAAGGGCGAGACGCCCGAAGAGCTGGCCGGCTTCCTCGACGCGACCCATGCCCGGCTGCACCGCTTCCCCGCCACCGCGCGGCCGCTGGTGGTGCTGCCGAGCTACAACGGCGCGCGCCGGCTGCCGGTGCTGACGCCGCTGCTGGCGTTGCTGCTGGCCCGCGAAGGGCTGCCGGTGCTGGTGCACGGCGCGGCCACCGAGTCGAGCCGGGTGCTGGCCTCCAGCGTGCTGGCGGCGCTCGACGTGCCGCCGCTCGCGGCGGTGCGGCCGCTGGCCGACGGCGAACTGGTCTTCGCGCCCACCGAGCTGCTCAGCCCCGGCCTCAAGCGCCTGCTCGACGTGCGCCGCGTGGTGGGGCTCCGCAACCCGGGCCACAGCGTGGTCAAGCTGATGCAGCCGGCCGCAGGCGCCTCGGTGGTGGTCGGCAGCTACACCCATCCCGAATACGCGCAGTCGATGGCCGCCACCTTCGCGCTGATGGGCACGACCGCCCTGCTCTCGCGCGGCCTCGAAGGCGAGAGCGCGGCCGATCCGCGGCGCAACGCGCAGGTCGACGGCTTCGTGCGCGGCGAGCGCGTGACCCTGCAGGCCCGCCAACCCGGCACGCTCGACGAGGTGCCCGGCCTGCCGCAGCAGATCGACGTCGCCACCACCGCCGACTACACCCGGCGCGTCCTCTCGGGCGACGCGCCGATCCCCGATGCCATCGCCCAGCAGGTCGCGCACGTGGTGCGGCTGGCCCGGCTGGCGCAAGAACCTTCCCCGGCGCACAGCCCATGAGCGACTCCATGAATGCCTCCTCCCAGCGCGGCAGCTGCACCCTCGTCGGTGCCGGCCCCGGCGACCCCGAACTGCTGACCCTCAAGGCCGTCAAGGCGATCCAGGCGGCCACCGTGCTGCTGGTCGACGACCTGGTCGGCGACGACATCCTGGCCTACGCGCGGCCCGGCGCGCGCATCGTGCACGTCGGCAAGCGCGGCGGTTGCCGCAGCACGCCGCAGGCCTTCATCGAGCGGCTGATGATCTCGGCGGTGCAGGAAGGCGAGACCGTCGTGCGCCTGAAGGGCGGCGATCCCTTCATCTTCGGCCGCGGCGGCGAGGAAGTGGAGCACCTGCGCGCCGCCGGCATCGAGGCCCGCGTGGTCAACGGCATCACCGCCGGGCTGGCGGCGGTCAGCGCGCTCGGGGTGCCGCTCACCCACCGCGACCATGCGCAAGGCGTGCTCTTCGTCACCGGCCATGCCAAGACCGGCGAGGCCTCTTCGGAGCGGGCCACCGACTGGCGGCAGCTGGCCGCCACCGCCCGCGATGCCCGCCTGACCCTGGTGATCTACATGGGCGTCACCGGCGTCGCGCACATCCAGGACGAACTGCTGCACGGGCTGGCCGGCGAGACGCCGGTGGCCGTGATCCAGCACGCCAGCCTGCCGCAGCAGCGCCACGTCGCGACCACCCTGGCGCGCTTGCGCACCGACCTGGCGGCGGCCGGCATGGCCAGCCCGGCGATCATCGTGGTCGGCGACGTGCTGCGCGGCATGGCCGCGGCCGAGGCCTCGCCGACCCGCTTCGGCACCTGATGCCGGCCTTCGACAGCTTCGACGCGGTCGTCATCGGCGCCGGCGCCGCCGGCCTCTTCTGCGCCGCGCAGGCCGGCCAGCGCGGCCTCAAGGTGCTGCTGGTCGACCACTTCGCGCGGGTCGCCGAGAAGATCCGCATCTCGGGCGGCGGCCGCGCCAACTTCACCAACCGCGAGCTGGACGTGCGGGCGCCGCAGCGGCACTTCATCGGCGAGAACCCGAACTTCTGCCGCTCGGCGTTGTCGCGCTACACGCCGCAGCACTTCATCGCGCTGGTGGAAAAGCACGGCATCGCCTTCCACGAGAAGCACAAGGGCCAGCTCTTCTGCGACGGGTCGGCCCAGCAGCTGATCGACATGCTGCTGGCCGAATGCGCGGCCGGCGGCGTCACGCACTGGCAGCCCTGCAAGGTCGGCGAGGTCGCGTTCTCGGCCGAGGACGGCTACCGCGTCGAGACCGAGCGCGGCACCGTGCGCACGCCGCGGCTGGTGGTCGCGACCGGCGGCCTGTCGATCCCGCAGATCGGCGCCAGCGACTTCGGGCACCGGCTGGCCACGCAGTTCGGCCTGCGGCTGGTGCCGCCGCGGCCGGCGCTGGTGCCGCTCACCTTCGGCGGCGAGGCCTGGGCGCCCTATGCCGGCCTGGCCGGCCTGGCCCTGCCGGTTCAGATCGAGACCGGCGCCAGGAAGGAGCGCACGAGCTTCCTCGAGGACCTGCTGTTCACCCACCGCGGCCTCTCCGGCCCGGCGGTGCTGCAGATCTCCAGCTACTGGCGGCCCGGCGCGCCCCTCGGCATCGACTTCGCGCCCGGCATCGACATCGCGGCGGCGCTCGCCGAGGCCAAGCAGCGCTCGAGGAAGCGCATCGGCAACGAACTGGCCACGCTGGTGCCGGCCCGCCTGGCCGAAGCCTGGACCGGCCAGGACCCGGCGCTGCAACGGCCGATCAACGAGGCCGCCGACCGCGCGCTGGCCGCCCTGGCCGAGCGCATCGCCCGCTGGCAGATCACGCCGAGCGGCACCGAGGGCTACCGCAAGGCCGAGGTCACCGCCGGCGGCGTCGACACCCGCGAGCTGTCCTCGCAAACGCTGGAGGCCAGGCAGCAGCCGGGCCTTCATTTCATCGGCGAGGTGGTCGACGTCACCGGCTGGCTCGGCGGCTACAACTTCCAGTGGGCCTGGGCCAGCGCGCATGCCTGTGCCGAGGCCCTGGCGGCCTGAAACCGGCGCCTTTCGAACTCGCGCTATAATATCGGGCTAACTTCGGCCTCCCCTCAACGGCCCACCCCTTTTTCAGTTGAGGAACCCCGGCCCGGGGCCTCGATCTCCCCAGGCCAAATCCAACCAACCGATTCATCAATGACCACCATCCGCGTTAAAGAAAACGAGCCCTTCGACGTCGCGCTGCGCCGCTTCAAGCGCACCATCGAAAAGCTCGGCCTGCTGACCGACCTGCGCGCCCGCGAGTTCTACGAAAAGCCGACCGCCGAGCGCAAGCGCAAGAAGGCCGCCGCGGTCAAGCGCCACTACAAGCGCGTGCGCAGCATGCAGCTGCCCAAGAAGCTGTACTGATCCAGCACACCGCGTTGGCCTCGGGCCAGCGCCCGGTTCATCCGGACCGAGCCGCGCCAGGGTCGCCTGTCGCGGCTCTTTGTTTTTTGCCTTTCAAGGAATCCCGCCATGAGCCTCAAGGACCAGATCACCGAAGACATGAAGACCGCCATGCGCGCCAAGGACTCCGAGCGCCTGGGCACCATTCGGCTGCTGCTGGCGGCGATGAAGCAGAAGGAAGTCGACGAGCGCGTCGAGCTGGACGACGCGATGGTCGTCGCCATCGTCGACAAGCTGGTCAAGCAGCGCAAGGACTCGGTCGCCGCCTTCACCCAGGGCGGCCGCACCGACCTGGCCGACAAGGAAGCCGCCGAGATCAAGGTGCTCGAGGTCTACCTGCCGCAGCGCATGAGCGCCGACGAAGTGGCCACCGAGGTGAAGGCGATCGTCGCCGAGCTGGGCGCCAAGGGCCCCGGCGACATGGGCAAGGTCATGGGCGCGGTCAAGACCCGGCTGGCCGGCAAGGCCGACATGGGCCAGGTCAGCGCCGCGGTGAAGGCCGCGCTGGCCGGCGGCTGAACCATGCACCGCGGGGCTGCTCCGAAGGCGAAACCGAAGCGCTGCCGCCGGGAGGCAATCCGGTGAGCGCCGGAGCGCGACCCGGGCAGCCGCCCACGCTGCCGGTGCCGAAGGCCTGCGCCTGCCTGGTCGATGGCCGCGGCCGGCTGCTGGTCTTCCACCATCCCGACGACGGCGGCATGCAGCTGCCCAAGGGCACGGTCGAGCCCGGCGAGGCGCCGGAAGACGCGGTGCGGCGCGAGCTCCTGGAGGAATCCGGCATCGACTTCCGCGGTCCGTTGCAGCCGCTGGGCACGATGGAGCGCCTCTGCGAGGCCGGCGTCGAAGGCGCCCAGCGGCGGCATCCGCAGCTGTGGCACCTCTACCTGATGCGCGCCGAGAGGCCCCTGCCCGAGACCTTCGACCACGTCGCCTCCGGCAGCCCCGAGGAAGACGGCCTGGTCTTCAGCTACAGCTGGCTGGCGCCCGATGCGCCGCTCGACGGCTTCGCCGACCCGTACGCCCGGGCGATCGGCATCGTGCGGGCCGCGCTCGCCGCCTGATCGACCGGCCGGCTGCGCGCCTACCAGTTCACCTCGCGCTCCGGCGTCGCGCTGATGTGGTGGATCGACAGGTCCGCGCCGTCGAATTCGTCTTCCTGCGACAGCCGCAGCCCCAAGGTCGCCGGCAAGACGCCGTAGACCGCGAAGCCCGCCACCAGCGCCCACACCACACCGTTCGCCACGCCGATCAACTGCGCCCAAAGGTTCACGCCGCCGATGCCGCCCAGCGCGCGGCTGCCGAAGATGCCCGCCGCGATGCCGCCCCAGGTGCCGCACAGGCCGTGCAGCGGCCAGACGCCGAGCACGTCGTCGATCTTCCACTTGTTCTGCACCAGGGTGAACATCCGCACGAAGCTCGCGCCGGCGACGCCGCCGACCACCAGCGCGGCGATCGGGTGCATCAGGTCGGAGCCGGCGCAGACCGCTACCAGGCCGGCCAGCGGGCCGTTGTAGACGAAGCCCGGGTCGTTGCGGCCGAGCGCCAGGGCCACCAGCGTGCCGCCGACCATCGCCATCAGCGAATTCACCGCCACCAGGCCGGAGATCTTGTCGATGGTCTGCGCGCTCATCACGTTGAAGCCGAACCAGCCGACGCACAGCACCCATGCGCCCAGCGCCAGGAACGGGATGTTCGACGGCGGATGCGCGCTCAGCGAGCCGTCGCCGCGGTAGCGGTTGCGCCGCGCGCCCAGCAGCAGCACCGCGGGCAGCGCCAGCCAGCCGCCCATCGCGTGCACCACCACCGAGCCGGCGAAGTCGTGGAATTCGTTGCCGGTCAGCCGCACCAGCCAGTCCTGGATGCCGAAGGCCCGGTTCCAGGCGATGCCCTCGTAGAGGGGGTAGACGAAGCCGACGATCACCGCGGTGGCGATCAGCTGCGGCCAGAACTTGGCCCGCTCCGCGATGCCGCCCGAGATGATCGCCGGGATCGCCGCCGCGAAGGTCAGGAGGAAGAAGAAGCGCACCAGCTCGAAGCCGCTGCCGAGCGACAGCTCGCTCGCGCTGACGAAGAAGTGCGTGCCGTAGGCGACGCCGAAGCCCACCAGGAAGTAGGCGATGGTCGAGACCTTGGTGGCAATTTCGCCTCAACCCGGTGCCGACTCCCCAAATGGCTGCATGGCGCACCGAAAAGAGGACGCCGGCCTGCCGGCCGGCTTCAGGCGAGCTTCAGGCGCCGGCCACCTTCATGCGATTGACCAGCAGCGAGCCGGTGGTCTTGGCGCCGTAGTTGTAGGCATCCCCGCCGACCGCCTCGATGCCCATCAGCATGTCCTTCAGGTTGCCGGCGATCGTGATCTCCTGTACCGGGAAGGCGATGCGCCCCTTCTCGACCCAGAAGCCGCTGGCGCCGCGCGAATAGTCGCCGGTCACGTAGTTCACGCCCTGCCCCATCAGCTCGATCACGAAGAGGCCGGTGCCGAGCTTGGCGAGCATCGCGTCGAGGTCGTCGCCGGCCTTCGTGAGCCGCGAGCTCAGCGTGAGGTTGTGCGAGCCGCCGGCGTTGCCGGTGGTCTTCATGCCCAGCTTGCGGGCCGAATAGGTGCTGAGGAAATAGCCTTCGAGCCGGCCGCCGTCGACCACCTTGCGCCGCCGCGTGGCCACGCCTTCGTCGTCGAAGGGCGAACTGCCCTTGCCTCGCACGATATGCGGGTCTTCCAGCACGTCGATGTGCGCCGGCAGCACCGGCTTGCCGAGCGAGTCGAGCAGGAAGCTGCTCTTGCGGTAGAGCGCACCGCCGCTGGTGGCCTGCACCAGGCCGCCGAGCAGGCCCGCGGCCAGCGGCGACTCGAACAGCACCGGGCATTCGGTGGTCTTGATCTTGCGCGACTTCAGGCGCGACAGCGCGCGTTCGGCGGCATAGCGGCCGACCGACGCCGGGCTGGCCAGTTCGTCGGCCGCGCGCATCGAGCTGTACCAGGCGTCGCGCTGCATGTCGTCGCCGCGGCCGGCGATCGGCGCCACCGAGATCGAATGGCGCGAGCTGGCGTAGCCACCGCGAAAGCCCCGCGTGTGGGCGCTGAAGAAGTGGCTCTGCTGGGCCGAGACGCCGGCGCCTTCGCTGTTGGTGATGCGCTTGTCGGTGGCAAGCGCCGCCGCTTCGCATTCGAGCGCCAGCGCGGCCGCCTGCTCGCTGGTCACGTCCCAGGGATGGAAGAGGTCCAGCTCCGGCTGCGCCTTGGCGATGTCGGCTTCGTCCGGCAGGCCGCTGACCGGGTCCTCGGCGGTGAAGCGGGCGATGTCGTAGGCCGCCTGCACCGTCTGCGCGATCGCCGCCTCGGAGAAGTCGGAGGTGCTGGCATTGCCGCGCCGATGACCGACGTAGACCGTGATGCCGAGCGACTTGTCGCGGTTGCGCTCGACGTTTTCCAATTCACCCTTGCGCACCGAGACGCTGAGTCCGCAGCCCTCGGAGGCTTCGGCGCCGGCGTCTGTCGCTCCCAGTTTCCTGGCATGCGCCAGGGCCGAATCGACCAGGTTTTCGAAGAAGGGACGGCTGTAGGCGAAGCCGGAGTCGGCGCGCGATGTTGTTGTGGTCATGTGTTGGCTATGATACTTGCGCCCCCTGATCCCCATGGTGCGGCCAACGAATGCCTCTATGTCCCGCAAACCCAAAAAAGGCTACTTCGTCCGCGGCGAGTTCGTCGCCGAAGGCAGCGAACTGGACCTCGAGCTCAAGCGTGAACTCAAGGGCACCGACGCGGCCAGCAAGACCGACCTGAAACGCGAGAGCGCCGAACTGCAGGCGCTCGGCGAGGCGCTGCTGGGCCTGCGCGCCGGCCTCTTCGACAAGCTCGACCTCGGCGAGAAGCTCAAGGACGCGATCGTCGAAGCCCGCCGCATCACCAACTTCGAAGGCAAGCGCCGCCAGATGCAGTTCATCGGCAAGCTGATGCGCGGGCTCGAGCCGGCGACGCTCGATGCGGTGCGCGCCGCGCTGGCCGAGCAGGACCGCCTGCCGGCCGAGGAAACCGCCGCACTGCACGAGGCCGAGCGCTGGCGCGACCGCATCATTGCCGACGACGATGCGCTCGGCGGCTGGATCGAGACCCATCCCGCGACCGACGCGCAGCAACTGCGCGCGCTGGTGCGCCAGGCCCGCAAGGACATCAAGGCCGGCCCGCCCGGCGAAGCGCCGCGCCAGGGCAAGGCCTACCGCGAGGTGTTCCAGATCGTGCGCGACCAGCTGCGGGTGCACGGCTCCAGCGACCTGGCGGCCGAAGCCTCGGCGCAGGAACTGGAAGACGACGCGTGAGAAGGCCGCCGGCATGAGCGCCGCCTTCGACCCGGTGCGCATCGGCATCGTCTCGGTCAGCGACCGCGCATCCACGGGCGTCTACGAGGACAAGGGCCTGCCGGCGCTCGAGGAGTGGCTGCAGCGCGCCCTGCGCAACCCGATCGAATTCGAGTCGCGCCTGATCCCCGACGAGCAGGCCGGCATCAGCGCCGCGCTGATCGAGCTGGTCGAGGCCGGCTGCTCGCTGGTGCTCACCACCGGCGGCACCGGTCCGGCGCCGCGCGACGTCACGCCGGAAGCGACGCTGGCCGTGGCGCACAAGGAGATGCCGGGCTTCGGCGAGCAGATGCGGCAGATCAGCCTGCGCTTCGTGCCGACCGCGATCCTGTCGCGGCAGATGGCGGTGATCCGCGACAAGAGCCTGATCCTCAACCTGCCGGGGCAGCCGAAGTCGATCGCCGAGACGCTCGAAGGCTTGAAGAATGCCGACGGCTCGCAGGCGGTGCCGGGCATCTTCGCCGCGGTGCCCTATTGCATCGACCTGATCGGCGGGCCTTACCTCGAAACCGACGACGCGGTCTGCAAGGCCTTCCGGCCCAAGTCGGCGATTCGCGCTCGCTGATTCACCCGAACGACTTTCGTCGTCCGTCGTCATACAACAATCAGCTGGCGGCTGCGGCCGCCTCGGCCCTTGCCGCCTCCTGCGCCGTGCGCAGCCTTTCGCGGCTGTTGGTGAGGTGGATGCGCATCGCGGCGCGCGCCGATTCGGCGTCGCCGCGGGCGATCGCGGCGTAGATTTCCTCGTGCTCGCGATTGACCCGGCTCAGGTAGACGCCGCGCCGGTCGTGGTTGCTGATCGCGGAGATGCGGGTGCGCGGAATGATCGTGGTGCCGAGGTGGCCCATGATGTCCGCGAAGTACGGGTTGCCGGTGGCCTCGGCGATCTGGAGATGGAAGCGGAAGTCGGGCGCCACCGTGTCGCCGCCGCTGGCGACGTTGCGCTCGAACTCGTCGAGCGCCTCGCGCATCACCAGCAGTTGCGCGTCGGTGCGCCGTGTCGCGGCCAGGCCGGCCGACTCGGTTTCCAGGCTGATGCGCAACTCGAGCACCGCGAGCACGTCGACCGAGGTCGCGATGTCGCTGGCGTCGAGCCTGAACATGCCGCCGGCGCGGGGCTGCAGCACGAAGGTGCCGACGCCGTGGTGCGTCTCCACCAGGCCGGCCGCTTGCAGTTTCGACAGGGCCTCGCGCACCACGGTCCGGCTGACGCCGAAGGCCCGCATGATTTCGGACTCGGTCGGCAGCTTGTCGCCCGGGCGCAAAGCGCCGTCGCGGATCTTCATGCCGAGGTCGTCGACCAGCCCGTGGGACAAGCCGCGGCCGCGCTGGCGCGGGCGGAGAAGAACGCCGGGAGGCGAGGCGACGTCGGCGTCCGGAGAGGCCAGGAACTGGGGATTACCCGCAACCGTCAAGGGCATGCGGACGATGATAATTCCTGAACCGTTGTATGACAACATATAAGTCGGCATCGGTCCATCTTTTCGACCCATCCATGCTTGCGCCCAGCGCCCTTCCCGGCCGTAGATGAAGTACCACCTCGACTTCGCCCCGCTGCTGCCCTACTGGCCCGTGTTCCTCAACGGCGCCTGGCTGACGCTGAAGATGACCGCGGTCGCGGTGGTGGTCGGCGTCGCGGTCGGCACCGGGGTCGCCTTCGCCAAGCGCGGGCGCAACAAGCCGCTGGCCAAGCTCTGCGCGGCCTATGTCGAGGTGGTGCGCAACACGCCCTTCCTGGTCCAGATCTTCCTGCTCTATTTCGGCCTCGCCAGCTTCGGCGTGCGCATGCCGACCTTCGCGGCCGCGGTGCTGGCCATGATCATCAACATCGCCGCCTACGCCGCCGAGATCATCCGCGCCGGCCTGGAGTCGGTGCCGCGCGGGCAGATCGAGGCGGCCGAATGCCTGGGCCTGTCGCGCTGGCGGATCGGCTGGCACGTGATGCTGCAGCCGTCGATCGAGAAGGTCTACCCGGCGCTGACCGGCCAGTTCCTCCTGATGATGCAGGCCTCGGCGATGGCCTCGCAGATTTCCGCCGAGGAGCTGACCGCGATCGCCAACACCGTGCAGTCCGACACCTTCCGCTCGCTGGAGACCTACATCGTGGTCGCCGCGCTCTACCTGGTGCTGTCGCTGCTCATCAAGCTCGTGACCCGGCTGCTCGGGGAGGTGCTGTTCCGCCGTCGCCGGGTGCTTCGGCGGGCCGCCGCGCGCAGCGGCCGGCTGGCACCGCGGCCGATCGCGGTCGACGTCACCGGTGCGGCGGTGGCCGGCGGGGAGGCGGTTCAGTGACGCTCTGGGGCAGCTTCACCCTCACCCACCTGCTCTACCTGGTGAGCGCAATCGGCTGGACGCTGGTGCTGTCGGCGCTGGCCTTCGTGCTCGGCAGCGTCGCCGGCTTCGGCGTCATGCTGGCGCGCATCTCGCCGCGGGCCTGGCTGCGCTGGCTGGCGATGGGTTACATCGAGTGCATCCAGGGCATACCGCTCCTGATCCTGCTCTTCATCGTGTACTTCGGGCTGTCGGTCTACGGCTATTCGCTGCCGGCGCTGGTGGCCGCGGGGCTGGCGATGATGGTCTATGTCAGCGCCTACCTCGGCGACATCTGGCGCGGCTGCATCGAGGCGATGCCGCGGCCGCAATGGGAGGCCGCCGAATGCCTGGCCTTCGGCCGCTGGCAGACCTTGCGGCTGGTGATCATTCCGCAGGCGCTGCGCCTGGCGCTGCCGCCGACGGTCGGCTTCGGCGTGCAGATCATCAAGATGACCTCGCTGGCCTCGGTGATCGGCTTCGTCGAGCTCACGCGCGCCGGCCAGATCATCAACAACACGATCTTCCAGCCCTTCCTGATCTTCAGCGTGGTGGGCGCCTTCTACTTCCTGCTCTGCTGGCCGCTCTCGCGCTGGAGCGAATCGATGGAAAAGAAACTGCATGTCGCCCATCGTCAAGCTTGACCAGGTCGAGAAGAGCTTCGGCGCCAACCCGGTGCTGCGGGGCGTCTCCTTCGAGGTCGCCAAGGGCGAGATGATCGCGGTCATCGGCGCCAGCGGCTCGGGCAAGAGCACCGCGCTGCGCTGCATCGACCGGCTGGAGGTGATCGACCGCGGCTCGATCGAGGTCTGCGGCATCCGGGTCGACGACCCGCAGGTCGACCTCAAGCGGTTGCGGCTGGACGTCGGCATCGTGTTCCAGAGCTACAACCTGTTCCCGCACCTGACGGTCGAGGAGAACATCCTGCTGGCACTGCGGCACGTCAAGAAGCTGCCGCGCGCCGAGGCCCGCCAGGTGGCGGCGCGGGTGCTGGCGCAGGTCGGGCTGGAGGACAAGGCCGAGGCCTATCCGGAGCAGCTGTCCGGCGGCCAGCAGCAGCGGGTGGCGATCGCCCGCTCGCTGGCGATGTCGCCGCAGGTGATGCTGTTCGACGAGGTCACCTCGGCGCTCGACCCGCAACTCACCGGCGAGGTGCTGCGCGTGATGGAGGACCTCGCTGCCGGCGGCATGACCATGCTGCTGGTGACGCACGAGATGGCCTTCGCGCGCCGCGTCGCCGACCGGATCATCTACATGCACCAGGGCAAGGTCTGGGAGACCGGCCCGGGCAGCATGCTCGACGCGCCGCAGACGCCGGAGCTGCGCGCCTTCCTGAACAACGGCCTCTGACGAAGCCGTCTTCCGCCATCAGCCTTCATCCCAACGACCGAGGAGACCTCCATGCGCTTTCCCAAGACCTTCATCCGCGTCGGCGCCGCCGCGCTCTTCATGGCCTGCGCCGCGCAGGCCGCGCTGGCCGACCAACTGGCGGACATCCGCAAGGCCGGCGTGGTGCGCGTCGCGATCGCGATCGGCACGCCGCTCTTCAGCTACGCCGACGCCGACCTGCAGCCGACCGGCTCCGACGTCGAGACCGCCAAGCTCCTGGCGCAGGACCTCGGCGTGAAGCTGGAGATCGTGCCGATCACCACCGCCGCCCGCGTGCCGACGATCCAGGCGCAGCGCGCCGACCTGGTGATCTCGGCGCTGTCGATCACCGAGGAGCGGGCCAAAGTGGTCGACTTCTCGATCCCCTATTCGGCGATCACGATCATGGTAGCGGCGCCGAAGGACGTGAAGATCGCCAACTACGCCGACCTCGCCGGCAAGCGCATCGGCCTCACCCGCGCGACCACCAACGACCAGATCACCACCCGCGAGGCCAAGGGCGCCGAGATCATGCGCTACGAGGACGACGCCACCCTGATCACCTCGGTGGTCACCGGCCAGGTCGACATCTTCTCGAGCACGCCGTCGAACATGGGCGAGATCAACAAGCGCGCGCCCGGCAAGAACTTCGAGATGAAGTTCTCGCAGCTCGACTCCGGCCTCGGCATCACGATGAACAAGGGCGAGCCGCAGCTGAAGGCCTGGATCAACGACTGGGTCTCGACCAACATCAAGAACGGCAAGCTGAATGCGATCTACAAGAAGTTCCACGGCCGCGACCTGCCGACCGACATCGTCAAGCCGATCTGAAAGGCCGCTGCGATGACCGCTCCACGCATTCAAAGATTGCTCCTGACCGGCGCCGCCGGCGCCCTCGGCCAGGTGCTGCGAAAGGGCCTCGCGCCCTCGGCCGAACGGCTGCGCCTGTCGGACCGGCTGCCGCTGGAGGCCACCGAAGCCCATGAAGAAGCGATCGCCTGCGACCTGGCCGACAAGGCCGCGGTCGATGCGCTGGTGGCCGGCTGCGACGCGATCGTCCACATGGGCGGCGTGTCGGTCGAGCGGCCCTTCGAGGAGGTGCTGGAGGCCAACATCAAGGGCGTGTTCCATCTGTACGAAGCGGCGCGCCGACACGGCACGAAGCGCGTGGTGTTCGCCAGCTCCAACCACGTGATCGGCTTCCACCTGCAGACCGAGCACCTCGACGCCGACGCGCAGCGCCGCCCCGACGGCTACTACGGGCTGTCGAAGTCCTTCGGCGAGGACGTCGCCCAGTTCTACTTCGACCGCTGGGGCATCGAGACGGTGAGCATCCGCATCGGCTCCGCCTTTCCGGAGCCCGCCAACCGCCGGATGATGAGCACCTGGCTGAGCTTCGGCGACCTGACCCGCCTGGTCGAAAAGGCACTGCTCGCGCCGAAGGTCGGCCACACGGTGGTCTACGGCGTCTCGGCCAACCGCGACGTCTGGTGGGACACCGGCGCCTCGGCGGCGCTCGGCTTCGTCGCCCAGGACAGCTCCGAGGTCTTCCGCGCCAAGGTCGAGGCGCTGCCGCCGGTGGCGCCCGACGATCCGGCGGCCCTCTACCAAGGCGGCGCCTTCACCGCCATGGGCCCCTTCGGCTGACGGGCCGCCGATGGCCGGCTTCGCGGTCTACGTCTCGCATGCGCGCAGCGGCGACATCCGCGTGCTGCGGCTCGATCCGCGGACGGCGACCCTGGCGCCGCTGCAGCAGGTCGACCTCGGCGGCGAGGTCATGCCGATGGCGCTCGGCCCCGACCGCCGCCGGCTCTACGCCGCTCGCCGCTCCGAACCGCGCGAGGTGCTGAGCTTCGCGATCGATCCCGAAAGCGGCCGGCTCCAGGCGCTCGGCAGCGCCGCGCTGCCGCACAGCATGGCCTTCATCGCCACCGACCGCAGCGGCCGCCACCTGCTGAGCGCTTCGTACGGTGGCGACCTGCTGGCGGCCGGCCCGATCGATGCCGACGGCGTCGCCGGCGCGGCGCGGCAGCTGCTGCCCACCGGCCGCCATGCGCACGCGATCCGGGCCGATCCGTCGAATCGCTTCGTGCTGGCCAGCACGCTGGGTGCCGGCGTCATGCAGCAGCTGCGCTTCGATGCGGCCAGCGGCACGCTCTCGCCCAACACGCCCCCGACGATGCAGCCGCATTCCGGCGCCAGCCCGCGGCATTTCGTCTTCGCACCGGACGGCCGCTTCGTCTACCTGCTGAACGAGCTGGACGCCGCCATCGACGTGCTGGCCTTCGACGGCGCCCGCGGCACGCTGGCGCCGCTGCAGACGATCGGTTCGCTGCCGCCCGGCTTCACCGACGCGCCCTGGGCCGCCGACCTGCACCTGACACCCGACGGCCGCTTCCTCTACAGCAGCGAGCGCCGCTCCGACACGCTCGCGGCCTTCCGGGTCGATCCGGCCGACGGCCGGCTGACCCTCGTCGGCCACTTCCCGACCGAGGCGCAGCCGCGCGGTTTCGGCATCACGCCCGACGGCCGCTTCCTGGTCGCCGCCGGCCAGCGCTCGGACGCGCTGTGCGTGCATGCCATCGATCCCGACAGCGGCGCGCTGCATGAACGCGGCCGTTGCGCGGTCGGCGAAGGCCCGAACTGGATCGAGATCGTGCCGCTCTCGTCGGCCGCCGCCGACGGCGCAGGCTAGCGTTTGCCCTGCCCACGGCGCTGCGGACCCGTCGATAGAATCGCGTTCCGTTTTCGAGGGAACCCCCTTTTTGTCCGATCGCCTGCCCGTCCTGCCGCAATACGTCTTTCCCAAGCAGGCGCTCACCTCCTTCGCAGGCTGGGTCGCCGACAAGGACCGCGGTGCGGTCACCACCTGGATCATTCGCCGCTTCGTGGCCAAGTACGGCGTCGACATGTCCGAGGCGCTCGACAGCGACATCGCCAGCTACCCCAGCTTCAACGCCTTCTTCACCCGCGCGCTCAAACCCGGCGCCCGGCCGCTGGCCGCGGCCGACCTCGTGTCGCCCGTCGACGGCGCGATCAGCCAGTACGGCCCGATCGAGGGCGACCAGATCTTCCAGGCCAAGGGCCACCGCTACACCACCACCGCGCTGGTCGGCGGCGATGCGGCGCTGGCGGCACGCTTCCAGCACGGCAGCTTCGCCACGCTCTACCTGAGCCCGCGCGACTACCACCGCATCCACATGCCCTGCGACGGCCGTCTGCTGCGCATGATCTACGTGCCGGGCGACCTCTTCTCGGTCAACCCGACCACCGCCCGCGGCGTGCCCGGCCTCTTCGCGCGCAACGAGCGCGTGGTCTGCGTCTTCGAGACCGCCCGCGGCCCCTTCGTGCTGGTGCTGGTCGGCGCCACCATCGTCGGCAGCATGGCGACCGCCTGGCACGGCGTGGTGAACCCGCCGCGCGGCGGCGACGTGCGCGAGTGGCAATACGAAGACCAGCAGATCCTGCTGCGCCAGGGCCAGGAGATGGGCCGCTTCCTGCTCGGCTCGACGGTCGTGATGCTCTTCCCGGCGCCGCCGCTGGCCTTCAATCCGGCCTGGTCGCCGACCCGGCCGGTGCGCCTCGGTGAGGCCATGGCGAACTACGCCGGCGCCTGACACCGTCCCGCGAGCCGCAGCAGGCTTGCGTTCGCAGCTATAAAACTTGTAGCATGCAGTCTTCTGGGCTATAGTCGCCGACCGATGCGGGCGGTGCGCCGCCCTTCTTCGAAAAAGAAAACGAGCGGCCCGGGCGCAACGCCCGGCACCGCCGCCCCGAGGAGAAAACGCGATGAGTAGCGATGACTAGCAAGGAAAACGCGGCCGTCAGCCAGCTGCTCGCGTTGCTCGAGGCCCGCTACGCGCTGCGCGTCCTCTGGGCCTTGCGGGACGGCCATGCCCAAACCTTCCGCCTGCTGCAGGACAGCGTCGGCAGCATCACGCCCAACACGCTCAACACCCGCATCAAGGAACTGCGCGAGGCCGGCCTGGTGCACCACAACAGCGAAGGCTACGGCCTGACGCTCAGCGGCCAGGACCTGCTCAAGCGCCTCGCCGACCTGCAGGCCTTCGCCGGCAAATGGCAGCAGGGGCAGGTCAAGAAGCCGGTGGCGGCCGGGGCGCCGGCTCCCTGAGCGGGTCGGCGAAGGTTTCGGGACTGCCTTGCGGGCTCGTTAAACTCCGCCCCTCGGTCCCGAAATCCCTCCAACCGCTCCAGGAAGCTCCCATGCCCACCACTCCTTCCGGCCTCCAGTACGAAGACACCACCGTCGGCGACGGCGCCGAAGCCAAGGCCGGCCAGCACGTGCACGTGCACTACACCGGCTGGCTCTACAACGACGGGGTGCAAGGCGCCAAGTTCGACTCCAGCCGCGACCGCAACGATCCCTTCGCCTTCTCGCTGGGCGCCGGCCAGGTCATCAAGGGCTGGGACGAAGGCGTCGCCGGCATGAAGATCGGCGGCAAGCGCACCCTGATCATCCCGGCCGCCCTCGGCTATGGCGCGCGCGGCGCCGGCGGCGTCATTCCGCCGAACGCGACCCTGAAGTTCGACGTCGAACTGCTCGACGCGCATTGAGTCCCCGGCCGGGCGAGGGACGCCAGGGGGCGTCCCGGCGCCGGCCGGAATCGTTCCCGCCGCTCACGCACACTGCGCCCTCAGCGGCGCATTTTTTTGCTTGAAAAGTGCCCGCGCAGCCTCAAATGGCTGCCTATCGTTCGTTTTTCACCGTTTTTCCGGCGTGGCCGCCGGCATTCCAGCATGTCAGACCACCAAGACCCTTCATCGCACAACGCACCCCTGCAAGGCACACCCAGCCCCGAGGAACTCGAGGCCGCGCAAGCCGCCAACGACTTCGAGGCGCAGAACGCCGCCCAGGCCGAGATCGCCGGCCTGCAGGACGACAAGGCCAAGCTGACCGACCAGCTCGCCCGCGCCCAGGCCGAGGTGCTGAACACCCGCCGCCGGGCCGACGAGGAAGTCAGCAAGGGCCGCAAGTTCGCGATCGAGGGCTTCGCCGACAGCCTGCTGCCGGTGCTCGACAGCCTCGAAGCCGGCCTGGCGCTGCCCGACGCGACCGCCGAGCAGATCCGCGAAGGCACCGAAGCCACCCTGCGCCAACTCAAGGCGGCGCTCGAGCGCAACAAGGTGGTCGAGGTCGCGCCGCCCGCCGGCACCCGATTCGACCCGCACCAGCACCAGGCGATCTCGATCGTCCCGGCACCGGGCCAGGAGCCCAACACGATCGTCAGCGTCCTGCAGAAGGGCTACACCATCGCCGATCGCGTGCTGCGCCCGGCGCTCGTCACCGTCACCAGCCCGAGCTGAAGCTCACAAGAAAACCACAGGAAATCCCCGCGTTCTCCCTTGAATCGCAGCGGGTTATCCACACGTTCAGCACAACTCAATTTTTAAGTCCAGGAGCAAAAACATGGCCAAAATCATCGGCATCGACCTCGGCACCACCAATTCGTGCGTGTCGATCATGGAAGGCAACACCACGCGTGTGATCGAGAACTCCGAAGGCGCCCGCACGACGCCCTCGATCGTGGCCTACCAGGAAGACGGCGAAGTGCTGGTCGGCGCCTCGGCCAAGCGGCAGGCGGTGACCAATCCCAAGAACACGATCTACGCGGTGAAGCGCCTGATCGGCCGCAAGTTCGAGGAAAAGGAAGTCCAGAAGGACATCAACCTGATGCCCTACGGCATCGTCAAGGCCGACAACGGCGACGCCTGGGTCGAAGTGCGCGGCAAGAAGCTGGCGCCCCAGCAGATCAGCGCCGAGATCCTGCGCAAGATGAAGAAGACCGCCGAGGACTACCTCGGCGAGACCGTGACCGAAGCGGTCATCACCGTGCCGGCCTACTTCAACGACAGCCAGCGCCAGGCCACCAAGGACGCCGGCCGCATCGCCGGCCTCGACGTCAAGCGGATCATCAACGAGCCGACCGCGGCCGCGCTGGCCTTCGGCCTCGACAAGCAGGACAAGCGCGACCGCAAGATCGCGGTCTATGACCTGGGCGGCGGCACCTTCGACATCTCGATCATCGAGATCGCGGACGTCGACGGCGAGAAGCAGTTCGAAGTGCTGTCGACCAACGGCGACACCTTCCTCGGCGGCGAGGACTTCGACCAGCGGATCATCGACTACATCATTTCCGAGTTCAAGAAGGACCAGGGCGTCGACCTGAGCAAGGACGTGCTCGCCCTGCAGCGCCTGAAGGAAGCGGCCGAGAAGGCCAAGATCGAGCTGTCGAACAGCGCCGCGACCGACATCAACCTGCCCTACGTGACGGCCGATGCCTCGGGCCCGAAGCACCTGAACATCAAGCTGACCCGCGCCAAGCTGGAAAGCCTGGTCGACGAACTGATCGAACGCACCATCGCGCCCTGCCGCACCGCCATCAAGGACGCCGGCGTGAGCGTCAACGACATCAGCGACGTGATCCTGGTCGGCGGCATGACCCGCATGCCCAAGGTGCAGGACAAGGTGAAGGAATTCTTCGGCAAGGAACCGCGCAAGGACGTGAACCCCGACGAAGCCGTCGCCGTCGGCGCCGCCATCCAGGGCCAGGTGCTCTCGGGCGACCGCAAGGACGTGCTGCTGCTGGACGTGACCCCGCTGTCGCTCGGCATCGAGACGATGGGCGGCGTGATGACCAAGATGATCACCAAGAACACCACGATCCCGACGAAGTTCGCGCAGACCTTCTCGACCGCCGAGGACAACCAGCCGGCGGTGACCATCAAGGTGTTCCAGGGCGAGCGCGAGATCGCCTCGGGCAACAAGCTGCTCGGCGAATTCAACCTCGAGGGCATCCCGCCGGCCTCGCGCGGCACGCCGCAGATCGAGGTCAGCTTCGACATCGACGCCAACGGCATCCTGCACGTCGGCGCCAAGGACAAGGGCACCGGCAAGGAAAACAAGATCACCATCAAGGCCAACTCGGGCCTCTCGGAGGACGAGATCCAGAAGATGGTCAAGGACGCCGAGCTGAACGCGGCCGACGACAAGAAGAAGGTCGAGCTGGCCCAGGCGCGCAACCAGGGCGAAGCCATGGTGCACAGCGTGAAGAAGTCCCTCGGCGAGCACGGCGCCAGCCTGGACGCCGGCGAGAAGGAAAAGATCGAGGCGGCGATCAAGGACGTCGAGGAAGCGCTCAAGGGCGACGACAAGTCCGCGATCGAGGACAAGACCAACACGCTGATGACCGCCAGCCAGAAGCTGGGCGAGAAGATGTACGCCGACGCGCAAGCCGCCGCGGGCGCAGCCGGCGGTCCTGCCGGCGGTCCTGCCGGTGGCCCGGGCGCTGGCCCGGAAGCTGCGAGCGCTCCGGCCGACGACAACGTGGTCGATGCCGAAGTCAAGGAAGTCAAGAAGGGCTGATTCCGCTGCCCTGAAACGAGGCTGGACCCCCTGTCGAAGGCGGTCCGGCCTTTTCCGCTTCTGAACCGCTGCTTCCGAACCGCTCCTTCCGATCCCGCCACCGACCCCACCATGGCCACCAAACGCGACTACTACGAAACCCTCGGCGTCCCCAAGAACGCGAGCGAGGAGGAAATCAAGAAGGCTTATCGCAAGCTCGCGATGAAGCACCACCCCGACCGCAACCACGGTGACGCCGGCAAGGAATCCGAGGCCAAGTTCAAGGAGGTCAAGGAAGCCTACGAGATGCTCTCGGACGGCCAGAAGCGCGCCGCCTACGACCAGTACGGCCATGCCGGGGTCGACCCCAACATGCGCGGCGGCCCGGGTGCGGAAGGCTTCGGCGGCTTCGCCGAGGCCTTTGGCGACATCTTCGGCGACGTGTTCGGCGGCGCCCGCGGTGGCCGCCAGGGCGGCGGCCGGCAGGTGTTCCGTGGCAGCGACCTCAGCTACGCGATGGAAGTCACGCTGGAAGAGGCGGCCGACGGCAAGGACGCCCAGATCCGCATCCCCAGCTGGGACGACTGCGAGGTCTGCAAGGGCACCGGCGCCAAGCCTGGCACCAAGGCGATCACCTGCACCACCTGCCACGGCCAGGGCGCGGTGCAGATGCGCCAGGGCTTCTTCAGCGTGCAGCAGACCTGCCCGACCTGCCACGGCACCGGCAAGCTCATTCCCGAGCCCTGCGCGGCCTGCCACGGCCAGGGCAAGATCAAGAACAACAAGACGCTGGAAGTGAAGATCCCGGCCGGCATCGACGACGGCATGCGCATCCGCAGCACCGGCAACGGCGAGCCCGGCACCAACGGGGGGCCGCCGGGCGACCTCTACATCGAGATCCGGCTCAAGAAGCACGAGCTGTTCGAGCGCGACGGCGACGACCTGCACTGCGTGGTGCCGGTCAGCATCACCACCGCGGCGCTGGGCGGCGAGATCAACGTGCCGACCTTGAAGGGCGCCGCGGCGATCGACATCCCCGACGGCACCCAGAGCGGCAAGCAGTTCCGGCTGCGCGGCAAGGGCATCAAGGGCGTGCGCTCCAGCTACCCGGGCGACCTCTACTGCCACGTGCGGGTCGAGACACCGGTCAAGCTGACCGAGCATCAGCGCAAGCTGATCAAGGAGCTCGACGAGTCGCTCAAGAAGGGCGGCGAGAAGCACAGCCCCACCGACAAGGGCTGGTTCGACAAGGCCAAGGAATTCTTCAGCTGATCCGGCCAGCAATCGGGCCGCCGCAGCACTCGACGCAAGTTCGCGCGCTTTCCATCGAATCGAGCCGCTCGGGCGCAGGGCCGGCCGATGCCCATTTCGCCGCCTCAGGTATCTCCGGACCTGTCGGCGCAGCACCCGTTTCGCGCGTTTCATCGATCAATGGCGCCGCGAATTCGAACGGGTGAACCGCAGCGCCTTTCGGGACGTAGACAGTGCTATCGGCAGGACGGCCGGCATCCTGAGAGGATGTCCATCGGCGCCAGGAAATTTATTGGCGTTCTGTTGACTGCTACCACTTTGCGGCCACTGATGTGTTGGAACTTATCGACTGCATGAAATTCTTATTTGAAAAGCAATTTGCGGGGGTCGCTCTTTGTTCTATGCTTTGAGCGAGTTCCTGCCTGAGGGGTTTTTTCACAGCGTGCACACACCACCTGGCACCATTCCTGCGAACGATGCGACGTGTGCAGCACGGAATCCCCGGGCAGCGCCCGGTCGACTCGATGGAGGTGTCTATGGATGTCATTAGTAACTTCGCCGCCCGATATGAGCGCACGCGCGAAGAGGTCCTGTCCCTGCAGGAATATCTGGAGATCTGCAAACGGGAGCCGCTGGCCTACGCCACTGCTGCCGAGCGCATGCTCAAGGCGATCGGCGAACCCGAACTGGTGGACACGCGCAACGACACCCGGCTGTCGCGCATCTTCGCCAACAAGGTCATCAAGATCTACCCAGCCTTCCGCGAGTTCTACGGCATGGAAGATGCCATCGAGCAGGTGGTGTCCTACTTCCGGCACGCCGCGCAGGGCCTCGAGGAGAAGAAGCAGATCCTCTACCTGCTGGGTCCGGTCGGCGGCGGCAAGAGCTCGATCGCCGAGCGCCTGAAGCAGCTGATGGAGCACGTGCCCTTCTATTCGATCAAGGGCTCGCCGGTGAACGAGACGCCGCTCGGCCTCTTCGACGCGGCCGAGGACGGCGAGATCCTCGAGAAGGAATACGGCATCCCGCGCCGCTACCTGCAGCGCATCCTGTCGCCGTGGGCGGTCAAGCGGCTGGAAGAATACGGCGGCGACATCCGCCAGTTCCAGGTGGTCAAGCGCTACCCGTCGGTGCTGCGGCAGATCGCCGTCGCCAAGACCGAGCCGGGCGACGAGAACAACCAGGACATCAGCTCGCTGGTCGGCAAGATCGACATCCGCAAGCTCGAGGACTACGCGCAGGACGACCCCGACGCCTATTCCTATTCCGGCGGCCTCTGCCTGGCCAATCAGGGCCTGCTGGAGTTCGTCGAGATGTTCAAGGCGCCGATCAAGGTGCTGCACCCGCTGCTCACGGCCACCCAGGAAGGCAACTTCAAGGGCACCGAAGGCTTCGGCGCGATTCCCTTCGACGGCATCGTGCTGGCGCACAGCAACGAGAGCGAGTGGAAGGCCTTCCGCAACAACAAGAACAACGAAGCCTTCCTCGACCGCATCTACATCGTCAAGGTGCCTTACTGCCTGCGCGTGTCGGAAGAGATCAAGATCTACGAGAAGCTGGTGCGCAACTCGTCGCTGGCCGCGGCGCCCTGCGCGCCCGGCACGCTGCGGATGATGGCCCAGTTCTCGGCACTGACCCGGCTGAAGGAACCCGAGAACTCCAGCATCTTCAGCAAGATGCAGATCTACGACGGCGACAACCTGAAGGACACCGACCCGAAGGCCAAGTCGATGCAGGAGTATCGCGACTACGCGGGCGTCGACGAAGGCATGAGCGGCGTATCCACGCGCTTCGCCTTCAAGATCATCTCGAAGGTCTTCAACTTCGACAGCAGCGAGGTGGCGGCCAACCCGGTGCACCTGATGTACGTGCTCGAGCAGCAGATCGAGCGCGAGCAGTTCGCGCCCGAGACCGAGCAGAAGTACCTGTCGTACATCAAGGAGCTGATGGCGCCGCGCTATGCGGAGTTCATCGGCAAGGAGATCCAGACGGCCTACCTCGAGAGCTATTCGGAATACGGCCAGAACATCTTCGACCGCTACGTGACCTACGCCGACTACTGGATCCAGGACCAGGAGTACCGCGACCAGGACACGGGCGAGGTGTTCGACCGCGCGTCGCTTAACGGCGAGCTCGAGAAGATCGAGAAGCCGGCCGGCATCAGCAACCCGAAGGACTTCCGCAACGAGATCGTCAACTTCGTGCTGCGCGCGCGGGCGGGCAACGCCGGCAAGAATCCGCTCTGGACCAGCTACGAGAAGCTGCGCACCGTGATCGAGAAGAAGATGTTCTCGAACACCGAGGAGCTGCTGCCCGTCATCAGCTTCAACGCCAAGAGCAGCGCTGACGAGATGAAGAAGCACGAGGACTTCGTCAACCGGATGGTCAACAAGGGCTATACGGCCAAGCAGGTCCGCCTGCTGTGCGAGTGGTATCTGAGAGTACGCAAGAGCTCATGACGAGCTGAAGGAGTCGGGTCCGTGGCCATGCTGCAGCAGATCATCGATCGCCGTTTATCGGGCAAGAACAAGTCCATCGGCAATCGGGAACGTTTCCTGCGGCGCTACCGCGAACAGATCGGCGAAGCGGTTCGCCGGGCGGTCAGCGGGCGCGGCATCCGGAACCTCGAACAGGGCGAGGACATCACGCTGCCCAAGCGCGATGTCTCCGAGCCCGTGTTCGGGCACGGCCAGGGCGGTGACCGCGAGTACGTGCATCCGGGCAACAAGGAGTACGTCAAGGGCGACCGCATCGAGCGGCCGCCGTCGGGCGGCGGCGGTGGCGGCAGCGGCAAGCAGGCCGGCGACGGCGAAGGCGGCGAGGACGACTTCGTCTTCCGCCTCACCAAGGAAGAATTCATGCGGGTCTTCTTCGAGGACCTCGCCCTGCCCCACCTCATCCGCACCCAACTGGCCGAAGTGCCCGAGTGGAAGAGCCACCGGGCCGGCTTCGTCAGCGACGGCAATCCGAGCAACCTGCACGTGGTGCGCTCGATGCGCGGCGCGCTGGCGCGGCGAATCGCGCTCGGCGGCGACGACCGGCGCGAGATCCGCGAGCTCGAAGCCCATCTGCTGCACCTGCAGCGCGGCCCGCGGGTGGCCGACGCGCTGGTGCAGCGCGAGATCCGCGAGACCGAGGCCAAGATCGCCGAGTTGCGCGGCAAGGCGCGGCACGTGCCCTACCTCGATCCGATCGACCTGCGCTACCGCAACCGGGTCAAGGTGCCGGTGCCTTCGGCCAAGGCGGTGATGTTCTGCCTGATGGACGTCTCGGGCTCGATGGACGAGGCGCGCAAGGACATGTCCAAGCGCTTCTTCATGCTGCTCTACATGTTCCTCACGCGGCACTACGAGAAGATCGACCTGGTCTTCATCCGCCACCACACGCAGGCCTCCGAAGTCACCGAGGAAGAGTTCTTCCATGCCACCGAGACCGGCGGCACCGTGGTGTCGAGCGCGCTCACCTTGATGAACGACATCATCAAGGCGCGCTACCCGAGCAACGAGTGGAACATCTACGGCGCCCAGGCCAGCGACGGCGACAACTGGCACCAGGACAGCGGCCGCTGCCGCGAGCTGCTGGCCGACCACCTGCTGCCGGCGGTGCGCTACTACGCCTACGTGCAGGTTGCCGAGGCCGAGCAGAACATGTGGCAGGAATACACCCAGCTGGTCGGATCGCACAAGAATTTCGCGATGCGCAAGGTGGCGGACGCGCAGGACATCTACCCGGTGTTCCGCGAGCTGTTCAAGAAAGAGAGAGGGCCGGCGTGAACCCAGAAACAGTTTCGACAGACAAGGCCAAGGCGAAGACCAAGGCGGCGGCGCCGCTGCCCAGTCCGTCCGACTGGACCTTCGACCTGATCGAGCAGTACCACACCGAGATCGCGCGGGTGGCCAAGGGCTACGGCCTCGACACCTACGCCAACCAGCTCGAGATCATCACTGCCGAGCAGATGATGGACGCCTATGCCTCGGTCGGCATGCCCGTCATCTACCGCCACTGGTCCTACGGCAAGCAGTTCATCTCGACCGAGAAGAACTACCGGCGCGGCCACATGGGGCTGGCCTACGAGATCGTGATCAACTCCGATCCCTGCATCGCCTACCTGATGGAAGAGAACACCATGGCCATGCAGGCCCTGGTGATCGCCCATGCGGCCTACGGCCACAACAGCTTCTTCAAGGGCAACTACCTCTTCAAGATGTGGACCGACGCGTCGTCCATCATCGACTACCTGGTCTACGCCCGTAACTTCATCAGCGAATGCGAGGAGCGACACGGCGTCGGCCCGGTCGAGGACCTGCTCGACTCCTGCCACGCGCTGATGAACCACGGCGTCGACCGCTACCGCCGGCCGCAGCGCCTGTCGCTGAGCCAGGAGCAGGCGCGGCGCGAGGAGCGCGAGCACCACCTGCAGCAGCAGGTCAACGACCTCTGGCGAACGCTGCCGCGCAAGCCCGGCCGCACCGCGGAAGACGAAGAGGCCTCGCGCCGCTTCCCGGCCGAGCCGCAGGAAAACCTGCTGTACTTCATCGAGAAGAACGCACCATTGTTGGAACCCTGGCAACGCGAAGTGGTGCGCATCGTGCGCAAAATCGGGCAGTACTTCTACCCGCAGCGCCAGACCCAGGTCATGAACGAAGGCTGGGCCACCTTCTGGCACTACACGCTGCTCAACACGCTCTACGACGAAGGCCTCCTGGCCGACGGCTTCATGATGGAGTGGCTGCAGTCGCACACCAACGTGGTCTACCAGCCGCCGATCGGCCACCGGGCCTACAGCGGCATCAATCCGTATGCGCTCGGCTTCGCGATGTTCACCGACCTGCGGCGCATCTGCGAAAACCCGACCGAGGAAGACATCCGCTGGTTCCCGGACCTGGCCAACACCGACTGGGTGACCTCGCTGCACTACGCGATGCGCAACTTCAAGGACGAGAGCTTCATCGGCCAGTTCCTGTCGCCCAAGCTGATGCGCGACTTCCGCTTCTTCACGGTGCGCGACAAGGAGAGCGAGCCCGAGCTGGAGGTGTCGGCGATCCATGACGACAGCGGCTACCGCCAGTTGCGCGAATCGCTGTCGCGCCAGTACGACCTGAACCACCGCGAGCCCAACATCCAGGTCTGGAGCGTCAACCTGCGCGGCGACCGTTCACTCACGCTGCGTCACACGCAGCACAACAACCGCCCGCTGCACGACGATTCGAACGAGGTCTTGAAGCACGTCGCCCGCCTGTGGGGTTTCGACGTGCACCTGGAAAGCGTCGACAGCCAGGGCCGCATCAACCACCGCAAGGTGCCGGGGCCGCAAGGCGCTTGAGGTTTCAGCGCGGCGGCTTCAACGCCGCGCGCTGCCGCAGTGCGACGTCGCGTGCATGGCAACCATGCACGTGGTCGTTCACCAGCCCCATCGCCTGCATGAACGCGTAGACCGTGGTCGGGCCGACGAAGCTCCAGCCGCGCTTCTTCAGGTCCTTAGACATCGCGATCGATTCCGGCGAGGTGACCATGGTCTGCAGGGCCTCGTGCGTCACCTTCTTCGGCCGGCTCTTCGGATCGGGCTCGTAGCCCCAGGCATAGGCCGCCAGCGAGCCGAATTCCTCGCGCAGCTCGATCACCCGCTGGGCGTTGTTGATGGCCGAGGCGATCTTGCCCGCGTGGCGCACGATGCCGGCGTCGGCCAGCAGCCGGGAAGTGTCCTTGGCGCCGAAGCGGGCCATCTTCTCGGCCTCGAAATTGGCGAAGCCGGCGCGGAAGGCCTCGCGCTTGTTGAGGATGGTGAGCCAGCTGAGGCCGGCCTGGAAGCCTTCGAGGCAGAGCTTCTCGAACAGCCGCCGGTCGTCGGTGACCGGGAAGCCCCATTCGCTGTCGTGGTAGGCGCGGTAGACCGGCGTCGCCTCGCACCAGCGGCAGCGCCACTGGCCGTCTTCGCCCTGCGCCAGGCCGGCCCGGGCTTCGCTCACGCCGAGACTTTCACCAGCGCCTCGATCGCCAGCGCGTAGCCCTTGACGCCGAAGCCGACGATGATGCCGCGCGCCGCCGGCGAGATGAAGGAATGGTGGCGGAACTCCTCGCGCGCATGCACGTTGGAGATGTGCAGTTCGACCAGCGGCACGCTGGCGCCCTTGATCGCATCGTGCAGTGCGATCGAAGTGTGGGTGTAGGCGCCCGGGTTCATCACCACGCCGAGCATGCGGCCGGCAGCGACCTCGCGTCCGGCCTCGTGGATCCAGTCGACCAGAAAGCCCTCGTGGTTGGACTGGCGGCATTCGATCTCGACGCCGGCCTTGGCGCCGGTCTCCTGGCAGAGGCGCTCGACGTCGGCGAGCGTCTCGTGGCCGTATTGCGCGGGCTCGCGGGTGCCGAGCAGGTTGAGGTTGGGGCCGTTCAGGACGAGGATTTTCTTCATGGCATGACTCTCCGGTGCCCGGCATCTTATAGTGGCCGGCCTGCCCAACGAAACCGAGAGAACCATGAAAACCAAAGCCGCCGTCGCCTGGAAATCCGCCGCTCCGCTGACCATCGAGACCGTCGATCTCGAAGGCCCGCGCGCCGGCGAAGTGCTGGTCGAGATCAAGGCCACCGGCATCTGCCACACCGACTACTACACGCTCAGTGGCGCCGACCCCGAAGGCATCTTCCCGGCGATCCTCGGCCATGAAGGCGCGGGCATCGTGGTCGACGTCGGCCCCGGCGTGACCACGTTGAAGAAGGGCGACCACGTCATTCCGCTCTACACGCCCGAGTGCCGCCAGTGCAAGTTCTGCCTCTCGCGCAAGACCAACCTGTGCCAGCAGATCCGCACCACGCAGGGCAAGGGCCTGATGCCCGACGGCAGCAGCCGCTTCAGCCTCGACGGCAAGCCGATCTTCCACTACATGGGCACCAGCACCTTCAGCAACTACACGGTCGCGCCCGAGATCTCGATGGCCAAGATCCGCGAGGACGCGCCCTTCGACAAGGTCTGCTACATCGGCTGCGGCGTGACCACCGGCATCGGTGCGGTGATCTTCACGGCCAAGGTGGAAGCGGGTGCGAACGTGGTGGTGTTCGGCCTCGGCGGCATCGGCCTGAACGTGATCCAGGGCGCGAAGATGGTGGGTGCCGACAAGATCATCGGCGTCGACCTGAACCCGGCGCGCGAGGCGATGGCGCGCAAGTTCGGCATGACCCACTTCATCAATCCGAAGGACACGCCGAACGTGGTCGACGCCATCCAGCAGCTGACCGACGGCGGCGCCGACTTCAGCTTCGAATGCATCGGCAACACGCAGGTGATGCGACAGGCGCTGGAGTGCACGCACAAGGGCTGGGGCCGCAGCATCATCATCGGCGTGGCCGAGGCCGGTGCCGAGATCAGCACCCGGCCGTTCCAGCTGGTCACCGGCCGCAAGTGGGAAGGCTCGGCATTCGGCGGCGCGCGCGGCCGCACCGACGTGCCGAAGATCGTCGACTGGTACATGGAGAACAAGATCAACATCGACGACCTGATCACGCACACCATGCCGCTGGAGGACATCAACAAGGGCTTCGACCTGATGAAGCGCGGCGAGTCCATTCGCGGCGTCGTCCTCTACTGAATCACCGGGGCACACGACCATGGAAAGCCTGCAGCCGCTGCGTTCGATCGAGGCCGGGGTGCTCGACGTCGCCTACCACGAGGCCGGCCCGGCCGACGGCCCGCCGGTGCTGCTCATGCACGGCTTTCCCTACGACATCCACAGCTACGTCGAGGTGGCGCCGATGCTGGCGGCGGCCGGTTGCCGGGTCGTCGTGCCCTACCTGCGCGGCTACGGCGGCACCCGCTTCCTGAGCGCCGCGACGCCGCGCTCGGGCGAGCAGGCGGCGCTCGGCGCCGACCTGCTGGCGCTGCTCGACGCGCTGAAGATCCCGCGCGCCCTGCTGGCCGGCTACGACTGGGGCGGCCGCGCCGCCTGCGTGGTGGCGGCGCTCTGGCCGGAGCGCTGCACCGGCCTGGTCTCGTTCAACAGCTACAACATCCAGAACATCGCGACCGCGCTGCAACCGGCCCCGGCCGCGCAGGAGCAGCGGCTCTGGTACCAGTACTACTTCCACAGCGAGCGCGGCCGCGCCGGGCTCGCGAAAGACCGGCGCGACGTCACGCGGCTGCTCTGGCGGCTGTGGTCGCCGACCTGGGCCTTCGACGAGGCCACCTTCGAGCGCAGCGCCGCCGCCTTCGACCATCCGGATTTCGTCGAGGTGGTGATCCATTCGTACCGGCATCGCTACGGCTTGGTGCCGGGCGATCCGGCCTGTGCGGAGATCGAGGCCCGGCTGGCCGCCGAGCCGCAGATCCGCGTGCCGAGCATCACCTTCGACGGCGCCGACGACGGCGTGCGGCCGACCGCCGATGCGTCGAAGGACGCGCGCCACTTCGCCGGACCGCGCTCGCACCGCATCGTGGCGGGCAGCGGCCACAACATGCCGCAGGAACGGCCGCGGGTGTTCGCGGACGCGGTGCTCGAACTGCTCGAACCGCTGTCACGTCGATGAACGACCGGATGCATCCGCTGCCCGATCGCGAACAGATCCTGCTGCTCGAACCCTTCGAAGGCCTCGACCTCCCGGACATCCACGTGGTCGCGACCCTGCGCGATGCCGAGGACGCGGTGGCCGCGCTGCAGGCGGCGCGCACTGTCGGCTTCGACACCGAATCGAAGCCGACCTTCGCCAAGAACGAGGTCTCGACCGGCCCGCACCTGGTGCAGTTCGCGACCCTCGACGAGGCGTGGCTCTTCCAGTCGCACCGCACCGAACTGCTGCCGACCCTGGCGATGCTGCTCGGCACCGACACGGTCACCAAGGTCGGCTTCGGCCTGTCCTCCGACCTCAGCATGATCCGCGCGCGCTTCGGCGTCGAGCCGCGCGCCGTGGTCGACATCGACAACGAATTCCGGCGCCGCGGCTACCGCCAGTCGATCGGCGTGAAGATGGCGGTGGCGCTGGTCTTCGATCGCCGCTTCGTCAAGTCGCGCAAGGCGACCACATCGAACTGGGCCAACAAGCAGCTGACCGATGCGCAGTTGCGCTATGCCGCCAACGACGCGCATGCGGCGATCCGGGTGTTCGACGCGATGGGCCTCGGCGGCTGATTCTTCCGGTCGCTGGCAGGCTTTCTGTCACCACCGTCAGCCCCCCGAAAGCTGGGGCCGGCCAAACGCGATTCCGGCGCGCAACTTGCACGAAAATTGTTGCACCGCGATTGGCCCTTTGAGGGAACGTCCTATCTTTCAATGGCTCAACCGACGGCCTGTCTGTCTTTATGATGGCCTCCCTCCTCGCACCGTAACAAGTCGTTTCCATGGTCCAACTGGCATTGCGGCGTCCGTACACCTTCATCGTCATGGCGATGCTGATCGTGCTGGCCACGCCCTTCGTGTTGCTGCGCATGGCGACCGACATCTTTCCGGAAATCAACATTCCGGTCATCAGCATCATCTGGACCTACACCGGCCTGCCGCCGGACGAGATGGCCAACCGGATCACCGGCACCACCGAGCGCAGCCTGACGACCACGGTCAGCGACATCGAGCACATCGAGTCGCAGTCGCTCTCGGGCGTGAGCGTGATCAAGGTCTTCTTCCAGCCCGAGGCCAACATCCAGACCGCGATCGCGCAGGTGGTGGCCTCGATGCAGGCGCAGTTGAAGCAGCTGCCGCCGGGCATCACGCCGCCGCTGGTCATCAAGTATTCGGCCTCCAGCATCCCGGTGATCCAGCTGGCGCTGTCGAGCCCGACGCGCGCGGAGAACTCGCTCTTCGACTCGGCGATCAACCAGCTGCGCCCGCAGCTCATCACGATCCCCGGCACGGCGGTGCCCTTTCCGTACGGCGGCAAGAACCGGCTCATCTCCGTCGACATCGACACCCAGGCGATGCAGTCGCGCGGCCTGTCGCCCAACGACATCCTCAATGCGATCAATGCGCAGAACCTGATCCTGCCGTCGGGCACCGCCAAGCTCGGCGCGATCGAATACAACGTGCGCATGAACGGCTCGCCGACCGAGATCAGCGGGCTCAACAACCTGCCGATCCGCACCGTCGACGGCACCACCACCTACATCCGCGACGTCGCCAATGTGCGCGACGGCTTCTCGCCGCAGACCAACGTGGTGCGCCAGGACGGCGTGCGCGGCGTGCTGCTGTCGGTGCTGAAGAACGGCGGCGCCTCGACGCTGGACATCGTGTCGAACCTGCGCGCGCTGCTGCCGACCGCGGCGCAGAGCATGCCGTCGGACATCAAGGTGACGCCGCTCTTCGACCAGTCGGTGTTCGTCAAGGCGGCGGTGCGCGGCGTGATCACCGAAGCGGTGATCGCGGCACTGCTGACCGCCGCGATGGTGCTGCTCTTCCTGGGCAACTGGCGCAGCACGCTGATCATCGGCCTGACGATCCCGCTGTCGATCCTGGCCTCGATCCTGATCCTGTTCTCGCTCGGCCAGACCCTGAACCTGATGACGCTCGGCGGGCTCGCGCTGTCGGTCGGCATCCTGGTCGACCAGGCGATCGTGACGATCGAGAACATCGAGCGCCACCTGCACATGGGCACCGAGCTGAACGAGGCGATCCTGGTCGGTGCCGGCGAGATCGGTTCCGCCGCCTTCGTCTCGACCTTGTGCATCTGCATCGTGTTCGTGCCGATGTTTTTCCTCTCGGGCGTGGCGCGCTTCCTCTTCGTGCCGCTGGCCGAGGCGGTGGTGTTCGCGATGCTGGCGTCCTACTTCCTGTCGCGTACGCTGGTGCCCACGCTCTTCATGCTGCTGATGGGCGGCCAGGGCCATGCGGACGATGCCAAGCCGAGCCTGCTGCAGCGGCTCTACCGCGGCTTCGACCGCCAGTTCGAGCGGGTGCGGGCCGGCTACACGCTGGCGCTGTCGGCGGTGCTCGACAAGCGCGGCCGCTTCGTCGTGCTGTTCCTCGGCTTCTGCCTTCTGTCCTGCCTCCTGTATCCGCTGCTCGGTCGCGACTTCTTCCCGAACGTCGACGCCGGCCAGATCCGCCTGCACATGCGCGCGCCGACCGGCACCCGCATCGAGGAGACCGCGCGGCTGGCCGACGAGGTCGAGGCCGCGATCCGCGAGATGGTGCCGAAGGACCAGCTCGAGACCATCCTCGACAACATCGGCGTGCCCAACAGCGGCATCAACCTCTCCTACAGCAACGCCGGCACCATCGGCACGCTCGACGCCGAGATCCTGATGTCGCTCAAGGAAGGCCACCGGCCGACCGACGAGTTCGTCACGAAGCTGCGCGCCGAACTGCCCAAGCGCTTTCCCGGTACCGAGTTCTTCTTCCAGCCGGCCGACATCGTCACGCAGATCCTGAACTTCGGCCTGCCGGCGGCGATCGACGTCCAGTTCAGCGGCAACGACATGGCCAGCAATGCGGCGCACGCGGCCGACCTGGTCAAGGAGATCCGCAAGATCCCCGGCGCGGTCGACGCCCACGTGCACCAGCGGCTCGACGGCCCGGGCCTGAACCTGCAGATGGACCGCAGCCGGCTGCAGCAATACGGACTGACCGCGGCCAACGTCGGCCAGAACGTGCTGATCGCGCTGTCGAGCAGCTCCCAGGTTTCGCCCGCCTTCTGGCTCAGCCCGCAGAACGGCGTGGTCTACAACGTCGCGGTGCAGACGCCGCAGTACGACGTCGACTCGCTCGACGCGCTGATGAACCTGCCGGTCAACGGCGGCGCCGCCGGCAACGGCCAGTCGCAGTTGCTCGGGAACCTGGTCGACCCGCGCCCGGGCCGCACGCCGGCGGACGTGTCGCACTACAACATCGTGCCGGTGGTCGACGTCTTCGTCAGCGTGCAGGGCACCGACCTGGCCAACGTGGCATCGAAGGTGCAGGCGCTGGTCGACGACATGCGGCCGAAGCTCGCGCGCGGCAGCCAGGTGACGCTGCGCGGCCAGGTGCAGACGATGCAGGCCTCCTTCCTCGGCCTCGGCGTCGGCCTCGCGATGGCGATCGTGCTGGTCTACCTGCTGATCGTGGTGACCTTCCAGTCGTGGACCGACGCCGCGATCATCATCACCGCGCTGCCGGCCGCGCTGGCCGGCATCGCCTGGATGCTGTTCCTCACCGGCACCACGCTGAGCGTGCCGGCCTTGACCGGCGCGATCATGACCATGGGCGTGGCGACCGCCAACAGCATCCTGCTGGTGTCCTTCGCGCGCGACCAGATGGCCGAGGGCGTGGCGCCCCTGGCCGCCGCGCTGCAGGCCGGCGCGACCCGCATCCGCCCCGTGCTCATGACCGCGCTGGCGATGATCATCGGCATGATCCCGATGGCGCTCGGCCTCGGCGAAGGCGCCGAGCAGAACGCGCCGCTCGGCCGCGCGGTGATCGGCGGGCTGCTGTTCGCGACCGTCTCGACCCTGTTCTTCGTGCCGGTCGTCTTCGCGACGATCCACAACCGGCGCGCGCGTCGCGCCGCCGCGCATCCGCCCACGCCACCTTCCGTATCGCTCGGGGCCTCGCCCCAGGAGACCTGAAACCATGTCGGAGCCCACCCACGCGGCCTTGGCCGTCCCACCCAGCGCCGTCGACGGCGGCGAGCCGGACCCGGCCCAGCGACAGCGCGTCGTGCGCCGGACCCGGCTGGCGGTCATCGTCGTGCTGGTGCTGCTGGCACTCGGTGCCGCGCGCACCGTGCTGGTCCGCACCAGCAACGCCAAGACGCTGGAGGAAGGCACCGCCGAGCGGGCCACGCAGTACGTCAAGGTGGCGCAGCCGCAGAGCGCCGGCAACGGCCAGACCCTGTCGCTGCCCGGCACCCTGCAGGGCTTCGTGCAGTCGCCGATCTCGGCGCGCGCCAGCGGCTACGTCAAGCGCTGGACCAAGGACATCGGCGCGCACGTCGAGAAGGGCGAACTGCTGGCCGAGATCGAGACGCCCGAGATCGACCAGCAGCTGCTGCAGGCGATCGCCGCGCGGCAGCAGGCGGCTTCCAGCCTCGCGCTGACCAAGAGCACGCTGACCCGCTGGGAAGCGCTGCGCCAGAAGGACGTGGTGGCCCAGCAGGACCTGGACGAACGGCGCAGCGCCGTGGCGCAGTCGACCGCCAACCTGGCCGCCGCCGATGCCAACGTGCAGCGGCTGCAGCAGCTCGAAGGCTTCAAGCGCGTGGTGGCGCCCTTCGCCGGCACGATCATCCGGCGCAACGTCGACGTCGGCGACCTGATCGACGCCGGCAACGCCGCGCGGCCGATGTTCCAGCTGGCGCAGACCGATCCGCTGCGGGTCTACATCAACGTGCCGCAGTCGTATGCGCAACTGGTGAAGACCGGCCAGCCGGTGGTCGTGACGCAGACCGAACTGCGCGGCCAGGAATTCAAGGGCCAGGTGGCGCGGACCGCCGGTTCGATCGACACCTCCACGCGCACCATGCAGGTCGAGGTGGCGCTCCCCAACAAGGACGGCGTGCTGCTGCCCGGCTCCTACGTGAACGTCGCGCTGCCGCTGACCGCCAGCCATTCGCTGTCGGTACCGGCCAACGCGCTGCTGTTCCGTGCCGAGGGCACGCGGGTCGCGGTGGTCGACGCCGACGGCAAGGTGCACCTGCGGCCGGTGACGCTGGGTCGCAACTACGGCGAGACGGTCGAGGTGATCGACGGCGTGACGCCGAACGACCGGCTGGTGATGAACCCGTCCGACTCGATGGCCGAAGGCGACATGGTCGCGATCGCCAAGGAACCGGCGTGAGGCCCTGGAAACGCGCGGCCACCCAGGCCGCCGGCGCCGCACTGGTCGCCACGCTCTTCGCCGGTTGCGCGGTCGGCCCCGACTATCACAAGCCGCCGGTCGACGTGCCGGTGAGCTGGAAGCCCGAGCAGCCCTGGCGCCAGGGCGAGCCGAGCGACGCCGCCGACAAGGGCCCGTGGTGGCTGCGCTTCGGCGACGACAAGCTGAACGACCTCGAGACCACCGCGCTCGCCCACAGCCCGACGCTCGACCAGGCGATCGCCCGGCTGACGCAGGCGCGCGCATCGCTGGCCGGCACCGAGGCGGCGCTCTATCCGCAGGTCGGCGCCACCACGCATGCCAACCGCTTCAAGATCTCCGGCAACCGGCCGCTGACCAACTACGCGGTGCCGAACGTGGAGACGGTGCAGAACGACTTCGGCCTGGGCCTCACCGCCAGCTACGAGGTCGACCTGGCCGGCCGCGTGCGCCGCTCGGTCGAAGGCGCGACCGCCACCGCGGCGCAGTCCGCGGCCGACCTCGAGAACACGCGGCTGCTGCTCACCACCGACCTGGCCACCGCTTACTTCAACCTGCGCGCCACCGACATCGAGCTGGACGTCGTGATGCGCTCGATCGGCCTGCAGCGGCGCGCCCTGCAGTTCGTGACCGACCGGCACGACCTCGGCGCGGTCTCGGGCCTCGACGTCGCGCAGCAGCAGGCGCTGCTCGACAACACGCTCACGCAGGTCGACGTGCTCAACAAGCAGCGTGCGCAGTACGAGCATGCGATCGCCACGCTGATCGGCACGCCGGCGCCGTCCTTCTCGATCGCCGCCGACCTGAAGCCGCTCAAGCGCCCGGACCTGCCGCTGGGCGTGCCCTCGGACGCCCTGGAACGCCGGCCCGACGTGGCCTCCGCCGAGCGCGCGATGGCCGCGGCCAATGCGCAGATCGGCGTCGCCACCGCCGCCTTCTACCCGAGCGTGCTGCTGCTGCCGAACGGCGGCTTCGACAGCGCGTCGCTCTCGAATCTCTTCAACGCGCAGAGCGTGCTGTGGTCGATCGGCGTCTCGGCGACGCAGACGATCTTCGACGGCGGCCGCATCAAGGCCAACGTCAACTTCGCCCGCGCCGGCTACGACGTCTCGGTCGACAGCTACCGCAAGGTGGTGCTGAACGCGATGCAGGAAGCCGAGGACGGCATCACCGGCGTCGCCTCGCTCGACCGCGCCTCGGCCGAGTCGGTGACCGCGGTGGCCAGCGCGCAACGCGTGCTCGACATGTCGATCGCGCGCTACGAAGGCGGCGCCTCCATCTACCTGGACGTGATCACCGCGCAGCAGGCGCTGCTCAACGTCGAGCGGCAGGACGCGCAGCTGCGCGGGCAGTTGCTGGTCACCTCGGTCTTCCTCGTGAAGGCGCTGGGCGGCGACTGGTGCGGCGTGACGCCGATGGGCGCTGCCGCCGACGCTAGAACAGACTGCCCTGCCCCGCTGCGCCAGGTGGTCGGAAAGAATTGAGGTCGAGCGCGATGCGCTCGCGGTTGAAGCCGATGCGCGCCGTGGCCTTCTCGAAGCGCTGCCTGATGAGGTCGGCCCAGAGGCCGCTGCCCTTCATGCGGGTCGCGAAGTCGGCGTCGTAGTCCTTGCCGCCGCGCATCTCGCGGATGCGCGCCATGATCCGGTCGGCCCGCTGCGGGTAGTGCAGCTCCAGCCATTGCTTGAAGAGCGGCGCCACTTCCCAGGGCAGCCGGATCACCGTGTAGAAGGCGCTGCGCGCGCCGGCCTCCCAGGCGGCTTCGAGCACCTGCTCCATGTCCTCGGTCACGAACGGAATTTGCGGCGCCACGCTCACGCCCACCGGCACGCCCGCCTCGACCAGCGTGCGCACCGTGCGCAGGCGCCGATGCGGCGCCGCGGCGCGCGGCTCGAGCTTGCGCGCCAGCGCGGCGTCGAGCGTGGTGATGGTGACGTAGACCGCGGCCAGCCGATCGGCCGCCATCGGCGCGATCAGGTCGAGGTCGCGCTCCACCGTGCTCGACTTGGTCACCAGGCCGAAGGGATGGCGCGTTTCCTTCAGCACCTCGATGACCGAGCGGGTGAGCATCAGCTCGCGCTCGATCGGCTGGTAGCAGTCGGTCGCGGTGCCGACCGCCAGGTGGCTCGGCCGGTAGCCCTTGCGGCCCAGCTCCGCGCGCAACACCTCGGCGATGTTGCGCTTGGCGATGAGCCGGGTCTCGAAGTCCAGGCCCGGCGACAGGCCGAGGTAGCTGTGCGTCGGCCGGGCGAAACAGTAGATGCAGCCGTGCTCGCAGCCCCGGTACGGATTGAGCGAGCGGTCGAAGGGTACGTCAGGCGAATCGTTGCCGCCGAGGATCGACTTCGCGTCCTCGAAGCGCACCTCGGTCGCGGGCGGCGCGAGCGGCTCGGCGGCGCCTTCTTCCAGCGTGCCCCAGCCGTCGTCGTAGGCGTCGCGGACGTCGCTCTCGAAGCGGTGCGGCAGCCGGGTGGCGGCGCCGCGGCCCTTGAGCGCGTGGATCGGGATGAAGGTGTCGGCCATGGCGGCTCCGGATACTGGATGAAATCACAGTATTTCACCTTTTGCCGCCGCCTGCACGGCGATCGAGGACATCGCCCTGGGCGTAAGCTCCGCCCATGCCACGCCGCCCCGAAAACCTCTATCCCGAATACCACGCCCACGTCTACTTCGGACCGGCGACCGTCGCGCAGGCGCGCGCCCTGGTCGAGGCGGCCGGGCGCGAACTGCCGGTGGCGGTGGGCCGGGTGCACGAGAAGCGGGTCGGTCCGCATCCGCACTGGAGCTGCCAGTTGGCCTTCGACGCGACCGCCTTCGAGACGGTCGTGCCGTGGCTCGACGCGCACCGCGACGGCCTCGACGTCTTCGTGCACGGCCAGACCGGCGACGCCTACGCCGACCACACCGACCATGCGATGTGGCTGGGCGCGGAATCGGTGCTCGACCTCAGCGCCTTCCGGCCGCGCGCGGGCTGATCAGAACTCGGCGTCGAGTTCGTCGATCTCTTCGGGCTCCTGCTTGGCCGCCTGGATCCATTCCTGCATCGCCGGCAATTCGAGGATGCGCTTGCAGTAGGCGGCGCAGACGTTGTCGAGCGAGACGTCGTAGGTCATGAACCGGGTCACCACCGGCGCGTACATCGCGTCCGCGATGCAGGGCTGCTTGCCGAACAGGTAGGGGCCGCCGCAGGCCTTCAGGCATTCGCGCCAGATCGAGACCACGCGGTCGATGTCGGTCTGCGCGCGCGACCAGATCTTGAAGTTGGGAAAGCGGGCCTTGAGGTTCATCGGCAGCGAACTGCGCATCGAGCTGAAGCCCGAATGCATCTCGCCGCTGATCGCGCGGCAATGCGCGCGGGCCTTGGCATCGGCGGGCAGCAGGCCGGCCTTCGGCTTGATCTCGTTGAGGTACTCGCCGATGGCCAGCGTGTCCCAGACCTTGATGCCGCCGTGCTCCAGCGCCGGCACCAGCATCGAGGACGACAGCAGCAGCATCTCGGCCTTCATCGCCGGATCGTCCGGCGGAATGATCTTCTCGGCGAAGTCCAGGCCCGCGAGGCGGCACATCAACCAGCCGCGCAGCGACCACGCGCCGTAGTTCTTGCTGCTGATGGTGAGGACGGGTTTGGCCATGCGCATGTCTCCAGGTCTGCCGGGATCGGCGCCGAAGGGAGTGCAAGCCCTGTGCCAGAACAGTGCGCGACACGCGGATCACCGGTCGCGCTTGGCCCGTAACTTGCCTGTAGCAAATACATGCTGTACCGGGCCTACCAAAACTATTCCGACCTGCTTTCGCCCTCCCGGCTTGCAGCCCAGTTTTTCGGCAAGGGCGTCTGGGAAGCCAGGACCGACCGCGGTGCGCCGCGCCGCATCGCAGCCGCGCTCGAGGTCTTCGCGCACATGCGGCTCACGCACAGCCGCCCCGACTACGGCATCAAGAGCGTCATGGTCGACGGCGAGGACGTGGCGGTGCACGAGGAAGCCGCGATGGTCGCGCCGTTCGGCACCCTGCTGCACTTTCGCAAGAACACCAAAGCGGTGCAGCCCAAGGTGCTGCTGGCCGCACCGTTGTCGGGCCACTTCGCGACCCTGCTGCGCGACACCGTCCGCACGCTGCTGCGCGACCACGACGTCTACGTGACCGACTGGCACAACGCCCGCGACGTGCCCCTGTGGAACGGCGGCTTCGGCCTCGACGACTACACGCTGCAGATCGTCTCCTTCCTCGAAGCGATCGGCGAAGGCACCCACCTGGTCGCGGTCTGCCAGCCCTGCGTCGCGGCGCTGGCGGCGACCGCACTGATGGGCGAGGACGACAACCCGGCCGCGCCGCGCAGCCTCACGCTGATGGCCGGTCCGGTCGATTGCCGCATCAATCCGACCGCGGTCAACAAGCTGGCCAACGAGCGGCCGATCGACTGGTTCGAGCGCAACCTGATCAGCCGCGTGCCCTTCCCGCACGCCGGCATGATGCGGCGCGTGTACCCGGGCTTCCTGCAGCTGACCGCCTTCATGAGCATGAACCCGGACCGGCACAAGGAGCAGTTCAGGAAGCTCTACCAGCACCTGGTCGACGGCGAGATCGAGCAGGCCGCGACCATCCGCACCTTCTACGACGAATACCTGGCGGTCAACGACCTGCCGGCCGAGTTCTATCTCGAGACGGTGGAGCGGGTGTTCCAGACCTACGACCTTCCGCGCGGCGAACTCACGGTCGGTGCGCGCAAGGTCGACCCGGCCGCGATCCGCAAGACCGCGCTGCTCACCGTCGAAGGCGAACGCGACGACATCTGCGCGGTCGGCCAGACCGTGGCGGCGCAGGACCTCTGCCCGAGCATCCGTCCGTTCATGAAGATCAACCACCTGCAGGCCGGTGTCGGCCACTACGGCGTCTTCAGCGGGAGCCGGTGGAACAGCCAGATCTATCCGCGGGTGCGCGAGGTGATCCACATGGCCGAGGAACTGCACTGAGAAGTGCGGCAGCCGCGACGTTGCGCCGCGGCTCGAAAAACTACTTCTGTTCGTCTTCCGCGGGCCAGTCGCGGATGTACGCCTTGAGCATCTTGTTCTCGAAGTTCTGGCTGTCGACCACGGCCTTGGCGACGTCGTAGAAGCTGATCACGCCCATCAGCATGCGCTTGTCCATGACCGGCATGTAGCGGGCGTGGCGCTCCAGCATGATGCGGCGGATCTCGTCGAGCTCGGTCTCGAGGGTGCAGGTGACGGGGGCGTCGTCCATCGCCTTGCGCACCTGGGTGCCGCCGACCTGGCCGCCGTTGGCGACGATCGCGACGATGACCTCGCGGAAGGTGAGCATGCCGACCAGGTCGCCGTGCTCCATGACCACCAGCGAACCGATGTCCTTCTCGGCCATGGTCGTCACCGCGTGAGCGAGCGGCTCGTCGGCCGTGACGGTGTAGAGCGTGTTGCCCTTGACCCGCAGGATGTCGCTGACTTTCATCGAAATACTCCTCACTTGCTCGGCGGCGTGCCGAATTGAATATAGCCCATATCACCCACAATAGCCGGTGATCCCGGGAGCCACGCCTCTGTCGAAACGCATGCGTGCGTAACCGGTCATTGCAGCAACGAGACAGAAAGGCATTCATGCCCGGCTATTCAGACCCCGGCTTCGACACGCTCGCATTGCATGCAGGTGCCGCGCCAGATCCGGCCACCGGCGCCCGCGCGGTGCCGATCCACCTCACCACCTCCTTCGTCTTCGAGTCGAGCGACCACGCGGCGGCGCTGTTCAACCTGGAGCGCGCGGGCCACGTCTATTCGCGCATCAGCAACCCGACCAACGCGGTGCTGGAACAGCGGGTGGCCGCGCTCGAAGGCGGCATCGGCGCGATCGCCACCGCCAGCGGCCAGGCCGCGCTGCACCTGTCGGTCGCGACCCTGATGGGCGCCGGCTCGCACATCGTCGCCAGCACCGCGCTCTACGGCGGCTCGCAGAACCTGCTGCACTACACGATGCGACGCTTCGGCATCGACACCACCTTCGTCAAGCCCGGCGACCTCGACGGCTGGCGTGCCGCGATCCGGCCGAACACCAAGCTGCTGTTCGGCGAAACGGTCGGCAACCCCGGCCTCGACGTGCTGGACATCCCGGCGGTCAGCGACATCGCGCACGCGGCCCGCGTGCCGCTGCTGGTCGACTCCACGCTCACCTCGCCCTACCTGATCAAGCCCTTCGACTGGGGCGCCGACCTGGTCTACCACTCGGCGACCAAGTTCCTCTCGGGCCACGGCACCGTGATCGGCGGCGTGGTGGTCGACGGCGGCAGCTTCGACTGGGAACGCTCGGGCAAGTTCGCCGAGCTGAGCCAGGCCTACGACGGCTTCCACAACATGGTCTTCAGCGAGGAGAGCACCGTCGGCGCCTTCCTGCTGCGCGCGCGCCGCGAAGGCCTGCGCGACTTCGGCGCCGCGATGAGCCCGCACACGGCGTGGCTGATCCTGCAGGGCATCGAGACCCTGCCGCTGCGCATGGAACGCCACATCGACAACACGCAGAAGGTGGTCGAGTTCCTGGCGGCGCATCCCTTCGTGGCGCGCGTCGGCCATCCGCTGCTCGAATCGCATCCCAGCCACGCGCTCGCCAACAAGCTGCTCAAGCACGGCGCCAAGGGCGCCGGCGCGGTGTTCAGCTTCGACCTCAAGGGCAACCGCGAGCAGGGCAAGAAGTTCATCGAGGCGCTCAAGCTCTTCAGCCACCTGGCCAACGTCGGCGACTGCCGCAGCCTGGTGATCCATCCGGCCAGCACCACGCATTTCCGCATGAGCGACGAGGCGCTGGCCGGCGCGGGCATCTCGCAGGGCACGATCCGCCTGTCGATCGGCCTGGAGGATCCGGCGGACCTGATCGACGACCTCAAGCGCGCCCTCAAGGCCGCAGAGAAGGCAGGTGCGTGATGCACTTCACCGTCGATGGCCACGCCACCTATTGCTACACCGGCGGCAAGGCGCTCGATCCGGCGCGCCCGACCGTCGTCTTCATCCACGGCGTGCTGAACGACCACAGTGTCTGGATCCTGCAGAGCCGCTGGTTCGCCAACCACGGCTGGAACGTGCTGGCGCTCGACCTGCCCGGGCATTGCAAGAGCGAAGGCCCACCGCCGGCCAGCGTCGAGGCTGCGGCCGCTTTCATCGTCGCGCTGCTCGACGCCGCGGGCGTGTCGCGCGCCGCGCTGGTCGGCCACAGCTTCGGCTCGCTCATCGCGCTGGAAGTGGCGGCGCGCCATCCCGAGCGGGTGACGCACCTGGCACTGGTCGGCACCGCCTTCCCGATGACGGTGTCGCCGGCGCTGCTCGAAGGCTCCGTGAAGGATCCGCAGCGCGCGATCGCGCTGGTCAACGCCTTCTCGCATTCGACGATGGCGCCGCCGCCCTCCACGCTCGGCCCCGGCACCTGGCTGCACGGCGGCTCGCGCGCGCTGATGCGCCGCGTGCTGGCGAGCAACCGCGAGGCCAACGTGTTCCACATCGGCTTCAAGGCCTGCAACGACTATGCGAACGGCGAGGCGGCGATGGCGCGGGTAACGTGCCCGACCCTCTTCGTGCTCGGCGCCGCCGACCAGATGACGCCGCCGCGCGCCGCCCGCACGCTGGTCGCCAAGGTGCAGGCGGCGAAGGTGGTGACGGTCGAGGCCGGGCACCAGATGATGGGCGAGGCGCCGGACGCGGTGCTGTTCGCGCTGCGGGACTTCCTCGAAGCGCCGCGCTGAGGATCGGTCAACGCAAGGCGTTGATGTCCGCGGTCTCCAGCAGCGGCTTCGGCGCCCCGCGCCTGGCGACCACCAGCATCGCGCGGCCGACCTGCTCGCTGGTGGTGACCGCACCGGGCGCCCAGCGCACCAGCAGACTGGCGATCGGACTGGCCAGCACGTAGGCCCAGCGGTAGAGCGCGGTCTTCGAGCGCACGCCGTGCAGCGGCTGGATGAAGCCGGGCCGGAACATGTAGGCCGCGCGAAAGGGCAGCCGCATCAGCGCGTTCTCGGTCGCGCCCTTCACGCGCGCCCACATGCTGCGGCCACGCTCGCTGCTGTCGGTGCCGGCGCCCGAGACGTAGACGAAGGTGGCCTGCGGATCGAGCCGCGCGACGGTGCGCGCCACCGCCAGGGTCAGGTCGTACGTGACGCGCCGGTAGGCTTCCTCGCTCATGCCGGCCGAGGAGACGCCCAGGCAGAAGAAGCAGGCGTCGAAGCCTCTCAGCTGGCTCTCGACCGCGCTCAGCACGCTCGGGTCGGGCAGCAGCAGTTCGCGCAGCTTGGGATCGGTGCGGCCGGTCGACGCCCGGCCGACGCTGAGCACCGCCGTCACGCCGGGATCGCGCAGGCATTCCAGCAGCACGCCCTGACCGACCATCCCGGTGGCTCCGAACAGGAGGACTTTCATCGAAGCTCCTGTCCGGCGGCGGCTCAGCCGACCGTGAAGCCCGCAGGCGCCCGCTCCAGCGCCTCCAGCAGGGTCGCCACCTCCGGCGCCACGGGCTGCGCCGAAGACAGCGAGGCGAGCAGCCGGGTCAGCGTTTCCGCATGCGGCAGCAAGGGGCCGAGGAAGCGGGTGCCGCCGGCATCGGCGACCAGCAGGGTCGGGAAGGTCTCGACGTCGAAGTCGTCGGCGATGTCGGCGTGGTCCTCGACGTCGACCCAGGCGAAGCGCAGCCCCGGATGCGCCCGCGCCACCTGCTCGAAGAGCGGCCGGTATTCGCGGCAGGCGCCGCACCACTCCGCGCACAGGCACACGACCCAGGGCGAGTCGCCGGTCGGTCCGGGGGCGGCGGAGGTGAAGTCGGTCACGGGTGGCAAGCAGGGATTTGCGTGCGCATTATGGATTCACCAGCAGATCCTGCAGCAGCAGCGCACGCAATGGGCCTTTTTGCCAGAGGGCGCGCAACGGCGGCGCGTCCGGCATGAGCAGCGCCTGCAGCAGCGGCTCCAGCGGCGTCGCGCGCGGGTCGGCCAGCAGCACGTAGCGCGGGTCCTCGTTGTCGCGCTCCTCGTCCAGCGGCGCGATCCAGTCGAGCGCGACCAGCGTCTCGACGACCGGCGCCAGCTGCAGCGCGTCGACCCGCATGCGCTGCGCCAGCTCGGCCGCGCCCAGGCCGCCGGCCGGCGTGCGCCGCGCGCCCGCCAGTTCCTGCAGCGCCTCGACCGCC
>NZ_LMUW01000188.1:0-91974 GCF_009765735.1 Xenophilus sp. L33
ATGCGGTCGGTGTCATAGGGGTTCCTCACGAAGCCGAAGGCGGCGTTGCTGGAGGTGCTGCCGAAGGCCAGCTCGTGCATGCTGGCCTTGGCCAGCACGATCGCGCCGGCGCGCAGGAACACGTCGAGCACGGGCGCGTTGCGCGAAGGCACGAAGCCGCGCAGCGCCTTGGTGCCGCCGGTGGTCGCGATCCCTTGCGTGACGATGTTGTCCTTGACGTAGAGCGGCAAGCCGGCGAGCGGGCCGAGCGGCTCGCCGCGCGCTCGCGCCGCGTCGACCGAGCGCGCCGCGGCGAGTGCACCGGCCTCGTTGAGGCTGATCCAGCTGTTGAGATGCGCGAGTTCGTGCGCGCGCTGGAGCAGCGCCTGGACATAGGTTTCGGCGGTGAGGCGGCCGCTCGCATAGGCGGCCAGGACCTCGGTAGCGCCAAGTTCGAGCATCTCGCGCTCGGACATCGTTGCGGGGCGGCTCATGTCGGGACCTCCGGTGGACTGGGTGGCTGGGATGCTGCCGACGATGATGGAACAGGAGCGCAGCCGACGGCGATGCGCGACGGATCGATGCAGAAATAACCGCGGGTTATCGACAGCGGGCCGGGCACTTCAGGCCAGGTCGGTCGCGATACCGATCGCCGCCTCGATCAGCGGGCTCGGCACCGCGCGGCGGCGGATCGCCACCACCCGGCGTGCGAAGCGGGCGCCCAGCACCGTCACCCGCTGCAGGCCGCGCGGCAGCACCCAGTGGTCGTGGATGCGCGCCGGCAGGATGCCCATGCCGCAGCCCGCCGCCGACAGGTCGAGGGTCAGCTCCAACGAATTGCTCTCGATCACCGGCAGCAGCGGCCGGCCGCATTCGCGCTCGACGATGCGCCGCAGCACGTAGGGCCGCGGCGGCAGGATGAGCCGCTCGTCGGCGAGCGCGTCGACCCGGATTTCCGATGGCAGCCCGGCATCGCCGCGGCGATAGCCGACCAGCAGCTCGTCGTGCAGCGCGACGCGCTCCAGCTGCTCGGAATCGACCGCCAGGTCGTAGACGAGGCCGAGGTCGGCCTTGCCGCGCAGGATCGCCTCGACCACGTCCTCGGAACTGGCGGTCATCAGGCTCAGGGTGGCGGCCGGCGCCCGTCGCAGCAGCTCGGCCGCGAGCTGCGGCAGCATGTAGGCGGCCAGGGTGTTGACCGTCGAGATGCGCAGTTGCCCGTTCAGGGTGCGGCCGGCGTCGGTCAGCGCATGGTCGATCTGGTCGTAGGCCGGTTCGAGCCGTGCCAGCAGCGCGGAGCCCTCCGTGGTCAGCGCGATGCCGCGCCCGTGACGACGGAAGAGCGCGAAACCGAAATGCTCCTCCAGCCGCTGGATCTGCTTGCTGAGCGCCGGCTGCGAGACGTCGAGCGCCTCGGCCGCCTTGCGCAACGACGGCGAGCGCGCCGCCACGACGAACTGACGCAGGGCATGGTCGGGCACGGGCATGGAGGGCGAGGCTACCGCATCCGGGCAGAGCGATAACGGCACGTTATGTCAGCGTCGTCTCCCGCCGGGATGGGTGCGGCGCCCCGTCCGGTCGATCATGCGGTCTTCACACCGACACGATCAGCCCAAGGAGACATCCGATGCAACCCCTCGACCCCAGCGGCACCGCGCGCGAAGAACTGCATCGCCAGGTCGGCGGCCAGATGACGCGGCACCTTGCAGCGGGCCGCTGGAGCGTGCGCGAGCAGCTCGCCATCGCCTGCCGCTACCTGGCGCGCGAAGGCCATTGCCAGACGCTGGCCGGCCAGATCACGGTGCGCCTGGACGGCGGCCGCTTCGCCACCATTCCGCTGGGCACCGCCTTCGACGAGCTGACGCCCGCCGGCGTGCTGGTGGTCGACGAGGACCTGACGACGCTCGAAGGCGAAGGCATGGCCAACCCGGCCACCCGCTTCCACCTCTGGGTGTACCGGGCGCGGCCGGAGGTGCGCTGCGTGGTCCACACCCATCCGCCGGCGGCCTCGGCGCTGTCGATGATCCGGCAGCCGCTCGTGGTCGCGCACATGGACCAGACGCCCTTCCACGACGACTGCGCCTTCCTGGCCGACTGGCCCGGCCTGCCGATCGCCGACGACGAGGGCGAGATCATCGCCGGCGCGCTGGGCAGCAAGCGATCGATCCTGCTCGCGCATCACGGCCTGCTCACCGCGGGCAGCGGCGTCGAGGAGGCGGTCTACCTCGCGGTGCTCTTCGAGCAGGCCGCGCAGCGCCAACTGATGGCCGCGGCCGCCGGCACCATCGTGCCGGTCGATCCCGCGCTGGCGCGCGAGTCGCACGACTTCCTGCTGCAGCCGAGCATCTTCGGGGCCAGCTTCGCGATGTATGCGCGCAGGATGCTGCGCAGCGACGGCGACTTCCTGTCGGCCTGAGCCGGCTTGAATCGGCCTGAATCGGTCCGAGCGGGGCTCGTGCGGAAAAGCGGAACTAACTCACACCGCGACCGGTTTCGATGACGGCCGCCCATTGCACGGTCGCCGCCGAAGCCCAACATGAGCCGAACCAGGCAATGTTCGAAAGAAGGACCGCATGCTCATCGTGACCACCGAGAACCTCGTCGGCCACCGTGTCGTCGAAGTCAAGGGACAGGTGTTCGGCGTCGTCGTCCGCAGCCGCGGGCTGGCAGGCAACCTCATGGCGGGGCTGCGTTCGCTGGTCGGCGGCGAGATCGTCGAATACACCCAGATGCTGGAGGAAGCCCGCCGACACGCCATCGACCGGATGGTCAAGAACGCGCACCGCATGGGCGGCAACGCCGTCGTCATGATGCGCTTCGACTCCTCGGAGATGGGCCAGACGATGAGCGAGATCGTGGCTTACGGCACCGCCGTCGTGGTCGAGAAGCTGCCGCTGTAGTGCCATGTTGCGACTCTTCCTGCTGCTCGTGGGTGCGGTCATGTTCGCGGTCGGGCTTTCGGCGCGGCTCGCGGGCCATCCCCAGGCGACCCCGATGGGTGTGATCGGCGCCGTCGTGGTGTTGGCGGTGCTCATCGAGCGATGGCGCTATCGGCCGCCCGTGCGAGACGGCGGCGGGGAATGGGTCAGGACCGACGAGCGCTTCATCGATCCGGGGTCCGGGCGTTCGATGGACGTGCTGTTCAATCCGCACACCGGGGAGCGGCGCTACGTGGATCCGTCGGGCGACGAGGCGCCATGAAAAGAGTGCGAGCCGGCGCCCGCGCCTGACGGCCGCCGCGCCGATGGCCCGGTTCTCGGCATTGCCTTGACGCTCGCCGGATACTGGCCGGTCCGCCACTGACGAGCCAAGCATGCCCTTTTCGAAGTTCGGACTCCTCCCCGGGTTGCTCCTCGGTGCGACACCCGTGATCGCGCAGATCAACGCCGGCAACCTGCCTCCCACCCCGTCGCCGCCCTTCAAGCTCACCCGGGTCGCGCAGTTCGACTTCCCCTGGCGCATCGCCTTCCTGCCGGACGGACGCATGCTGATCACCGAGAAGGTCGGCAGGCTCGATCTGGTGACGCAGTCGGGCCAGAAGCTCGAGGTCACCGGCGTGCCGCCGGTGCAGTACGAAGGCCAGAACGGTCTCCTCGGCGTCTATCTGGCGCCGTCCTATGGGAGCGACGGCGGCATCTACCTGACCTATTCGGAGCCCGGGCAGGACCCGGACACCTCAAGCCTGGCGCTCGCGCACGCGACGCTCAGGATCGGCACCGACAGCGCATCGCTGGAAGACCTGAAGGTCATCTGGCACGACCCGGTCAAGGGCAAGGGTGGCCAGGTCGGCGCGGCCGTGGCCTTCTCGCCGGACAAGAAATTCCTGTTCCTCACGGCAGGCGACCGGCAGCGCATGACGCCCGCGCAGGACCCGAACCAGCCGGTCGGCAAGATCCTGCGATTGACGCTCGACGGCAAGCCGGCACCCGGCAACCCGATGGAGGGCAAGACCGGTGCGCAGTCGGTGCCGGTGATCGATCCGCCGCGGGACACCGAGGCCGCCAAGACCGCGCCGGTGCTGCGCACCTACGTGTTCGACGGACCCAACCTGACGCCGGCCGAGACTTGGACCACCGGGCATCGCACGCCCTACGGCCTCGCCTTCGCGCCGGATGGCCGCTTGTGGGAACTCGAGCACGGCCCGCGCGGCGGCGACGAACTCAACCTGATCGAGCCGGGCAAGAACTACGGCTGGCCGCTCGTCTCCTATGCGGTGAACTACGACGGCGTGCCGATCGCCAGCCCCGACACGCGCCCCGACCTCGCCAAGCCCGTCATCTACTGGACGCCGGTGCTGGCGCCCGGCAACCTGATCTTCTACGACGGCGCGATGTTCCCGAAGTGGAAGGGCTCGGCCTTCGCGACCGGTCTCGTCAGCCGCGCGCTGCACCGGATCGAGGTGCATGGGGCGACGGCCAGGCCGGCCGAGCACTGGACGGTCGGCTTCCGGGTTCGCGATGTCGAAGAGGCGCCGGACGGCGCGCTGTGGCTTCTCGAGGACGACCACGAGGGCGGCTTGTATCGGCTCACGCCGAAGTGACGACGGGCGCCGCTGTCTGAAACTGTCAAGCCGATGTCCGCATCGGCCATCGCGCGTCGATTCGTCTTTTCGCATCATCGGGGCATGGGATCGAAGACCGATCCTCCACCGAAGAAAGCGAACAGAGACATGCCCCAACTTGACATCACCCGACTCAACGCCGCCGTGGACCGGTTGCTCGACGTGACCGAGAACCCGCGCCATCGCTTCATGCTGATGGCCTACGCCCGCCACCGCGCCCTGGAGGTGGCCGGCCGCTACGAGGAGATCTTCGCGCCGGACATGATGAGTCCGAAGGCCGTCTATCACATGCACGCGCTGGGCAACGACGTGGTGCTGACGGGGCACAAGCAGATCAAGGGCCTCTACCGGATGTGGGCCGAGACCCACCAGAGCATCTTCTACATCGAGTCCGAGGAGGTCTCGATCTCCGATCACTACATCACCTCGGTCACCACCGGCTATCAGCAGGTGTCCGGGAAGTCGCTGCGTGCCAACAAGCTGCTTGCGGGGCTGCCGAAGTTCGTCTCGCGCCGCTTGCTTGAAAGGGTGCTGGACCAGAAGACCCACCATGCGGACGAGAGCGACATGTACCTCTACAAGACCGTCGGCACGCAGATGATCTGGCCCTACGACGACCGCGCCCGGCTGGTGGGAGAAGACGTCTACGAGCCGCTGGCTCACCTGGCCACCCTGACGAAGCTGGAGCCGAAGGACGTCATGACCACGGCCCGGGCGCGCGCCCTGCTCGATCCGCTCATCCGACCGCTGCCGTCTTTCGACGCGATGGTTCTTCGAAGCGAAGAGCTTCTCGCGGCTTGAGAATCAAGCGTCGCCGCGCGTCGGCCCGACTCGGTGTTTCACTTCTTTCGCGAATTGCTTCGCATGGATATAAGGGACTCCTGACAACGTCGACGCGCCCGCATGGGTGTCCCGGCGCCCTCGTCGGCTCCTGCCGGCAATCCACCGGAACCATTGACGCGCATGAGCGGCAGGTCGACTGTCATTTCGGCGAGCTACTTCTCCACCTTGTGCGAGGTCCTGGCCGCCAGCCGGATCGACGTTGTGCATTTGTTGCGCATGGCCGCCATCGAGAGCGATCGGCTGACGCGCGCCGGTGCCGGCTTGACCGTCGCCGAAGTCGAAGCCTTCGTCGCCGCTGCCCGGCGATTGACCGGCCGGAGCGATCTCGCCTTCGAGTTCGGGCGGGGCATCAAGATGAATTCGCATGACCAACTCGGCTACGCGATGATGAGTTGCGAGACGGCCGACCAGGTGCTGCGACTGGTGAGCCGCCACTATCACCTGATCACGACGCTGTTCACCCTGCGCTACCGCCGGCAGGGCCGGATCGGAGAAGCCATCTACACGCCGGCAGCGGGGCTGTCGCTGGACATGCTGCACTTCTTTCTGGAGGCCATCGCGGTGTCTCACCAGAACCAGGTCGCGCTCACCATCGGAGAGCGCCTCACGGGATACGACATCCATGTCTCGATCCCCGAGCCGGCGCATCGTGCGCGCTATTTCGGATTGAGCCCGGCGCGCTTCCATTTCGACGAGCGGGCCGTGCCGGGTGTGAGGGTGGTCATGGACAGCGAATTGCTCGACGCGCCGCTGCCGATGGCCTCGGCGCGCGTGGTTCGACATATCGAGGATCGGCTGCACGCGCAGCGCTCGCGAACGATGCCGGTCGAGGGAAAGTGGGGCGACTACGTGACGATGATGCTGCGCGAGACCCAGGGCGCGCAGCTCACGCTCGAAGAGATCGCGCGGCGGCTCGAGCTGTCCTCGCGCACCGTCGCCCGCGCACTCCAGAAGGAGTCGCTGGAATTCCGCGAGCTGTCCCAGCGCGTGATGTACGAGCGGGCCTGCGAGCTGATGGCTGCCAATGGCGCGACGGTGTCGGGGGGGCCGAGGCACTCGGCTTCAAGGACGTGTCCGCCTTCAGCCGCTTTTTCCGGCGCATGGCCGGCGTGGCGCCGTCGGCGTTCATCGGTTCCGCGACGACGCAGCGAGCGGCGGGTTCGGCCCGCGGCAGGCGTTGATCGGGCCGAAGGGGCCGCAGACTATCTCGATGCGAAGCCGCTGACGACCTGGCATTGACCGAACTCGCAATGGACCCCGATGTCCGGCCCGTTCGTGCAGGCCACGCGATGGTCTTCGAAACCCGGTCCCTTGTTGATCAACGTGGCCACGGGTGCGGCGCAATTCCTGGACCTCGCCAGATGCTCGGCGGTGAAGGTATCGCGGCCTGTCGCGCGCACTTCGACGCTGCCGATCATGATCCGCCGGTAGGTCACCTTCACGGTGGGGTCGAGGTTCGTGTAGCCGTAGCGCGCCATGCAATTCGCGACCTGCGTTTCCTGCTTCTGGTGCCAGACGGCCCTCTGCGGCGAATAGACCCAATCGGAAAAGAGGGTCGACATGGCCCAGAGCGAGGGTACCGTGGCCAGAGCTGCCGGATAGGCGAAGCTGGCGCCGTGGGGCCTGGTTGCCAGTCCTATATTCCATCCGACCGCAAATGCCACAGCGCCCGTGACGACGATGATCGCCGGGTCATGATCGTAGGTCTTGATGAACGGCAGTCCATCCGCTTCGCGCTGGCACTTCGCAACCAACGCATCGTAGGTCGGACCGGTCGTCGCGTTGCCATCGGTGCTTGCCTGGACCATCGGCACGTAGTCCGCGCCCGTTCCGGAACCGGGCCCGTCGGGCGGCCGCTGCGGACCGGTCGAACAGGCGCTCAAGACCATGGCAACGCACGCGATGCCGGCGATTTTTCTCATGGGGCCCCTCCTGGCGCGCGGGTCGAGAGGCCCGCATCGAGTTACATCGTTATCAATTTTTCACATTTTCCGGGTCAGCTTCAAATCAGGTCAAGTGGAAACCTAAGTACGAACGCCGAAGGTGCATACGCCGTGAACAAGCGCACACTGGCTGACTACGTGTTCAGATAAGGGGAAGACAAGCGGTGGCCGACGCACCGCAGCGGGTCACTGCACTGGGGCGGGAATCAGCAGAAAATTTGCGTTTGTTGCCAATGAGCAACGATTGTTGTTGCGATCGGGCAGGCGCCCGATGCAGACGCCGCATTCCCAGGCACACCGACCTTCAGCCGGGCAGCACCTGAAAATCCGTATCCCCTCGCCGCGGCCGGTCTTCATGCCGCGCGATCCAGCTGCGGCAGCGCTCGGTGAGGAGCCGCACCGCCTCGGCCCGGCTCGACACCGGTTGCTTCAGCGAGATTCGGCAGATCGGTTCGTCCCAGAGCAGCAACTCGGCGTGGTAGCGCGTGGCGCCCAGGCGGAGGAAATCGGCGCTCACGTTCATCGTCCATTGGGGCGATCCGATGACCGACGGCTGCGGTATTTCAGTCCTGAGCTCTTCGATGAACATGGCGTCTCGCAAACGGTGGCGAATAGAACCATCGTATTACATAACCAAAGTATTACAAGTGGGTTCTCATCGCTTCGTCGCAGCTTGCCGCGCCTGCCCGCGACAAGCGTGATCTTCTTCACGCTTTGCAACGTAGGAGAGGGACGCGGCAATGTCGGCCGCCGTGCCGAGTTGTCACGAATTCTTGAACTGTCGGTGAGGATTTCGAAAGCCGGTAGGTTCGACAATCGGCACCAGTCATCAAGACTCCGCAGCAATTGAAAGGAATCGCCATGAAGAACCCGGGAAGACGCTCCGCCCTGATCGCTGGCTCCTCGACCCTCGGCCTGGCCATCGCCAGCGCGCTGGGCTGGAGCCCGCGCCCCGCCCTCGCCGCCTCGACGGGCAGCTTCGAAGTCACCCACACGGACGACGAATGGCACAAGCTGCTCACGTCCGACCAGTACGCCGTGCTGCGCAAGGAGGGCACCGAGCGCCCCTACTCCAGCCCGTTGAACGACGAGCACCGCGACGGCACCTTCGCCTGCGCCGGCTGCGACCTCGACAATTTCTCGTCGAAGACCAAGTTCGACAGCCACACCGGCTGGCCCAGCTTCTGGCAGCCGCTGCCCAAGGCCGTGGCCCAGACCGAGGACAAGACCTTCGGCATGACGCGGACCGAGATCCATTGCGTGCGTTGCGGCGGCCACCTCGGCCACGTGTTCGACGACGGTCCGAAGCCGACCGGCCTGCGCTATTGCATGAACGGCCTGGCGCTCAAGTTCAAGGCCGCTGCCGCCTGAGAAAGCTCCGGCGAGCCTGCGCCTTGGCGAGAATCGAGGGTCCGACCCGGACCTCGACGCCAAGGAGACTGCCATGGCCCGACTCGCTGCAATGTTCGCCTTGTGGGCCTGCGCGGCCCTCGGCGTCTTCGTCGTACCGCCCGCCTCCGCGGCGGCCTCCGAAGCAGCCACCGGCTTCCAGGAACTGAAGATCCCGAACGGCCCGGAACCGCCGCTCGCGGCAGGTGTCTGGGCCCCCACCGATCCGCCGAAGCCCGGCCATCGGCTGACGCTGATCGTGATGTCGCACGGCGGCGGCGGCTCGTACGACGCCAATCGCGACACCGCGATCGCGCTGGCCCAGGCCGGTTTCGTGGTCGCTGCGGTGAGCCATGCCGGCGACACCTTCGGCGACCAGAGCAAGGTGCTGCAGTTGTGGCGGCGGCCGGCGCAGCTGCATCGGCTGGTCGACTACATGCTCGCCGACTGGCCCCGGCATGCGCAACTGGACGCCCGCCGCGTCGGCGCCTTCGGCTTCTCCAACGGCGGCTTCACCGTCCTGGTCGCGGCAGGCGGCATTCCGGACCTGTCGGCGATCGGGCCCTACTGCCACGACCATCCGGACCACGACCTCTGCCGCGCGCTGCAGCAAGCCGGCGTCGCGGACATCCCGGGCAGCATCGTGCCGGCCGGCGCCTGGGTTCGCGATCCGCGCATCCGGGCGGTGGTGGTCGCGGCGCCGGCCTTCGGCTTCGCCTTCGACCGCGCGGGACTGAGCGGCGTGGAGGTCCCGATGCAGCTCTGGCGGCCCGCCGACGACCGCCACCAGCCGCAGCCCTTCTACGAGGAAGCGGTGCGCGCCGCGCTGCCGCGGCCGCCCGACTACCGCGTGGTGGCCAATGCCGGCCACTACGACTTCCTGCCGCCCTGCGAGGCGCGGCTGGCGCGACGCGCGCCGGACATCTGCAGCAGCGAGCCCGGATTCGACCGTGCGGCCTTCCATCGGCAATTCAATGCCGAGGTGGTGCAATTCTTCGAGACGCAGCTCGTCAGACGGCCGTGATCGCGACCGGCAGCGCGCTCATGCGCGGCATGCCGGTGATCGGGTCGTATTCGGCATCGACGCTCATGAGCAGGTTGACGTTGGTGCCCGCGAGGCGCGGGTCGGTGTCCTCCGATTTGTCCTTGGCCGCGAAGCCGTTGGTCAGCGACACCACGCCGCGCCGCAGCGTCGCGTCACATTCGACGATCGCCCGCGCTTCCTCGTAGCGCGAGCGGATCCGCACCTCGGCGCCGTCCGTCACGCCGATGCTTTCGGCGTCCGCCGGATGGAGCTTGAGCGGGTTGTAGGTGCGGCGCCGCATCAGCGCCGGCAAGCTCGTGCCGGTGGAATTCGAGGTGTTGTTGTCGCGGCGGGTGACCAGGCTGAAGGGAAAGTCCGCGCTCGCCCGGATCGCCTCGTAGGGCTCGGCCGCGACCTGCGCCAGCTCGGCCATCATTTCGCTGTTGGCCAGGTCGAGCCGGCCGGTCCAGCCGGAATCCTTGGGTGCGACCCGGACGTCGATCGGGAAGCGGCGCCCGTGGGGGAACCGCTTCACCTCGTCGAGCGGCACGCGCGAGCTCCGGGTCGCCAGCACGTAGAGATCGTCGAGCGTCGGCACCTGGCGCATGTCCAACGCAAGGCGCTCGGTCGGGCTTTCGACGAACTTGCCCATGCCGTGGTAGTTCACCCAGTCGAGCGACAGCCCGAGCGCCTGCGCGAGCCGGAAGAAGAAGGCGTGCTCGGCGACCAGGTCCGACCCCGGCGGGACATCGACGGCGGCCGGCGTGTATTGGGCCCAGCAGTTCTGGAAGCCGCGCGTGGCATTGGAATACTTCAGCGTCTCCGGCAGATAGCTCAATGCCGGCAATTCCAGCGGCATCGGTGGCGCAATGACGTAATGCGCCAATCGCGCCGTGGCCGACATCACCACGTCGAGCGACACCAGCAAGTCGAGGTTCTCGAGTGCGCGTTGCGTCTTTCGCTGGTCCGGAAATGCGGAGGCCGGATTGCTGGCCAGGCAAAACAGCGCTCGCACCCGGCCGGGCCCTTCGAGCAGCATCTCGTCGGCCAGCGCGGCGCTGGGCATGCCTGCGGTGGTCTCGCGGAGCCCCTTCGAGCGCATGACCTGCGGTCCGAAATAGGGCGTCGGCGGCAACGCCTGGGCCTTGGGCGTGAAAGGCGGCAGCAGCACGTTCGGAAAGACGGCCCGTTCGCCCTCGCGGGTCCATCGGCCGCACAGGGTATTGAGGCAGAGCGCGAGATAGAACGACAGGTTGCCGCGCGGCGAGAAGGCGGGGCCGGTGGCGCAGACCGCCATGCCCCGGCGGGCCTGCGCGAAGGTGCGCGCCGCTTCGGCCAGGTCCTGCTTGTCGATACCCGCGCGCGCCGCCACGTAGTCGGGGGTGAAGGGCTCGACCGCTTCCCTCAGCGTCTGCAGGCCCTGCGCGTCGGATTCGACGAAGGCCGCGTCGAACCATCGCTCGGCGATGACGATGCGGATGATGCCGGCCAGGATCGTCGGGTCTTCGCCCGGCAGCGCCTGCAGGTGCACGTGCGCGCGGCGCGCGCATTCGGTCACCCGCGGATCGACGACGATCAGCTTCAGCCCGCGCGCCTGCGCTTCCTTCAGGCGCATGCCGGGATTGTTGTAGGGCAGCCCGTTCGACTTGCTGATGATCGGGTTGGCGCCGATCAGCATCCAGGTGTCGGCGTCCTCGAAACCCTGCGCGCCGGCCATCCAGTAGCCGTGCATCGCCATCGAGATCTTCTCGGCCGGCTTGTCCAGCGTCGACGGCGTGAAGAACATCGGCGAGCCGATGGCCTGCAGCATCGCGTTCGCCATCGTCACCGCGAACGGATGCTGGGTGGTGCCGGTGCCGATGTAGACGCCGACCGAACGCGGCCCGTGCCGGTCGATGATGGCCCGCAACTTCGCCGCGATCTCGGCGATGGCCTGGTCGGAGGCGATGGGCGCGTGCGAGCCGTCGGCTTGGCGCTTTCGGCTGTGCAGCAGGCGCTTCGGATCGTTGGTCTGGTCGGCCATCGCCCGGCCCTTGGGGCAGGTGTAGCCGTCGTATTCAGGCGCCTCGGCGTCGCCGGTGATGGCGACCGCCCGCCCCTCCTCGACCTCCACCATGACCGGACAGAAGGCCAGGCAGGTCCTGCAGATGCTCGGGATCCTGGACATCGTCGACTCCCGTCGCGGTCAGCCCGGCCGCTTCATCTGGCAGGTGGTGGGCGTCGAAGCCGCGGCCGGATCGATCTTGTCCGTCGGCTTGAAGCCCCAGCCGGTGTTCTCGAGGTCGAAGACCATGTCCTGCCCGTTGACCTTGGTCCAGTCGGCCATGATGAGTTGCTGCTGCACCTGGTGGTCGGACTTGCGCATCTCGACCTCGCCGTTGAGGCTCGCGATCTTCATGCCTTCGAGCGCGCGCGCGACCTGCAGCGGCTCGGTCGAACCCGAGTTCTTGATCGCCCTGGCCAGCATCTGGATGGTGTTGTACCAACCGATCTGCACGAAGTCTTCCTTGTAGTTGGCCTTGAACGGCTCGACGATCGGGCGCGATGCCTTCGGGTCCTCGTTGGCGATCCAGTAGGTCACGATCTTGAAGTTCTCCGCGCCGGCTGTGGCCAAGGCGGTCGGCACGCCGACGGTGGCGCCATTGAAGGTGTAGAGCGGCGTCTTCATGTCCGCCTCCTTCATGGCCTTGACCAGCAAGGTCAGGTCCGGGCCCCAGTTGCCGGTCACGATCGCGTCCGCGCCGGAGGCCCGGATCTTGGCGACATAGGGCGTGAAGTCCTTGACCTGCAGGAAGGGATGGATCTCGTCGCCGACGATCTCGATGTCCGGGCGCTTGCGCGCGAGCGACTCCTTCACGTCCTTCGAGATGCCGATGCCGGTCGCGTAGTTCTGGTTGATGAGATAGACCTTCTTGATGCCCTTGTTGCGCGCCACGAAGGTGGTCATGCCTTCGCTGCGCATCGCGGAATTCGAATCGAAGCGGAAGAACCAGAAGCTGCACTTCTCGTTGGTCATCTCCGCGGCCTGGTCGCTGGCCGTGATGAACATCACCTCCTTGCCCGGATTGCGTTCGTTGAACCGGTTGACCGCGTCGATCAGGGCCAGCCCGACCGAGGCGCTCAGGCCCTGGAAGACGTAGCGGATGCCCTGGTCGGTCGCGTTCTTGAATTGCAGCAGGGTGTCCTGGGCGGCGTTCTTGTTGTCGAACGGGACCAGTTCGAAGGTGACGTTGGGCCCGGCCCAGGCGTTCTTGTTCGCCAGGTCGATCGCATAGCGGATCGTGGCCGCGGTGTTCTGGTTGATCGCCGCCGCCGGGCCGGAATAGGCGTCGATGTGCGCGATCCTGATGACTTCGGCGCTGCACGGCATGGGCGCGACGAAGGCCATGAATGCCGTGAAGGCCGCGCATCCGGCGAGCCAGGATTTGAGTCTCATGTCGATTTCCTCCAATTGGACGAACAGAAAAGAACAGACCTCGGATTCACCGTTCCTTGCCTGGCGGCTCCGGTGGCGCCTGGCCACCGATGCCGCTCCATGCCTCGCCGAAGCGGCGCCGGGCGACGCGCAGCCAGGCGCAGCCGCCGCCGAAGCAGGCCACGCCGAGCACCCACAGCGCGCCGCGCGCCGCCGGGCTCAACGAGAAGATCAGCTTGAGCGTCTTCGCGTCCTGTTCGTTGAAGGTGAGCGAATAGCTGAGCTCGACGAGCAGGACGGTGCCGACCAGGGTCACCGCGGCGGCGGCCAGCACCGACAGCCAGCGAGGCAGCATCCGGCCGAAGACGCCCGAGCGGAACATCCGCCAGTTCGACTTGCCGATACCGACCAGTCCGGTGGGCGCGAAGATGACGATCAGCACGAAGAAGATGCCCAGGTACAGCTGCCAGGCGATCGTCAGGTCCGATAACTTGAGAAAGAAGAGGCTGCCGACGATGGCGCCCACGATCGGACCGGCGAAAGACTGGATGCCGCCGATGTAGGTGAACAGCAGCGCATCGGCCGACCGCAGGATCGACAGGTTCTCGGAAGACACCAGCTCGAAGTTGATGACCGTCAGCGCGCCGCTCACGCCGGCGAAGAAGGTCGAGAAGAGAAACACCAGGTAGCGCACGCGGCGCGGGTCGTAGCCGACGAACGCGCAGCGCTCGGGGTTCTCGCGCACCGCATTGGCGATCTGCCCGAACGGCGTCCGGGTGAAGGCGTACATCACGACGGTGCAGACGCCGACCCAGGCGGCGATGAGGTAGTAGACCTGCAGCTGCGGACCGAAGCTCCAGCCGAACCAGGGCTGGCCATAGGAGCGGCTCGCCGAGATGCCCGTCTCGCCGCCGAAGAAGCGCGGGAACATGCTCGAGATGGCGTAGACCATCTCGGCGATCGCCAGCGTGATCATCGAAAGGCCGGTGCCGGCCTTCTTGGTCGTGACATAGCCGAAGACCGCTCCCAGCGCCATGCCCGCGATGCCGCCGACGAGCGGCAGCAGGAAGACCGGGAAGGAGAAGTTCGCATCCCCGAAGCGCAGCATCGCGTGCATCGTGAAGTAGCCGCCAAGACCCGGGTACACCGCATGGCCGAAGGACAGCATGCCGGCTTCGCCCAGGAGCATGTTGTAGGAGAGGCAGAAGAGCATCGTGGTGCCCAGCGTCGACAGGAACGAGAGCGACGCATTGCTGTCGAATACCCGCGGGGCCAGCAGCAGGACCACGATCGAGACCACGCCGAGACCCAGGTTCCGGCCCGCCAGCGCATGCGGGCGCCGGGCCGTATCCGCCGCCGAGAACAACTCCGGGGAATCCGACGGCGCGGCCATTCAGGTCTCCCGGGTGCCCATGAGGCCCTTGGGCCGGACGATCAGCACGATCATCATCAGCAGGTAGGGCAGGATCGGCGCGACCTCGGCCGGCGTCAGGCTGGCGAGCGCATAGGCCGGCGAATCCGCGCCGATGTGCAGCCCGACGCGGCCCAGCAGCGCCGCGAGCGAGATGTCGGTCGACGCGGCGCCGGTCTGCAGCACGCCGATCAGCAGCGACGCGGTGAGCGCACCGGCCAGCGACCCCAACCCGCCCAGCACGACGATGACGAAGACGATCGTCCCGACCGCCGCAGCCATCGCGGGATCGGTCAGGAAGGCGTTGCCGCCGATCACGCCGGCCAGGCCCGCGAGCGCCGCGCCGCCGCCGAAGACGAACATGAAATAGCGCGGCACGTTGTGACCCAGCGCCTCGACCGCATCGGGATGGCTGAGCGCGGCCTGGATGACGAGGCCGACACGCGTGAACTTCAGCACGGCGAAGATGGCGGTCAGCATCAGCAATGCCACGCCCATCATGAAGCCGCGATAGACCGAGAAGCTCGCCGAATAGAGGGTGAAGAGCGGGCCGCTCAACTCCTTCGGGATGGCGTAGGGCACCGCCAGCCGGCCCCAGATGACCTGCACCACTTCGACAATGATGTAGGCGAGCCCGAAGGTGAAGAGCAGTTCGCCGACATGCCCCTGCCGATGCACCAGGCGCAACCCGTAGCGCTCGATCAGGGCGCCGATCGTCCCGACCAGCAGCGGCGCGACGAACAGCCCGAACCAGAAGCCCGCCAGCACGCTGATCGTGTAGGCGATGTAGGCGCCCAGCATGTAGAAGCTCGCATGGGTGAAGTTCAGCACGCCCATCATCCCGAACACCAGCGTCAGTCCCGAGGACAGCATGAACAGGAGCAGTCCGTAGCTCACGCCATTGAGCAGGGTCACGACCAAATATTCCATCTGGAGTGGTGTCCGCACGTGCCGCCGCACAGTTAAGGAGGCATATCGTAAGACTGTGTACGGTCTACGCTGGTCGGGGTTTCCCCATTGGGATTTGCCCTCTTCGCAAATGCCGCGGCGCGGGCCTGACACGCGCCTGTCACCGCTCTGTAACCTGCTGTTTCTACAGTCCTCCCCGGCATGGCGCTCTGCTCCCGGGGAGGGACGGGGCCCAACGGCTTCACGGCCGGTCAAAACCACCCATAACTAATGCCCTACCCAATGAAAATCTCCGACAAGAAAGTCCTGCTCACGTCCTTGACGGCGGTCGCGGCCAGCGCGCTCGTGGCCTGCGGCGGTGGCGGCGGCGGCGGCTTCGTGCCCATCACCCCGGTCGCACCCGCGACCACCACCCTGAGCGGCGTGGTTGCCTCCAGCGGCTTCGTCTCGAGCAGCAACACCGGCAACCCGGTGCTGAAGGCCGGCTACTACCAGAACGCCAAGGTGTTCATCGACGCCAACAACAACGGCGTGCTGGACAGCGGCGAGACCTCGACCACCACCGATGCCACCGGCAAGTTCACGCTGACCGTCCCGACCAGCGCCGCCACTGGCCCGCTGGTCGCCGACATCACGACCGCGGCCACCAACACCGCCACCGGCGCCGCGGTGCCGAGCCACCTGATCCTGCGCGCCTCGACGGCGCAGGTCGCCGACCAGGGCGCGACCAAGATCGTGATCAGCCCGATGTCGAGCGAGGCGCAGCGCCTGGTCGAAGCCAACAGCAGCAGCTACGCGGCCGAGAAGGCCAACCTGGTCGCCCGCCTGAATGTCCCGGCCTTCAACCTCGGCACCGCCGCCGTGACCGATCCGCTGGCCGACGTCAACACGCTGAGCGGCGCCACGCAGTACGCGGTGCTCTACGAGGACAACCAGCTCACCAACCGCTACACCTATGCGACGACCAAACTCGACCGCAAGGACATGTACCCCGACAACCTGGCCGTGCCTGGCGGCGACCCGCGCCTGGTGGGCCTGGCCGGCGTGACCATCAGCAACAAGGACGGCACCACGGTGACCCCGTCGGCGCCGAGCCAGAAGCAGGCGGTCATCACCTTCGCGCAGGCGCAGCAGGCGGCCTTCAACGTCGAAGGCGTGCCGGCGTACGACAACATCTTCGTGGTCATCGAAGAGAACAAGTCGACCGACGTGATCGTGGGCAACTCGCGCGCGGTCAACATCAACTACATCCTGAACAAGTACAACCAGCTGACCACGTACTACTCGACCGGCAACCCGTCCGAGCCGAACTACACCGCGCTGGGCGGCGGCGACGACTTCGGCATCGTCGACGACAACTGGATCGGTTGCGGCGCCGTCCCCGGCAGCCCGTACGCCCTGACCGACGTGGCCTTCCCCGGTGGCACCGCCTCCGACGGCCAGCCGCTGCCGGCCCAGGCCGCGCTGCCGCCCGCCACCGCTGCCACCCGCGCCGGCTATGTCGCGGCCGACACCAAGTGCGGCGACGCGCCGACCGGCGGCACGGTGCACAACATCCCGGGCAACAACCTGTTCACCGCGATGTCGAAGGCCGGCCTCACGATCCGCACCTACAGCGAATCGATGAACCCGGGCCAGGACGTGCGCGCGGACAGCATCGCCGACACGGCCGTGACCGCGACCTACAACACGGCCAACTTCCTGGCCGGCGGCACCAACCTCGACGGCTCGACGCCCAACCTGGTCGGCACCGCCAACTACGCGGTGGTCGGCGGCCTGTACAAGGTCAAGCACGGCCCGTCGATCGCCTACCAGGCGGCGCGCAACCTGCCCGAGTTCGTGGCCGACAACCGCACCATCTTCGGCACGCAATACCAGGAAGCCGACTGGCGCAAGACCACGGCCTACACGGTGCCGAGCGGCTGGGTCTACGACCAGTTCAGCAAGGATCTGGCTGGCGGCGATGTGGGCAACATCAACATCATCGTCCCGGACCAGTGCGACGACATGCACGGCGTCGGCACCGACACGAGCTGCGTGAGCAACAACAACGGCCAGGCCAACGGCGTGATGCGCGCGGACATCTACCTCGGCATGGTGGTCAAGAAGATCCAGGCCTCGGCGCTGTGGAACAACTCGCACAAGCGCGTCGCGATCGTCGTCATGTACGACGAAGGCGAAGGCGGCAACAACGGCTCCTGCTGCGGCTGGAACGCGGGCGGTACCAACTCCGGCGCCGCACCGGTGACCGTGGACGCCAACGGCAAGGCCACGGCGACGACCGCACCGAGCGGCTACGCGGCCGGCAACTTCGGCCACGGCAATTCGATCTTCGGCATCATCACCAACCAGCAGGACGTCGGCACGGCGAAGAAGAACGTGGCGGACAGCGACGCCTACAGCCACTTCGCCTTCCTGCGGACGCTGCAGGACATGTTCCAGGTGGCCGACCCGGCGGTCGATGCGAGCTACCTGAACCGGGCCAAGTACACCGAGGAGTTCATCACGGCGAACATCGCGTCGCTGCCTGAATTCGCCGGCAGTGCCGACACCCACTTCGACTCGGTGCGCCCGATCAACCATGCCTACGTGATCCCGGCGAGCTACACGCAGAAGCTCTACGCGAACGACATCGTCGGCCAGGTCGACACCCTGACGGGCAAGCTCGAAGGCCAGATCACGCCGCAAAAGGGTCCTGACGCGACCCAGTCCAGCGTCTGGGCGATCAAGTAAGCAACTCGAAGGCTCCGCGCCAAGGCGCCCTGTTCCAGGCGGACTCCTTCGGGAGGCCGCCTGGAATCGGCGCTTGTGGCGCTTCATGGTTCATGATGATTTCAGTGATGAGCAGGACGGCCGCAATGGGCCTGGCCCTCTCGGTCGCGCTGGGCGTGCTGGCGGGCTGCGATGGCGGCGGTGCCGCCACCAGCGCCTCGAACAGCGCCTCGAACAGCGCCACGCCGCGCAAGCCCGTCCTCAGCCTGCCGGCACAGGTCGGCCAGGTCGCCTTCTTCGACAGAAACCTGTCGGGCGGCAAGAACATGTCGTGCGCGAGCTGCCACGACCCCCAATACGCCTACGGGCCGCCGAACAGCGTCTCGGTCCAGCTGGGCTCCGACCTCACGCAGACGGGCGTGCGCGCAGTGCCCTCGCTGCGCTACAAGGAGTCGACCCCCGCGTACAGCGACGACGCGCCGAATCCGGACGGCGTCACCTCCAACTCGCCCGGCGGCGGCTTCATGTGGGACGGCCGTGCCACCACGATGTCGGCGCAGGTCGCCCTGCCGCTGCTCAACCCGCTCGAGATGAACAACGCCTCCAAGGAAGCGGTGGTCAGGGCGGTGCGTGATGGCACCTACGCGGACCTCTTCAGGAAGGCCTTCGGCGCCGACGTCTTCGACCACACCGATGTCGCCTTCGACGCGCTCGGCAAGGCGATCGAGGCGCTGGAGACCGAAGACCTGAGCTTCCATCCCTACAGCAGCAAGTACGACCTCTACGTCTTCAACAAGATCGGCGGCAACCTGACGCCGGCCGAATTGCGCGGCGAGACCGTGTTCCACAGCAGCGGGGTCGCGAACTGCTCGGGCTGCCACTACACCGGCGCCAGCTTCAACGGCAACACCGGCCTGATGACCGACTTCACCTACCAGGCCCTGGGCGCGCCGCGCAACGACCGTTCGATCCCGAACAACCCGGACCCGATCCCGGCGAACGACGATCCGGGCTATTTCGACATGGGCCTGTGCGGGCCCTATCGCATCGACCATGCGCCGGCGTCGCCGGACACGGCGGATCCCTATTGCGGCATGTTCAAGGTGCCGGTGCTGCGCAACGTCGCGACGCGCGGCAGCTATTTCCACAACGGAGTCTTCCATTCCCTGGAACAGGTGCTCGACTTCTACAACACGCGGGACACCAACCCCGAATACTGGTATCCGAGCCGCAACGACGGCACCGGCGCGCCGAAGGCCAACCCGCCGTGGGCCCTGCAGCCGGTGTCGGTGCCGGGCGCGACCGTCGCGAAATACAACGACCTGCCGGCCGCGCAGCAAGGCAGCCTCGACGAGGAGATGCCGCTCGGCACCGGCGAAGGCGGCGACAAGACGCTGGCCAGCGGCACCCGGCCGCGCCCGGCCGGGTCGGCCCCGGTCATGACGCCACAGCAGATCGCCGACGTGGTCTGCTTCCTGGGCACGCTCAGCGACGGCTACCAGCCGCCGGCCAAGCCGCCGACCGATGGAAGGTGCGTCAAATGAAAGCCTTCGTTGCCCTCTTGACGGCCCTCCTGATGGCGTCGGCGCTGCTGGCCGGCTGCGACAACGAAGCGGCGCGCTTCCCGAACCGCGACAACTTCACCGCCGCCACGAACGACTATCTGGCCAAGCGCGGCCACCTGTGCCTGGCCAAGTACGACTGGCCGATCACGGTGCCCAGCGGCTCGCGCGAGCCCGATTCGCAGCAGATGCCCCTGCTCGAGAAGCTGAAGATGGTGAGCGGCAAGGACGTGACGGTGCCGACCCCGAATGCAGGCGCTGCGGTCGCTGCACGCGAATACACGTTGACCGACGCCGGTCGCAAGTACTACCTCCAGGTGCCGGTGGTGGTGCGCACCACGACCCAGACCGTGACGCACCCCGCCGACTTCTGCGTCGGCACCCTGAGCCTCGATCGGCTGGTCGGCTGGGACCCGCCGGAAACACGCGACGGCCGCACCTCGACCTCGCTGCTCTTCACCTACCGCATCGCCCCCGAGGCCTGGGCCGACACGCCGGAAGTGCTGCAGGCCTTTCCGCTGCTGGCGCGTGCCATCCAGCGCGAAGGATCGATGCAGGTGCGCCTGGGCGTGCACCTCACGCGCCACGGCTGGGTCGCGGACGAACTGGATGCGCAGTGATCGCAATGACACCTCTTTCAATCAGAACCTCATGAATCTCCACGCAATGCAATCGAAGACCCTGGCGAGCATCGCCTCGATCGGCGCGCTCGCCGCCGCCCTGGCCGGCTGCGGCCTCGGCCACGACCCCAAGGCGGCCACGGCCGAGAACCTCGAAGCGCCGCTCGACGGCTACCTGGCGCAGCGCGGCGACATCTGCCTGGCGATGTTCGACTGGCCGATCGACCTGACCGAAGCCGAGGCCGGCTCCGGCGCCCGCCACGCGGTGCAATTCCCGGTCATGGAGCAACTGGGCCTCTTGCGCAGCACCGTCGTCCCCGCGCCGAAGAGCGCCGAGAACCCGGACGGTGCGGTCAAGCGCTTCGAACTGACCGACGAAGGCCGCAAGTTCTACAAGCCGCATCCGCATGCCACCCGCACCGGCGACTACGCCAACGACTTCTGCGTGGCGCATCTCAAGCGCGAGAAGATCGTCGACGTCAAGCTGCAGACCACCGACGTTCCGCAACCGCTGGCAGTGGTGAGCTACACCTACCAGGTCGAAGCCGCGCCGTGGATGCAGAACGCCGACGCGCAGCGCGTGTTCCCGATGATCACGCGCATCATGAACGGCGCCGGCGGCCGCCTGCAGTTGCGCCAGGGCTTCACGCTCGGCGACAAGGGCTGGGTCGCGCAGAACGCGCCAGCCTGATCCGCCAGGCAGCACGCATGGGCACCGTGGTCCGCTTCTCGCCCGACCTGGGTCGCTGGCTCACCCGGCATCTCGATGCGGGCGAGATGCCGCTGGCGCTGGTCGCGACGATGCTGAAGCAAGGCATGAACGAACGCAGCGCGCAAGGCATCGTCGCGGCCTATGTCGATGCGCGGCAGCGCGGCGCGGCGGTGCCGGTCGATTCGGTCGAACTGCCGGACGAGACCCGCGCGCCGCCGGTCGCGCGGCTGGCGCCGGGCACGCGCATCCGGGCCTTCGATCGGGAGATCGCGGTGCACGTGCGCACCGCCGACCCGGTCTTCGCGGCGCTCGGCGGCGTGGCCGACGCGGACGAATGCCGTGCGGTCATCGAGATGGCGCGGCCGCGATTGAAGCCTTCGACGCTGGTCGATCCGGTGAGCGGCCGCGACGTGGTGAGCGACCGGCGAACCAGCTGGGGCATGTTCTTCCGGCTCGGCGAGAACGAACTGATCGCCCGCCTCGATCGGCGCCTGTCGGCCTTGATGAACCTGCCGCTCGAGAACGGCGAAGGCCTGCAGGTGCTCCACTACCCGACCGGCGCCGGCAGCGATCCGCATCACGACTACCTGGCGCCCGGCAATGCGGCGAACCGGGAGTCGATCGCCCGCAGCGGGCAGCGGGTCAGCACGCTGGTGACCTATCTCAACGATCCGCCCGAAGGCGGGCAGACCGTGTTCCCCGAATTGGGATTGGCGGTCTCGCCGATTCGCGGCAATGCCTGCTATTTCGAATACGGCGACGACGACGGCCGCGTCGACGCGCGCTCGCTGCACGCCAGCGCACCGGTGACCCGCGGCGAGAAGTGGGTCATGACGAAGTGGATGCGCAACAGGACGTTCGTGTCGGCGGGCTGAGCGTGACTTTGTTCACGCGGCGTTTTGCACGCGCCTGCACGACCGTCGCGGTGTCGGATGCCTTCGCTAAGATCGTCCGCCATGCCCTGGCTCCGAGAATTCTCCACCCGAGGCCGGCTCGGCCGGGCCGGCTTCTGGCTACGCCAGGCCGTGTCGGTGCCGCTGGGCCTCTGGCTGTGCATCGCGGTGCACGAATCGATCGGGCAGCCCTTCGACCTGCTCCCGGTGCTGGCACTCGTGCTGCATCTGGTGTCCACCTGGGGCCGCAGGCTGCATGACCGGGACCGGTCGGCCTGGTGGCTGCTCGCCACGGTCGTGCCGCTCGCCGGTGCGCTCTGGCTGTGGGTCGAATGTGGCTTGCGCGCCGGATCGACCGGCGCGAACCGCCATGGCCGCGCCGGCGGCGAGACCGCCGACTACCTGCGCGTGACCCCATCCGCCGCCCCATCTCCTCTCGCATGACCTTGCACCACACCGTCAACGACGTCACCCAGTTGAATCCCGTGCGGGTGATGGCGATCGTCGCGCCGGAGTCCAAGGCGGACGTGGTCGAGGCGCTGCGCCGCACCTCCGGGCCGGTCTCCATCGGCGGCGGGCGCTTCAGCATGGGCGGACAGACCGCCAGCGCGGGAAGCCTGCACTTCGACATGCGCTCGATGAACCGCATCCTCGCCTTCTCGCCCGAGGAGAAGACGATCCGCGTGCAGCCGGGCGTGCGCTGGTGCGACATCCAGCGCTTAGTCGATCCGCACGGGCTGGCGGTCAAGATCATGCAGACCTACGCCAACTTCACGGTCGGCGGCGCGCTGAGCGTGAATTGCCATGGCCGCTACGTCGGGCTCGGTCCGCTGGTGCTGTCGGTGCGCAGCATCGAAGTCGCGCTGCACGACGGTGAGCTGCGGCAGGCCAGCCGCTCGGTGAATCCGGAGCTCTTCTTCGGCGTGATCGGCGGCTATGGCGGGCTCGGCGTGGTGGTCGAGGTCGAGCTGGAGCTGGCCCACAACAAGCGGGTGCAGCGGGTCGACAAGGTGATGCCGCTGGCCGACTACTGGACGCACTTCAAGAACCACGTGCGCAACAACCCGAAGGCGGTGTTCCACAACGCCGACCTCTACGCGCCGCATTTCTCCACCGTGCGTTCGGTGACCTGGCTCGAGACCGATGCGCCGGCGACCACCGCGGCCCGCTTGCAGGCACCTGCGCGTTCCTATCCCCTGCACCAATACTTCCTCTGGGCGATGTCGGAAACGCCGCTCGGCAAGCAGCGGCGCGAGAAGCTGATCGACCCGCTCCTCTACCTGCGCAAGAAGGTGCATTGGCGCAACTACGAGGCCGGCTACGACGTGGCCGAACTGGAGCCGCCGAGCCGCTCCAACCGCACCTACGTGCTGCAGGAGTATTTCGTGCCGGTCGAGAAGCTGGAGGCCTTCGTGCCGCTGATGGCGGGCGTGCTGCAGCGCCATGGCGTCAATGCGCTGAACGTGTCGATCCGCCATGCGATGCCCGACACCCGCACGCTGCTCAACTGGGCGCCGACCGAGACCTTCGCCTTCGTGCTCTATCACAAGCAGCGCACCCGCGAGAACGCGAAGAGCCGGGTCGGCGTCTGGACCCGCGAGCTGATCGAGGCGGTGCTCTCGGTCGGCGGCACCTACTACCTGCCCTACCAGCCGCACGGCACGGTCGAGCAGTTCCATCGCGCCTATCCGCGCGCGAAGCAGTTCCTGGCGCTCAAGGACAAGCTCGACCCGCAGTTCCGCTTCACCAACGTGCTGTGGAACAAGTACCACCGCGTGCCCGCGGCGGCCGGCGCGAGCGCACCCTCGGAATTCCACGAGGTCTTCGGCGACGTCCGGCAATCGGACGCCTTCTATCGCTTCCTGCAGAACGTCTTCCGGACCCTGCCCGAGGACCGCTTCCATCACCTGATCCGCGAGGCCTGCAAGCTGCATGCGGACGAGGAAAGCGTCTACCGCTACATCCAGAGCGAGCTCGGCAACATCAAGCCCAAGCTGGCCGACCTGAGCCACGCCCTGCCATCGCTCTTCAAGCAGAAGGCCGAGATGACCCGGCAGACGCTGCAGGTGCTGGGCGGCCGCCAGCGCTTCTCGGGCTACGCGGAAATCGGCTCGAAGGGCCGCTACTTCCGCGGCCTGGCGGCCGCGCTGGACATCGACGGACCGCGCTACTTCATCGACGAGAAGCCGCCCGGCTTCTCGCCCGTCGACCTCATGGAGCGCGGGCAGCTGCCACGCCTGTCCGGCGCCCATCTGCCGCTCGCCGACTACGCGCCGCTGCCGGCCGATCGCATCGCCGACGCCTCGCTCGACTTCGTCGGCTGCTACGTCGGCCTGCACCACATGACCGTCGAGCGCCTCAGCCCCTTCCTGGCGTCCATCCATCGGGTGCTGCGGCCGGGCGGCGTCTTCGTGCTGCGCGACCACGACGTTCGCACGCCGCAATTGCGCGCCCTGGTGTCGCTGGCCCATTCGGTCTTCAACGCCGGCCTGGGCGAGACCTGGGAGGTCAACCGTAGCGAGCTGCGCTTCTTCGAGCCGGTGTCGACCTGGGTCGAGCGGCTCGCCCGCGCGGGCTTGAAGGATTCGGGCCTCCGCGTGCTGCAGGACCACGACCCGACCGACAACGTGCTGATGTGCTTCACCAAGGAGGGCCCTGCCCTGCCGGATCGGGCGATGAACGACGGTGATGCGCCCGCGCAGGCACCGGCCGCGACTGCATCGATCGCGCGGGCCGCGTAGCCCGATGCGCGCGCTTCGCTCCCTGGCCCTCGCCCTGAGCCTTTGCACCAGCCTCGCGGCGGCGCACGCCGCCGGCGACGAGGCGCTCGCGCTGCAGACGCCGGCGGCCGATCGCCGCACGCCGGACCAGACCTACCTCACCTTCCCGGAGTGGTATCTGGTGCACAGCCCGGCCGAGTACGCGCGCTATCTCGCCAGCGGCGCGCCGCCGAGCCAGTTCCCGCTTTATTCGCACATCGGCCAGTTCTGGCAGGGCTATCGGGTGGTGTCCGGCGAGCTCGGCCGCTATCCGTTCAACGGCGGCTATCACCTGATGGTGATGGTCATCGGCACCAGCACCACGGTCGAATACGCGCTCAAGGGCACCTACGAGCACACCATCGGCCGGCTGGCCGAGGCCACGAAGTCGAGCCGGGCGATGCTGCCCGAGGAAGCCTTCGCGGCCCGCTACGCGCAGGCCTACGTGGACTTCATCCGGGTCGATCCCTGGTATCGCTTCGACTTCGGTGCGCAACTGCAATTGCTGTGGGCCGAGCCGCTGCCGCTCTCCGGTCCCGACCTGATCCGCCGCTGGGAGCGCCGCTTCGCGCTCAGCACCGAACTGCTGGTGAAGGCCGGCTACGCCAAGGTGATCAGGCTCGGCACCGCGGCCGTCTACGACGCACCGTTGCCCACCACTGCCGTCGTGCTGAGCAAGCCGCCCGAGGCGGACGCGACCCACCCCGATTTCAAGCTGCTGCAGACGGCCGCGAGCGGCGAGGTGCTGGCCACCGTGCCGCGCTACGAGGCCTTCACCACCTACAGCCGCTGGCTGGCCGCGCAGGGCATCGACTTCGAGGCCGTCGCCGGCAATCGCGACGACATCGTGGTGAGCCTCTGGGTGCCGGCGGGCTGGTCCGCTGCGGACAGCGGCGCGAGGCTGCTGTTCACCCAGCCGATCCTGACCCGTCTCGGCACCGTGCGCGTGGTGCTGGCGACACCCATCTCCAATCTGGGCGACGTGCTGCGCCGATCCGAATCGCAATTCGGCGCCGAAGCCATCGAGCATGTCTACGATTTCTGATTGGGTCTTCGGTCTGGCCGCGTTGTTCGCATTGCCGGCGAGCGCGGCGCTGGTCATCGTCGACACCGGCCACACGCCGCTGCATCCGGGCGCCACCGGCGCCAGCGGCCGGGTCGAATATCTCTACAACCTCGACCTCAGCACCCAGGTGGCCAAGGACCTGCAGGCCAAGGGCCTGAAGGTCTTCCGCACCGCGGCCGACGGCGTGGAGATTCCGCTGAAGGACCGCTCGACCGCGGCGCCGGCCGACTTCTTCGTCTCGATCCACCACGACTCGATGCAGCAGCAATACATCGACGCCGGCCGGCAGCGCGAATTCCACGGCTACTCGATCTTCGTCTCGGAACTCAGTCCGCATTACGAGGAGAGCCTGAAATGCGCCCGCGCGATCGGCGAGAAGATGCTGGCGAATGGCGAGTCGCCTTCGCTCTACCACGCCGAGCCGATCAAGGGCGAGAACCGGCCGCTGGTAGACGCGCGCCTGGGCATCCACCGATTCGACGACCTCATGGTGCTCAAGACCGCCAAGGCACCCGCGGTCCTGGTCGAGGCGGGTGTCATCGTGAACCCGGACGAGGAAGCCCGGCTCGCCATGCCGGCAACTATTTCACGCACTGCGCAGGCCATTGCGGACGGCATCGTCGCCTGCAAGCCCTGACACGGGGCTTGCCTCATAGACTTGAATTTCCACTCTCCTCCCACCGACATCACCATGAAGAAGTTCGTCCTCGCCACCTTCGCCACGCTCGGCCTTTGCGCCGTCTCGATCGGCGCCAGCGCGGCCACCACCGGCTGCGGCGTTCCGCGCAATGCCTTCGACCAGGTCTACTGCGCCGGCAATCTCTTCGGCCAGATCGACAAGGACCTGAACACCACCTACGGCAGCCTGCGCAAGCACCTGAACGCCGACCAGAGCACCGCCCTGAAGAACGGCCAGCTGGCCTGGATCAAGTCGCGCGACGAAGCCTGCAGCTACGAGAAGCCGGGCGCCGGTTACTTCGTCAACCTGGCCTGCGCGATCGACAAGACCAATGAACGTCTCGCCTTCCTGAAGGACCGCGAACGCGAGTGCAGCAGCACCGGCTGCGTCACGTCCAAGATCGGTGAATGAACGAGTGACCGGGAGCGGGTGCCAGTCGCGGCAGCCGCCGAAGTAGACTCCTTTCGAACGCTCCTCCCACGCAGAAAGGATCCCTCATGAACCCGCGCCTGGTCACCACCGCCTGGATCCTCGCCGCTGCATCCGCGCCCGTGCTGGCGGCCGAAAGTTGCGACACCTTGCGCAGCCAGATCGAATCGAAGATCAGCGGCGCCGGCGTCACCAGTTTCAAGGTCATCGTGGTCGAAGGCAGCGCGGTGGTGCGCGGCCAGGTCGTGGGCAGTTGCGACCTCGGGACCAAGAAGATCGTCTACCAGCGCGACAGCATTCCGGTGCCTCGCAACGAGCGCATCCTGACCGAGTGCAAGGATGGGCGCATGAGCATCGGCGGCGATTGCTAGTGGGCTGAGGCGCGGCCGGGCCGGGTGCGGGCGGGCGGCGTCCTCAGTTCGTCCGCCAGGCGCAGGTTCGTTCGCTGCAGCAGCGCATCCTCGCCGCGGATGGCCTCGCACAGGCTCTGCGCGGCCGGGCCGAGCGTGCGGCCTTTCAGACGGACGATGCCGTAGCGCAAGGTCAGCCACGGCTCGCGGCCGAGCACCACCAGCGAGCGCCCGGCCAGTTCCTCGGCAATGCACGAGAGCGGCAGTCCGGCGATCGCATCGCTGCCCCGGAGAATCATCTTGGTCGCGTGCAACGATGCGAATTCCAGTGCCGGAAACGGCCGGCCCGCATCGCGGACCGCTGGATCTTCGAGCGCGCCCAGCAAGGGCTTCAACACGCGCGGCGGCATGCGCGTCTGGGCCAGGCAGGGATAGAGCAGGACCTGCTCCACCCCCACTTTCGCGCGGCGAGCCAGCGGATGACCAGGATGGCCGATGAAATACATCGGATGGCCACCGAGGGCATCGACATGCAGGTCGTGCTCCACCTCCAGCGTGCTGGTCTCGGCGACGAAGAAGTCGATCTCGCGCGCCCGCAACCGCACCAGCAATTCGTCCCAATCGCGAACGAGGCTGCGGGTGCGCACGCGCGGATGGCTTTGCAGGAAGCGCGCCAAAGCGTTCGGTATCACGGTCTCGGCGGGATAGGCGCCGGCACCGAAGGTCACCTGGCTCGCCCCATGGGTCTGGCGACGCAGCGAGAGCTCGCGATTCAGTTCGTCCGCCGTCGCGAGCAGCTCGCGGGCGCGCTGGATGAGCAGGCGCGCCTCGTCGGTCGGCGTGGCGCCCGCCTTGGAACGCTCGAAGAGCGACGCCCCGACCTCCGCTTCCATGATCTGCACGCTGCGCGAGAGCGCCGGCTGGGTCATGCCGAGGACGATGGCGGCGCGGCCGAAGCCGCCGTGGTCGGCGACCGCCACGAGCTGCCTGAACTGACGAAGGTCGAGAGTCATGATGATGAAAGGGTCATGCCTTGGATGAATGACAAGCAGAGCCGAAGAGCATTGGACGATTGCCGGTACCCGAAGCAATAATCCGCCGCCGCAAGCGCTCCAGTATGGGACTTCTTGCGAAATGAGTGCCCGCTGCACGGGTCGTCCGACCTCCGGACGTCATGCAGTCCGGGCATGTTTCAACCCGCTTCGAGGTGTCTCCCGTGCATTTGTTCCATCGCCGCGCCGCCCGCCTGCTCGCCGTCTTGGCAGCGCTCCTCTCCTCTCTATCGACCCCCGTGCATGCCCAGGCGCTCGCCGCCGTGACGGATTCGGCGAGCGCGGCGAACAGCGCCCACTTCGATCCGCTGGGGCAGCCGCCTTCCGGCGCGACCCTGGCGCAGCGCGCGCGCATCGCGGCCGAACTGCCCTTCGCCGACAAGCGCGACTTCGAGGAGGCCCGGCGAGGCTTCATCGCCGAGCCGCCGTACACGAAGATCATGGCCGCCGACGGCCACGTCGCCTGGGACATGGGCAGCTACGCCTGGCTGCTCTCGGGCAAGGATTTCCCGAGCATCCATCCCTCGCTGCAGCGCCAGGCGGTGCTCAACATGGGCTACGGCCTCTACGAAGTGGTGCCGGGCCACATCTACCAGGTGCGCGGCTACGACCTGGCCAACATCAGCTTCGTCAAGGGCGACACCGGCTGGATCGTGTTCGACCCGCTCACCACCCGCGAGACCGCGCATGCGGCGCTCGAATTCATCAACGAGAAACTGGGGCCGCGGCCGGTGGTCGGCGTGGTGTATTCGCATTCGCACGTCGATCACTGGGGCGGCGTGCGCGGCGTCATCGACGAGGCCGATGCCGCCAGCGGCAAGGTGATGGTGATCGCACCCTCGGGCTTCATGGATGCGGCGATCGCCGAGAACGTCTATGCCGGCAATGCGATGTCGCGCCGCACGCAGTGGCAGTACGCGGTGCTGCTGCAGCGCAATCCCTACGGCCACGTCGACCAGGCGATCGGCAAGAACGCGGCCAACGGCAGCATCGGGCTGATCGCGCCCAACCGCCTCGTCGCCAAGGACTTCGAGGACATCACGCTCGACGGGGTCCACATGGTGTTCCAGAACACGCCCGACACCGAGGCGCCGGTCGAGATGAACACCTGGTTCCCGCAATGGAAGGCCTTCTGGGCCGCGGAGAACGTCACCGGCACCATCCACAACATCTACACGCTGCGCGGCGCTGCGGTGCGCAATCCGCTGAACTGGTCCAAGGAGATCAATGCTGCGCTCTACAAGTTCGGCCAGGAAGCCGAGGTGATGTTCGCCTCGCACAGCTGGCCGCGCTGGGGCAATGCGCGCATCCAGGAGGTGTTGCGTGCGCAGCGCGACGCCTATGCCAACCTGAACAACCAGGTGCTGCACTACGCGAACCAGGGCGTGACGATCAACGAGATCCAGAACGTCTACCAGGTGCCGCGTTCGCTGCAGGACCAATGGGCCGCGCGCAGCTACCACGGCGACGTGCAGAACAACGCCCGTGCGGTCATCAACCGCTACCTCGGGCACTACGACGGCAATCCGGCCAACCTGATCCCGCTGTCGCCGAAAGACTCTGCGCCGCTCTACGTGCAGATGATGGGCGGCTCGGCCAGGATCATCGCCAAGGGCCGGCAGCTCCACGCGCGCGGCGACGACCTGCTCGCCAGCGAGATCCTCAACAAGCTGGTGTTCGCCGAGCCGCGAAACCAGCCGGCCCGGCGCCTGCTCGCCGACGTGTACGAGCAACTTGGCTATGCGGCCGAGAGCACCAGCGTGCGCAACAGCTTCCTGCAGGGCGCGTTCGAGTTGCGCAACGGTCTGCCGGGCGGCGTGGCCCCGCGCACCAACAGCCCGGACGTGGTGCGCGCGATGTCGACCGAGCAGTGGCTGGACTTCCTCGGCATCAGCATGGATCCGAAGAAGGCCGAGTCGCTGCATTTCACCCTGAACCTGGTCACCCCGGACAACGGCGAGCGCTATGCGGTCGAACTCAGCAACGCCACCCTGACCAACATCCCCGGCTACCAGCTCGCCAAGCCCGACCTCACCCTGACGATCGACCGCGCCGAACTCAACCGGGTGATGACCGGAGAGGCCTCCTTCGAGCAGCTGGCGCAGTCCGGCAAGGCCCGACTGGACGGCGATGCCGGCGTGCTGCAGCGGCTGGGCGCGACCCTGGTCGCCTTCACGCCGGATTTCGAGGTCCTGCCGGGCACCGCGCCGGCCCATAGCGCCGCGCCCGCGAACCCTGCCAAGCCCTTCGAACTGCCCGAGTTGGTCGACACGATGGATGGCGACTGACCCGCGAACGCAAGCTCATTGGCGTTTCGCCGCGGAGAAACTCGCACGGTACTGGATCGGCGTCACCCCGAGCCGGCGCACGAACGCCAGGCGCATCCGGTCGGTCGAGGCGAAACCGCATTCCCAGGCGATCGTCTTCAACGGCTGCCGTGTCGCCTCGAGCAGCCGGCGCGCACTGTCGAGACGCGCCCGCTCGACGAACTCGTGCGGCGTCATCTCGGCCCACTCCGAGAACTCGCGAGCGAAGTGCCGCGTGCTGGTGCCGGCGATCGCGGCCAGCTCGGCCACGGCGAGGCTGTCGCGCAGATGGGTCGCCACATGGGCCTGCACCCGCGCCAGGCGATGCTCCGGATCCGCCGGCGCCAGCGCCAGGTGCGGACTGAACTGCGACTGCCCGCCCTGCCGCTGCGCCACGACCACCAGGCGCTTGGCCACCGACAACGCGACCTCGCGGCCGTGGTCCTCGGCGACCAGCGCCAGCGCCAGGTCGATGCCCGCCGTCACGCCGGCCGAGGTGATGAGCGTGCCATCGCGGCAGAAGATGCTGTCGGGCTCCACGCGTGCGCCACGGAACCTGCGGGCCAGCAGCGCCGCCGATTGCCAGTGCGTGGTCGCGCGCCTGCCGTCCAGGAGGCCGGCCGCGCCCAGCGCGAAGGCGCCGGTGCAGATCGAGCCGAAGCGCGCGCTGTTGGCCGCGACCGCCCGCAGCCAGTCGGCGAGCGCCGGATCGACCACCGCCTCGGGCAGCGCGGGGCCGCCGGCCACCAGCGCGACGTCCCACGGCCCCTGGGCCTGCGCGAACGCCAGGTCGGCGGCGATCCGCATGCCGTTCGAGGCGCGGACCGGGCCTCCGTCCGCACTCGCGACCCGGCAGTCGTAGACCCGGTCCGCGCTCACGAACGCATTGGCCTCGCTGAACACATCCAGCGGGCCGGAGATGTCCAGCGCCTGGACTCCGGGAAAGATGGCGACGACGACCGAATGCACGGCGGCTCCGTTGGCTTGTCCGCGAACGACGGAGGGCTGGCCGCTTTCGACGTCGAATGCGGCACACCACCAGCGATTGCGCGGGGAAACTGATTTCCAGGCCATGCGGCGCACGGCCTTCTCTTCAATCCATTGTCCATGCAAGGAAATCCCATGAGCCAGACCATCGCCGGCATCGCCATTCCCGACAGCAGCCTCGCCCGCGCTGCGACCGACCTGGTGCGCACCCAGGAGAACGACCTCCTCTACAACCACTCGCGCCGGGTCTTCCTGTTCGGTGCCCTCTCCGGCCGCCGTCGCGAACTGAAGTTCGACGCCGAACTGCTCTACGTCGGCGCGATGTTCCACGACCTCGGGCTGGTCCCGGCCTACGCCAGCGCGACCGAGCGCTTCGAGGTCGACGGCGCGAACGTGGCGCGCGACTTCCTGGCTTCCTGGAAAGTGCCTGAATCCGAGATCGAGCAGGTCTGGGATGCGATCGCGCTGCACACGACGCCCGGAATTCCGAAGCACAAGAAGCCGGTCGTGGCGCTGGTGACCGCCGGCGTCGAGATGGACGTGCTCGGCCTGGCCTACGAGGACTTCGACCCGGCGCAGCGCGAAGAAGTGGTGGCGGCGCATCCGCGCGAATCGAACTTCAAGGAAGCGATCATCGACGCCTTCGCCGAAGGCACGCGCCGCAAACCCGAGACGACCTTCGGCAACGTCAAGGCGGACGTGCTGGCGCTGAAGGATCCGAGCTACCGGCGGCTCAACTTCTGCAGCCTCATCCTCGGGTCGGCCTGGAACGACCATGCACGCAATGGAGGCTGCGGCGCCTGCGTGGCCTGACGCGCTGCGATTGGCGTCGCACGCGAGATGCTATTTATGCGTATATTCGCGCGGCTGAATTGCGACTGCAATTGCAATTGCCAGATGCAAGGATTCACGTGATCTTGTGCTGAATAAAAAACATCCTTGGAGGGATGACGATGGCGGGATCGACAACTCGCGGCGGCCATTCGCTCGCCCGCTGGGGTTCGCTGGCATTACTGGCCCTCGCTGGATGCGGCGGCTCCGGCGGCGGCGGCAGCGCGCTCGAGGCTGCGGCAGTGAGCGCGCCTTGCGTCACGGCCTTCGCTCCCGTACAGACCAGCATGCTGTCCACGATCGGTCTCAGCAGCAAGACCGAGGTTGCCGTCGCGGTGCCGTTGTCGCAGTGCGTGCTCGATGCGCAGCGCAACCTCACCATCGGCAGCAGCGGCTGCGGCCCGAACGTGGTGATCGACCAGTCTTTCACCGGTGCGTCGGCGCTCGGCAAGATCACCATCGCGGCCGACGGCAAGCTGGCCGTGCCGAATTCGTTCGGCTCGCTGGAACTCGACACCACCGGCATCAGTGTGGCGGGCTCGATGTCGATCGGCACCCTGGAGTGCCCGGTAGGGCGCAACAATCCCGACAGCCACATGACGGTGAAGTTCGTCGGCGCGCCGGTCGCGTCCGGCGGCCCGACTGACATGGGCAGCGGCTCCGACAAGGGCATCGAGGTGCAGTCCGGCGGCTCGCTGCGCCTGTACGGCACGCGCGGAGTGGCGCCGGCCGGCGTCGACTGGACCTACCTCAGCCAGCCGGCCGGACCCGGCAAGTACCAGGCGACCGACCCGAGCATTCGTGCACCGGTACCCGCCGGGGGTGCATCCCTGCTGCACCTGGCAGGCGATGTGCGGTCGGGCGCCGGCGCCTGGCACAAGGGCGACTGGATCGTGGTCGCCACCACCAGCTTCAGTCCCTTCGAATCCGAATTCGTCCAGATCGATTCGCTCCAACCGGGCTCTGGCGGCAGTGGCACCGACGTCACGCTGACGCAGCCGTTGAAGCACTACCATTTCGGCGGCGCCGATCCGGGGCCGCCTTCCGATGCCAACTACGGTGCCAGCGCGACGACCAACTTCGGCATCGACGAACGCGCCGAAGTCGGATTGATCAGCCGCAACATCACCTTCACGGCCGACACGCCGTTCAGCGCGGGCACGGCCGTCGGCGACCAGAGCAATCATTGGGGTGGCGAGATACGCATCCTGGCCGGCTTCGCCGAGGCCAGCATCCAGGGCGTCGAACTCGAGAAGTTCGGCAAGGCCCGGCTCGGCAGCTACCCGATCCATTTCCACATGGTCGGTGCGCCCCAGGGCCGTGTCCTGGTCGACAGCAACAGCATCCATCACAGCTACAACAAGTGCACCACCTTGCACATGAGCCAGAACATCGCGATCAGCAACAACGTGTGCGCGCGTGCGATCGGGCACCTCTTCTACCAGGAGGCCGCGCAGGAGCAAGGCACCAGCTACACCGGCAATCTCGGCATCGGGGCGATGAGCAATTCCTTCGGTATCGATCCGTCGCTCGCCGACGACGTCAAGGCAGCCTATTGGGGCGGCGACAACCTGGCGACGGCCAACGGCTACAACGGCCTGAACGTGCCCAACATGGACAATCAGGCCAACCCGGTGCACGGAGCCTGCTACACGGTCGATGCCAACGGCGGACTGGTCTTCAACAAGCCGACCCCGTGCGCCTCACCGCTGCTCTATGTCGAGCAGGCCACCGGCTTCTGGATCGGCAATCCAGGGACGGTGCTGGTCGGCAATTCGATCGCGGGCTGCCAGGGCGAAGGCAAGGGCTACTGGTATGCATCGCCCACCGTGGGCTTCCAGAAGCACGAGCCGGTCGGCAATTTTCTCAACAACCGCGTGCATGGCTGCTTCGACGGCCTCTTCGGCGAGAACGACGAAGGCGTGACGGTGGAACCATTGCGGCCACAGGTCGGTGGCGATCCGAACGGCCTCAACATCATCGGCCACTTCAAGGGACTGACGGCGACACGGATCCGCAACCGCGGCGTGTGGATGCGACCGCTCTGGTACACGGTCGAGTCCGGTCGATTCGCCACCACGCGCGACGCGGTGACGCTGGTCAGCTCCGGCGGCCTCGACGGCAACGCGCCGGGCGTCTGGGCCTTGCTCAAGGATTCGGTACTGGCCGGCATCAGCATGAACAACGTCGATCGCTGGGGGCCATGCGCCACCAACACGGTCGAAGGTCCGGGCTGCGTCGACTGGAACAAGAACGCGAACGACTTCCAGGGCAAGGGCTACCAGACGCCACGCTGGAATTCGGCCGGCTACATGATCTATGACGGCCCGGTGCGGATCGCGCACGATCGCTTCGTCAACTATCTCCGGGACATCTCGCCGTGGCTCACGGTCGCCGACCAGCAATTCCTGAAGTCGTTCAACAAGTATCCGGACGCCTCGGCGAAGGCCTACGAAGGCGATGCCGCGCTCGGCTGGTTCCAGTCCAACCAGAGCGCCTACCCGACAGCCACGACGAGTCGCGACCTGAGTTTCGACAATGTCGACCTGCGCCACCAGATCTACACCGACAAGGTCAATTTGGCGGCGTTCGCGGACGGCGACAAGAACACCGCGATCATCGACCTCGACGGTTCGCTCTCGGGCTTGCGCGTGGCCGACGCGAACGGGGTCACGGTCCCTGGCGAATACCCGATCTCGCTGAACAACCTGGAGTTCAACCACTCCGGCAATGCGGTGGACGAATGCCTGTCGACCGGACCGCAAGACGCGCAGTTCGAGGGCCGGCCCACCTCGATCATGTCGCCCGCCAACATCGCGACGCTCGAATTCGAGGCCGATGCGCCGGAACTGGGCTTCAACGTGCCGCAATGGCAGGACATGAAGTTCACCAAGGACACCTTCGATGCCGGCGCGCACCAGAGCATGAGCCTGCAGAGCCGCAACGGCCAGTGGATCTGGGAACCCAAGGTCGCGAGCGGCATGGGCTACACCATCTCGGCCCAGCCCTCGACCTCGCCCTCGGCAGCCGGCAACCCGCCCGTTCTCGGCATGCGCAAGCAGGTACGCGTCGGCTTCACCGATGCCGTGAAGTCGAACATGAGTCCGCAGAACCCGTTCTACGTGCGCGTGGGCATCTGCTACTCCAATGCGCAGGGTCGACCGCCGAGCGGCAACTTCACGATCTCGCGCGGCTACAAGTCATGGGGCGGCAACGGGGTCAACTACAACCTGCCGGAGTTCAGGCCCTTCTTCACGATCCTGGCCACGCAGACGACGCCCCAAAGCGCCAGGACCTGCCACAACCTCGACTACGCGGTGCGCGGTCCGATACTCCCCGATCCCGGCAACCCGAACGATGTCGGTGACCCGGTCAATCGATGGCTCAACCTCGACCCGCCGGCGCCGAGCACCGGGGGCTGCCCGGCCGCCGGCCTGATGGGTGCGCCGACCGCGGGATGCCCCGCCGGATCGACCCTCGCGCAAAGCGGTTTCTGCGAGTTTCCCGGCAGCGAGCTGACGCCGGCGGGCGGTCTTTCCGCCATCAGCAATGCGGATGGCACGCCGGTCGATCCGAACAAGTATTTCTATGACTCGACCACCGGCATGCTGTTCTTCTATGTCCAGCAGACTGCGCCCAATGCGCATGGGGCCGCGCCGCTCGGCGCTTGCCACACGCCGGCACAGTCGGGCGACGATCCTGCCTGCCCTGACGCCAACGACCTGGACACCTACTACGGCTGCCCGGCGCAAGGCTGCAGCAACTATTCGGTGGTGCTCAACGATCCGGACTACACGCCGGGGCCTTCGGTCTGCGACGCGCTCGCCGGCGGCGACATCTATTCGAAGCCGGGCTACACCCTGACCGAACCCGTGCAGACGAACCGTCTGGCGGCCGCAGGCAGCGGCGGCGCGTTCGTGGAGCCGGTACTGACGGCTTCCCCCGTGTCGCCCTACCAGCATTGGGTGCCGATGCAGCAACCCGTCTGCGACGGCGCACCCGTCGACGCGGTCGCCGGTCCGACGGCCGATGCCGGCCATGCGCTCGTTGCGAGACCGCAGGCACTCGGCCCGGTGCGTCGCCAGCGCGACGACCTCTTCACCCGGGTGAGCGCGTTGGTGCGCGATCCGTTCGCGAGCTTCCACAGCCAGCACGCGCACGACATCGATTCGTCGATGCTCTCGCAGATCTGCACCGCGCGCGGCGGATAGGCCCGCCGCCGGCTCAGTCCGCCAACGTCGACCCCACCGGCCAGCCGCCCGAGAAGTCGATCACCGACCCGGTGAGGAAGCTTCCCTTCATGGTCGCCAGGTAGACGATCAGCTCGCCGATCTCTTCCGGCCGCGCCAGCCGGCCGGCCGGCACGACGTGTTCGACGAAGGCACGGCCCCGAGCGTCGTCGACGAAGCGCGCACGCGGATAGTAGGTCTCGCTGTAGAGGTAGTTGGGCGCGACCGCGTTCACCGGAATGCCGGACGACGCCAATTCGAGACTCAATGACTTGACCAGCGCATTCGCCGCCGACCGCGCCATGTCCGGTATCGCGCCGCCCGGCAATGGCAGCCGCGTGCGGTTGGACGTGACCATCACCACCCGCGAGCCGCGCGATGCCTTCAGCTTCGGAATCGCGGCCCGCGCCAGCTCGAAGGGAAAGAGCACGAGGCGGTCCAGCGTCGCCTGCAGGTCCTTCGAGTCGGCCTGCTCGATCGGGCCGTGGATCGGCCTGTAGGCGTCGTTGCTCACCAGCACCACGAGCCGCTGACCCACCGACCAGGCCGCCTCGACGACGGCCGCCGGCGACTGCTCGGCCAGCGCGAGCATCCCGGGATTGGCATCGCGCCAGGCCTGCCGCGCCTCGTCGGCGGCGAAGGCGACGTCGTGCGCGACGACCTGGAAGCCCGCTGCCTTCAGCGCGACCCCCGCCGGCGGCCCCGCGAATTCGAGGACGTTCGTGACGAGGGCGATCGGTGCGGACATGGGGTTTCCTTCCGGCTTCAACGGTCGAAGGCCGGCCGCTTCGGATCGAAGGCCCAGCCCGGCATCAGCGCCTGCATCGCGATCGAATCGTCGCGCGCGCCCAGGCCGTGGCGGCGGTAAAGCTGGTGCGCCTTCTCGACCTCGGCCATGTCGAGTTCGATGCCCAACCCGGGCTTCTTCGGCAGCTCGACATGGCCGCCGACGATGCGAAGCGGCTCCTTCGTCAGCCGCTGGCCGTCCTGCCAGATCCAGTGCGTGTCGATCGCGGTGACCCGGCCGGGTGCGGCCGCGCCGACGTGCGTGAACATCGCCAGCGAGACGTCGAAATGGTTGTTCGAATGCGAACCCCAGACGAGGCCCATGTCGCGGCAGGTCTGGGCCACGCGCACCGATCCGGCCATGGTCCAGAAGTGCGGGTCGGCCAGCGGGATGTCGACCGCCTGCAGCGCCAGCGCATGCGACAGCTGCCGCCAATCGGTGGCGACCATGTTGGTGGCGGTCGCGAGTCCGGTGGCGCGGCGGAACTCGGCCATCACCTCGCGGCCCGAGAAGCCGTCCTCGGCGCCGCAGGGGTCCTCGGCATAGGCGAGCACACCGCGCAGGTCGCGCAGCAACCGGATCGCGTCCTTCAGCAGCCAGCCGCCGTTCGGGTCCAGCGTGACCCGTGCCCCGGGGAAGCGCTCGTGCAGCGCGACGACGGCCTCCACCTCTTCCTCGCCACGCAGCACGCCGCCCTTGAGCTTGAAGTCGTCGAAACCGTATTTGTCGCGCGCCGCCTCGGCCAGGCGGACGATGGCTTCGGTGGTCATCGCCGGCTCGTGGCGCAGGCGCGACCAGTCGTCGCCGGCATCCGGTGCGTCGACGTAGGGCAGGCCGGTCTTCGCCTTGTCGCCCACGTAGAAGAGGTAGCCGAGCATCTCGACCGACTCGCGCTGCGTGCCTTCGCCGAGCAAGGCGGCCACCGGCACCTCCAGGTGCTGGCCCAGGAGGTCGAGCAGCGCCGACTCGATGGCGGTCACCGCATGGATGGTGGTGCGCAGGTCGTAGGTCTGCAGTCCGCGGCCGCCGCTGTCGCGGTCGGCGAAGCGCTGGTGCACCGTCTGCAGCACGCGCTGGTGCGCGCCCAGCGGCTGGCCGATCACCAGCGGCGCGGCGTCCTCGAGCGTCTGGCGGATCTTCTCGCCGCCCGGGACTTCGCCGACGCCGGTGCGGCCGGCGTTGTCGGTCACGAGCAGCAGGTTGCGGGTGAAGAAGGGCCCGTGGGCGCCGCTCAGGTTGAGCAGCATGCTGTCGCGGCCGGCGACCGGAATCACGCGCAGCGCGGTGACGACGGGTGTGGAGGATGCGGGCGTCATTGCGTCATTTGATCGGATTTCACGGCCCGCAGCAGAATGGCGGCCTCATCCACAGTGGAGACATGCAATGACAGAACGCAAGGTGGCCCTCGTGACCGGTTCCGCGACCGGCGTCGGCGCAGCGACCGCACTCGGCCTGGCGAAGAAGGGCTACGACCTCGTCATCAACTATTCGCGCAGCGAGGCCGAGGCGAAGGCGTCCGAGGCGGCCTGCCGCGAGGCCGGCGCCGACGTGCTGCTGTTCCGGGCCGACGTGTCCGACGACGCCGCCTGCCGCGCCATGGTCGACGCCACCATGGCGCGCTGGCAGCGCATCGACGCGCTGGTCAACAACGCCGGCATCACCTCCTTCGCCGGCACCTCCAACTGGGACGCGATCGACGCATCGACCTTCCACGGGATCATGGACGTCAACGTGATCGGCATGTTCCAGATGGTGCGCGCCTGCGTGCCGCACCTGAAGGCGAGCGAAGGCTCGATCGTCAACGTGTCGTCCATCGCCGGATCGCTCGGCATCGGCTCGTCGCTGGCCTACATCGCCTCCAAGGGCGCGATCAACGCGCTCACGCTGCACCTGGCGCGTTCGCTGGCACCGGCCGTGCGCGTGAACGCGGTCTGCCCCGGCATGATCACCACGCGCTGGTTCGTCGACGGTGTCGGCGAGGAGAACTTCCAGAAGCTCAAGGCACAGTACGAACAGACCGTGCCGCTCGGACGGGCCTGCACCGCCGAAGACGTCGCCGACGCCATCCTCTGGCTGGTCGACGGCGCCCGGACCGTCACGGGCGAGCTGATCCTGCTGGATTCGGGCATGCATCTGGGGCGCGGGCCGAGGGTCGGCGGAGGCGGCACGGCCTCGCCGACGCAGCGATAGACTGCGCTCGCATCACACCCACCAGGACCCCCATGCCCACCGAAAAGACCACGATCCCCACCCGCGACGGCAGCTGCCCCGCCCAGGTCATGACGCCTTCGGGCGCGGGCCCGTGGCCTGCGGTCATCCTGTATGCCGACGCCGGCGGCATCCGCCCGGTGGTGACCGAGATGGCGCAGCGCCTGGCCGAAGCGGGCTACGTGGTGCTGCTGCCCGATCTCTTCCACCGGCACGGCCCCTACGGCCCGCTGGTGCCCAAGGAAGTGTTCAAGGGCGACTGGCGGGCGATCCTCGGGCCGCTGATGGCGACCACCGGGAACGACAAGGCCGCGGAGGACACCGAGGCCTTTCTCGCCTGCCTCGACGCCCGCGGCGACGTCGCGGGCCGCAAGGTCGGTGCGGTCGGCTTCTGCATGGGCGGCGGCATGACGCTCGCGGCCGCCGCCACCTATCCGGAGCGCTTCGCCGCGGCCATCAGCTTCCACGGCGGCAATCTCGCGACCGATGCGCCGACCAGCCCGCACCGGCTCGTGGCCGGCCTGAAGGCCGAGGTCTACGTGGCCGCCGCCGACAACGACGGCAGCTATCCGCCCGCCATGGCCGAGCGCCTGGAGAAGAGCCTGGCCGATGCCGGCGTGCGCTTCAGCGCCGAGACCTACACGGGCGCGGCGCACGGCTGGATGCTGCCGGACTTCCCGGTCTACGACGAAGCCGCCGCCGAACGCGGTTGGGCCGCCATGCTCGCCTTGTTCGGGCGCACGCTGCCGGCCTGATCAGCCCGGAGCGTGTTCGTGATTGACGACGAAGTCCTCGGGCACCGCCGGCCCCCAGGCGTAGAAGGAGTCGTCGCCCGGATGGTCCGCCGACGGCCAGGTCTCGCCCGGCTTCACGAAGTCGATGTCGAAGGAATATTCGGCGAAGCTGCCCCACGGATCGCGCACGTAGCGGAAGTAGTTCGAGCCCAGCACGTGCCGGCCGACGCCCCAGCCCTGCGGACAGCCGGCGTCCATCATCTGCTGCATGCCGAGGCCGACCGCGTCGATCGACGGCACGCACCAGCTGCTGTGGTGCAGGCCGCCGCCCTCCGACCTGGCCAGCGCCAGCAGGTGATGGTCGCTGCCGTGCGGTGAGTGCAGGAAGGCGATGATCGAGCCGGAGCTGTCGGACAGCCGCAGGCCCAGCACCTCCTCGTAGAAGCGCCGCGCCGCATCGACGTCGGCGCTGAACAGCAGCAGGTGCGAGAGATAGAGCGGCCGCACCGGCTGCAGCTTGCGCCGGCCCGGCGAGCGGCCGGCGTTGCCGCCTTCGGGCGGGAACTCGCGGGGCGAGGGCCGCGAGGGCGACGACTTGCCGGCCACGCGCAACTGCAGCGGCAGGCCGTCCGGACCTTCGATCCACAGGCCGACGGCTTCCGCGCCTTCGGGCGGCGCGATGCGTGCGATCCCGCGCTCGGCCAGGCGCCGCTCGAAGCGCGCTTCGTCCGCCGCATGAATGCCCAGGCTGAGCCAGCGCAACCGCTTGCGGCTGCCGCCCTGCAACACGCGCGCCCAGCGGTGCGAATGGCCGTGGGTGTGGAGCGCGAGCGCGCCGTCCTCGTCGCGCACATCGAGGCCGAAGCTCTCGTAGAAGTGCCTCGCCGCATCGAGCGCCGGCACGCTGAAGACGAATTCGTCGATCGAGTGAACCGCGAGCAGCGGCTCCGCTTCCGGTTGGTTTGCTGTCATGTCTCCGCCTCCGTCTGATTCGGGGCCTCCGCCGCCCGCGGCGACCGCGGCCTGGGAGGACGAAACGAATTTCGCGACCGGCAAGATCTTAGCGACCGCGCCGAGCCGCTGTCTTGATGGCCGCCATCAGCCGTGATAGCGTGCCGCCGAACCACAAGGAGCGAGGATGGCCAGCGACGGACCCGTTCGGGTCGCCGTGATCGGCGGCGGCTGCGCCTCCGTGACCGCGGCCTTCGAGCTGACGCGGCCCGAGCACCGCGGCAAATACCAGGTCACGGTCTACCAGCAGGGCTGGCGGCTCGGCGGCAAGGGCGCATCCGGCCGCGGCCCGGCCGGTCGCATCGAGGAACACGGCCTGCACGTGTGGCTCGGCTTCTACGAGAACGCGTTCCGGCTGCTGCGCGAGTGCTACGAGGAGCTCGGACGCGACCCGGCGACGCATCCGATGGCCGGCTGGCGCGATGCCTTCTTCCCGGATTCGCACGTGGGCATCGCCGCACCGCGACCCGGCAGGAGCGACGGGGGCGAGCGTGACTGGCAGCACTGGACCGCCTTCTTCCCGCCCGCCGACGGGCTGCCGGGCGATCCGCTCGCCGGTGCCAACCCGTTCACGCTCAAGAGCTACCTGGTGCATGTCGCCGCGCTGCTGCGCACGCTTCTGGTGGGCCTGCGGACGCAGCGCGCGTCGCCAGGCGACGACCGCGAAGCCGCTCCGGCCGGTGAAGCCGATGCGCCTTCGAGCGGCCAGGTCGAATCCTTCGTCTCGCAGGTCGCCGCCTGGTTCCGCTTCGGCGCGCTCACCGCGGCCGCCGGATTGACCGAGGCGGCCGCGCTGGTCGAGGTGGTGGTCAAGGCCCTGCCGCTCTATCCGCAGAACCTGGCCTTGCGCTGGCTCGAATCGATCGCCGGCATCGCACGCGCGCAACTCGAAGGCGTGCTGTGCGCCGACGAGAACACCCGCGTGAAGTGGGAAATCATCGACCTGGTGCTGGCGATCCTGGTCGGTGCGGTGCGCTTCCGGCTGCTGCTCGAGCCGCGCGGGCTGGAAGCCATCGACGACTACGAATGCCGCGACTGGCTGCGCCTGAACGGCGCCTCCGAGCGCTCGCTCGACTCGCCCTTCATCCGCAGCCTCTACGACCTGGCGCTGGCCTACGAGGACGGCGATGCCGGGCGGCCGGGCCTCGCTGCCGGCCAGGCCCTGCGCGGGTCGCTGCGCATGTTCTTCACCTACCGCGGCGCGATGTTCTGGAAGATGCGCGCCGGCATGGGCGACGTGGTCTTCGCGCCCTTCTACGAAGTGCTGAAGCGGCGCGGCGTGCGCTTCGCGTTCTTCCATCGGCTGGAGAACGTCGCGCTGCCGCCGCAGGAGTCGCTGGCGCCGGGCGAGCGGCCCTATGTGCAGGCGCTCGAATTCGAGGTCCAGGCCCGCGTCGAGGGCGGCGGCGAATACCGGCCCCTGGTCGACGTCAAGGGACTGCCCTGCTGGCCCGCCCTGCCCGACTACGACCAGCTGGTCGACGGCGCGCGCCTGCGGCAGGAAGGCCGGCAGTTCGAATCGCCGGCGGAGAGACGCGACGTCACCGGCCTCCGGCTCGAGGTCGGCCGCGACTTCGATTTCGTGGTGCTGGGGGTGAGCGTCGGCGTGATCCCGCAGGTCTGCCGCGAGATCCTTTCGCGCGACGAACGCTGGCGAACCATGGTCGAGAAGGTCAAGACGGTCGCGACCCAGGCCTTCCAGCTCTGGCTGCGCGAAGACATGCGGCAACTGGGCTGGCATGCACCGGCCGTCACCCTGTCGGGCTTCACCAAGCCCTTCGACACCTGGTCGGACATGAGCCACCTGGTCGATGCCGAGGACTGGGGCGCGGCGCCGCCGAAGGCCGTGGCCTACTTCTGCGGCGTGCTGCCGGATGCCTCGGTGCCTGCGGCGCACGACGCGGCGAACTCATCGGCTCAGGACGCTCAGGAAGCGCTCCGGCGCGAGCAGGTCTTCGGCCACGCGGTGCGCTTTCTCGACACCCAGGTCGCAGGCCTCTGGCCGCGCGCCGCCGGACCGGACGGCTTTCGCTGGGAGCTGCTCGCGGATGCCGCTGGCGAGGCGGAGGGCGTCCGAGACGCCCGGGCCTTGCGTTCGCAGTATTGGGCCGCCAACGTGAATCCGAGCGATCGCTACGTGCTGGCACTGCCCGGCAGCCTGCGCCATCGCATCTCGCCGCTGGACAACAGCTACGACAACCTGACGATCTGCGGCGACTGGACCGACTGCGGCTTCAACGAAGGCTGCGTCGAGGCGGCGGTCATCTCGGGCCGGCTCGCGGCCCATGCCATCGCCCATTGGCCGAGGCTCGCCGACATCATCGGCTACGATCATCCATGACCCCTCGGGGCACACCGGCGACCCACGGAGACTTCGAATGAGCACGAGCGAGCGACTTCATCGAACCGACGCCGAGCGCACGGCCCCCCTGCGAGACGCCAGCACCTACCTGCGCGATCCGCCCTCCGACGACGCCGACCCGCACGCACCCGATTCGCCCGAAGCCGCGGTCGCGCACGGCGTGCGCCAGGGCTACAAGGTGATCGAGGAGCAGATCCTGCAGGGCAAGCTGCTGGCGCAGCGCCTGGGCAAGGCCTCGGGCGGCCTCGGCGGCCTCGGTGGTTTCGGCGGTGCGGGTGCGACCGCCTCGGCCGAGGTCAACGGCCTGGTCGAGCGGGTGCTGGGCCTCTACAAGGACGTCGGCAAGCTGTGCGTCGAGGCGGTCGAGACGGCGGCGCGCAATCCGTCGCTGCGCTCGGGCTTCGCGGGCTTTCCCGGTTTCGGCGGTTTCAGCGGCTCCAGTGGTGCCTCGGGCACCGCCTCGGCTTCGCCCGATGCTGCGCAGCCTGCTTCGCGCGGCGCCGCCGCCGAGCCGACCGCGGTCACGCGCTTCACGGTCGAGGTGGCTTCGCGCCGGCGCGCCCAGGTTACGCTCGACCTGCGCCGCACGGCCTCCGCCTTCGTGCCGCGGGTGCACGCGCTGCACGCGGCGGACCCGTCGATCCCGCCGCTGACCACGGTGTCCTTCGAACACGACGCGGCGCTCGGCGAGCCGATGCTGCGCGTCGAGGTGCCCGACACCCAGCCCGCGGCGCTCTACACCGGCGTGGTGGTCGACAGCGCCAGCAACGAGCCGCGCGGCAGCGTCACCGTTCGCCTGCAGGCCTGAGCCCGCATGCAAGACGCCGCCGCCGAAGGTGTCCGCACGCCGACCCTGGTGCGCGAGACGCTGGCCGAATACGGCGCGGTCACCCGCGAGGCGGTGCTGCGCTACCTGCCCACCGGCGCGCCGCAAGGCTACCTCTACGACCTCGTCGCCGACTATCCGCGGCGCGGCGGCAAGATGATGCGCTCGAGCCTGTGCATCGCCACCGCGCGGGCCTTCGGCGCACCGCTCGAGGACGCGGTCGGCACCGCCGCGTCGATCGAGCTGCTGCACAACGCCTTGCTGGTGCATGACGACATCGAGGACGAGAGCGAGCAGCGGCGCGGCCGGCCGACCCTGCATGCACTGCACGGCATCCCGCTGGCGCTGAATGCCGGCGATGCGCTGGGCCTCCTGAGCCTGCGGCCGCTGGTCGACAACATCGAGCGCATCGGCAGCCGGCGGGCGCTGCGCATCCTGCAGGAAAGCGAGCGCATGGCCTGGGAGTCGGCCGAGGGCCAGGCGATGGAGCTCGGCTGGCGCCGCGACAACTGCAACGGCCTGAGCGACGCCGACTACCTGAGGATGGTGCTCAAGAAGACCTGCTGGCTGGCCACCATCCACCCGTGCCGGGTCGGCGCGCTGATCGGCGGGCCGGGCGACATCGACCTCGACCGGTTCATCCGCTTCGGCTTCTTCCTCGGCGTGTCCTTCCAGATCCAGGACGACCTGCTGAACTTCGTGGCCGACGAGCGCTACGGCAAGGAACTGCACGGCGACCTGGTCGAGGGCAAGCGCACCTTGATGGTCAACCATGCCTATCGCCGCGCGACGCCGGCGCAGCGCACCCGGCTGGCCGAGATCCTCGACCCGGCCGGCGGCAAACGCACCGAGGCGCAGGTCGACTGGATTCGCGACCTGATGGCCACGCACGGCTCGGTCGACTACGCGCGCGGCATCGCCCACGGCCTGGCCGGCGCGGCGCTGCACGAATTCGACGGCGTCTTCGGCGGCCTGCCCGAGACGCGCGACAAGGCCTTCGTCCGGGGCCTGGTCACCTGGGTGTTCGAGCGCACCTGATCCGCAAGGAGCCGCACATGACGGAGCCATCGAACAAGCCGCGCTACATCGACGTGAACCGCGACGTCCTGTCGGTGCGGCCGCCCTTCCTGATGACCGGCGTCACGGCCCGCGTGTTCCCGCTCAAGGCCAACATGGCGCGGCTCACGCAGTTCTGCGAGCAGTACCTCAACATGGACATCCCGCCGGAGATGGTCCGCTTCCTGCCCGCGGCGCCCTACGTCTACCTGATGATGCTGGACTACGGCAGCATGTCGCCGGCCTCGGTGCAGGCGCAGAACCTCGGCTGGGTCGCGCAGCACGAGGTGGCGTTCGCGGTGCCGCTGGAGCAGTGGCGCATGGAGGAAGGCCGCCTGGTGTTCAAGGGCTGGGCCTGCGTCTGCCCGTTCATCTTCGTCGACGACGAGATGTCGCTCACCACCGGCCGCGAGGTCTACGGCTGGCCCAAGGTGGCCGGCCGGGTCGACACCGAAAGCTCGCTGTGGGGCGCGCATCCGCTGAAGACGACGCGGGTCTTCGGCTTCAGCACCCACCTCTTTCCCAAGGTCTACGCCGGCGAGCCGGAAACGATGCAGGTGCTGCTGCAGGTCGACAGCGACGCGCCGCCCAGCTACGCGCGCGTGATCCCCGATCCGTCGAACCCGTGGTATCCGCTGAGCGCCGCGGCCAGCGCGATGCGCACCTCGATGTCGCTGATGGGCAGCGCCGCCGACATGCTGCTCGGCCTGCGCGTGCGCGGCTTCCAGACGCATCGCAATGCGGATTCGCTGATGGCGATGGCCGGCAAGGCCGGTGGCTACCTGGCGCAGCTGCTGCCGGGGCTGCTGCGGCCGGGCGCGCACGCCAATGGCGATGCGCGCGGCGGCACGCCGGGCCTGTCCTTCGAGAACATCACGCTCAAGCAGTTCCGCGACGCGCAGGAGCCCGATCAGGCCTGCTACAAGGCGCTGGTCAGCTCGACGATGGGCATCGACCGGCTCAACAACAGCGGCCTGCTCGGCGACCTGAACCTGCTGCGCGGCGACGCCTCCGGCGGCTACACGCTGCGCATCCACCGCTACGCGTCGCAGCCGATCATCGAGACGCTCGGTCTCGAAGTGGCCGCCACCGAGGGCGATGCGGTGGACGGCTCGGTCGCGTTGCTCAAGCCGGTGTTCCCGTTCTGGACCGACGTCGACCTCTTCTACGACGCCGGCCGCGTGATCTGTTCGCGCACCCACGGACCGGGCGACGACGACGGCGACCGCTGGACCGACGAAGGCCGCGGCGAGCAGGCTGCCGCTGTCTCGACGGTCGCGCCCGTCGCACCAGCACCGGCCAGCGGCGAGAGCGCCCACGCCTTCTACAACACCGCCCTCGGCGCGGCCACGCAGCCGGTGGCCGGGCCCTTCGAGTTCCCGGACGTCACGCTGCAGGTGTATCCGCTGCTGGCCGACCGAAAGAAGCTCGACGGCTTCCTCGCGCAGTACCTGAACGAGCCGCTGACCGGCACGGGCCTGCGCTTCGAGCCCTTCGGCGACTACGTCTACCTGCTGGTCAACGTCACCGGCGACCAGCTCGGCACCATGTGGTCGTCGACCAACGACATCGGCTGGTGGGCCGAGCGCGAGGTCTCGTTCTACGTGCCGGTGAAGTGGTTCCGCGACGGCGTGCTGGTGAGCACGGCGATGGTCGCGCCCTTCGTCTACGCCAACAACGGCCGCGCGGTCATCACCGACCGCGAGGTGAACGGCCGGCCCTCGGTGGTCGCGACCATCGAGAGTCCGCGCGACGCCTGGCTCGACAGCTCGGGCCCGGCCCAGGCACGCAAGTACCTGCACCTGGAGACCGAGGCCTTTCCCGCCCTGCACCTCGGCCAGAAGAGCGAGCGCTGCACCCTGATCGACATCGACGAGCACGACGTGCTGCCCTACAACGACGACGTCGGCTGGCGGGTGATCGCCGAGGGCTGGGGCGAGACGCTGGTCGACGACCTCAAGCGCAAGACCGCCGAGCATCGCCTCGAGGCCGATGCGGTGCGCGACGGCAAGGCGCTGGCGCTGGAGCTGCTGGCGCACGGCGCGCCCTTCAACTCGATCCACATCAAGCAATACCGCGACGCGGCCGACACCGACCGGGCCTGCTACCAGGCGGCGATCCACATCGAGCGCTCGATCACCGGCATCTACGACATCCGCGAGATCGAGAACAAGGTGCACGTGCGCATCCATCGGCTCTCGGGCCATCCGATCGTCGAGACGCTCGGCCTGAAGGTGAAGAGCGTCGACGCGGGCGGCGGCCGGATCGTCGACAACCTGCAGCCGATCCGGCCGTTCTGGATGCGGGTATCGCTCAGGGAGAAGCTGGGCTCGGTGCTGGCCTGGCGTTCGATCGACCCGCGATGGCAGGTGGCGCCCGTGGCGGCGGCCGCGACGCCTTTCTTCCAACGCCCGGGTGAGACCCGCGTCGGCGCCTCGCTGGCGCAGCCCGGCCTGCTCTGGCAGGGACTGCGCGATGCGGCGAACGACTGGCTGCGCGAGGCGCTGGCCGCGCAACTCGGGCGCATCCGCGTCACGGCGTCGGCGTCCGCGGGCGCGGGTGCGGGCGATGGGGAGATGATCGATCGGCTGCTGTCGATGCCCAGCGTCGATGCCTTCTGCGACTTCGCCTCGCTCGACCAGCAGATCGCGCTGGTGCAGGCCTGGCATCTCCGCCACCCGGACGAAGCGCCGCTGCCGGAGCACCTGCAGCGCCTCACCCACGCCCGCGCCGGCGAGGCGGTCGGGGCGCTGGACGACGTGCAGCTCGTGATCGAAAGCATCCTCAGCGACGAATGGGAAAACTGGGGCAACCCGCGCCGCAACCACAGGCCCCCTGTGCCGCCCAAGCCCGAGCAGTGCGTGCCCTCCAGCTCGATCTACGGCGGCTCCTGGATCCTCAATCGCAACACCGCCGACTTCGTGGCCGAGCACGGCCTCGCGATCACGCCCGACGGCGCCAGCTGGTTCGTGGCGGCGCCCGCGCCGCCACCCGCACTTCAGCAATAGCCCACGCCGCGGTACCAGTCGATCGCCGCGCGCAGCGTGGCGTCGAGCGGCCGCGGTTCGACGCCGAGCGCCAGCTGTTCGGCACTGCGGGGCATCGCATGGCCGTCCAGCATCAGCAGCGGCGCGATCGCCGGCAAGGGCGACGGCCTTCCCAGCAGGGCCCAACCGGCCTCGGCCCAGAGCGCCCCCGCACCGACGAGCCGCGCCGGCACCCGCAGTTGCGGTGCGGACGCGCCGCCGAGCGCGCAGACCCGGGCGGCCAGCCGATCGGTGCGGCAGTCGTGGCCGGCCAGCGGAATCGGCCGGCGGAAGCGCTGCTGCGCCATGGCGGCGGCGAGGCTGGCGGCCACGTCGCGCACGTCGATCACGTTGGCCATGCGGGCCGTCATCACCGGGAGCTGCCCGGTCAGCAGCAGCGGGATGCCGCACTGCGCCACGGGCCGGCGGTCCCACGGTCCGAGGCAGGCGGCGGGATTCACGACCACCGCGCGCAGGCCGCTGCGGGCCGCGTCCAGCACCATCGACTCCAGTCCCGACTTGAGCGCGAAGTAGGGATGCAGGCGGCGTCGCCACTGTGCCTCGATCCCGGCGAGGACGCCCTCGCCGACCGGCCGCCGCAGCGTCGTGAAGCTGGACACATGGCCGAGCGTCGCTCCCTCGCGCGCGACGCTCCCGAGCAGCCGCGCCATGCGGCGCCTCGCCTCGTCGAGCCTCGCGGACGCACTGCCCGCGCCGATGCCGAACAGGTTCAGCGGATACGGCGAGGCGGCGTCGATCACCCATTCGTGGCCCGGCACCCAGGCTTCGATCAGGCCGGGCCGGTCGAGGTCGCCGTGCAGGACTTCGACACCGAGCGCATCGAGCGCCGCGGGGCGCGCCTGGCGCGTGGCAGCGCTCACCCGCCAGCCTTGCGCCAGCAGTTCGCGCACGACCGCGTTGCCGAGGTGGCCGGTCGCGCCGAGCACCAGTGCGCGGCGGCCGGTGGCGGTCAAGCGCGCAGCTCTTGAAGCAGGACGGCGGCCTCGATGACTTCGGCGCTCGCGCCCGCGCCGGTCACCTTCACCAGCGTCGAGGCCAGCAGGTCACGAGCGCCGGTGCGATCGCCGGCGGCCGCCATCCTCTTGACCAGGCCGAGCGCGGCGCGCAGTTCGAGCAGCACGGTGCCCTGGCGTTGCGCGGTCTCGATCGCGCGCCCGAAATCGGCGCGGACCGCCGCGTCGGCCGATGCACCGCCTTCGGCCAGGATCTCGGCCCTCAAGCGGAACAGTTCGGCGTCGTAGTAGTGCTCGTGATGGCGCTCGGCATGGGCGATCGCCTCGCTGACCGTCGCCAGCGCCTGGTCGCGGTCGCCGACGGCGACGTGGCCCGCGGCAAGTCCGGCCATGAAGAAGCCGCTGTTGAGTTCGGCCCCGGACGCGCGCCAGGCCGGCAAGGTCGCCCCGAGGATGCCGACCGCTTCCGGCGCCGCGCCGAGTGCCGCCTTGGCCACGCCCAGGTGCATCGCGCCGGCCGCCTGCCAGACGCCGAAGCCGTGCCGCGTGGCGATCTCGATCACCAGGCCCGCATGGTGCGCGGCCCGCTCCGACTGCCGGCGCAGGTTCTCGAACATGGCGACGAAGCAGTGCGCATAGGCGACGTCGAAGGGCCGGCCCGAGGCCTCGGCCTGGGCCACAGCGCCCTGCGCGTGCGCGTCGGCCGGCGAGGCCTCGCCCAGCATCCAGCAGACGATCGCCAGCAGGGACATGGCGGCGACCGCCGGATCCTGCGGGGTCGGGAACACCTTGCGCGCGCCGTCGGCCGTGCGGTAGATGTCGAGTGCCTTCAAGAGCGCCATCCGGCCGGCCTGCGCCTCGCCGCTGTAGACCAGCGTGTAGCCCTGCATGAGGTAGCCCTCGATCAGGAACTCGGCGCGCTGCGTCTGTTCGCCCAGGCGCACCAGGTGCTCCGACAGCTCGCGCGAGGTCGCGGCGTCGGAGCGCACGATGTACAGCGCGCAAAGGCCTCGCAGCACCCAGAAGAGGTCGTCGGTCTCGCCGATCAGCCGGCACAGCTCGCGGGCGCGCTGGTTGGTGGCCTCGACCTCGGGCGCCGCGAAGCCGCGGGTCGCCGCCAGGCTCATGCCCAGGTGCACCCGCAGGCCCAGCTCCAGGCGATGGCGCGACGCCTCGTCGGGCACCCGCGGCAGCAGCGCCAGCCCTTGCTCGAAATACTTGCAGGCCTCGGTGTGCGCCGCCGCCGCGCTCGCGAGCAGGCCCGCCTGCTGCAGGAAGGGCACCGCCCGGGCTTCGAGCCCGGCCTCGATCAGATGCTGGGCCAGCACCTCGGGCTCGCGGGCGGCGGCGCCCGCATCGGCCTCGAGGATCTGCGCGATGCGCGCATGCAGCGCCTGCCGCTTGGGCCGGAGCATGGTGGCGTAGGCCGCGTCCTGGATCAGCGCGTGCTTGAAGACGTAGCTCGCGTCCGGCGCGATGCCGCGGCAGTGGATCAGCCCGGCCTCGCTCAGCCGGTCGAGCGTTTCCTGCAGTTCGGCGGCCGGCAGCCGCACCAGCGCGGCCAGCATCGCGTGCGGGAACTCCCGCCCGATCGCGGCGCCCACCTGCACCACTTCCTTCACCACGGCCAGGCGGTCGAGTCGCGCCAGCAATGAATCGTGCAGGGTGCTCGGCACCGCCAGCGTGCGCATCGGGCCGGTGAGCACGAAGCGGTCGGCTTCTTCCAGCAGCAGGCCGGACTCCATGGTTGCCTTGGTGAGCTCCTCGACGTAGAGCGGGATGCCGTCGCTCTTCTGGAGGATGTGTTCGAGGATCTCGTCAGGGATCGGCTTGCCGCCGGCGTGGTGACGCACCATCGCCGAGCGATCGTCCGCCGCCAGCGGCGACAGTTCGAGCAGCTGCGCCTGCGGCAGGTCGGCCCAGGGCGGCTCGAAGTCCGGCCGGCCGGTGGCCAGCACCATCACCGGGAGATGGTCGATCTTGCGGGCGATCTGCTCCAGCAGGCCGAGGGTCGACGGATCGACCCAGTGCAGGTCCTCGACGATCACCAGCACCGGCTGCTGCTGCGCGAGTCGCAGCACCTGGGCCTCGAGCACCCGCAGGGTCTGCTCGCGCTGGCGCTCCGGGCTGTCGGCGACCGGTGCGTGGCCTTCGGCGCTCGGAATGGCGAGCAGCGCCGCCAGGTAGGGCAACGCGATCGCCAGTTCGTCCTGCGCGGAGTCGTCGTGCAGCAGCGCCTGCAGCTTGGCCAGCTTGGTGTCGTCGGAGTCGTCGTCCAGCAGCTTCGCGGCGTGGTGCAGCTGCCGCATCACCGGGTAGAACGCGGTGTTCTGGAACCGGGTCGAGCAGTAGTAGCGCAGCACCGTGTGCGGCTGGTCGGCGGCCGCTTCGCGCAGCGCCTCGCTCAGGCGCGACTTGCCCAGGCCGGGATCGCCCCGGAGCGTGATGATCGATCCGGCGCCATCGCGCGCCCGGCGCCAGCGCTCCTTCAGCACCGGCAATTCGACCACCCGGTCTACCAGCGGCCCGAGTTCGATGCCCGAGGGGCCGGCGTCCGAGACCTCGTCGAGCTGCCGCTCGGCCAGCACCCGCCACACGGGCACCGGCTCGTCGAAGCCCTTCATCGCGTGGCGGCCCTGGTCGGTGCACGAGAAGCGGTGGCCGATGAGGCGCCGAGTCACGCTGCCGATGAGGATCTCGCCCGGCTCGGCCATCGACTGCAGGCGGGCGGCCAGGTTGGGCGTGCTGCCGACCACCGCCTCCTCGCGCGATCGGCCTTCGCCGAGAACGTCGCCGACGACCACGATGCCGGTGGCGATGCCGATGCGCAATTGCAGCCGGATGTCGGCCAGCGGCCGCAGCGCCTCGATCGCGGAATTCAGTTCCAGCGCGGCGCGCACCGCCCGCGCGGAGTCGTCCTCGTGGGCCTTCGGATAGCCGAAGAAGACCAGGATGCCGTCGCCCATGTATCGGTTGATGAAGCCGCCGTGACTCGCAATGACGTCGGTCGCCGCGGTCTGGAAGGCGCGCAACACGATGCGCAACTCTTCCGGGTCCAGCGCATTGGCCATTGCGGTGGAGCCGACCAGGTCGCAGAAGAGCACCGTGATCTGGCGCCGTTCCGGCTCGTTGCGCAATTCGCTGGCCGGTGGCTGCGCCTCGATCCAGACGATCACATCGCCGTCCTCGTCGCGTGCCACCTGTCGGCCGAGAATCAATTCCTGCACCAGGTCGGCGACCGCGCCCTCGTCCAATTCGAATTGGCGCCGAAGCGCAACGCGGGTGAGTCGTCTCCGGCGTCGCAACAACGCCACCGCCTCGTCCACTACCAGTTCGAAATTCATGGGTTGCTCTTGATTGCGCGGGAGGCTAACACGCTTCACCGCCGGCCCCGCTGCTGCCGCGAAGCGCACGCAGGAGCGGGTCATGTTCTTTTATCGATACAAGACGTCCATCCCGATGGCTACCACCGACAGCCTAGCCTGCACAGTGGATGCATCGATGATGAGTGACAACTAACATGACTCGCTCCTGACCAGATCGAACAACACTGGAGAAGTCATGAGCGATTCCGGACACGGCTTTGTAGGCACCCGCGAGCAATCCTTCACCTCACTCATCGCGGAGAAGCATCCGCTCTTCGACATGCAGAAGCTGGCCGCGCTGGCCGCTTCCATGAAGGGCGACGTGGACACGGTCAAGGACGGTCCGGACCCGGAAGAGAATCTCTGGGTGCCGGCGGGCTATACCTATTTCGGGCAATTGGTCGACCACGATCTGACTTTCGACAGCACGTCTTCGTTGAATCCGGCGGACATCAATTCCGGCTCGACCAGCCGCGCTCCCAGCAACCTGCGCAGTCCCCGCTTCGACCTCGATTGCCTCTACGGCGACGGCCCGGCGGCCCAGCCCTTCATGTATGCCAACGACGGCGCGACGCTGATGTACGGCGGCAATGGCGGCGCCCCGGTGCAGCGGGTGTCGGCCAGCGGGGAAGTGGTGGAAGAGACCGCTTCGTGGGACCTGCTGCGCGCGCCGAACGGCCGGGCCATCATCGGCGACAAGCGCAATGACGAGAACTCGATCATCTGCCAATTGCAATTGGGCTTCATCAAGTACCACAACGCGGTGGTCGGCGCGCTCAAGAACAAGGACCCGGCCGGCTGGAACGTGCCGAACGACCTCTTCCTGTCGGCGCGCAACGAGGTCCGCTGGACCTACCAGACCCTGATCCTGGAAGACTTCCTGCCGCGCATCGTCGACCATGCGGTCTTTGCCGACCTGCGCGGCAAGTCGCCGGCGGCGCGCAACAACGACTACCTGCTCTACACACCGGACCTGCGCAGCAACCTGCCGCGCGAATTCGTCGCCGCCGCCTATCGCTTCGGGCATTCGGGCGTGCGCACCGGCTACCGGCTGAACGGGCGGCACGGCGAGGCCGGAGGGACGAAGCTGAGCATCTTCCCGGCGAGCAACCAGACGACGGTCGACACCGACAGCATGCTCGGCTTCGATCCGCTGCCCAAGCACCACGTGATCGACACCTGGGACCGCTTCTTCCCGAACACGGCCGCCGGCGTCTTCACCCACGAAGACCGGAGCCAGGCGGCGGGCGACACCGCCGATGGCCGGGTGCGGCTGCAATTCGCCTACAAGCTCGATCCGACGATCGTCGACCCGCTCGGCGTGTTGCCGCTCAGTGTGGCCGGCGGCGGCGCCGCGTCGGAAGCGGCCAACGACATCGCACCCGCGAAGATGCCCGACCCGCAGCGCCCATCGCTGGCCCTGCTCAACCTGCTGCGCGGCAACATCTACCAGATCCAGAGCGGTCAGGCCTTCGCCGCACGGCTGCAGACGAAGTTCCCGGCCGCGCAGCCGCTGGCCGCGAAGTACCTTTGCACCCGGCAATCGACCGGCGTCGACGGCCAGTTCAAGTTCGTGCCGATCGACACAAGCCTGCAATCCGACACGCCGCTCTGGTTCTATGTGCTGGCCGAGGCGCAGAAGCCGATGGTGGACGCCATCCAGTTGGCGAGCGACGGCAGCTTCGACGAGAAGCAGATGCTGACCGGTCCCGGCGCGAAGACGCAGCTCGGCTGGGTCGGCGGACGCATCGTGGCCGAAGTCTTCTTCGGACTCATCGATGCGGATCCGGAGTCGGTCGCCAACATGGCGCCGGCCGGCTGGAAGCCGACGCTGGGCGGCGACCAGAGCCTCCTCGTGGCCAACCTCCTGCGATTCGCGCACAGACCCGCATGACCGCACTCAAGTGGCTGTTCGCCGTCCTCTGCCTCTCGCTGCTCTGGGGCTGCACCTGCCTCGCCGAGATCCGTTACAGGCACGACGTCGATCCCGCACCGGTCGTCGTCAACGAGAAGGCGCCGGACGTGGCCTGCGGACCGAAGGACGCGGCCAGCGACGCACATGCCTATTCGATGGAGCAATTGGCCGATGCCGACGATGCGTGGGCCGGCTATGTCGAATTCGACGACGAAGGCTGGATCTACACCCCGCGCAACAGGGAGCCGACGCAGTTGCAGGCCTTCGAGAAGCGGCTGCGCGGCGAGTTGTCGAATCCGGCCTACGACAGCTCGGACTTCCTGGTGGTCGCCTTCGTGCATGGCTGGCATCACAACGCGAATGCGGAAGACTGCAATGTCCACGAATTCCGCGCGATGCTGAAGATCGCGGCGCAGCGCTACGCGCAAGCCGCGCAGGTCCCGGGCGCCCTTCCTCATCCGCGGCGCATCGTCGGTGTCTACGTGGGCTGGCGCGGCGAATCGGTGAACCTGGAAGGTGCCAACGAGACCACGGTGCTGGACCGCAACAACGCCGCGGACCGGGTCGCGCGCGGCGATGTGCGCGAAGTCTTCGCCACCCTGCGCAAGATCCAGATCGAGCAGTCGCAGAAGAAGTTCGGCGACGCGCCGCGCGCCGACCGCATGCGCACCGTCGTCATCGGCCACAGCTTCGGTGGCCTGATCGCCTTCCATGGCCTGTCGCCGGCGGTGCTCAACGAGCTGACCCTCACCAAGCCGGACGATGCGACGGCGGGCTGCAAGCCGACATTGGCCTGGAACCGCGCCTCTTCGAAGACGCCGGCGATCTCCAAGGCGAGCGCCGTGTCGCCCGCCGTCCAGTCGGCGCTGGCGCCGGTATTCCCCGACATGCTGGTGCTCATCAATCCGGCTTTCGAGGCGACCCGGTTCGAGACCCTGCACGAACTGATGCGACCGTCGCAGGGCTGCAGCTACGACGGCATGGACCAGGTGCAGAAGCCCAAGGTGATCGTGGTCACCGCCGACAACGACCAGTGGACCGGCAAGGTGTTCACCGCCGGCCGCACGGTGCTGACCGCGCTGGAGGCCTATCCGCGGGCGGGCGACGACGGCAAGCCGTCCAGGGAGCGCGACGCCAACACGCACGCGATCGGCTTCACCGAGCGCTATGTCACCCACCGGCTCTGCCTGAAGTCGGGCGCCGACGGCAAGGCCTTCGCGGTCGCCTCGCTGACACCGCCCGCGGACCCCGACTGGACGCCGCTTGAGCGCTTCGCGCCGGTCTGGGTGGTGCGGGCGCCGCCCGAGATCATCAACGGGCATGACGGCTTCCTGTTCGCCAAGCCGGGCGCCGACGGCAAGCAGGCGCCCTACCTGCTCGACTGGCTGGTCGACATCGACCTGTCGGAATCGATCAGGAATTCGCAGGCGCTGGTCGGCACGAACCAGTGCCTGGCTGGCACGGCAGGCGCGGCACCGTCCTGAATCAGTGCGGTGCGTCGTTGAGGTCGTATTTCATGATCCGGCCGTGACGGCCTTCGACGTCCCGCTCGACCGCGTAGACATCGCCGCTGGACGCGCTGCGCTGCGCCAGCACCGCATCGAGCGCGGCCAGGTCGGCCGCATCGAGCTGGAGGCCGAGCACCTTCAGGTGGTCGGCCAGGTGGTCGCCCCGCCGCACGCCGACGATCACCGCGGCCACCGAGGGCTGCTGCAACACCCAGCGCATCGCCACGGTGGCGATCGACACCGCGTGCCGCTGCGCGATGCCCTGCAGCACGCGCAACAGATGCTGGAACAGGTCCCAGCCGCCGAAGTCGTCGATGATCAACTTGTATTTCACGAGCGAGCGGTTCTCCAGTTCCTGTGCCGGCTCGCTCGCGCCCAGCCAACGTTCCGAGAGAAAGCCGCCGGCCACGCTGCCATAGCACAGGAGCTTCATGCCGGCCTCGACGCAATAGGGCGTCAGGCTGGCACGCGGACGTTGGTCGAGCAATGAATATTGCACCTGCATGCTGACCAGTGGCACATCGGCCTCCACCAGTTCGCGGGCGTGCGCGGTGTCGAAATTGGTGCCGCCCAGGCGGTCGATCTTGCCGGCGCGTTGCAATTCGACCAGCCAATTCGCGACTTCGAGATAGCGCGGCACCGCATAGTCCCACCAATGGAATTGCACCAGGTCGAGTCGCTCCATGCGCAGGCGCTTGAGCGAACGGTCGATGGTCTGCTCGACCTGGCGGCGGTCGATGGTGCCGAGCAGGTTCAGGTCCGGCACGAACTTGGTGTGCACCCGCAGGTCGGCGAGGCTGTCGCGGCCATGTCGAGCCTGGTAGTCGGCGCGGAATTCGCCGATCAGTTCCTCGACACCGGTGTAGATGTCGGCGCAGTCGAAGGTGCGGATGCCGGCTTCGTAGTAGGCCGCCATGTCGGCGATCGCGCCGGCGTGATCGACTTCGCCATGGCCGCCGGCCAGTTGCCAGCCTCCCTTGAGAAGGCGCGAGATGCGGTAGCCCGGCGCCAGTTCGATGTTCGAGGATGTCATGGAGTCGCTTTCGATGGATGGACCACGGCCGTCGTGTCGGCATGGCGGAAGCTGCGGGTGCCGGTGCGCGTGATGCGAAAGCGCGACGGGCAATTCGGATCGGGACAGGCGACCTCGGCGTCGGTGCTCATCCAGTCGTTGGCGTCGGTCGGCCGCTGCTTGGCGGCCAGCAGCGGCAGCAAGGCACCGAGCGAATAGATCGAGAAGCCCTGGCCGTCGGGCAGATGCAGCATCTCGCCGCGCAATTCGAAATGGTCGCCGACCCTGGCGCCGCAAAGAAGCCGGGCGCCTTCGGGGGCCACCACCTCGACGCGCAGGTCGTACAGGGTGAAGCCCAAGTCTTCGGTGGACATGCTGCGGCCTTGCGTGGGTTCAGGGATTGGGCGGCGTCACCGACAGGATGATCTCGGTCGGCGCCTGCGAGCGGTTCATGTAGCGGTGCGGCAGGCGCGAGTCGAAGGAGATGCTCTCGCCGCCGTTCACCAGGTAGTCGATGCCCGCGACCTGCGCCACCAGCGCGCCCGCCACCACGTAGACGCATTCGGTCGACTCGTGGCCGCGCGGTTCCTCGGCCGAGGTCTGGCCGGGCCGGAGCACCGCCCGCAGCACCTCCAGCTGGCCGTTGCCGGGCGTCAGCCGCTCGTAGCCGACCTGGCCCTTCGGTGCGGTGAGCAGCGAGCGTTCGCCGGGCCGGCTGATCCAGACCGAAGGTGGCGCCGCGTCGGAGAAAAGCGAGGAGATCGATTCGTCGAAGACGCTGGCCAGGCGACGCACCGTTTCGAGGCTCGGATCGGTCACCGAGCGCTCGATCTGGCTCAGCAGCGTGGCCGAGACGCCGGCCTGCGACGCCAGGTCGCGCAGGCTGAGGCCGCGGGCGCTTCGCAACTCCTTCACGCGTTCTCCGATCATCGTGTCGTCCTGAATTTTGTGCAGTGAGACTTCATCTTGGTGCGATGGTATGTGCTGCCAGACTGGACGTCAATGGGCATTGGACGCCACTGCAATCAGCCCTTCAAATGGCTTCTAGCGCATGTCGATTACAAAAATACTCACAAACCATCTTGCGTTTTTGCGCAATCCGGCTGCACACTTCGATCCGCAATTGTGCAGTCACACTCTACAGGAGCGACGATGAACGACACCTCCCGCGCAAGCGGCGACAGGCCTCGCCTCGGCCACCGCTGGCTATTGCTCTTCCCCTTCGTCTGGCAGGCGATCCTGGCGCCGGCGGTCAACGACGTCGCGATGACGCCGCTCGGCATGCCCTTCCCGATGGTCTGGCAGATGGTGGGCATCGTCCTCACGAGCGTGGTGATCGGCATCGTCTTCCGGCTCGACGCCAATGCCGGCGTCGAAGACGACGAAGCCGACTTCCTGGCGCGCAGCGTGGCCGCAGACGAGGGCCACGCATCATGAAGCTCGTCATCGTCCTGGCCATCGTGCTGGCGACCGTGGCCGGTGCCATGGCCTACGGCCGCCGAAGCCACGGCAAGACGCTGACCGACTGGGCGGTCGGCGGCCGCAGCCTCGGCACCCTGCTTTTCTGGTTCATCAATGCCGGCGAGGTCTACACCACCTTCGCGGTGCTGGGCATCTCCGGCTACGCCTGGGCGCTCGGTGCGCCGGCCTACCTGGCCTTCTGCTCGGTGTCGATGAGCTACGCGGTCGGCTACTGGCTGATGCCGCGGATCTGGCGCGCCGGTCGCGTCGGCCGCCTGCTCACGCAGGCGGACTTCTTCGCGGCGCGCTACGACGCGCCCTGGCTCGGCATCCTCACCGGCGTGGTCGGCATCGCCTCGCTGGTGGTGTACGTGCAGATCCAGCTGGTGAGCCTCGGGCTGATCGTGCAGCTCACGCTCGGCGGCAGCATCTCGAGCGAGGTGGCGACGCTGGCCGCCGGCGTGCTGATGATCGCCTTCGTCTTCGCGGCCGGCGTGCGGTCCGCGGCCTTCGCGGCCGGCGTCAAGGACGTGCTGATGATCGTGGTGGTGGTGCTGCTGAGCGTCACCGTCGCGCAGAAGGTCGGTGCCAGTTCGCTGCTGGACATCTTCACCCTGGCCGAGTCGAAGCATCCGGGCATCGGCCGCTTCCCGGGACTCGATGCGACTTCGCCGACCACCGCGGTCTGGCTGATGACCTCGTCGATCAACATCGCATTGGGCAACTGGGTCTTCCCGCACCTGTTCCAGATGTCCTATACGGCGCACAGCGCGACCGCCATACGGCGCAACGCGATCTGGCAGCCGCTCTATTCGCTGGCCTATTTCTTCATCATCCTGCTGGGCTTCGCGGCGCTGCTGGCCAACACCCAGCCGCCGGGCGGCAACCTGAACGCGGCGCTGCTGCAGTTCGTTTCCGAAAAGTACCCGGCCTGGATGGTCGGCCTGCTCGCGGGCACCGGCTTCCTGCTGGCGCTGGCGCCCGGCTCGATGCTGCTGCTGACGGCCGGCTCGATCTTCACGCGCAACGTGGTGCGGCCTTTCAGGCCCGGCCTCGGCGAGGCCGCTTCGCTGTCGCTGTCGCGCGGTTCGCTGGTGGTGTTCGCGGCGATCGCCGTGTGGCTGTCCATCAGCCAGAAGGGTTCGCTGGTGAAGATCCTGCTGGATGCCTATTCGGCGATCGGCATGCTCGCACCGGGCGTCTTCCTCGGCTTCCTCTGGAAGCGGACCAGCGCCTTCGGCGTGCTGGCGGGGCTGGTCGCGGGCTTCGTGGCGCTGCTCGCGCCCTTCGCGGCGAACTTCTGGGCCGCGGCCGTGCCGCAGTGGGAAGCCGGCCTGATCGCGATGGCGATCAACGCGGTCGTCACCATCGTCGTGAGCCTGGCGACGCCCAAGCCGCGCGCCGCCGCGGTGGCGCTGAGCATGCAGGACATCGGCGCGCGGGACGGCGTGGCGCCAGCGGCGATCGCCCGCCCGACCTGAGCCGCTCGCGGCGGCCGGCGATGTTTTTTGGCGAGAAGGCCGCAACGCCGCCTTTCGCCGCGGTCGGATTTGGCTAAAGTGTTGCGCGGGGCCCAGCCGCACAGACGACACGCCATTCAAGGGGCTCCAGCGCACGGAGGGCGCAACCCATGAAACACCAGATCGCCCGGTTCTCGCCGCACCAGAACGCCAAGGTCTTCGCCGTCCTGATGGCGGTCGGATCTCTGGTCATCGTCATCCCGATGTCCCTGATCTTCTATGCCGCCGGACCGGCCAAGGCCGGCGGCATGTCGATGCTGCCCATCCTGCTCGCGCCGCTCTTCTACCTGGTCGCGGGCTATCTCATCACCGTGGTCTGGTGCGCGCTCTACAACGCGTTGTTCAAGGTGATGGGCGGTATCGAGTTCGAATCGATCGACGGCGTGAACTGAGCCATGTCCAGCCCGCCGATCAGCTTCGACAACGCCGAGGACTACGAGCTTTTCATGTCCGGCTGGAGCCGGCTGGCGGGCGAAGTGTTCCTCGACTGGATCGCACCCGCCCCAGGACTGCACTGGCTGGACGTCGGCTGCGGCAACGGCGCCTTCACCGAACTGATCTTCGCGCGCTGCGCGCCGGGCGCGGTCGAAGGCATCGACCCATCCGCGGCGCAGGTCGACTACGCGCGGTTGCGGCCGGGCCTCGGCGCCGCGCGCTTCGCGATCGGCGACGCCATGGCGATGCCGGTCGCCAGCGGCAGCGTCGACCTCGCAGTGATGGCGCTGGTGCTGTTCTTCGTGCCCGAGCCCGCGCGCGGCGTGGCCGAGATGTGCCGTGTGGTGCGACCGGGCGGCCGGGTCGGCGCCTATGCCTGGGATTTTCCGGGCGGCGGCTTCCCGATCGCCGTGCTGCAGACCGAGATGCGCGAGATGGGCCTGGTGCCGGTGCTGCCGCCGAGCGTCGCCGCCTCGACGCAGGACGCGATGCAGGCGCTCTGGCGCGATGCCGGCCTGCAGGCGGTCGAGACCCGCGCCATCTCGATCGAGCGCCGCTTCGACGACTTCGAGGCCTGGTGGTCGATGGCCATGGCCGGGCCCGCGATCGCCGCGCGCCTGGCGCTCTGGCCGGAAGGCAGGCGCGACGAGCTGAAGCAGCGGGTCAAGACCCGGCTGGCGCCCGACGGCCCGGGACCGATCGTCACGCACGCACGCGCGAATGCGGTGCAAGGGCGCGTGCCCGGCTAAACCGGCCGCAGCGTCCACCGGAGCCGCCGATGACCACCTTGCTGAGCGACATCGCCTGGAGCGATCCCCTGCTGCCCGCGGTGCACGACGCAGCGTGGGAAGCCGAACTGAAGCGCCGCGGCGCGCGGGTCGGCGAGATCGACCGCCGGGTCGCGCCGAGCGCCTGGCTGCGCGAGGCCGCCTACGAGGCCGTGAACTACGCGCCGGCCCATCTGCCGGACCGTCTCTATCGCATCGGCAACATGGTCACCGCGCAGGAGAACGCCTGCCGCTACTGCTACGGCGCGACGCGGGCCTACATGCGGGTGATCGGTTTCTCGGAGGCCTTCATCCAGAAGGTCGAGCGCGATGCGCAGCTGGCCGAACTGGACACCAAGGAACGCGCCTACCTCGCCTACTGCCGCAGCCTGGCGCGCTCACGTCCGCGGCCGGCGGAGGCCGAACGTGCCGCGCTCATGCGCGACGGCTACACGGCGACGCAGATCGCCGAGATCACCTCGATCATCTCGATCGGCTGCTTCTTCAATCGCGTGACCACCTTGCTGGCCTGCCCGCCGGAAGCGCCGCTCGACCGCATGGCGAACAGCCCTGTCCGCTTCCTCTACACGCTGGCGATGCCGCTGATGCGGAAGCTGGGGCCCGCCCGTCCGGTGCAGGCGGCACCTGACGCCGCCACGCTCGCCGGCGGCCCCTTCGGCATGGCGCTGGCGCCGCTGGCCGGACTGGACTCCGGCCGGGTGATGAAGGCCGCGCTCGACGGCGCCTTCGCCTCCGGCGCGCTCAGCCGCGCGGCCAAGGCGCTGATGTTCGCGGTGGTCGCGCGCACCCTCGGCTGCCCCCATTGCGAGGCCGAGGCGACCCGGCTGCTGACGGCCGAAGGCTTCGAGCCCGCCGAGATCGACGGAGCGATCTCCACCTTGCGCTGCGCCCGCCTGGCGCCACGCGAGGCCGGCCTGCTGGCCTGGGCGCGCGACACGGTGTCCTACGTGCCGTCGACGATCCAGCGATCGACCCGGGCGCTCGCTGCGCAACTGGGCGCCGACGGGCTGCTGGAGGCCATCGGCGTGGCATCGCTGGCGAACGGCACCGTCCGTCTCGCGATGCTGCTGAAGTGATGGCGATCGCCTGGGCGGTCGCCGGGCTCGCGGCACTCGCCTTGGCGCTGGTGGCGGCGCTCTGGCAACGCACGCACCGGCAGAACCGGCGCCTGGACCAGCTGCTGCTGGCCGCCGACGACAAGCTGGAGCGCCTGCAGGTGCAGTTCGAGCGCTTCGTGCCGGCCGACGTGGTGGAGCGCCTGACCCACGGCGGCGACGACTTCACGCCCGAGCGGCGCCAGGTCACGATGCTCTTCGCCGACCTGCGCGGCTTCACCGCGCTGTGCGACCGGCTCGACCCGGCGGTGACGGTGCGCATCCTGAACGACTACTTCCGCCACATGACCGCGGCCATCACGCGGCACCACGGCCATGTCACCGAATTCGTCGGCGACGGGCTCCTGGCGCTGTTCGGCGCCTTGGAGCCCGACCCCTGGCAGGCGCGCGACGCGGTCATGGCCGCACTGGAGATGCGTGCCGAACTGGCGCGCTACAACGAGAGCCTGCGCGCCGCCGGGCTTCCCGAATTGCGCTTCGGCGTCGGCATCCACGGCGGCGAGGTGGTGGCCGGCGTCATCGGCACCGCCGGCCTCTCGAAGTTCAGCGTGACCGGCGATCCGATCAACGTCGCCTCGCGGGTCGAGGGCCTGACCGGCAAGTTCGAGGTCGACCTGCTGGTCACCGAGGCCATCCGCGAGGCGGTCGACGGCCAGTTCCGACTGCGTCCGATGCCGCCGGCGATGGTCAAGGGCAAGGCGCAGCCGCTGCAGACGTACCACGTGGAAGCCGAAGCCTGATGGCCTCGAAGTCCCGGCCTCAGCGCTCCGGCAGCCCGGCCTTGCGCAAGCCTTCGACGAGCCGCGCACGCTGCTTCAGGTAGCCGGGATCGGTCGACGGATCGATGAAGGTGACGCAGGCGATCGTGTCGTTCGGCATCAGCTCGCGATGCCGGGCCATGTGCGCGGCCGCGTCGGCGGCGCGGCCATGCAGGGCATCGATCGCGGCCAGCATCGCATGCGGCTGGCCGCTGCGCGGATACTCGGCCGCCCAGCGCATCGACCAGCCGTAGGCGTCGTCGTCGCGGTCCTGCGCGAAATCCGTGATGGCCGACAGCGCGTAGATCGCGTAGATCAGCCGCGTGTCCGCCGGGCTGAGGCCGCGCGCCCGGTCGATCTCGCGCCGGGCCTCGTCGTAGCGGCCCTGGCGGATCAGCAGGTGCGCGACGAAGAGGTGACCGAAGGCGTAGTCGGGATTCACCGCCAGCGCCTTGGCGTAGACGGCCATCGCCTCGGCCGGCCGACCGTCCAGCTCGAGCAGGCTGCCCCAGGGCAGCAGGTTCTCGGGCCGGTCCGGGCTCAGTTCGATCGCCCGCCCGAGCGCGCGCTTGCCGGGCTCGAGCAGCTTCTGCGGCTCGCGGCTGAAGCCGTTGGCGATCTCGATCTGGTAGGTCGAGCCGAGGCCCTGCAGCGCCATCACCGACGCCGGGTCGACCCGCAGCGCCGCCTCGAAGCGGCCGCGCGCGCGCAGCACGTCGTCGCGGCTGGCGAAGCGGTTCAGGTCGCGCCAGCCCATCAGCGTGAGGTCCGCGGCATCCATCGCGTGGCCCGGCTGCGTGGCGCGCGCGGCATCGCTCTCGTAGTACTGCATGCGAAAGGCGCTCGCCACCCGCTGGTCCAGGTTGGAGTGCAGCGCGTCGGCGGCGCTCGCGAAGGTCGAGCGGTTCAGCAGGACCAGCTCGCCGGTCTCGACCGAGGTCAATGTCGCGTCGACCACCACCGCGCCGTCCTGCTGCAGGACATGGCCGCCGATCACGTAGTGCACGCCCTGTTCGTGCCCGATGCGCGCGATGTTGGGCATCGCCGCGTCGTGGCCGGCCACCGCCGCCGGGCCGATCACCCGCGCGCCCTGCCGCATCGAGACCTGCAGGCTGATCCGGTCGGCCAGCGCCGCGCCGAGCGCCGCCGCGCGTTCCGGATCGTCGGCGTCGGCCAGCGGCAGCACGGCGACCGAATGGCGGGCGACGATCTCGTCGTCCACATGCATCGGCGCGGGTTGTTGCAGCTTCCAGACGGCGATGCCGCAGCCGAGCAGCGAGGCGCACACGCAAGGCGCCAGCCAGTGGCGCAGCCGGGATTTCGGCCGCGACGCCGCGTCAGGCACGGTCGGCGCCGCGCTGGGCGTGGCTTCGAGCGGGCGGACGGACAGCTTCTCGACCGCGGCGTCGAACAGGTAGCCGCGGCGCGGCAGGGTCTTGATCAACTCGCCGCGATCGCCCAGTGCCGCACGCAATTCGCCCACGCACTGGACCAGCGAATCGTCGGAGACCACCACCGTGCCCCAGAGCGCGCCGATCAGTTCGTCCTTGCCGAGCAGCCGCCCGGGATGATCGAGGAAGTGCCGCAGCAAGGCGCGCGGCTTCGGGCGGATCGGGATCGCGACGCCGTCCTTGCGCAGTTCATCGCGCCGGGCATCGAATTCGAAGCCGGCAAAGCGCAGGCCCGTCGTGGCATCCACGTGCATCCGCCCACCCCCGATGCGAACTTTCGCAGGGCGATGGTGAGCGAGGCCGCCGGCCTTCGCAAGCTGGCCGAACGGCGTAGCCGCCGCGAGCGGGCGCGGCTCAGTCCGGCGTGAAGCGGATGCCGGTCACGGTGCCGCCGATGTGCTCGAGCAGGGTCGTCTCGTCGGTGGCGTACTGGTCGATCGTGAAGGTGCCTTCGTAGCTGTTGCCCGAACGGCTCACCGTCACCTTCTCCTTGATGATCGACGGCCCGACGAAGACCGCGGGCACCACCGGCGGATTCGAATCGCTGCTGTTGTAGGGCAGCGCCACGTGCTTGAGGCTGAAGGTGTTGGGGCCGACCTGTTCCCAGACGCCCATGCAGACGTCGCCGGTGCTCGGCGCGCGCCCGCCGGAGATCAGGAACTCGGTGCCGTCGCTGTGCCACTGGGTGGTGCCGAAGTCGATGGTCATGCCGTTCGGGACCACGCCGGGATAGGCGGTGCCGTCGGACACCATCGTTTCCTTCCACATGCCGACGATGCCGTTGCCGCCGGGATGCGGCTTGACGCCGTTCTCGGCGTCGGCGGCCGAATGCGGCCAGTGCGGCGGCAAAGGAGCGGGGCCGTTGTAGGTGCCGCAACCGGCCGCAGCCAGTTCGGCGAAGCCGGCGCCCAGCAGGCCCAGGGCCAGCGCGGCTGCGTGCCGGCGCAGCCGGATCGTGGTGGATTTCATGGCGGTTCTCCTTGGTGGTGGGTGGACAGGATGAAAGTCAGAGCCGCCGCAACAGCCAGACCGCCGCGACGACACCGGCCAGACTGGCGGCCAGGGTCATCGTCAGGTCGGGATCGCGCTCGCGGGGCGCGGGGCTCGTCTTCGATGGCGTCGATTCGCGGGCCGGGCCGCCTTCGGCGAACGGGCTGAAGAGCGCGGAACCCAGGCTGTCGGGTGCGGGTTGCGGTTCGGTGCCGTGGGCGGCCGACAGGCACAGCGCGATGGCCGGCAAGGCGGCCCTGGCGCAGTTCGAAAGAAGATTCGGCACGGTGTCTCTCGCTCGAAGTGGATCGACGAGAGGGATTCTTCGGCGCGACCGCCTACGGGCCACGATCGATCGCCGATCGATCGTCGATGCTTCGACGAAGCAGCGAATGGAACGCCGTGTCCACCGAAGGTCCGGCTGACGCGTTGTTATCCATGCGGGCTTGACCCGCTCATTCCGGAGATCTTCTTGAGACTTGACCTCGACCGATTCGCATCAGCCGCCGGCGCCCTCGCCGTCGCGGCCGCCGCCATGTTCAGCATGTCCGGCGCCCACGCCCAGGTCAGTTTCTCGATCGGCACCGAAGAGCCGGTGTATGCGCAGCCGGCGCCGGTCTACCAGGGACCGCCGCCCGGCTACTACCAGCCCGCACCCGGCTACTACCAGCCGGCACCGCCGCCCGTCTATTACCCGCCGCCGCAGGGCTACTACGCGCCGCCGCCTCCGCCGCCGCCCGTGTATTACGCGCCGCAGCCGAACTACTACGGCGGCCCGCCGCCCGGCTACCAGACCCGTTCGCAGGGCCCCAAGCTGAGCGACATGCAGCAGCGCGCGATGAACAACTGCGCCCTGCTTCAGCCGCGCGACCAGCCGCGCTGCCGGGCGACCGTGATGTCGACCGCGCGCTGAACCGGCGAGGTCTGGCGGCTTTTCAGGGTTTCAGAGGTCCAGCACCAGCAAAGGCGACAGCGACCTCGAACAGCACGGCGTGAACTGGTCGTTGCGCGCCTGTTCCTCCGGCGTGAGGTACATGTCCTTGTGATCGATCTCGCCTTCGAGCACCCGGGTGAGGCAGGTGCCGCAGACGCCCTGCTCGCAGGAGGTCGGGATCTCGACGCCGGCCTCGGACAGCGCCTCGGTCACCGTCTTGTCCTTCGGCACGACCACGATCCGGCCGGAGCTCGCGAGCTTGACCTGGAAGCTCTCGTCGGTCTCCGACTTCACGACCTCGGCGCCGAAGAACTCGAAGTGCAGCTGGTCTTCGGGCCAGCCTGCGGCGCGCGCCGAGCCCAGCACCCAGTCCATGAAGCCCTTGGGCCCGCAGACGTAGAGATGAACGCCCGGCCCGCGCGCGGCCAGCACCTGGGCGATCTGCAGCTTCTGCGCCTCGTCGCCATCGTCGAAATGGAAGGCCACGTTCGACGCGAAGCCCGACTTCTCGATGCGTTCGCGAAAGGCCGCGCGATCGGGCGAGCGCACGCAGTAGTGCATGTCGAAGGGCGCGTTCGTCACCGCCAGGCGCTCGGCCATGCACAGGATCGGCGTCACGCCGATGCCGCCGGCCAGCAGGATGCTGCGGCTCGTGCCGTGCGCCAGCGGAAAGTGGTTCTTCGGCGCGCTGATGCGCAGCAGGTCGCCTTCGGCCACGCCGTCGTGCATCGCCCTGGAGCCACCGCGCGACCCGGCGTCGCGCAGCACGCCGATCAGGTAGCGGTGCGACTCGCCGGGATCGTTGCACAACGAATACTGGCGGGTCAGGCCGCCGGGCAACTGCACGTCGACATGCGAGCCGGCGGAAAAAGCGGGCAGCGCGCGGCCGTCCTCGGACACCAGCTCGAAGCTGGCGATGCCGAGCGCCTCGGTGGTCTTTCGGGCGACGCGGACCTGGAGTTCTGAAACGTTCATGGTGGCTGGTGGTTGGACCGACTCAGGCCGTCGGCTGCTCGGCCGCCAGGATGCGGTCCAGCACGCGGCGCGACTGCACGCCGCCGGAGTCGATGTTGAGCTTGAGCAATTGGCGCTCGGGGTGTGCGAGCAGGTTCTTCTGTTGCCGTTCGAGCATCTCGAGGTCTTCCGAGAAGATCTTCCCCTGCCCTTCGCGGATGCTGGCGGTCAAGGCCTTGTCGTGCGGGTTGAAGTTGCGCGCCATGCCCCAGAAGTACCAGATCGAGGTCTCGGTCTCGGGGGTGATGAAGTCGACCACGATGCTGGAAGCCTTCACCTTCGGGTCGGCGTGGTAGCCGCCATGGCCCGCATGCGCGACACCGACCTCGATCAGCACGTGGCTGGGCGGCGTGAAGCGGCAGATCTGCCAGCGGTCGACCGGCACGTCGTCGGCCAGGTGGTTGCCGCGCAGCGCCATGCGCCAGAAGGGCGGCGCCATGATGTTCTCCATGTGGCGCTCGGTGGTGACCACGTCGCCGTCGGTGACGGTCTTGGTCGGCGTCTCGTCGATCTCGGGCTGGCCGATGCTGGTGGCGTGCACGTAGGTCTCGTGCGTGAGGTCCATCAGGTTGTCGATCATCAGGCGGTAGTCGCACTGGATGTGATAGAGGCCGCCGCCATAGGCCCAGTCGGCGCTCTCGGCCCATTCCAGGCGATGCAGCTTCGCCTCGTCGGCCAGCGCCGGATCGCCGGGCCAGACCCAGACGAAGCCGTGGCGCTCGATCACCGGAAAGGTTCGGATGGCCGGGAAGCCGCGCACCCGCTGGCCGGGCATCGCCACCGTCTTGCCGTCGCAGCCCATCTCCAGGCCGTGGTAGCCGCAGACCAGCTTGCCTTCGATCACGCGGCCGAGCGACAGAGGCGCGCCGCGATGCGGGCAGAAGTCCTCGAGCGCGGCGGCCACGTTGTCGGGACCGCGGTAGAACACGATCGACTCGTTGCAGACCTTGCGGCCCAATGGCTTGTCGTCGATCTCTTCGGGCATGCAGGCCACGTACCAGGCGTTCTTGGGGAACATCGATTTCTTTCGGCGCGGGGGTTCTCGAGCGCCCAAATTTACCCCAAGCGCAGATCGCGCAGATCGTGCAGCCGGCGGTGCGGCGCGCCGTCCCACACGATCGGCTGCTGGGCCTTGGCGCGTTGGTAGTGGTGGGTGAAGACTGCCAGCCACGCCTCCAGCGTCCGCTCGGCGGCGTCCTCGCCGGCCAGCCGCATGCACAGCGCGGCGACCTCGCTGGTGCAGAAGTGATCGTTGCGGCCGGAATGGCGCAACTGGTAGCTCGACGCGCAGTCGGGCTCCAGGCTCAGTACCGGCAGCCGGTCCAGGTAGGGGCTGCGCCGGAACATCTTGCGCGCCTCGGTCCAGGTCGCGTCCAGCAGGATGAAGAGCGGACGCTTGTGCGGCGTCGAACCGCCGGCCGCCTCCACTTGGCGCACGACCCGCTCGGGCGCCGCGTACTGCCCCGGGAACACGACGTACGGCTGCCATTGCGGGTCGGCCAGCAGCGCCAGCAGGGCGGGATCGGTTTCGGTGCGGGCCCAGCCGAAGGCGAAGGTGTCGGGCACCACGTCGGCGATGAGCCAGCCGGTGTTGCTCGGCTTGAGCGGCTCGATGTCGGCCATCAACAGGCAGACCCCGGCCCGCGTGGCCATCGAGGGGCGCAGGCTGCACATGCAATGGCTGGGCACCAGGCGGCAGCCGGCGCAGCGTTCGCGCTTGAAGCCGCCGCGGGCGAGAAAGGGCTTCGCGCTGCGCGCCAGACGGGCGGCGCGCAGGAGTGAGACGGCATGAGACATGCAAGGATTGTCGACGGCCCGTTAGACTCGCCTGCAAAAAAAGCACCCCGCCCACGTGTCCATCCGCCAATCGCCCGCACGAAACCTGATCGGTGGATTGATCTTCCTCGCCGTGGTCGCGCCGCTGGGCGTGCTGGGCTATCTCGCATGCGGCTGGAACTTCAGCGATGCGCTCTACATGGTGGTCATCACGATCTTCACGGTCGGCTACGACGAAGTGCGCCCGATCGATACGCCCGAATTGCGCGCCGTCACCATTGCGCTGGTGATCCTGGGGTGCACCGGCATCATCTATCTGACCGGCGCGCTGGTCCAGTTCTTCACCCTTTCTCAAATCCAGCAAGCACTCGGGATCAAGCGAATGAACAACGAGATCGGCCGCCTGCGCGACCACGTGATCGTCTGCGGCTTCGGCCGCATCGGCAACATGCTGTCGCGCGAGCTGAAGGCGGGCAAGGCGAAGTTCATCGTCATCGAGCGCAGCGAGGCGCGGGTGGCCGAGGCGCGCGACCTCGGCTACCTCTGCATCCACGGCGAGGCCACCGACGAAGGCCTGCTCAAGACCGCCGGCATCGATCGCGCCGCGATCCTGGCCACGGTGCTGCCCGACGATGCGGCCAACGTGTTCATCACCCTGAGCGCGCGCAGCCTGAACAAGACGGTGCGCATCATCGCCCGCGGCGAGCTGCCGACCACCGAAGGCAAGCTGCTGCACGCCGGTGCCAACGAGGTGGTGCTGCCGGCGCACATCGGCGCCGAGCGCATCGCCGAGCTGATCCTGTTCCAGGCGTCGTCGAGCCTCATTCGCGGCAGCGACAAGGCCAAGGACTTCGAGCACGACCTGCACGGCCTCGGGCTGGAGCTGGAGGTGGTGGCCGCGGCCGAAGGCGGCGCTTTCACCGGCTTGACGATCGCCGCCGTCGAGAGCCACGCCAAGGGCGCGTTCCTGATCGTGGCGCTGAACCGCGGCGACGGCAGCACCCTCACCCGGCCGCCGCCCGACACGCTGATCCAGGCCGGCGACGGCGTGGTCGCGCTCGGGCGCACCGGACGGCTGCGGGCGCTGGACGCCTTCGGCGCCGCCTGAAGGCGCACCGAAAGCCGCACCGAAGGCCGCGCGTCAGGCGCTCAGCCGCAGCCCGCCGTCGCAGACCAGCACATGGCCGCTCATGAAGCTGTCATGTACCAGGAAGGCGATCGCCTGCGCCACGTCGTCGGCCTGGCCGACCCGGCCGACCGGCGTGCGGCCGCCGAAATCGGCGAAGCTGGCGGCCTTCTGGTCGTCCGGCATGAAGTCCCACCAGGGCGTGTCGATCACGCCCGGTGACACCGCATTGACCCGCAGCGGCCGCAGTTCGTTGGCCAGGATCGGCACCAGCGCCGCGACCGCCGCATTGGCCGCGCCGATGCCCGCGGTGCCGGGCACGGCCGCATGCGCGCTCACCGCCGAGACGAAGGTGATGCTGCCCTCTCGCGCCAGGTGAGGCAGCGCGGCCTGCGCGCAGCCGAAATGCGGGAACACCTTTTCCTCGAAGCCCTGGCGCACGTCGGCCAGGTCGACCGTCGCGAACGGGCCCACGCCCCTGCCGCTGCCGAAGGCCAGCACCAGATGGTCGAAGGGACCGAGGTCCGCGAATATCGCGCCGATGCCACGGCTGTCGGCCGCGTCGGCGACCACGGTCTGCAGCGCGCCTTCGCAGAGCGCCCTCGCGGCCTGCAAGCGCTCGGGGCTGCGCCCCAGGATGGTGACCCGCGAGCCGTTCGCGAGCAGCCGGCGCGCGGTCGCCAGGCCGATGCCGGACGAGCCGCCGGCGATGACGATGTGGGGTGATGACATGGCAATTCCTCGATGAGTCGCAGCGGGGATCGATGCGTGAGGGCCAATGTGCCGGCCATCGGAAAAGCCAGCCAGTGCCGCGCTTATCCTGGTATCGATCCTGCTATCCTGGCTGCATGGCCACCGCATCACCGACGCCCGTCGACGACGACATCCGCCGCCGCGAATTCGGCGACTTCCTCCGGTCGCGGCGCGAGGCGCTGACCCCCGCGCAGGTCGGCCTGCCGGCCGGCTTCCGCCGCCGCACGCCCGGGCTCCGTCGCGAAGAAGTGGCGATGCTCGCCGGCGTCGGCGCCACCTGGTACACCTGGCTCGAACAGGGCCGCGACGTGCAGGCGTCGACCGAGGTGCTGTCGGGCCTGGCGGATGCGCTCCGGCTCGACCCGGCGGAGCGCCGCCATCTCTTCGCGCTCAGCGACAAGCCCCTCCCGCGAATCGCGTCCGACGGACCGGAGCAGGTGCCGGCCGCGCTGCAGCGCATGCTCGACAGCCTGACCGGCCAGCCCGCCCAGGTGCTCGGGCGCCGCTGGGACATCCTGGCCTGGAACCGAGCGGCGCAGGTGCTGTTCTGCGACTACGCCCGCCTGCAGGGCGACGAGCGCAACGCGATGCACCTGGCCTTCGCCGACCCGCGGCATCGCCGCATGCTGGTCGACTGGGACGCGCTGGCGCCGGTCTGGCTGGCGATGTTCCGCGCCGACAGCGCCCGCCACGCCGGCGATCCGGATTTCGAGCGGCTGATCGCGAAGCTGAAGGCCGCCAGCCCGGAATTCCGCGCCGGCTGGGCTCGCCACGAGGTGCTGCGGCAGCCGTCGAGCCAGAAGCGCATCCGGCATCCGGTGGCCGGCCGCATGACCTTCGAGTTCTGCAACTTCGCGATGCTCGACCAGGGCGACCTGAAGCTGGTGGTCTACACGCCGCTGGTGGAAGACGGCAGCGCGGCGAGGCTGGAAGCGCTGCTTCGCAGGAAGCCCGCAGCGAAGGTCGGCGTCTTGGCTGTCAAGACAATGCGCAAGGAGGTGGCTGCGCTGCGCGCAGGGGCCGGCTGAAGCTGGCTGAAGGACATGACCGCTTCCACACCCGCCAGCGCGCGGTCAGCGCGCAGCCAGCGCCGCCATGGCGTCGATCAGGGCGGCATCGAAGCGCTCGGGCTCCTGGATCTGCGGTGCGTGGCCGAGGCCTTCGAATTCGATGAGCCGGCCCCGCGGGATCGTCGCGACCACCTGCTTGCCGAGCCGGTCGTAGTGGCCGATGCGGGCCTTCACCTCGGGCGGCGCGAGGTCGCTGCCGATGGCGGTGGTATCGGCGGTGCCGATCATGAGCACCGTCGGCATCTTCAGCAGCGGGAACTCGTAGACCACCGGCTGCGTCATGATCATGTCGTAGACCAAGGCCGAGTTCCACGCGACCAGCGCATGACCGGGGCCGCTGTTGAGGCCCGCGAGCATGGTCAACCAGCGCTCGTATTCCGGCTTCCAGTGGTTCACGTAGTACGTGCTGGTCTCGTATTGGCGCACGCTGTCGGCGGACAGCTTCAGCTCCCGCGCATACCAGTCGTCGACGCTGCGGGCCGGAACGCCGAGCGCCTTCCAGTCCTCCAGGCCGATCGGGTTCACCAGGACCAATTGCTCCACCGACTGCGGGAACATCAGCGCAAAGCGGGTCGCGATCATCCCGCCGGTGGAATGCGCGACCAGCGTGGCGCGTTCGACGCCGAGCGACTGCAGCAGCGCCCGCGTGTTCGCCGCCAACTGCTGGAAGGAGTATTGGTAGTGCGCCGGCTTGGTCGAGGCGCAGAAGCCGACCTGGTCGGGCACCACCACGCGGTAGCCGGCCGCGGAGAGCGACGCGATCGTGTGCTCCCAGGTCGCGCCACAGAAATTCTTGCCATGCATCAGCACCGCGGTGCGGCCGTTCGGCGCGGCTTGCGGTGCCACGTCCATGTAGGCCATTTGCAGCGACTCGCCCTGCGAGCGGAAGTCGAAGTGCGCGATCGGATAGGGATAGTCGAAGCCCTGCAACTCGATGCCGTAGCCCGGCGCGATCGGTGCTTCGGGTGCCGCGAATGCGTGCGAAGAGGCGGCCAGAACGGCCGCGAGCGCGAGGGCTCGGAAGTGAATCGGCATGGATGCATCTTGCACCCATGGATGTGGACGTGCGCAGGACCATGAGCGCGCACCACCTGTTGCACTGGCACCTGCCGCTGGCCTTCGGCTGGATGGTGCTGCCCTTCTTCGCATGGCGGGTCGTGGTGCGGCTGCGGCGGCTGCTGCTGCGCCAGCGCTTCTCTCTGCTCGAGCAATACCTGCGCGTGGCCGGGCTGAGCGCGCTGGTGGTCTTCGTCGCCATCGTCGCCTTCGCCGAGCGCGCGGCGTTCTGGTCGCTGGTCGGCGGCCTGGCCGCCGGCGCGCTCTTCGGTGCGCTCGGGGTGCGCCTGACGCAGTTCGATCCGCATAGCGGCGTCACCTACTTCAAGCCCAACCGCTGGCTCGGCATGGCCTTCGCGCTGCTGCTGCTCGGGCGCATCGGCTGGCGGCTCTGGCTCGGGCCGGACGATCCGGACGCCAACTGGTCGCTCGACGGCTTCGTGCGCAATCCGTCGACCATGGTGCTGTTCGGCCTCTTCTCGGCCCATCTCTGGGTCTATGCGCTCGGCATCATTTACTGGACGCGGCGAGGACGGCTGCACGCGGGACGCCCGATGCCCGCGGCCGCGCAGCCGCCCGACGCCTGATCGCGCGCGGGTGCACACTCCGCCCTGGCCCGAAACTCCAGGAGACGCGATCGTGACTGGCATCCCATCGACAACGCGGCGCAGGCTCGCCCATCGGTTCGCAGCGCTGCTGGGCCTCGTCCTGGCGGGGTGCCTGTTCGCGACCCTTCCTGCGCGGGCGGCCGAGTTGCCGATCGTCGCGCCCGCGATGGAATGCGGCCAGTTGCTCGGTGTCGACTTCAACGACACCGAAGGCGCGCCCTTCCGGCTCGACACCGCGGCGGTCGTGCCCGCAGGCGCCGGCGTCGGCCAGGCCTATTGCCGGGTGACCGGCAACATCGCGGCCCAGGTGCACTTCGAGGTCCATCTGCCGGTCGCGGGCTGGACCCAGCGCTTCGCGATGTCCGGCTGCGGCGGCTACTGCGGCGCGGTCAGCGTGCCGGCGCAACTGGCCGAGGGCTTCGGCTGCATGCGCTTCGAGTCGGGCGAGATGGTGGTCGCATCGCACGACGCCGGCCACGTGCGCAAGACTTCGGCGGCGACGCCGAACACGCCCGGGCCCTTCGCCGACGGCCTCTGGGCGGCCGGCAATCCGGATGCGCTGGTCGACTTCGCCTACATGGGCGTGCACAAGGCGACGCTCGCGACCAAGGCACTCATCAACGCCTACTACGGCCGCGCGCCGAAGTTCAGCTACTACATCGGCTGCTCAGACGGCGGCCGGCAGGGCCTGCAGGAGGCGCAGCGCTTTCCGAAGGACTACAACGGCATCATCGGCGGCTCCAACACCAACGACGTCACCGAGACCAATACCTACTACCACGGCTGGAACGTGCGCAAGAACGCGGCCGGCGTGGTGCCCGGCAGCCATCCGTCGCAATACCTGCCGATCCTCACCGCCGACAAGCTCCCGGCGCTGCACGCCGCGGTGCTGGCCGCCTGCGGCAACATGGGCGGCGGCCTGAAAGACATGATCCAGGACCCGCGCGCCTGTCAGTTCGACGCCCGCAGCCTGATCTGCGCCGGCGCCGACGGACCCGACTGCCTCTCGCCCGCGCAAGCCGATGCGGTGAACGCCATCTGGCAGGGCCCGGTCGACGAGACCGGCGCGCACCTTACCGCCGGCGACATGCCCTATGGATCTGAAGCCGGCTGGGTCGGCTCGATGGTGACCGCGCCGGGCGTGCCGCTCAGTCTGCAGACTTCCGGCGACTACCAGTTCTCGTGGGACTGGCCGCACTACATGGCGAGCTTCGGCGCACCGCTCGACATCGACGTGCGCACCCTGCAATTCACCCGCGCCGAATTCAACAAGCTCACCCGGCTGTCGCAGCTCTTCGCGGCCACCAACCCCGACCTGCGTCCCTTCGCGGCGGCCGGCGGCAAGCTGCTCCTGTGGCATGGCTGGACCGACACCGGCTCGACGCCGAACCACACCCTCAACTACTACGACGCGGTGCGGCGCTCCATGGGCGAGGCCGAAGCCGCCAAGGTGATGGCGCTCTACATGATCCCCGGTGTCTATCACTGCAACGGCGGGCCGCAGGCGACCCGCGAAGACTTCCTCACGCAATTGATGGCCTGGGTCGAGGACGGCACGCCGCCGGGCCAGGTCGAGGTGCGCTACTACTCGGCCAACACGATCGCCTCGCCGGTCGCGCTCGACCGGCCGGTCTGGCCCTATCCGGCCATCGCGACCTATGCGGGCAGCGGCGATCCGAAGCACGGCGGCAGCTTCGTCAAGACCGCACGGCCGCCGGCGCTCACCTTTCCCGACCGCTACGAGTGGGTCGGCCTGGCCAACTACGCGCCGGGCAAGCAGCTGTGGTGCCGCACGCAGGGCGCGGGCATGGATTGCGGGACGCGATAGCGCAGGTGATGGCGCAGGCGATCACGGATAGCTGATGAGCAGCGTCTCGAGCAGCGGCGAAGGGTTGCGCGGCGACGGATCGGCCGACGCGACGTACCGGGCGGCCAAGGCAAGGCTGTACGCGCCTGCCCCACTTGCCACGACGTGAAGCGTTCCGGCGTAGGTGTCGCCGACCTTCAGGGGCGTTGCGTCGTTGAACAGCTGAACGCCGCTGTCGGCTTGCGGGCCCTGGTCGAGGATGGCGATGGACAGGTTGCGGAGGTTCCCGCCCCAGGTCCCGGCGCAGAGAAGGCGCACATCGACTTTCTCGCGGTCGCCCGTGCCGGACGCTCGCGCGATCGGCAGCACGATCGACGGATTCAGCAGCGCGCATGCGGGACGGATCGGATAGACCACGATCTCGCCGCTGCCGATGACCGTGACATAGGGAAACGACCCGTTGTTCCGAACCTCGCCGGACACCGTCGCGGCCGAGCCGATGTCGCCCGTCTTGACCATTTCCAGCACCACCTGGGGCGCCGCTGCGGCGGGTGGACGGTAGGTCAGGCCGCCGGATTCATAGCCCCAGGGTTGGTAGGCCGCATCGACTCCTTGCCCCTTCAGCCGGAAGCGAACGCCGATGCCGGGAATGTTCGTCGGATAGGCGTCGTACGACTCGACTTCCCCGGACATCCTGGAAGTCGCGCCGAGCGACCGGGCCTCGATGCATTCGGACGGGCTGTCGAACGCCGACAACGGGGTGTCCGCGGTGTAGAGAGTCGCGCCCGGCGCAAAGGCCGACGACTCGAACTTGAATGGCGTGTAGCTCTTGAAGACGAATCTCACCGCGCTGTCCGCGAGCAATCGCACCGGGCAATTGGCTTGCGCCGACGCGGGCAGCAGTGCTGCGAGACTGAGCATCAAGGCGAGCAACGGCGCGATTTTCTTCATTGGACGACTTTTATCACGCTGGCAGCGCTGCCAGCCTCTGCCGCTTCGCGGCAGACGCCAGGAACCGGCGGGTAATTTTCACGGTTTTATCGATATCTAATGGAAAACCGATTCGAATTCATGGATTCGCGTATCCATCGATTCGTGAATTAACTCACGGTGCAATTCGGCCGGTTTGAGACTATTCGCGTATTTCAATCGGAGCCCGGCTGGTCAAATATGGGTTCGGTCGGTGAACAAATTGACTGTTCAAAAATCGACTGCCAATTCAACCAACCAGCGAGCAATTCCAAATGAAGCACAATTTCCTCTCCGCCCTCGTCCTCGCCGCCATCGCCATGACCGCCCAGGTCGCCTCGGCCGCCGACGGCACCATCACCTTCACCGGCGCCATCACCGGCACGACCTGCACCATCAACGGCGGCGGCAACGGCGGCAACTTCGCCGTCACCATGCCGCAGGTCTCCGCCAGCTCGATGAGCGCCGTCAACGCCACGGCGGGCCGCACGCCCTTCAACATCGCGCTCACGGGCTGTTCGACGCAAACCGGTTCGGTGCACGCCTATTTCGAACCCGGTGCCTCGGTCGACACCACGACCGGCAACCTCAAGAACACCGGCGCAGCCACCGGCGTGCAGGTCCGCCTGCTGAACGGCGACGCGACCAAGATCAATGCCGGCAGCGCAGACGCATCGCAGAACTCCAAGGCCGCCACGCTCGTCGCCGGTGCAGCCACCCTGCCGTACTTCGCGGAATACGTTCGCACCGGCGCCATCGGTGCAGGTGCCGTCAATTCGAGCGTCATGTATTCGATCGTTTACCAGTAACATCACGACGCGGCGGCCTCGAGGCAATCCGCCGGTTCGAATCCAATCTACGCCTCGCGCACCTTTCATGAAGCAAATCATCAGGACTTGTCTCGCTCTCGGTGTATTTGCTCTTGGAGTCGTCGGTGTGGTCGAAGCGCAGGCTTCGGTCGTCATCGCCAGCACGCGGGTCATCTACAACGCCAAGGAACGCGAGACCACGGTCAAGCTCAGCAACAACGGCGCAACGCCTGCGTTGACGCAGACCTGGATCGACAAGGGCGACCCGCGCGCCACGCCCGCGACCATCGACGTCCCGTTCACCGTGACACCGCCGGTCGCGCGCATCGATCCCGGCAAGGCCCAGACGCTGCGCATCCTCTACACGGGCGAGCCGATGCCGCAAGACAGGGAATCGGTCTTCTGGCTCAACGTGCTTGAAGTCCCGCCCAAGCCGACGGCCGAGGAAAGCGCGACCAACAAGATCCAGATGGCCTTCCGCTCGCGCATCAAGCTCTTCTTCAGGCCCGCCGGTCTCAAGGGAAGCGCCGACGAAGCGCCTGCGCAGATCGCCTGGCGGCTGGTCCAGGAGGGCCATCAGGCGGCGCTCGAAGGGCGCAATCCCGGTCTCTTCCACGTGAGCTTCACCGAATTGCAGCTCACCGGAGACGGCAAGACCGCGCAGAACGCCGAGGGCGGCATGATCGCGCCCGGCGAGACCAAGTCCTTTCCATTGGCCGGCGACGTGCCCCAGGGCGCCTCGGCCACGGTGAAGTACCAGTACATCAATGACTATGGCGGTGCGGTCGCGGGCCAGTCGGCGTTGTCCGCCACGGCCGGCGCCACCAGCGCGCCGTCCAGATAAGCGCTTCGGACTCGAAGCCTCTTGTCTCCCATCCCGATTCTTCGGTCGCGGCCGCAGTCATGGCGGCGGGGAAATTCGCTTCTCGAAGTGTCTCGAGCGCATTCGGCAGGAGCGCTGATCCTGTCGTTGCTCGCAAGCCCGCCCGTCTGGGCCCAGGATGTCGCGCAGGTCGAATTCAACGACCTCTTCCTGCAGCAACCCGGCGGCGCCAGGATCGATTTCAGCCGCTTCAACAAGGGCAACGTGGCGCTCCCCGGCGTCTACCGGATCGACCTTCATGTCAACCAGAGATGGCTCGGCCGCACGGAAATCACCTTGGGCCAGGCGGTCGATGCCGCCGGTGATGCCCGCCCCTGCTTCGATCGAGAACTCCTGGAGCGGATCGGCATCGACCTGGACAAGCTCGGCGCGTCGGCGAAGTCATTGCTCGTCGCGACCCCTCGTTGCGTCTCGCTGCCCGAATTGGTTCCGGACGCGACGGCCATGTTCGACCTGGGCGAGCAGCGCCTGGATATCGGCATTCCGCAGGTCGCGATGAACCGCTCGGCCCGCGGCTACGTCGACCCGCAATACTGGGACGAAGGCATTCCCGCGGCGCAATTGCGATACAACGCGAGCAGCTATTACGCGGAGTCGGGCGGGCGTTCCTTCACGCAGAACTTCGTCGGTCTCGACGGCGGCATCAACTGGGGCCCGTGGCGCCTGCGTCACTCGGGCAACCTGAGCAGCGACGGGCAGACCGGAACGCGCTATCAGAACGTGCAGACCAACCTGACGCGCGGCATCAATTCGATCCAGAGCCAACTCGTGGTGGGCGAAGGCTTCACCGACGGCACCGTCTTCGACAGCGTCGGGTTCCGCGGCGTTCAACTCGCCAGCGACGACCGCATGGTCCCCGAGTCGCAGCGTGGCTTCGCGCCCATCGTGCGCGGCATCGCCAACTCCAATGCGCGGGTGCAGGTGCGCCAGAACGGCAACGTCATCTACGAAACGACCGTCGCGCCCGGGCCGTTCGAGATCAACGACCTCTACCCGACCGGCTACGGCGGCGACCTCGAAGTGGTGGTGACCGAAGCCGACGGGCGTGTGCTCATCTCCCGGGTGCCTTATGCCGCGAGCGTCAACGCGTTGCGCCCGGGCGTGACCCGGTATGCGATCACCGCGGGGCAGTTCCGCAGCGCGGTCGTCAACGCGACACCGGCGATGGTCCAGGCGACGGCCCAGCACGGCTTCACCAACCTGCTGACCGGCTACGGTGGCGTCACGACCACCGAGGACTATGCGGCCGGCGTCGCCGGCATCGCGTTGAACACCCGTTTCGGCGCCTTCGGGGGCGACCTCACGCATGCCCGGACGCAATTCGAGAACCAGGCCGATCGCGATGGCCAAAGCCTGCGGCTGGCCTACAACAAGGTGCTCGAAGCGACCAACACCAGTCTCTCGGTGGTGGCCTATCGCTATTCGAGCGGCTATCTCAGCATGTCGGACGCCGTGGCGTTGCACGCCTTCGACCTGCGCGGCACCGACTTCTTCGAAGGCGATCCGCAGAAGGACCGGCTGCAACTGGTCGTGAACCAGACCCTGCCGGAAGGCTACGGCTCCTTCTTCGCCTCCGCATCGCGGCAGAACTACTGGGGTCGCGGCGGCGCCAACTCGCAATTCCAGGTCGGCTACAGCAACAACTACAAGCGACTCAACTACGGTGTGACCGCCGGCAGGCAATACAACCCGGCCAGCCAGCAATGGGCCAACACCGTGATGGTCACGCTCAGCGTGCCGCTCGGCAGCGATCGCAACCCGGTGTTCGCCTCCACCAGCGTCCAGCGCGAGCAGAAGGGCGACACCAACGTCCAGCAGACTGTGAGCGGCGGCGTCGGCGAAACCTCGGCCGTCACCTACGGATTGAACGCCAGTCACAACTCGGGCAGCGTGAACGATGGCGGCAACACGACGACGTTCGGCGGCAACGTCGCCTACGCCTCGCCAGTGGCGCGTCTCACCGCCAACGCGAGCAACAGCGGTTCCTATTCGCAGGTTGGACTGGGCGCGTCGGGCACCGTGGTGGCCTACGCCGGCGGCGTGGTGCTCTCCCCGAACCCCGGCGACACGATCGCGATCGTCGAAGCCAAGGACGCCGCCGGCGCCCGCGTCAGCGGTGGCAGCGGCCTGCAGGTCGATCGCTGGGGCCATGCGCTGGTATCGAGCCTGACGCCCTACGAGACCAACACGATCGACATCGATCCCAAGGGCCTGCCGCTCAACGTGGAGCTGAAGTCCACCGAGGTCCGCACCGTGCCGACCGCCGGCGCCGTGGTGCTGGTCAAGTTCGAGACCGACGACACGGGCCGCGCCGCGATCATCCGCGCGACCGATGCCCACGGCGCGCCGCTGCCCTTCGGCGTGGAGGTGTTCGACAAGTCGGGCGCGTCCGTCGGCAGCGTGGCGCAAGCCGGCCGCATCATGGCGCGCGGCCTGAAGAGCGACAGCGGCACCCTGACCGTGCGCTGGGGCGACGGCGACGCCGCGAGCTGCTCGCTCGACTACGTGCTGCCGCCGGCCGTCAAGAGTTCCGCCTCGTACGCCGCGGTGGATGCCATTTGCAGGTGAGCGAAACCATGAAACCACCGGGTCACTCTCTTTTCGCGCTCGCCCTGATCATGGGTGCGAGCATCCCCGCGATCGCGAATGCGCAAGCCTATGCCTGCGACTCGACCAAGGGCAGTTCGGCGTACACGCGGACGCCGTTCGTCTATTCGGCGACCAATTTCAATCCGCCCCCGATCGACTTCACGAGCGCGAAGCCGGGCGACCCACTCACGCCGGTGCAGGCGGTCGCGATGACGAGCCCGTTCGCCGGCAACATCAACTGCCAGGGTTCGGGCTCGGGGAGCGCCTATCTCGAATACAGAGGCACCGGAAGCTACGACGCGGCATCGAACGCCATTCTCACGAACGTTCCGGGCGTGGGCCTGCGGGTCTTCAGCGGTACCCAGGGACCGTTCTTCAGCAGTGGCAGCAGCGCCCGCTGGCCCCTGAACATCACGCACGTCAACGGTTGGACCCTTCCCCTCCAGGTCACCCTCTACCTGCAACTGGTTCGCACGAGTGCCGCTCCGTCGGCATCGGGCGGCGTCATCAGCGGGGAGTTCGCGGGCATGTTTCCCTCGTATGGCCAGGGCGTGTCTTTCGTGTTCGGCGCTCCGGTCCCCGTCAAGCCGGTGTTCCCGACCTGCTCGGTGGCCCAGAAGAACATCGGGGTCCCGCTCGGCACGGTCGACATGGGCAAGTTCTCGGGCGTGAATTCCACCGCCGGGACACCCGCCGCCTTCAACATCGCGCTCTCTTGCAGCGGCGGCTCCTCCGGCACGTCGATCAACGCCTATGTCACGTTGACCGACCAGACCACGCCGGGCAATCGCTCGAACGTCCTGTCGCTCAGCGCGGCCTCCACCGCCACGGGCATCGGCATCCAGTTGCGCAACGGCCAGGACAAGATCGTGGGCTTCGGTCCGGATTCGAACGCCGCGGGCAACGTCAACCAGTGGCTGGCCCAGCAGTCGATCGGCAACCAGTCGATCAACATCCCGCTGACCGCGCGCTACATCCAGACCGGTGCCCGCGTCACGCCGGGGTCCGCCAACGCCATCGCCACGTTCACGATGAGCTACCAGTGATCGCGCGGTGAGCGGTTGTGCAACGCGCGAGTCCGGAACAGGATATTGTTGCGATGCGGGAACGATCGACCCATGTACTTCCTCTGGCCTGGAATGCTCTGGCTCCTGCTGGCGCTCGCGCTGCTGCCGGCGGCCTATCTGTGGCTGATCGGGCGCCGCAGCCGCGCGGCGGTGCACTTCAGCAGCCTGGGCGTGGTTCGCGACGCCGACGCGGGGCGCCGCTGGCGGCGGCACGTGCCGCCGGCCATGCTGCTCCTGGCCTTCGCCGTGCTGCTGCTCGCGGCCGCCCGGCCGGTGGCCCGAGTGACGCTGCCCTGGTCGCGCTCCACGATCATGCTGGCGATGGACGTGTCGCTCAGCATGCGGGTCAGCGACGTCAAGCCGAGCCGGCTGGAAGCCGCCCAGGCCGCGGCCAAGCTCTTCCTGCATGAACTGCCGCACGGCATCGAGGTCGGGTTGGTCACCTTCGCCGGCAGCAGCCAGGTGGCGCAGCGGCCGACGCTCGACCGCGATGCGCTGGTGGCGGGCATCGACGGCATCCAGATGCAGATCGGTACCGCGGTCGGCAACGCGATCGTGCAATGCATCTCGGAGCTGTTCCCGGAGCAGCACATCGACCTCGGCGACCTTTCTCCCGGCAGCAACAGCCCCCGCAGCGGTCGCAGCCTCGACGAGAAGGAGAAGCCGCAAGCGCAGCAGATCGTGCCGGTGGCGCCGGGCTCCTATCCGTCGGCCGCGATCATTCTCCTGAGCGACGGCCGTCGCACCACCGGCGTCGACACGCTCGCCGCCGCGAAGATGGCGGCCGACCGCGGCGTGCGCGTCTTCGTGGTCGGCGTCGGCACCGTCGAGGGCGACGTGGCGTCGCCCGAGGGCATGGCGATCTGGATGCAGCTGGACGAGCCGACCCTGCGCGAAGTCGCCCGCATGACCGGCGGCGAGTATTACCACGCCGGCGAGGCGCAGACGCTGCAAGGCGTCTACCGCGACCTCGGCACGCGGGTGCAACTGGTCAACCGCGAGACCGAGCTGGCGGCGCCGCTCGCGATGCTTGCGGCGGTGCTGGCGATCGCGGCGGCAGCGTTGTCGATGCTGTGGTTCGGGCGGGGGCCGACGGCCTAGCCGCCCCGGCGCAGCGCGCTCAGTCGTCCGCGAAGCGCGGCGGCGCCAGATCGCGCAGGCTGCGCACGAAGGCCAGCGCCAGCTTGCTCAGCCGCACGTGGCGCCGCTTGACGATGCCGATGGTGCGGAACACCGAGGAACCTTCGATCGGCAGGCAGGCCAGCCCGCGCGTGTCCAGGTCCGGGATGATGCTCGACGACAGCACCGTGATGCCCATGCCGCGCCGGACCATCGCCAGCGCGGTCACCGCCTGCTCGACGTCGCAGGCCGGCACGATGCGCACGCCGTTCGCCTTCATCGCGTCTTCGGCCTGGCCGGAAGACACCAGCACCAGCGGATAGCCGGTCAGGCTCTGCCAAGTCGGCCGGGTCGCGGCCAGCGGATGGTCGGCCGGCGCGACGATCAGCAAGCGGTCGACGTAGAGCGACTGGAAGCTCAACTCCGGATGGAAGCCGCTCATGCTGCTGATGCCGAACTCGACCTCGCCGCGCAGCACCGCATCGAGCTGCTGGTCGTGGCGGCGCTCGACCAGCGTGATGTGGACGTCGGGATGGTCGAGCCTGAACTGCGCCAGCTTGCGGGTGATCGACCCCGATGCCATCGAGGGCAGCGCCGCCAGCCGAAGGCGGCCGCTCACGCCCTGCCCCGTGTCCTTGGCCTGGCCCCAGGCGCGCTCGATCTGCACCAGCGGCTGGCGCAGCTGCTCGTAGAAGGCCTGCGCGGCGGCCGTGGGGCTGCAGCGGCGCGTGCTGCGGTCGAACAGCGTGAGCGAGAGGCTGGCCTCCAGCTCCTTGACCAGCGCCGAGAACGAAGGTTGCGAGATGCCCATGCGCTCGGCCGCCAAGGTGAAGGAGCCGGCGTCGACCGCCTCCATGAAGGCCTTGAGCTGGCGGTACTTGAGCTCCTGGCCGAACTCCTGATTCATAGGCATCGGCTCAGTATAAAAGCGCTCCACCCTATTGATCGCGAACAGGCCGAAGCCGAACATCGAGCGGCTTCGATTGGAAGAGACGACCCAAGGCAGCGACGATGGCAATGATGGCGAGCGGCCGCGAGGTCTGGCACGGCAGCGATCTGGCGAACGACGATTCATGGATCTGGCGCGTGCCGCCCGCTGGCGCCGCGGAGATCGAGGAGGCGCTCGACCAGGTGGTGAAGCGCGGCCTGCAACCGGCAGAGATCCGGCCGGAAGACTTCGCGCTGCCATCGCTGGCCGCCGACTTCCGACGCATCGCCGACGAGGTCGAGCGCGGTCGCGGCTTCCAGGTTTTGCGCGGCCTGCCGGTGGAGGGCCGTTCCGAAGGCGATCTGCACGCGCTGACCTGGGGTCTCGGCTTGCATTTCGGCACGCCGGTGGAACAGACCAAGGACCGCGAACTCCTGATCGACGTGCGCGACGAGGGAGGCAGCTTCGGCAAGAACTCGCGCGGCTACCACAGCCCGGCCAAGCTCGACTTCCACAGCGATGGGGCCAACATCGTCGGCCTGCTGTGCGTGAACAAGGCCGACGAAGGCGGCCTCAGCCTGCTGGCGAGCGCCGGCGCCATCCACAACGCCCTGGCCGAATCGCATCCCGAGCACCTCGCGGTGCTGTACGACGGCTTTCCGGTCGACCGTCGCGGCGCCCAGCCGGACGGCGAGCCGCGTGTCTCGCCCTGGTTCCTGCCGGTGTTCTCGGTCACCCGCGGTCATTTGAACTGCGTCTACAGCCGCAATGCCTCGGTCTGGGGCCGCGAGCAACTGGGCCAGCCCTTGACGCCGGCGGAGACGGCCGCTCTCGACGCCTTCGACGCCCTGGCGCACGACCCGGCCTTCGTGCTCCAGATGGACCTCGCGCCCGGCGACCTGCAACTGGTCAACAACTTCACCGTGCTGCATTCGCGCACCGCCTTCTTCAACGACCCGGCATCCACGCGCCGGCGCCACCTGGTGCGGCTCTGGCTGGACGTGCCCGGCAGCGAGCATGCCGCGATCAACAAGCTGCATCTCTACACCCGCGCACCGCTGCCGCAACTGGCCGCGGTGCGGCTCGTGGGTTGAACCGAAAGGGAAAGCCGGTGCCGAACTTCAAATCGTGGACCCGGGCCCTGGCGGTTGCCGTGACCTGCGCGGCGTGGCTGGTGGCGCCGGCGGCCCACGCACAGGCGCAGGCCTGGCCGGCGCGTGGGCCGGTGCGCATCGTGGTGCCCTTCCCGCCCGGCGGCGCGGCCGACATCACGGCGCGGCTGCTGGCTGCGCGACTGGGTGAACTGAACGGCCAGAGCGTCTATGTCGAGAACCATGCCGGTGCCAACGGCATCATCGGGCTGGACATCGTCGCCAAGGCGGCGCCCGACGGCTACACGCTGCTGTCGAGCAACCTCAGTTCGCACGGCACCGGACCGGCGGTCTACAAGAAGCTGCCCTACGACCCGGTCAAGGACTTCGTGCCGGTGGTGCAGGTCAATGCGACGCCGATGCTGCTGGTCGCCAATCCGAAGCTGCCCTACCGATCGCTGCAGGACGTGCTGAAGGACGCCAAGGCGCGGCCCGGCAAGATCTCGATCGCTTCGGCGGGCAACGGATCGTCAACCCACCTGGCCGCCGAGATGCTGGGCGAGATGGCCGGCGTGAAGCTGGTCCACGTGCCTTACAAGGGCGACACGCCAGCCATGGTCGACGTCGCCGGCGGCGTGGTCGACCTGCTGCTGGTCAGCACCCAGGCATCGGACACGATGATCAAGGGCGGCAAGCTGCGGCCGCTGGCGATCGGCAGCGCCCAGCGCCTGGCGTCGATGCCCGACCTGCCGACCATCTCGGAGTCCGGCGTACCGGGCTACCTGGGCACGACCTGGAGCGGCATACTCGCGCCGGCCGGCACGTCGCCGGAGGTCATCGCCAAGCTCAACAGCCAGGTCAACGACATCCTGAAGACCCCGGACTTCCGGCAGAAGGTCGAAGCCTCCGGCTCGCAGGTGGTCGGCGGCACGCCCGACGAATTCGCCGCGCTGATCCGGTCGGAGATCGCGAAGTGGACCCGGGTCGCGCGCGACAACGACATCGCGCTCGACTGAGCGAGGCCTGTCAACCCGCCCGCGCCAGCGGCTGCAACAGGCTCACCCGATTGCCCTCCGTGTCCATGAACGACACGTACTGACCGACGCCCGGAATCTCCATGGGCTGGTCGCCGAGCAGCTTGCCGCCGGCCGCCTGCAATTGCTTCATGGCCGCGTGGATGTCGTCGACCGCGATGACGACCGAGGGCACCTGCGCCGGCCAGTCGGGCTTGCGCGGGAAGAAGCCGCCGTTGATCGCGCCGGGCTCGAGCGGGCGGCCGCTGGCGCCGCTCGGCGTGGTACCGGCAAGCACGTAGGCACCCATCTCCTCGCCCAGTTGCTGCGTCTGCCAGCCGAAGGCCTTCTCGTAGAAGCGGGCCATGCGAGCGGCATCGTCATAGGGCATCTCGAAGTGAACGACGGGTTTCATGACAGCCCTTTCAGAGCGTGGCCGCCAGCGCGGCGAGTTGGTCGGTGGCGATGCCCCAGCCGGTGTGGAAGCCCATCGCCTCGTGGCTGGCGCAGTCCTCGGCGGTCCAGTGGCGGGCGCGCGCGGTGTAGCGGGTGCCGCCGCCTTCCTTCTCGAAAGTCAGCACCAGGGTGAAGAAGGGCTTGGCCGACGGCACCCAGGCGGAGGTGTAGGCGTCGGTGAAGACCAGCCGCTCGTTGGGCACCACCTCGAGGTAGACGCCGCGGTTGGGCATCTCCGTGCCGTCGGGGCCCTGCATCATGACGAAGCTGGAGCCGCCAGGACGCAGGTCGACATCGGCGGAGGTCGTCTTCCAAGGCGGCGGCGTGAACCACCGGACGATCAATGCGGGCTCGACCCAGCAGCGGAAGAGTTTCTCGCGCGGCACGTCGATCAGGCGGGTGAGGACGAGTTCGTGCGCGGCGGTGTCGGTGGATGCGGTCATCGGCGAGTCTTTCCTGAAGGTGCCGGACGCGCGTCGGCGCCCAGCAGGTTGGCGACGTGCTGTCGCAGATGGTCGACGCACTGGCGCGCGACCGTGGCGCCGTCGCGGGCCTTGGCGAGCACGAAGGCGCCTTGCAAGGCGGCCTGCGTGAACAGTGCCAGTGCCTGCGGATCCCAGCCGGCGTCGGGCGCATGCAGCGCCTTGGCTGCCGCGATGTCGCGGCCGACGGTGCGGGCGTGCCGCGTGATGCCGTCGTTGCACGCCTCGCGCAAACGCGGATGGGTGTGGAAGGTTTCCTGGACCAGGGTGCCGAGCAGGCAGGTGTAGTCGGGAACGTCGCCCCGCAGCAGGGACTTGCGCAGGTCGATGTAGCCGAGCACCCGGTCGCGCGGATCGTCGAGTTGCTGGTGTGGAGCGCCGGCGAAGAACGCCCCGGTGCTGTCGTTCCAGTGCGCGATCGCAGCCAGGGTCATTTCTTCCTTGCTGCGGAAGTGGTGGAAGAAGCTGCCCTTGGTGACGCCGGTCGCGGCGCAGATGTCGTCGACCGAGGTCGCGCTGTAGCCCTTGCTGCGAATGACATGCAACGCGGCGTCGAGCAGCCGGCTCCTGGCGTCCGAGGTGTCGGAATCGATGTCCGTCTTCATGGGACGGACGATGCCATACCGATTGGTATGGTGTCAATCGCGATTCGCGCTTTCGCGCTGTTCGCGCAGTTCGCTCTTGTGCTGGATCACCCGCGACACCAGCCCGTAGGCCACCGCTTCCTCGGCCGACAACCAGCGGTCGCGCTCGATGTCGGACTGCACCTCTTCCAGCGGCTTGCCGGTCTCGCGCGCGATCTCGCGGGCGATGCGTTCGCGCGCCTTGACGATCTCCTGCGCGTGGATCGCGATGTCGGTGGCCTGGCCGCCGGCGCCGCCGCTCGGCTGGTGGATCAGGAAGCGGGTGTTGGGCAGGCAGACACGACGTTCCCGCGGCACCGCCAGGAACAGGTGGGTGGCCGCGCTGCCGACCCAGCCGGTGCCGATCATGTGCACCGGCGCGGAAATGAAGCGCACCACGTCGTGGATCGCGTCGCCCGATTCGAGGTGACCGCCCGGCGAGCTCACCAGCAGGTCGATCGGCGCCTGGCTGTCGGCGTCCAGCGCGATCAGGCGGCGGGTGATGTCGGCCGCCAGCGCATCGGTCACCGTCCCGAAGATCAGCAGGGTGCGGGATTTGAAAGCCTTCTCTTCCAGGTACGAACTGCGCGGCCCGGTCGATGGCGCAGGATGGTCGTTGTCGGTTTCCATGGTGGCTCCAGAGGTTTGAACGGACTTGACGAATGACCGGCGGCTTTCGTGACATCGGCCGATGTGGCAAGCTGCCGCGATGTTCGATGACCACGATCTGGCGCAGTTCCGCATCCGGCATCAGCGGCTGCTGCGCGCCGCCACCCGCCTGCTGGGCGCACGCGCGGAAGCCGAGGACGCGGTGCAGGACAGCTACCTGCGCGCCCTCGAAGCGGCCGCCGCCGGCCGTCCGGCGCCCGATGCGCTCCCCGCCTGGCTCACCACCGTGATGCAACGCCTGGCGATCGACCGCTTGCGCCAGCGCGCCTGGATGCAACGGCTGCAGGGCGAGGACGAGGCGGACGCCCTCGCCTCCCCGCGGCCATCGCCGGAGACCGAAGCGGCGCTGACGGAGTCGGTCGATGCCGCGCTGCGTCGCCTGGCGACGCGTCTGAACACGGCCGAAGGTGCGCTGGTGCTGCTGCGCGAGGTCTTCGAGGCGAGCTTCGCCGACATCGCCGCATCGAGCGGGCGCAAGGAAGCCAGCTTGCGACAACAGATGCACCGCGCGCTGGTGCGGCTTCAGCTGCGAGACGATGACGACCGCGACCGCGACCGCGACCGCCATCCAGACGATATCGACGCCGAAGCGCTGTTCCAGCGCTACCGGCAGGCCTTGCAGGTCCGCGAAGCCGGCCTACTGTTCGCGCTGCTGCAGCCGCCGCCGACCCGTTCGCTGGCGGCTTCGTCGGCCTTCTCGATGGCGCAGGCGGCGCGCAGTGCGCCGCGTGCCATCTGCCGGGTCGTGCAGTTCGGCGGCGCCTCGGGGCTGGTGCTGACGCTCGGCGGGCGCTTCGTGTGCATCGTGCCGCTGGGTGTGCGGCAGGAGGAGATCGAAGCGGTCTGACGCTTGGCGGTCTGATGCTTAGCGGTTGGCGGCAGCCTTCAGACGCAGTCCCGCGGCCGGATCAGTTCTGCAGCCCGGGCGCGCTGGCGATCTCGGTCGACTTGTAGAGCTTGTGCTGGACCGACTTGTCGAGCGGCTCGCTGACCACCGCCAGCCGCCACGGATCGCCGCGCGCGGCGCAGGCCCGCTCCTCGGCGCTGAGCTGGTAGCCGGTCGTCGCGGGCGTGGTGCCCTTGACCGCCAGCTTGAGCAATGTGTTGCCCTTCTTGTCGGTCACCTCGATGTCGTAGCCGAGCTGCTGGCCGCTCACCCGCTCGGTCTTGTAGCCGTAGCCGCCGAAATGACGCGACAGGTAGTCGATCGCGGCTTCCTGCAATTCGTCGCGCGAGGCCTGGCCGGAGCGGCTCTCGGGCGCCGCCGGCGGCACGCCGCCACGTTCGCGCGCCGCCTTCACTTCGTCCTCGCCCGGCAGCCAGCCGCGCGGGCCACGCACCAGCAGCGCAATCTTCTTGACCGGGTCCCATTCGGCAACATGCCATTCCTGGTCGTCCGGGACGCGGGTGGACACCTTGGCGGCCTTGTCGGTCTCCAGGTTGGCGATCGCCACGCGGTTGGTCTGCAGCACGACCCGCAAGGGGCGATCCTCGTCGAGCGATCGCTTGAGCAAGGCGAGGCGGTCCTTGGCGCGCTGCGTCTGCAGGGCGGTCCGCTCTTCGCCGTCGAGCCGGCGCTCCGGTTCCAGGGGCTCCAGGCAGAACCAGGGGCCGCTGGCTGCGACGCTGACGAATTCCGCCCAGACGGTGGCGATGACGTTGTCGCCGCTGGCCAGCCAGGCCTGGTCCGATGCCTTCTGGCGGGCATCGAAAACGCCCATGCGGGCGATGATCTCGACGGGGGTGCGCTTGTCGCCTAGGAGGCGTTTTTCATTGATGACCGCGAGGACCGCGGGTTCGACTTCTTTATCCATTTGCCGATCATCGCAGGAACTCCCCGATCCACGCCGCGCACTCCGACGCCGCGCTGACCGGCCAGCTGACGCTGATCGTCATGCCGGCGCGATGGACCTCGACCCGGATGTCGCGCGCCGAGCCGGCGCCCGGCCCGATCGTGCCGGCGCCGCCGACCGGCGGCGCCTGCAAGGCGATGTAGCCCGGCGAAACGCCGGATGCCTCTTCACCCTCGACACCCTCTTCCGAGCGTCCCTGGCGCGCCTGCTCGGACTCCATGACCCACTTGCGCAGCATGTTGGCGTTGAGCCCGTTGGCCAGCGCCACCGCGGCCATCGAGGTGCCCGGCTGCTGGCACGCCCGAACGACGGAGGCCTTGTATTCGGCAGTGTGGCGGCGACGGGAACGGCGACCGGTGGCTGAAGGGACGAAAGTGTTCATGGTTCCTCTTGCGGGCTGCACTGGGCATGACGACGCAGCGGACCGGGCCGCGCACAAGGGCACGCCCCGCGACCCGCGGGGCGTGCTGCCAAGGCCACGGCGACGCTCTCGTCCTGCCGCACTGTCGTTTCCGCTCCTCCCATCGCTTACCCCTCCAAGATTTGCTGCGTGGCGAAGATACATGAATGACACCAAACTGACAAACGGGACAGCATCTTTAGTACTTTTAAACCACAAACTAGTACTTTAGTGCTGGTTTACCCTTAGATTTCGCCGCTTAGCTGACAGCGCGATCAGCCTCGGTAACCGGGCTGTCAGCCACGGGCGGGCGGCGGGGACCGGCGCCGGCGCGAAGCCCGAATGCCGCTTGCCGGGAGCGCGCCCCAAGCGGCGATCAAGCGTCATCGCGTACGCCAATGAACGTCAATTACTTCGATGACTCTAATTAGAGAACACATTGATCCTTAATTGACGACTCTAATTGTCCGAGTCTTGCTCTTAGCAACTCCAATGAAAAAACGAGTGAATCCGACTCGCTGAAAAGGTGTCGCGAGACTGCGACACAAACTCATTTAACGCATTTGTTTTCGGTAATTGCGTATTGCTGGCCAATTAACCGTCTGCTGCAATAGCTCCAACTTCCTGAACGGGGGTTGGCCGGGTCCGCCGAGGAGTTAAGCGTGAGTCACGAGACGCTTCCAGCGGAACCCTTGTTTAACATTGGAGAAACTTGCAATGAAAAAATCTCTGGTTGCCATGGCTGCGCTGGCAGTCGTCGGTGCCGCCTCGGCTCAGTCATCCGTCACCTTGTTCGGTGTGGTCGACGCATCGATCACCGGCTTCCGGGTCCAGTCGCAGACGCCTTTCGGCGTCACCGTGACGAAGAACCAGAACACGCTGTCGAACTCCGGCCAAAACTCCAGCCGCCTCGGTT